>NC_020911.1:2905414-3541142 GCF_000155675.2 Octadecabacter antarcticus 307
TTCCTGGAGGCTGTGCTGGAAGCGGTGCCATACAAGATCCACACAATTCTGACGGACAATGGCATTCAATTTTGTGAGCAACCACGTAACCGGAACACACCATATTCACGGCCTATGCGGTTCGACATGATCTGCGATGCCAACAGGATTGAGCACCGGCTGACCAAGCCCAACCATCCATGGACCAATGGCCAGGTTGAGCGGATGAACCGCACGATCAAGGACGCAACAGTCAAGCGGTATCACTATGACAAGCATGATCAGCTGCACACCCATCTCGCAGACTTCATAGCGGCCTACAATTTTGCTCGAAGGCTGAAGACGCTCAACGGCCTGACGCCGTACGAATACATCTGCAAGATAGGGACTTCAGAACCAGAAAGATTCATCGTTAATCCGATCCAACAGATGCCGGGACCGAACACCTAGCTGTCTATTTAGTGTTGTTGATGTTTTCGTCGGGTTTTGATTATTTATCCTATCTGAAGTGGTCCGGCAAAACTGGACAGCGTGCTAAGATGTATCCAACACGAACGAATGGATACGAGAATGACAAAGCGACGGAACTTTTCAGACAACTTTAAAGCTACTGTGGCGCTTGAGGCGCTGCGCGGTGACAAGACGGTTCAGGAGATTGCGGCCAAGCGGCAGCTCCACCCAACGCAGGTGAGCACATGGAAACGACAGGCGATCGAAGGCATGGCCGGGTTTTTTACCGACAAGGTCAAAAAGGCTGAGAACAAGGTCGGTGAGATTAAAGAGCTGCACGCCAAGATTGGTCAGTTAGCGGTGGAGAACGTTTTTTTGTCACAAGGGCTGAAGACAGGTTATTTCGCTAAAGCGAATTCACCGGGGTGAGCCCATCAAAACGCCGCGAGATGATCCGCAAAGAGAACACAAAACTGAGCCTGACGCGCCAGTGTAAGCTGCTCAAGATCAGCCGTTCGTCGATCTATTACACACCAGTTGGGGTGAATGCTGAGACGCTTAAGCTGATGCATGAGATTGATCGGATATTTACGAAATATCCATTCTTTGGCAGCCGACAGATAGCAGCCTATTTGCCCCAGTCAGGGTTCTCTGCGGGTCGGCATCGTGTTCGTCGCCTGATGAACATCATGCCTTGCCCGGCAGGCGATGCAAAGCATCGCTGAGAGGGGGGTTGCAGGCCATCTACAAGGGGCCGAACACCAGCAAGAAGCACCCACAGCACCGCATTTATCCATACCTGCTGAGAAAGTTGGCAATCACCCGACCCAATCAGGTCTGGTGCAGCGACATCACCTACATACCCGTCAAGAATGGTTTTTTGTATCTGGTGGCGATCATGGAC
The DNA here is from genome assembly GCF_000155675.2 of Octadecabacter antarcticus 307. GTDB lineage: Bacteria > Pseudomonadota > Alphaproteobacteria > Rhodobacterales > Rhodobacteraceae > Octadecabacter > Octadecabacter antarcticus. The sequence goes on from NC_020911.1 coordinate 2,906,748, forward strand.
TGGGCAACGCGAAAAGTGCTGACTTGGCGGCTCTCAAATACGCTGGATGCTAGCTTCTGTGTTGAGGCGCTGGAGGAGGCTATCGCCCGATACGGCAAGCCAGAGATCATGAACACGTCCAGGGCAGCCAATACACTGGTGCGGGTTGGATCACAACTTTGACCGAAGCCAACATCAAAATATCAATGGACGGACGCGGCCGCTATCTCGGCAAAATCTTCATCGAACGTCTGTGGCGATCCCTGAAGCAGGAGGCCGTTTACTTGCATGAAATCACCGATGGGTTCCAAGCAAAACGGATCATCGATACATGGATTGGGTTCTACAACTCAGAACGCCCTCACACGGCCCTTGATAAGCGAACACCGGACATCGCATACTTTGGCCATGCGGAGATACGAAAAACGGCATGAACATAAATCAGATGCATCTTAGCCAAGCCACATACCTGTCCTGAAAAGCAGGACCACTTCAGGGGTACTTTACCCCTGTCCGTGAAAGGGGCACCAGATGGGACAACAGCGGCGGAAGTACACAGACGATTATAAGGCCGGGGCAGTTGAGTGACTGTACGCGCCTGGGGCGACGCAAGGCTGCGTTGCCAAGGAGCTCGGGATTACTGGTCCACAGCTGAAGACGTGGCGGCTTGAGATCGAGGCATTTGGCTCAGTTGAAGCCAAACTGCGTCAGCAAGCCGATGCGGCTGAATTGGTCCGCCTTCGCAAAGACAACAAGCGGCTTGCTCAGGACGTGGAGATTTTGCACAAAGCATCCGCTTTTTTCGCAACGCGGGCGGTGAAACCATGACGAGCAAGCGCACTTTCATCACTGCCCATAAAGCGCAATATGCGGTTTCAATATTATGCCGTCTCCTGGAGATATCCCGGGGCTGGTTCTACGGATTTCCAGCCAGTCAGCCTGCACGCGATCAACGTCAAGTTAATCGTGAGGCCCGAGATCAGGAGTTGCTTCCCAAGATTAAAACCTTCTTCAAGGTCAGTAAGAAATGCTATGGATCAAAGCGTATTCACCAAGACTTGCTGGCGGATAGTGAGGTCGTCTCTGAACGTCGTGTTGCCAGAATAATGAAGGAAAACAAGGTGTCTTCGCTTCTTCGCAAGCGTAGAAAGCCAATCACGACGGACAGCGATCATGAGCTGAAGCCTTCCATTGCCCCCTCTCACACATACTGCGTATGTGCTGCCGGCAATGGGCAGGCGATTGCGAAGCAATCTGCCGAGAGGGGCCAAACTTGCTGGAACAGAAGTTCCACAGCCAGACGCCTAATACCGTTTGGCTGGCCGGCATCACCTATATCGACACCCCCTCTCGGGATCATGCTTCGCATAACCCTGCCGGGCAGTGGATAGGGGCCGCCAATATGCTGCTGGGGACTATCGCAAGTTGATCAAAAAGGCGAAGCTTACCCAGTCCATGAGCCGCAAGGGCGAGTGCCTCGACAATGCACCTATGGAGAGTTTCTTTGCCTCACTGAAAAAGGAACTGGTGCACCATCAGCGCTTCAAAACACGCGCCCAGGCCAAGGCTGTAATCTTTGAATACATCGAGGTATTCTATAACCGCCAGCGTCGCCATTCCGGCGACGGATATCAAACGCCGCAACAGGCCTTCAATAATATGACTTGGGAAATGGCCGCATAGGGTCAATAAATAAACTGTCCGGTTTCAGGGACGAAGTTCAGCAGAGCCCGTGCGCGATTGAGTGACAAAAAAGCTTGCTGTTCAACGGTCTTTATCGCAACAAACCGCCCTCTCGGTGAATACAAGCTTCACCTGCCGGCAATGATCGTCGGGCGTGTCACCGCTTCACAAATGGCCTCTGCATCGATCGCATCAGACTTGCCGCGCTTGACGTATGGTTTGACATAAATCGGTGGGATCAGGCGGACATCGTGGCCCAACACTGTTAACTCCCGAGCTCAATGATGCGCACTGCTACAGGCCTCCATGCCAATCAGGCAGGGATCAATCTTGGAGAAGAACGGCAATAGCTGTGCGCGTCTCAAAGGCCGGTTGAAGGCGACCTCTTCGTCTTCAGTGATCCCATGAACTTGAAAAATGTTCTTGGCCAACCTCTCAGCGATTACTGCGCATTCGCCTGCCGGTCGATGGATCAACGCCTATTGTGGTAACTTGCATGGGGTGGCTCCTGTCATAAGTAAGTTTCGACACATACATTATCGCGCATTGCGACGCTGGTTGGAGCAGGAGCCACCCACCCCATCAGCATGGGTCTCTTTTTTACAGATAGGACAGGCCATTACAGCGCCTCCATCGGGATTGGCAGCCTTTCGCGTTTGCGCTGCAGCTCATAGTGGCCCAGTGGGGTCCAGCCAACCAATGCTGTGTCGATGCTGTCGGCGCGAAACGCACTGCGCAGTGACGATTCAATCTGCTTGCGGTGCGCCTTGGACATTGGTGCCATATCAATCACCACCTGCCCGCCAAGCCCGCGCAAGCGCAATTCGCGTGGCAGTGCCTTTGACGCCGCTATGTTGGCCTTCAGCGAAGACGCTGGCGATGTATCGCCGCCCGTGTTCACGTCTACCGCGATCAATGCGCGCGTGGGTTCGACATACATAAACGCTGACGCTTCAAGCCCGACACGCGCAGAACTCAGCGCCGTCATCTGGTCCAACACGCCGTGGTGTTCAAACCCACCTGCGTCCGTCACAACTGTCGCGGGTTCGACCCATTCGCGCCACGCCAAACCATGTGGCCCATCGCCGTCTGTCAACGCTTCGGCCACACCATCGCTGTCCGCCATAATCGCAGATGCCATAGCGTCCATCGCGGCGATGTCTTCGATGATATCTGCGTCTGCCCCGCCTTCACAGGAGGAGCGCAAGATCAAACCGAACCCCTCGCTCACGCCCTCATCATGGGCGCAGGCCAAAACGCGGTTCCGCACGTCATCATCCTTGATCGAGCGGCTGACGTTGATCCCCAATTTCCCGGGCGTCACAATGGCATAGCGCGATTTGAACAGCACACGGTCGGTTACAGGAATGGCTTTGCCATCGTCGGCGTAGCCGGTTACCTGCACCAGTATAGCCTGTCCGGGCGCGAGCCCCTTTCCTTGGCGCAGAAATGCCGTCTCACCGTCCGGCAGGCGCAGCATCATGCCACCCTGCCCTTTCAACGGACGATCACAAATCGCACGAAAAATCGCACCCGGGCGCGGCGCGCCCTCATCGTCGATCATCAAATCTTGCAGTTTTCCATCGACCAGCAGCGCCGCCGCTTCACGGCCCGCCACGTGGTCCAGAACGATCATCCGTCCCTTCATGAATTTTCCTTTATGTTCTGCGGCACCTGTTGGGACCACATCACCAAACCTGATGATTGTAATAAATTCGCGGTCTCCGCCAACGGCAGCCCGACCACCCCCGAATAAGATCCAGAAATCCACGGAATAAACGCGCTGGCTGGTCCTTGAATGGCATAGCCACCCGCTTTGCCGCGCCAGTCGTCCGTTGCAATATAGCCTGCGATCTCAACGTCACTCAGGCGTTTCATCTTCACGTCCGTCACGACATCCTTCACGCGGATACCATTCGGCGTTTTGACCGCAATTGCAGTAATCACTTTATGGCGACGCCCCGACATCAGCCGCAAAAACGCCTCAGCCTCAACTGCGTCAGCAGGCTTGCCCAAAATACGGCGACCCACCGCCACCGTGGTATCCGCGCAAAGCACGACCTCATCATCCGCGCACACGGATGCCTGCGCCTTTTCCTGCGCCATGCGCCGCACGTAGTCGCGCGGTTTTTCAGCCTCTTTCGGGTCTTCGTTAATCTCAGGTGCGCGCACAGCATAGGGCGTCAGCCCAAGCTGCGCCAAAAGCTCCAACCGTCGCGGGGAACCGGAGCCTAAAATAAGTCTCATCCGAGAATTATTTGAACCGATAATTGATCCGACCCTTGGTCAAATCATAGGGGGTCATCTCGACCTGCACCTTGTCGCCTGAAAGGACACGGATGCGGTTCTTTCGCATCTTGCCTGCCGTATGCGCGATGATCGTATGGCCGTTTTCCAGCTCGACCAGGAATGTCGCGTTCGGCAAGAGTTCTTTTACGACGCCTGGAAATTCGAGCAGTTCTTCCTTGGCCATGTTCTCTCCATCAAAAACGTCCGCGAACTTGCGGACAGGGGGTAAATGCGCTGGGGCGCAGGGATTTTCAAGGGCTAACTGAACCTTAACCCTTGTAATGTCTTTGATGCGCGCAATCACCGACCCCGAATTTTGGGCAAACCATGCAACACATGGGCAAAGATTTTTACGAAACTGTCATTCTTCGCTATCCCCGTTGCCCCAACGGGCGATCAGGCGGCTATGGATTTGGTCGCGGGCCTGGCGATAGGACGCCAGACGGTCGTCGCGGCCTTCGCCCAACCCCGTTGGGTCCAAAATTGGCCAGTATTCAACATCAAGGTGCGCATGGCGCGTCAATTCCTGTGCGCGGCGCTGGCTGGCGGGCGATAAAGCGACAACCAAATCGAACGACGACAAATCATCACCCCATTGCACCATTTCATCAAAAGACCGGCTGCGGTGGCGCGAAAGCTCAATCCCCAATTCCATGCACACCGATACTGCGAAACCATCAATATCAAGGTCGGACTTTACACCTGCAGATTGAAGATAAACGCCTGTTCCATACAACTTTTTCGCTAAACCTTCAGCCATGGGCGAGCGCACAGAATTGTGGTCACAACAAAATAGAATGGACTGTGGCAATCGATCCAAACTAGCCCCCGAAATGCAAAACACAGATGAGCGTAAACAGGCGTCGGGAGGTGTCATAGTCGACCTCCGCCTTCCCCTCCAGACGCTCTTGTAGGATACGCGCACCCTCATCGTGGATGCCACGCCGCGCCATATCAATCGTCTCAATCTGGTTTGGGGCGGCGGTTTTGACCGCGTCAAAATAGCTTTCGCAGATCAGGAAATAATCTTTCACGACTTGGCGGAACGGGCCGAGGGACAGATGAAACTCACCCGCAGCTTCACCATTTTCGGTATTTATTTCGAATACCAATCGCTTTTGACGGATTGAAAGCCCCAACCGATACGGCCCAATCGGAACCTCCTTGCTGTCGCGCTCAGGCAGAACAAAGGAGTTGTCCTCAAGCAGATCGAACATCGCCACTTTGCGTTCTTGTTCAATCTCGGGCGTCGGCGGCGGTAGCGCACTGTCGTCCAGATCAATGTGGATTATCTTTGCCAATGCCCTAACCCCGGTTCAACTTGTCGATCCTAGCACGCACGCTAAGCCCATGAGCTTGCAAACTTTCGGAAATGGCAAGCCGTTCTGCAGCCGGACCGATCGCCGCCAGCGCATCGGGCGTCATTTTTGCAAGCGTTGTACGTTTGAGGAAATCCATCACCGACAACCCGCTTGAGAACCGCGCCGACCGCGCCGTCGGCAGCACATGGTTCGGCCCGCCGACATAGTCGCCAATGGCTTCTGGCGTCCAAGCGCCAATAAATATCGCGCCAGCGTGGGTGATCTGATCAGCCAGACTATCGGCATCCGCGACGCAAATCTCAAGATGCTCAGGTGCAATTCTATCTGATAACACAACGGCTTGCGCCATGTCTTTCACTGTAATAATTGCGCCGTAATCACGCCAGCTTGGCCCCGCCACCGCGCGGCGTTCCAATGTCAGCAATCGCGCCTCGATTGCACTTGCCACGGCCTGACCGAAAGCAGCGTCATCCGTGATCAGGATCGACTGCGCGTTCTCGTCGTGTTCAGCCTGTGACAGCAAATCAAGCGCGATCCAGTCGGGGTCATTGTCTTTATCAGCAATCACTAAAATTTCTGATGGCCCCGCGATCATGTCGATCCCGACCTTGCCAAACACCCGCCGTTTCGCCGCCGCGACATAGGCGTTGCCCGGACCAGTGATCTTATCCACGGGTGCTATCGTTTCGGTGCCATAGGCCAGCGCCGCCACCGCCTGCGCACCACCGATACGGTAAATTTCGTCCACGCCCGCGATCCGCGCCGCCATCAGGACAAGGGGGTTCACCGCCCCGTCCGGCGTCGGCACAACCATCGCCAACCTCCCCACGCCAGCAACCTTCGCAGGCACCGCGTTCATCAAAACTGATGATGGATAGGTCGCAATACCGCCGGGAACATACAATCCAGCAGCCGACACAGGCGTCCAACGCCACCCCAGCGACGCACCCGCATCGTCCGTCCAGAATGCATCTTCGGGCATTTGGCGCAGGTGATAATCCCGAATGCGCGTCGCTGCCAATTCAAGCGCTGCACGGTCTTCGTCGCTAACCTGCGCGCAATAATCTTCAATCTCAACACTGGTGAACCGCAGGCCATCTGCGTCCAAGTGCAATCGATCAAATTTCGCCGTTAAGTCAAGAACAGCCGCATCCCCGCGCGCGCGCACGTCTGCAATGATGTCCGCAACAACAGCGTCCACATCTGGCGAATCCTCGCGCTTAGCGCCAAGCAACGCCTGAAATGCGGTCTCAAAATTACTGTCTGATATCTCTAAAAACTGTGGCATTTAGAACTCCTGCTGTCTGACACCACGGTCTAGTCGTCGTGTTTCGGCATCGCCTTTGACGGTGCCAAATAGGGCCGCGTGACGTCCTTTAGAACAACTTCTAGCGCTTCGACATCAATCCGTATCGCACCGTCGCCCGCAAGTGTCAGCACTACGAAACCACCGCCGTCAGTTCCAGCCTCAAACACCATGTTCAGCACCGACAAGACCATATCGCCATCACGCACATCGACGCCACTGGCCTGCACGCGCATCGCGTCCTCAATTACCAGCACAGACTGAACCCGTTCGTAATCGCGCTTCCGGGCCTCTGCCTTGTCGGCATCTTCCCAACGAAACCGGTTCAACAGCAGCGCAAACCGACGTGCTGCGCGATCCCATTTCATTTCAGCTCCCGGAAAAACCGCATCTTGCACAAGGCCCGACAGCACGGCCAGATCCTCGGCATCGTACGCTTTCAGGCGTAAGGGCGCTTCGTTTCCGTCTTCAAAGGTTGCGTCGTTTGCTGAAGTATTCATCGTCCTGCCACCCGCTCAATATCCGCACCAACGCGGCCCAGTTTTTCTGCAACATTTTCATAGCCACGATCGAGATGGTACACGCGGTTCACCTGCGTTTCACCGTTCGCAGCCAACCCTGCAAGGATCAGTGACACCGACGCACGAAGATCTGTCGCCATCACCGGCGCGCCCTTCATTTTGTCGACGCCCGTGACAGTCGCCGTGCCGCCGTGGACTTCGATGTTTGCGCCCATGCGCACCAGTTCCGGCGCGTGCATAAAGCGGTTTTCGAATATCTTTTCTTCCAGCACGGACGTGCCATCAGCAAAGCACAGCATCGCCATCATCTGCGCCTGTAGATCCGTCGGGAAACCCGGGAAGGGTTCGGTCTTAACGTTCACCGCACGCGGGCGGTCGCCGTTCAGCTTAACCTTCAGACCAACCTTGGTTTCCTCAACGCTGACGCCAACTGCGTCAAGTTTTTCTGCAAATGCACCGACCAATTCCATCCGCCCGCCGATACATTCCACCTCTCCACCGGCAATCACTGGCGCCAGCATATAAGTGCCAAGTTCGATGCGGTCCGTTACAACGGGGTGCGTCGCGCCGTGCAAACGATCGACGCCCTGAATGGTGATCGTGGACGTGCCATCGCCATCAATCTGCGCGCCCATTTTGCGCAGGCAAGACGCCAGATCGACAATCTCGGGCTCACGCGCGGCATTATTAATAACGGTTGTGCCTTTAGCCAACGTCGCGGCCATCATGATATTTTCCGTCGCGCCGACGCTGGCGAACGGAAAATCTATCACAGCACCCTTCAGCTTTCCGCCCTCCGCCTTGGCATGCAGATACCCGTTCCTAAGGTCGATCTGCGCGCCCATCTTCGTGAGACCGTCAGTGTGAATATCCATTGGCCGCGCACCAATGGCGCACCCCCCCGGGAGCGATACAATCGCGTGACCTTCGCGTGCCAACAAAGGCCCCAAGACCAAATTTGAGGCCCGCATCTTGCGCACGATGTCGTAATCAGCGGTCGTGTTGATCGACCCATGGCATGACATCGTCTGCACCTTACCGTCTTGGAGCGACGAAATCTCAGCGCCCAGCGATTCCAGCAACACAGTCATGGTCTTAATGTCGGACAAACGTGGCGTGTTGGTCAGCGTCAGCGGTTCATCGCTTAACAATGTCGCAGGCATGAGCGCCAATGCTGCGTTCTTTGCGCCTGCAATTTCGATCTGGCCTGACAGCGCTTTGCCGCCTCGTACAACGATGGAATCCATGCCTGTTATTCTTTCTGATGTGGCGCAGTCGCACCGGGCTGATGTGGCGCAGTCGCAGCGGGTTCTTGTGCGGCTTGCTCATCCGCTTGTTTTGTCGCCTTGGCACGCGCTTGTGCCTTACGCCGTCCAAGGTTTGCTTTCAACGCGGCCTTTAAGCGATCTTCGCGTGTTTGGGCCGGTTTGGGGTTCGATTTACTGCTCATACCGCTTGTTACCTGATGCCGCAAAAACCGTCCAGAGAGGGCTTGCAGATTACATGTTTTGCGTCTACTCCGCGCTCATCGGTCGCTGCTGTAGCTCACTGGCAGAGCACTCCCTTGGTAAGGGAGAGGTCGAGAGTTCGATTCTCTCCAGCAGCACCAGATTAACCCCTTGATAACAAATAAAACCCTTGCAATCTTGGCCCTAGGGCCGCTTGATGGTTACAAACTGAGCTGGCTATGGCCGGGAAAGTCAGGCATTTAGTCAATCGCTCAGGGCGCTTCCACGCACGGTTAGTTGTGCCAAAAGATTTGCGTGCCATCGTTGGCAAAAGTGAATTGCGCTTACCTTTGGGTGGCGATTACCACCGAGCCCTCAAACTTTTACCTAGTGCAGTCACACAGCTTCAACTTCAAATAGGTGAAGCTGAGCACAAGTCAGGCCAAGTTTCTGATGTTCCTCGCTACCCTATGATGGCGGACCAGATGGCAGTGGCGCATTATAACCGCCGCTTGGCGTTTGCTTGCTTGATGGGGCGGGTTTTACGTCGGTTTGCGCCATGATTCACACCCTTTCCCGAAGCGCCGCTTCGATCTCGGGTTTCTGCTTTGTAAAAGGGCCATAGGCGAACCAACCGTCTCCGACGGTGATCGGTGCGACCCGCACGCCGTAGCGTGCCATAGCGTCCTCCATGATGGCCTGATCGGTCAGGTCGCGCTCGTCGTAGGGGATGCCCTCGCGATCGAGCCATGCCTTGAGGGCGTGGCAATCCGGGCAGGTCGGCGTCATATAGATTGTTAAGTCGATGGCTAAGTCTGCATCAGTTCCGAAGACCATGATGTCCTCCATTGGATTTGTTGGGCAGGCTCCGGGCCGGATAGGACCCGGAGCCTGATTTTCTTTCGCGCTTACTCTGCGGCGGCAAGATGCGGCTGTTGCACAGCTTCACTCTCGGGAGCCACATCGCCTTGCATCGGGGCCTTGAAACGGCGCAATCGCAGCGCATTGCCCAGCACGAACACGCTGGAGAGTGCCATGGCACCCGCTGCGAAGATCGGCGACAGCAACAGGCCAAAGGAGGGATAGAGCGCGCCCGCCGCCACCGGGATCAGAGCCGTGTTGTAGGCGAAGCCCCAGAACAGGTTCTGCTTGATGTTGCGGATCGTCGCCTGACTGATCGCGATCGCGTTCGGCACACCTTTCAGGCTGCCCGACATCAGAACCACATCGGCCGCTTCGATGGCCACATCGGTGCCGGTGCCGATGGCAAGGCCGACGTCGGCCTGGGCCAGCGCGGGCGCATCGTTGATGCCGTCGCCCACGAAAGCCAGTCGGCCATACTTGGCTTTCAGGCGCTTCACCGCGTCCACCTTGCCGTCAGGCAGCACCTCAGCCACGATCTCGTCGATGCCAAGACGTAGGGCGATGGCCTCCGCCGTGCGGCGGTTGTCGCCGGTGATCATCACGACCTTCAGCCCCAGATCATTCAGCGCTTTGATCGCCTCGGGCGTCGTCTCCTTGATGGGATCGGCGACCGCCACGATGGCGGCAAGCTTTCCGTCGATCGCCACGTAAAGCGGGGTCTTGCCTTCGTCGCCGAGCCGGTTGGCGGTTTCTCTGAACAGCGCCGTATCGAGGCCGATCTTGGCCATGAAGCGGTCGGCACCAATCTCGACACGTACGCCTTCGACTTTGGCTCCGACGCCGAACCCGGTCACAGAATCGAACCCCGTCACTTTCGGCAGATCGAGCCCTTCGGCCTTGGCCGCTTCGACGATGGCCCGTGCGATGGGATGCTCGGACTGAACTTCGACGGCCGCGATCCTGGCAAGAACGTCTTTCCGGTCGAAACCTTCGGCCAGATCAAGATCGGTCAGCGGTTTGGTCTTGTCACGGTTTAGTTCCCGTCTCTTTCGAGCAATGTTTGCTATGAAGGAGATAGAGAATGGCAAAGAGATACACAGATGAGTTTCGGCGTGATGCGGTGCGCATGGCGACGACGAGTGGGTTAACGCGGCCTCAACTTTCATCAGATTTAGGGGTTGGGCTTTCGACGCTGAACAAATGGGTTCAACAGCATCAACACGATGACCTGATGTCAGGACCGCATCAAGACGTTGAGAAGGAGAACACGCGGCTTCGCAAGGAAGTCCGTCTGCTGCGCGAGGAGAGGGAAGTGTTAAAAAAGGCGGCGATCTTCTTTGCAGGCCAAAGCCGGTGAGGTTTGCTTTCATCGACGTCTGGAAAGAAGAATGGCCAGTTGAGTTTCTGTGCCGCGTTATGCGGGTCACATCACGTGGTTTCCGCGCGTGGCGGGTTCGCCCGATGAGCCAGCGACAACGAGATGATATGGTGATCCTAGCTCATATCCGTGAACAGCATCGCTTAAGCCTGCAAAGCTATGGGCGGCCTCGGATGACCGAGGAACTGCAAGAATTGGGATTGAAGGTGGGCCATCGTAGGGTCGGACGTCTGATGGGCGAGAATGGCATCAAGATCATCAGAACCCAGAAGTACAAGGCGACAACGGACAGCAACCACACGTTCAACATCGCACCAAATCTGTTGGATCAAGATTTCTCAGCGACTGGCCCCAATCAGAAATGGGCTGGCGACATCAGCTACATCTGGACAAGTGAGGGCTGGCTGTATCTTGCCGTCATCCTTGACCTGTATTCTCGCCGCGTCATCGGCTGGGCTGTCAGTAACCGCATGAAGAAGGATCTGGCAATCCGGGCGTTAGATATGGCCGTTGCTTTGCGCCAACCACCGGAGGATTGCATTCACCATACGGATCGTGGTTCGCAATATTGCTCAAATGAGTATCAGAAGCGCCTGTCCAAGCACGGCTTCAAGATCTCGATGAGCGGCAAGGGAAATTGTTATGATTGTGAGTATGGTATTGCGGCTTGATGGCCTGACCCATGTTACGATTGACTGCGTGTCATTGTATTGACGTGTCGACCGTCAAGTCGCCCCGGCGACGGGTGAGATGTGACCTCATAGGAGCATGACGGGGACGCCCCATCACAGTCCTGTCCTCTCAGAATGTTGCCTGGGCATTCTCAACCTAAGGGGACAACATGAAGATCAGACATCCAATTATCATCGGCATCGATACGCATAAGGCAACACATGTTGCTGTCGCGATTGATACGCAAGGCACCCGCCTAGCAGCACTTTCCATCCCTGCGAACTCAAAGGGATATCTGGAACTGGAACGCTGGTCTTGTGGCCTGGGTCATGTCCAAGCTTTTGGAATCGAAGGGACGGGCTCTTACGGTGCCGGTCTATCGCGCTGCTTGCTTGCACAAGGGCACCATGTTGTTGAGGTTACGAGACCCAATCGCCAGCTGCGCTATACTCAAGGCAAGACCGACAGCCTCGACGCAGAAGGTGCCGCTCGGTCAGTTTTATCTGGACAGGCAAATTCCCGCCCTAAAACCCAAACGGGATCGTCGGAGATGATCAGGCATCTGAAGATAGCCCGTGACACGGCTGTTAAGTCACGTTCACAGGCGATGGTGACCCTGAAAACACTGATCATCAATGCACCAGCTGATCTGCGTGAAGTACTGGATCAGATCAAAGGTAAGATCGGATTGATCCGGCATATCGCGGCCTTCAGACCCGGTGATATACTTAATACATTAGCTTCTGCCAAAGCAGCCATGCGAGCTTTGGCACGACGGTGGCTATTGCTACATGAAGAGATTCTGGGTCACGATAAAGAACTGGAGCGACTTGTCATCAAACGCGCTCCGGACCTGATGCAATCCCACGGAATTGCGACAATGACAGTCGCAGAGATGCTAATCCTCGTTGGCGATGATCCCACGCGCATCCGATCTGAGGCTGCATTTGCCAAACTCTGTGGCGTTTGTCCCATCCCTGCATCAAGTGGGAAAACGCACCGTTTCCGTCTCAACAGAGGAGGAAACAGACAAGCCAACGCTGCGCTCTACCGTGTCGCCATCGTCAGGATGCGCAGCCACGAACCGACGCTTGCTTATGTCAAAAAACGTACGAAAGATGGCAAAAGCAAAAGCGAAATCATTCGATGCCTGAAGCGTTACATCGTCCGGGAGATTTACAGCCAACTCTGCGTGCCACAAACCATCAAAATTGCTGCTTGACGAATATAGGAGCTTCAACTCTATGGTTGAGACGTTCTTTAAATCCATCAAGGCTGAGCTGATCTGGCGTAACCGATGGGATACACGCCGTCAGGCAGAAGGTGCTATATTCCAGTATATCAACGGATTTTATAATCCAAGGCGCAGGCACTCGTCGCTAGGTGGTAAAAGCCCCTTGGCATTTGAACGAAAGGCCGCATAAAAGAGTTCAGAGACCGGAACGTAAGCGTGACAAGTCCAGTTTGCCTTCGGTAAGGGTGCCTGTCTTGTCGAGTGCCACGACCTTCGCCTCTTTCAGAAGCTGCAAGGCTTCGCCTCTGCGGAAGAGCACGCCCATCTCAGCTCCGCGCCCGGTGCCCACCATGATCGAGGTCGGCGTGGCGAGGCCCATGGCGCAGGGGCATGCGATGATCAGGACGGCCACCGCGTTGACCAGACCGAAGGTGAGCGCGGGTTCGGGCCCCCAGATCATCCAGACGATGAAGGTCGCCGTGGCTGCCAGCATGACAGCGGGCACGAACCACATCGTCACCTTGTCGACCACGGCCTGGATCGGCAGTTTCGATCCCTGCGCTTCCTCGACCATGCGGATGATCTGCGCAAGCATCGTATTGGCCCCAACGGCGGTCGCCTCGAAAGCCAGCGCACCAGTCTGGTTGACCGTACCGCCAACCACTTCAGCGCCTTTCGATTTTTGGACAGGAACCGGCTCGCCGGTGATCATGGACTCGTCGATATAGCTCTTGCCTTCGATCACCGCGCCGTCGACCGGCACCCGCTCGCCGGGCCGCACCTCGATGATATCGCCGGGGGCGACGTCGGCGACGGCGACCTCGGTGGTCTGGCCTTCACGGCGCACGCGCGCCATCTTGGGCTGGAGGCCGACGAGGCGCTTGATTGCCTCCGACGTGCGGCCCTTGGCGCGCGCTTCGAGATACCGGCCGAGCAGGATCAGAGTGACGATGACGACGGCCGCCTCGAAATAGACGTTCACCGTACCGGCGGGCAGCAGGGACGGCGCGAAGGTCGCCACGACCGAATAGAGGAACGCGGCGGACGTGCCGACCGCGACAAGGCTGTTCATGTCCGGCGCGCCGCGCAGCAGCATCGGAAAGCCGTGGGTGTAGAAGCGGATCCCCGGAATGGCGAGTACCAGCAGCGTGAAGCCGAACTGGATGTACCAGTTAGCCTGCAGGCCGATCGTGTTCATGATCAGCTCATGCATGCCAGGAATGAGGTGGCTGCCCATCTCCAGAACGAAAACAGGAACCGTCAATGCGGCCGCCAGGGTCAGGTCGCGCTTGAGTGCGGCTTCCTCTGCATCTTTGCGGGCCGCCGTTTCGGCATGTTCGTCGCCGCTCCGGTCGATGGGCTTTGCGTCATAGCCGGTCTTCGCGACCGCCTCGATCAACGCCGCCAGGTCCGCGTCCCCCGTCACGTGGGCTCGCTCGGTCGCCAGGTTGACTGTGGCGGTGGCCACGCCGGGCACCGCCTTCAGCGCCTTTTCCACCCGGCCGACGCAGGAGGCGCAGGTCATGCCGCTGATCGCCAGGTCGATCGAGCCGGTCGGAACATCGTACCCGACGCCTCGAACCGCGGCCGCCAGCACGTCGCGCGCGACCGGGGCAGACAGCGTTATCTCGGCCTTCTCCGTTGCCAGATTCACGTTTGCGCTGACGACGCCGGGCACGGCTTTCAACGCCGCCTCGACACGGCCGACGCAAGAGGCGCAGGTCATCCCTTCGATTGGCAAATACACCTTATCCTGATCTTGCGAATGCGTTCTTACCGGTGCGTTCATCACCATCTCCTTTTTTCGAATCTATCACTCACAAATGAAGATGGGACTTCCAGCGATGGTAAGGCCAAGGGAAAGATAATAATTTTTTTGCCTCTTGACCTTCCAACGGTGGGAGACCCCATTTGGCTATGCATGAGCTAAACCAAGTAGATTCTCATGCAGTTTCACATCAAAAACATGTCCTGCGGCGGCTGCGCGAAAAGCGTGATCGCTGAAATTCGTTCCGTGGATGCCAAGGCCGATATCGCGACCGATCCGCCGAACCGGAAGGTCGTGGTGACGTCAAATGCGTCGCGCGCCGAATTAGAAGCCGTGCTTGAAGAAGCAGGCTATCCCGCCGCGTCCGCAGCCTGAACGGAGAGATGCGCCCTGAACGAGGATGGAAAACCTCCAAAACTTCGTTCCTTCAAGCGGGAAGCAAAACTGAATTGACTGAAACGAAAGGAAAAGCCATGAAACTGATTACAACGACGAGCCTCGCCTTGAGCCTGTTCACAAGCATCGCAGCTGCGGACAATTCCACTCGCGCGGACGACCTGAGGCTTAATACCTCTAAGACCGCAGCCCAGCAATATGCTGTCGGCGAGCAAGAGGCTTTAGTACAGGAACGGTCAACAAAATATAATTGAAGTGGTCCGGCAAAACTGGACAGCGTGCTAAGATGTATCCAACACGAACGAATGGATGCGAGGATGACAAAGCGACGGAACTTTTCAGACAACTTTAAAGCTACTGTGGCGCTTGAGGCGCTGCGCGGTGACAAGACGGTTCAGGAGATTGCGGCCAAGCGGCAGCTCCACCCAACCCAGGTGAGCACATGGAAACGACAGGCGATCGAAGGCATGGCCGGGTTTTTTACCGACAAGGTCAAAAAGGCTGAGAACAAGGCCGGTGAGATTAAAGAGCTGCACGCCAAGATTGGTCAGTTAGCGGTGGAGAACGTTTTTTTGTCACAAGGGCTGAAGACAGGTTATTTCGCTAAAGCGAATTCACCGGGGTGAGCCCATCAAAACGCCGCGAGATGGTCCGCAAAGAGAACACAAAACTGAGCCTGACGCGCCAGTGTAAGCTGCTCAAGATCAGCCGTTCGTCGATCTATTACACACCAGTTGGGGTGAATGCTGAGACGCTTAAGCTGATGCATGAGATTGATCGGATATTTACGAAATATCCATTCTTTGGCAGCCGACAGATAGCAGCCTATTTGCCCCAGTCAGGGTTCTCTGCGGGTCGGCATCGTGTTCGTCGCATGATGAACATCATGCCTTGTGCCCGGCAGGCGATGCAAAGCATCGCTGAGAGGGGGTTGTAGGCCATCTACAAGGGGCCGAACACCAGCAAGAAGCACCCACAGCACCGCATTTATCCATACCTGCTGAGAAAGTTGGCAATCACCCGACCCAATCAGGTCTGGTGCAGCGACATCACCTACATACCCGTCAAGAATGGTTTTTTGTATCTGGTGGCGATCATGGACTGGGCAACGCGAAAAGTGCTGACTTGGCGGCTCTCAAATACGCTGGATGCTAGCTTCTGTGTTGAGGCGCTGGAGGAGGCTATCGCCCGATACGGCAAGCCAGAGATCACGAACACGTCCAGGGCAGCCAATACACTGGCGCGGGTTGGATCACAAATTTGACCGAAGCCAACATCAAAATATCAATGGACGGACGCGGCCGCTATCTCGACAATATCTTCATCGAACGTCTGTGGCGATCCCTGAAGCAGGAGGCCGTTTACTTGCATGAAATCACCGATGGGTTCCAAGCAAAACGGATCATCGATACATGGATTGGGTTCTACAACTCAGAACGCCCTCACACGGCCCTTGATAAGCGAACACCGGACATCGCATACTTTGGCCATGCGGAGATACGAAAAGCGGCATGAACATAAATCAGATGCATCTTAGCCAAGCCACATACCTGTCCTGAAAAGCAGGGCCACTTCACTAGTGCCCAATCCTCATAGTTTTCCACAAAGTGAATACCTCAGAAATCGGCGCCACGCACAAGCTTTCCGTCGCATCTAAGCCCGGCTTGTTGTGATACATTGGCATTGCTGTTAGCGGGTCGCGCAAAAGGAGAATGACAATGAATGGCAAACTCACACGCGCAACAGATATCAATCGAGTTTCAGAGCTTTTAGGGTTACCTGAAGAAATCAATGACACAGTTTCACTGAGTGCCCAAGTTTCAGAGGGACTTCCTACCGCATCCGTAGAGAAAATTTTAGAGGTACTAAATTCACAGCCGGAGCTAAACCTCATCTCAGAACGGGCCTTTCGTCGAGCGAAAACCGAAAAGATCCCTTTAAGTCCAGTGAAAAGTCAGGTTCTATATGATTTTGCGCGGGCATACGTGGTTGCAGACAGAGTTTACCACGGCAACGGTGCGCTGGTGATGCGGTTTCTCGAGAAACCTAACCCGGACCTTGGTGGCGCAGCTCCAATGGCATTAGCAATTACCAGTCCCGCTGGCGCTGATGCCGTGATCGAACTACTTAATAGTTAACCGAGAACCCCAAATGTCGGTTAAAGGCTTATCCCTTTTAGTCCGGTTGCCCCACATGTTGACGCGGCGCAGAACCTCGCCCTTGTGGCTTGAGAGGCGGATCGGATCAGTTTGTAACATCTGGTGGGTTTATGGGGCGTGGCTTTTGCCGTGAACAAGGGCCTTCAGGCGCGCTGTTCAACAAAATCACGATATGTCGCTGGGCCAATACCAACACCGATCCCCAGCAGCGTGTCGAAGGCGCTTCGCATGTGTCGCCGTCGGTTCCAGCGGAACACAAATTCGTCGAGATAGCGTTGCAGATGGCATTTTCTGAGGCCGTGGAAGACGCCTTTTGCCCACGTTTTTAGGTTGGAGAACACGCGGTGGACCCAGTGGAGTATGTCATGTGCCTTCTTGCCGCTGACGACCTTCGCCTCATGCGTGTTTGCAGGGGGATTTTCGTAACCTAGCCAGCCATCCGTGATGACGTGAGCGCCAGGCTCTACAGCCTGACCAATGAACCCGTGTAGCGTCTTTGATGCGCCGTCGGGAATGTGTTTCATCCTGATACGGCGCGGATGTCCGTCTCTTGATAACTCGACGGCGCAGACGACAAACATCTTTCCGACCGGGCTCCGCCCACCCTTTGGCCGGTCCTCGGGATCATGCCGGGACCGGAACGGAATCTCTGTTTCATCGATCTCGACAAGGTCTTTCAGGGGGTTGCGGTCAGGGTTGACCATCGACCGCCGCAGCTTTTGCAAGAGGAGCCACGCCGTCTTGTAGCTGCCAAGGCCAAGTTGCGCCTGAAGTTGCAGCGCTGACATGCCGTTGGAATGGCTGGTGATGATGTGCGCGGCAAGAAACCAAATTCGCAACGGCAAATGGCTGCTGTGCATCACCGTGCCAGCCGTCACGGATGTCTGCCGTGCGCAACCGGCACATTCCCAAGTCGCGCGATTTCGCTTTAACGGCCAGCCCTTGCAGGTGCCACAGGAAGGACACACAAAGCCCTCAGGCCAACGATGTTCCGCCAGATAATGCGAACACGCTTCCTCATCAGAAAACCTGGCGTCGAACGCCGGGCGGGACATGGGTTTG
This sequence comes from Octadecabacter antarcticus 307, assembly GCF_000155675.2. GTDB lineage: Bacteria > Pseudomonadota > Alphaproteobacteria > Rhodobacterales > Rhodobacteraceae > Octadecabacter > Octadecabacter antarcticus. The sequence continues at coordinate 2,924,829 of NC_020911.1, forward strand.
TCGTTTTTCCATCTGGCTGGCATGGGTAGAACAATACAAGAACATTGTAGATTGGCAAGCCGCTTCACACTACATCAGGTGCCGCCGGAGCAAAGGGGATAAGCCTTTACTAGGTCTTTGAGTTGAGTAGTTAATGCCCCCAGAAAAAACTCCCGTTGGGGATACGGCTAGAGAAGCCATCGATTCCCTTCGGGGTTACGTGTATCAAGTCTATCAATCAGCCCTTGCTTGGACTGAATTGAAAGAGGATGAGTTTCTTTTTCTGGAGGTGGCCGAGGACTATGCCGTTGCGGCAAAAAATGCGCTGCAAGCCGTTCAAGTTAAGGATACTGCTGCACGCGTTACCATAAACTCGGATGATATTGTCGCTAGCATTGACAGCTTTGTCGAATTGCAGGCTAACAACCCGAGTTTGAAGGTCACACTACGTCACCTTACGACCTCCACTATTGGAAAAGAGAAGAAACTTCACGAACGAGTGGGCGATTTGCCTACTTTGGACGCGTGGCGGGACTTAGCAAGATCAGGGGATCTGACTGAGCTGCGTCGAGTGCTAGGGAACTCTAAGCTTTCCAAAAAGACGAAAGACTTCGTCGATAACCTTGATGACAATAGCCTTCGTGAAAAGTTACTCAAAAGAATTCACTTTGATTGTGGAGCCACTGAAACTCGCTTTCTGGCTCGGCAAGTTAATTCGAGAATTTCAAAGTTTCTGTTGGATAGAGGTGGAGTGCACTCGCAAGCGCAAGCATGCACAGCCAATATACTGTTAGCCATCTTAAAGCTTTCTACAAACCCCAATCGTGATGAACGCTTCATAGACCGAAATGGCCTAGAAGAGCTTTTGGAGAAGGCCACACACGTGACCCTAAACAAGGCTCAATTCGACGTGCAGAACCAACTAATGGCGAGAGCCTTGTCAGCATCGGTGCCCTCGCAGACCGAACTTTCAAACGCTCAACTTGTCCGGCCTAGCCCCGTGTCGGAAACACCCCTGCCAAAGGCTCTCGCAGATAGAACCGAGGCCCTTCAAAAACTTCGACAAACATTAGAGACCTTGGGGGTTTGCTGGATTTCCGGTGCTGCTGGGATGGGAAAGACAGTCGCAGCGCGTGTTCTTGCACATAGCAATGGGGGCGATTGGGCCAGTATAAATTTGAGAGGCCAGTCTCGTGAACAGGTCGCACAGGTCTTGTTTCAGTCAGCAGACTCATTGAGGGACTTCGGCCTTAAGGGCTTGATCATCGATGATCTCGGTTGGTGTCAATCGCAGAGTAAAATGGGACCTCTGTCGCGGGGTAAGAAGGGGCCATTTCGGGTGATGTTTGTGTGGCGCTTTGGTGGGCGTGCTTGTCATATAGCTAACGCGCGCCAAAGCGCATGTTGGCCCTAGGGCCACCATTGTTCTGATCTGGATGGGGCTTACTTTTGTTTGTTACGGCTGTGTTTGAGCCTGTAGCTTTCGCCGTTCATCTCAAGAATGTGGACGTGGTGGGTCAAACGGTCCAGTAACGCGCCTGTCAGGCGCTCAGAGCCAAAGACCTCGGTCCATTCATCGAAGGGCAGGTTCGAGGTTATGATGATGGACCCGCGTTCGTAGCATTGGGATATGACTTCAAAGAGCAATTCCGCGCCCGATTTGCTGAGGGGCACAAAGCCCAGTTCGTCAATGATCAACAGGTTCTGGCTTGTCAGATGTTTTTGAAGGCGCTGCAATCTCCGCTCATCTTGGGCTTCAATCAGGTCATGGACCAATGCTGCCGCCGTTGTGAAGCGAACCTTCAGTCCCCTCTGACACGCAGCCAACCCAAGTCCCAAAGCGATGTGCGTCTTGCCCGTGCCTGAGGGGCCAAGGGCGATGATATTCTCCCTGCGATCCACGTAGTCGCAACGCGCCAGATCCATCGTCAGCGGCTTGTTCAAGCTGGGCATGATCTTGAAGTCAAAGCTGTCCAAGCTTTTGGTGCTGGGGAACTTCGCCGCTTTGATCCGACGTTCAATCATCCGCCGTTCACGGTCGATCAACTCCATCTCACACAAGCGCGCCAAGTAGTGGATGTGGTCTTTGTTCTCTGCAGCACAGAGCTGCGCCTGTTTGGCATACTCGCCTTGGAACGTTGGCAGTCGCAGTTGTTTAAGATGATGCCGCAGAAGGATCTGAGGGGCTTCAGTCATGCCGCCGTCCTCCCCATCAGGCTCATGTAACTGGACGGGCGTGTTGTGCCGACATTGGCCTTGGGCAAGTAGGGATAGAAGTCCAAATCCAATCGCGGTGGCCGCTTCTCAACTCTGCACAGCACAAGATGTTTTACAGCGTCATACCCAATCGCGCCCAGATCAATGGCATGCTGGATCGCACCCTGCACAACATCCATTTCGAACGTCTCCAACAGACGAAGGACCTGAACATATTCCCGCTTGCCCGGCTTACCCATTCTGGCTTCAAGCAGCCGGTGCAGCGTGGCAAATACATCTGGCAAATTCCAACCCTGCAAAGGCGCGGCCTGATCCAAGGCACCCACCTTTTGTTCAAGCAGGGGCAAAAAGTGCAACGGGTCAAAGATCATATCCGCTGATGTGTAGGATCGTTTGTGCCGCGCAATAATCTCGTTGCCGCAGCCGATGATAACCTCATGCACAAACCCACGCACGTGAACGTCGTGGTGCGCATAGGCTACTGGCACCGAGTAATCATTGCTGCGATAGCGCACCATTGAGATTGACGTGGCCCGCGTGCTGACGTGATCGCAGGCTTCATATTCTGCGATGGGCAATCCCATCAGAGCATCCAAATCCGACATCAGGCGTGCGCCTATAGTTTGGGTGTGACCCCGCAACGTATCGCCCTGACGTGCTAAACACTTCTCTTCCAAATGTGTGTTCAGATCATCAAAGCTGTCATAACGAGGTGCGGGAACCATGAAGTTGCGGCGGGTGTATCCAACCATGCCCTCAACGTTGCCTTTATCGTTCCCTCGCGCGGGTCTGCCAAACTTGTCATCAAACAAGTAATGCGACTGCAGCTCCGTAAACCGACGTGTGCGGATGCGCGTTCTGTCCCCGAGTATCCGAGCCACGGCGATCTTGGTATTGTCGTAGAGAATGGATTGCGGAATGCCGCCAAAGAAAGCAAAGGCCGAGACATGGCCATCACAAAACGCCTCGGTTGTCTCAGCTGGATACCCCTTCACAAATACAGCATCAGAATGCGGCAGGCTCATCACGAAGAAGTGGATCTTACATTCTACGCCGCCAATCACGCCAAGGGTCTCGCCAAAATCGACCTGTGCATGGCCCGGACGATGCGACAGTGGCACAAACACCTCTTTGGTGCGCCGCTTTTGCTCCCGAACGTAATAAGTCACCGTCGTCAGGCTGCCAGCATACCGATGTTCGTCGCGCAGGCGTTCAAAAATACGCTTCGCTGTATGCCGCTGCTTTTTGATCAGGGCCTTATCTGTGCGCAGGATCTTGTCGATAACACCGACATAATCATCAAGCGTTGGGCGACGTGGCGCTTCTGAACGGCGGTAACCAGGTGGCAGTGCATGACGCAGCATCTTCGCGATCGTCTTACGGTCCTTGTTAAAATATCGAGCCGCTTCTCGGGCTGACATACCGTCCTTCAAACAAGCGCGGCGCACACGATTATAAATATCCACAGAATACATCTCCCGCCCTCCGAATAAACGAAGGGCACAAACTGGCGGAATTTTACTCCGCTACAACTGCGCTATGTCGCAGCCGTTTCTGTGGCCCATTATTGCTGTGCGTTTTACACTCCGATTGAAATGGCTTGGTACATGCTTGCTACAGTCGAAAATCATGCATTGATCGAAGTTGGTATTACAGAAAACTTAGAGCGTTTTTTGCCCGCGGGCCCGGTTCTTGAGGGACAGATGCTTTTAGGTTCGGCCAAAATGAAGAAGGCCATAACACTACTTGATACAAGGCTATTCATCAGCGCCTTGCGTGACACGATTTCTTATTTCTCGTTCGTCCAGTCGAATGGGACAATCTCCGGTGGCCTTGACATCAAAGATATAACTTATGGCACATTCCCTTTGGCTACGACTGTACAGCAAGCAAAACTGCAAAACCTAACTGAGCAGTTCATTTTGCTCTTTTGTGCCAACTTTTTGTTTAAAGGCAACGCGCTTGAGATGTTGCCAGCGGCTATGGAAATCGCTGAGGCATCAGGGTTCTCGATACGACCAGAGGTTTTGGATCGTCTGCGAACCGATGGGCCTACACCAGATTTCCATACAGATTTAGCAAAACTTTTGCTTATAGAAAGGCTCGTAGCTACAGCTGACCGACAAGGTACACCTCGTCAGGTTTATGAGGTCGCGTTCAAATCGTTGCAAGTTGCGCAACAGATAGGGAATTATCGAGTTTTTGCAGAGAGCCTCATCCCGTGGCTAGAACAAAGGTGGGCATTTATCTGGGATCGCCAACGCTTTCTACTTAGTCACCCTTCGCTCCACGAAATTAGTATCAAAACAGCGATTAATAACGAAGTTGGGTCATCCGAAACTAAGGTTGCTGAAATCTTGAGTGCCATTTTACCGACACTCGGTATCGGAAACCAAAGCGAGCTAGCAGGGACAATCGCAGCCCTACCCAGATAGCAGCCGGTGTTTTCCGAATGTGAAGCCTTCGACACCCATACCGCACCCAGGACAAATGCGGCGGTCATAGCCTTTGTGCAGTTAGTAATATTTATTGATATAAACCAATATGTTAAATGGTGCCCAGGGGCGGAATCGAACCACCGACACGAGGATTTTCAATTCTCGTTACTCGAAAAACATAGCTGAACATACACCAATTTAATATGTTTTATAACAGTTAGATAAGTGATATACATGAACATAGCACACCATCAAAAACCACCACTACACTCGATATTTTAGAGCCTATAGTGAGCCTAAGAAATGCCGAAAGTCATACTCACCGAGATCACACTCAAATCCCTACCTCTACCTGAGCGTGGTCAGGCAACATATTGGGATGAGACAATATCAGGCTTTGGTGTTCGGGTCTCACAGGGGGGCAGTAAATCCTTTGTTGTTGTACATGGTGTAAACCGTCAGCGGGAGACACTTGGTCGATACCCAACCATCACCCTCAAGCAAGCCCGTGGCCAAGCAAAGAAGTTACTCGCTCAGATAACGTTAGGTGTTCAACAGAATAGAACCATCTCATACAAAGACGCCCGTGATCTCTTTCTTGAAGCCTGTGAAACTAAGAACAAGAAAAATACCGTGGACTACTATCGAAAACGTCTAGACGCCCACTTCCGATTTGGTCGCAAACGCTTGGATGAAATCACCCGCACAGACATTCAGACACGTATTCGCAAAATAAAAACATCTTCCTCAGAACAGAACCACGCCTTCGTGGTGATCCGAACACTGATGAATTGGGCAGTGCGAGAGCAGTATGTTGATCAGAGCCCTATTGCCTCAATGAAGCCTCCAACCAAGCCGCAAGCTAGAGATCACGTGCTGACCGACCAAGAACTGATCCAAGCTTACAAAGTATCCCTAGAACATCCCTACCCCTTCGGGCCGATTATCTCGCTGTTGGTGCTAACTGGAATGCGTCGCAGCGAAGTTGCCTCAATGAGATGGGACTGGATCAGCCATGGTGAACGGACTATCACGATCCCCGCAGATGTGACCAAAAACAAGCGAGTGCAGACCCTGCCCTACGCTGATCTCGTCGAAGCAGTGCTGGAAACCATCCCTGAGATAGGCCCTCATCTATTTCCATCTCGATCCGAGACAGGAACTGTTTTTAATGGGTGGGGTAAAAGCAAAGAACGCTTTGATGCTTCCCTCGAGAATATTGAGCCTTACACTTTGCACGATCTTCGCCGTACCTTCGCCACAACCCATGCCAAGATCGGTACGCCGATCCACGTGACAGAGAAACTCCTGAATCATATTTCTGGAACGATCAGCGGCGTTGCGGCAGTCTACAACCGACATTCATATATGGACGAAATGCGGACAGCGGTTACAGAATATGACACGTATCTAGAAAACATTAGCAAGCCATGAGTGCAAAAAGTCTCCTAGGCTACCTCAACCAAGCCGAGACACGAAAAGCGAGCTAAACGTAAGCCAGATGCATCTTAGCTAAGCCACAAACCTGGGTCGCACCCTGTGGCGGCGACTTCGAGTTATGCGGGAATTTGGGTGATGGCGTGATTTGAAGGGCGGCGTATTGTGGCAGGTGTTGAAGCCAGCCAGAACCTCACAAGGAGCAATACGCCTATGAAGAACGATACAAACATCCTGCCATTTAGCCAATCGGAAACTATGGCAGATCCTTTGACTGAACTTGCGCGGGAGGGCACGCGCCGGATGCTGGCGGAAGCGCTGAAAACTGAGGCTGATGCATTTGTCACCAGTTTTGTCGATGAGCAGTTGGATGATGGCCGCCAGCGGATCGTGCGGCATGGATTTGGCCCTGAGCGGCAGATCCAAACCGGCATTGGTGCTCTGGATGTCCAGCCTCCCAAGGTGCGCGACCGGCTGGCGACACCTGATCCGTCCAAAAAGATCCGGTTTACGTCGAGCATACTACCGAAGTGGGCGCGCCGCTCGGTGAGCTTGGATGCCTTGCTACCGGTGCTGTATCTGAAGGGCATTTCGACGGGTGATTTCCAAGAGGCGCTCTCAGCCATTATGGGCCCTGATGCGCCCCACCTGTCGCCAAGCGTCATATCGCGACTGACGGCAGGATGGCAGGCACAATATGACACCTGGATATGGCGTGACCTGTCCGCACGTCACTACGTCTACATCTGGGCGGATGGCGTCTATCTACAGGCCCGGATGGAGGAAAATGCTGAATGTATGCTGAGGATCATCGGCGCAACACCTGAGGGCAAGAAAGAACTGATTGGCTTTCAGGTCGGCCTTAGGGAGAGCGCGCAAAGCTGGCATGAGTTGCTGGCTGACATAAAGGGTTGAAGTGGTCCGGCAAAACTGGACAGCATGCTAAGGTGTATCCAACACGAACGAATGGATACGAGAATGACGAAGCGACGGAACTTTTCAGACAAGTTTAAGGCTGCTGTGGCGCTTGAGGCGCTGCGTGGTGACAAGACGGTTCAGGAGATTGCAGCCAAGCGGCAGCTCCACCCGACGCAGGTGAGCACGTGGAAACGGCAGGCGATTGAGGGCATGGCCGGTGTATTCTCGGACAAGGTCAAGAAGGCTGAGAACAAGGACGGCGAGATCAAGGACCTGCACGCCAAGATTGGTCAGCTTGCGGTGGAAAACGATTTTTTGTCACAAGGGCTAAAGCGATGAGCCCGTCAGAACGCCGTGAGATGATCCGCAAAGAGAACACCGATTTAAGCCTGACACGCCAATGCAAGCTGCTCAAGATCAGCCGCTCATCGATCTATTACACACCCGTTGGGATGAATGCTGAGACGCTTAAAGTGATGTATGAGATTGATAGGGTGTTCACAAAATATCCGTTCTTTGGCAGCCGCCAGATAGCGGCCTACTTACCGCAGTCTGGCTTCTCAGCAGGGCGACACCGTGTTCGAGGCCTGATGAACATCACGGGATTACAGACCATTTATAAGGGGCCGAACACCAGCAAGAAGCACCCACAGCACCGCATTTATCCATACCTGCTGAGGAAGTTGCCAATCACACGGCCCAATCAGGTTTGGTGCAGCGACATTACCTACATCCCCGTCAAGAACGGCTTTCTGTATCTGGTGGCGATTATGGATTGGGCAACCCGCAAGGTTTTGACCTGGCGGCTTTCAAATACGCTGGATGCCAGCTTCTGTGTCGAGGCTCTGGAGGAGGCTATCGCTCGATACGGCAAACCAGAGATAATGAATACGGATCAGGGCAGCCAATATACAGGCGCTGACTGGATCACGACTTTGACCAAGGCTGACATCAAAATATCAATGGACGGTCGGGGCCGTTATCTGGACAATATCTTTATCGAACGGTTGTGGCGATCCCTGAAGCAGGAGGCCATCTATCTGCATGAAATCACCGACGGCTTCCAAGCAAAACGGATCATTGATAGCTGGATCAGGTTTTACAACTCCGAGCGCCCTCACACCGCCCTTGATAAGCGCACGCCGGACACCGCATACTTCGGCCAAGCGGAGACACAAAAAGCGGCATGAACAGAAAACAGATACATCTTAGCCAAGCCGCATACCTGTCCTAAAAAGCAGGACCACTTCAGGGTCGCGGGCTGTCCATGGCACCGTAAATTGCTGTTGGTGACGGCGCCATGGGGTTCTGGAATGCACTGGACAGAGTGTTTCCAAGCACAAAACATCAACGCTGTTGGGTGCATAAAGTGAAGAATGTCCTGAACTGTTTTCCAAAGCAGATGGCACCGGCTGTGAAGTCAGATCTGGACGATATTCAGCACGCTGGGACGCGCAAAGAAGCCGAAGCGGCGCTGACAGTGTTCTCCGAGAAGTATGGGGTCAAATATCCAAAGGGCGTAGCTTGCCTGATCAAAGATCAAGATGCGATGCTCGCATTCTTCGATTTTCCAGCTGAACATTGGGACCATCTGCGCACGTCAAACCCTATAGAAAGCGTGTTTGCCACTGTGCGACACCGAACGGTACGCACCAAAGGCGCGCTGTCACAAAAGACCGCAAAGCTCATGGTCTTTACACTCATTCAGGCAGCATCAAAAAATGGCTACGGCTCAAGAGCAGAAACCAGTTGCCAAAAGTCATCGATGGTATCAAATTTAATGACGGTGTCGAAGTGATCCGTGACACGGCAAACCGCGTCGCCTGATGATGCGCGTCACCCAAATTCAAGCATAGCTCGCGATGGAGTGGATACCGCCGCCGAAGTCGAGTCGAAACGAAGATGCATTGTGTGAAACTACTCAGCCAATCGTTGATGGCGCGGGACTTCGAAAGGCAGGTCGCAGAAATCCAAATCCGCATCGTAGTCCTCAACCGCTATACCGCTCTTGGGATACCTGTCACCAAGCCTACAGGCTAAGTCAGTCTGGGGGAAAGGGGAAGCATGTCTTTCAACCGATTTGTGCAACAAAGCCGTGAAACATGAAAATTATTAATTATTTTAATTAATTAAAAAATGAAAAAAGTATAAGTATTAAATAAAATAATTAAATAAATATATTAAATAAATATATTAAATATTTCATATTAAAATCATAGTAAAAGAATTTAAACTTATATATCCAAACTTAATGTGGTCTTTGGTAAGAATGTAGGGATACGAGAAATGATTAATGTTATCAAAAAAACAAAATTGAGTCCTGCTTCTAAACCTAAGAAATGCCCTTCTAAAACTGCACATACGTCTGTGAAAGCATTCGGAGTTACGGTCAGCCTTCCTGACCGCTGGGTAGATAGCATTTTGAGACGTCGACTTATGAAGTTCTTGAGAGCTTTGGTCGTGGGGCGACTGATTAATAGTATACAGGCAAGTTCAGATTACTCTCCCAAGGCAATCAGACATACTGCTTTTGCTGACAGGTCGAACGGAAACATACTTGACCGGCGGACATTGCCCCAACTTCAGCAAACAGACACCATTAAGCAACCTAACGCGTGGGCAGGTGACATCGGAAAACCATCTGAGATCTGGAAAAGCCTCGAGCGTGAAATTGTCCACCGCACCACTCCACTACAATGTGGTCGGCCTGTCTTAATTATAGCTGCTGATAGGATTGAAGGCAATTTAATCTCACAGCATTTTCAGGATTTAGGTCAAGATGTTCAGCTAACTAATAGCCTTGAGGGTGCACTTGGCGTTTTGTCCGACCTCCCTCTAGCTTGGTCACTGGCAGTTTGCCAAATTGACGATCTTGCCGATCTAGAAGACGTCGTTGATGACCTGAGAGATTTTCGTAAAAGTACCCCCGCGGTGCCTTTACTACTCATTTCGTCTCGTTTCGCCCGCGACGATCTATCAGCAGAGCGTTTGGCATTATGTGACGCATCAGTAACAAACAATTGTAATGCCAGCGCGTTAGATGCTGGAATTTTTGCTGCTATACAAAACAACCGTGCCTGGAACCGCCGCACTGAAGTTGAGCAAGTTGATGACCGGATGTTTGGATGCTGTCAGAAGAATGCGAACCTGTCTGAAGTGGCCACCAAAGGTTTGAAACTAGGCGTTTAACAGATGCTCCTCATTATATGCTGCAAGTTGTGAATGAGCTTACAGGATCACAGCCGAGCGCATTATTTCTTGCGACGTCACAAAATAGCCAAATATGCTGTGTTATATTATCCTTCAAAGCCAGGAAGCCACCCTATCGGCTTCAAGTAAATTTCCTGACTTTTCCCATCAAACTGATCTGTTTCCACTTCAACAACACGCTTTGCAAGTGGCTGGACTGGAAGACCTCTGCTGAGGTCTTCCGCGAAAAGATAATGGAAAAAGTGCGCTGAAAAACCTTTACCAAGCCAAAAAGTCTCGGTTCTGGTATCACGCGCACTGTCCAGTTTTAGGGGCGAAGAGGCTTTGTTGCACAAATCGGTTGAAAGATATGCTTCCACTTTCCCCCAGACGGGCTTAGCCTACGGGCTTGGTGACAGGTATGCCAAGAGCGGTATACCGGTTGAGGACTGCGATGCGGATTTGGATTTCGGCGACCTGCCTTTCGGAGTCCCGCGCCATCAACGATTGGTCGAGTAGTTTTACACAATGCATCTTCGTTTCGACTCGACTTCGGCGGTGGTATCCACTCCATCGCCGCTAAAGGGTGCGACCCAGGTATCGCTGCGCCTTAATGGCTTCGTTGCGGGCAATCGCTCCGTCGCTCGTCCACTGCCCAGCAGTGCATACCAGCATGTGACCTGCCCCCCGAGGCTCCCTCATTCATAACGAGAGTTTACGGTTTTGGATTTCATATTCTTAGTCGTCAGTTTGAGCAAGCGCGTCGTGCGCGGAGCCCTCAAATTGCTCAAGCTCTCGGCGCGCTTCAGCGGGTGTTTGGTTGCCCAGAGATGAGTGCGGTCTGACGTTGTTGTAATCGTATCGCCAAAGGGCCAATTTGCGGCGGGCATCGTCTAACGTATCGAAGATTTCCTCGTTCAGCATCTCGTCTCGAAGGCTGCCGTTGAAAGACTCGATGAAGCCATTCTGCTGTGGTTTGCCCGGATCAATGTAATGCCAATCCACGCCGTTATCGCCAGCCCACTTCAGGATCGCGCGACTGGTGAACTCTGTGCCGTTATCACTGACGATACAGGGGGGCTTCCATAGACGCGCACAAGCGCATCCAGGTCGCGTGCCACCCTCGGCACCAGAGATGCTGGTGTCGGCCATCAGGCACAGGTTCTCACGACAGCAATCGTCATTCACGGCCAACATACGGAACTTGCGCGATGCGCCAAAGGTGTCGGACACAAAGTCCCGCGACCAACACTCGCCAGGACGCAAAGCCACTGGCATCGGCGTGCGCGATCCCCGCGCACGTTTGCGGCCCCTTCGCCGTCTGACGTCAAGCTTTTCTTCAGTATAGAGGCGATACAGCTTCTTGTGATTCATGGTCATTCCTTTGCGTTCCAAAAGTACGCTGATCCGCCCCTCTCATCGATACTACGTATCTACTGCCGGGCAACGGGATAGCCGAACCGACGCCGCTTGCTGGCAATCGCCTTCATCTCTTCGCGAACTTCTGGATTATCCGGCGGCTGATCGCGACGGACGGTTTTGGGATCGACACCCCCTCTCGTGCATTGCTGCGCAATACACTGCCGGGCAGTGGACAAGCCTGCACGCTCGGCGTTGTGAGATATCATGATCCCACATCGCCTTGCGTGCTGCAGCCCGCCGCACGTTCGGTGTCGTCAGTTCTTTCCCAGCAAATCTTTCAAAACAACATTGTCCAACATGGTGTCTGCCAAAAGGCGCTTCAGCTTAGCGTTCTCATCCTCAAGCGATTTCAGGCGGTGAGTATCAGAAACGTTCATACCACCGTATTTAGCTTTGAACTTGTAGAACGACGCGGGACTGAGGCCATGCCTGCGGCACACGTCAGCAGTTGGCATCCCAGCTTCCTGTTCTTTGATCATCCCGATAATCTGGGCTTCGGTAAAACGACTCTGTCGCATTTGTTTGCTCCTTCAAAGGTTGAGCAAACTCTACATTAAAGTGAGGGACCTTTCGGGGGGCAGGTCACCGTCAATGCTCGGGCCTGCCCAACCTAACGACAAAAAAAGTTTGCGACAGAACCCAATGAAGACCGCCCTTCAGCCGAGCTCAAACTCTGCGAAAGAACCTTAAATCAACCATCGAACTTTAATCTTCAAACCGAGTTCTGACAATATTTAGAAAAGATTTTTATCATCTAAACATCCAGAATTTTAGAGTTTAACAACGTGACTTTTTTGTCTACGGCATGGTCCATATCGTCAATAATGACAACAAGGCCTTGAAAGACAAAAATGATGAGCATTTGGATTAAAATACCTGTTAATCCAGGTGCTACAAGCAAGACAAGTAAAAAATATAGTTGAGCAATGACGTTAAGCCACACGTAAAAAACAGGGTGAAACTCGATTTGCGTTTTTGTCAGGAACCTACTGATAGCCACAACCAAATTATTATGAAATGGCACATCCAGAGAGGGGCGCGACATTGTTGCTATTCTGACTTCTTGAAGCATCAATATCGTCCGGCTTTTCATGATGGTATAGGTGATTTCTTCGTTCAAGAAACGTGTTATATCCACCCTCCAGGATGCGGTTCCTTTCCACTCTTTATCTAGTGGAATTTGCTTGATATCTGCTTCAAACATATCCAAGCTATCAATGGCTAGCCGGTGTAATTCTGATATCTCAATCTGTTTTCTCTTTGCGATGCCAAATGTGATTGCCAATGCAATCCCAAACACTGAACCAACAGCAGGAACGGCAACCATCAAAATTTGATGCTCCAAAAGGCCAGTAATTTTAAAATCTATAGCGCTGGATACTTCCAATAGGAACACGCGAAGGCCTAAGTGGAAAGACATTACACCAAAAACTAATGTAAGGACCGAAGCACCAAAAATGTTAATCAAAACGTTTTGCATTCGAAGGAGCTTCATAATTCGCGCTAATCTAAACAGCCGTAACAAGGCCAGAAATTCTAATTCGGCATCTTGAATTAGACCTAAATAGTATATAACTATAATTAAAGATGGTAGTATTGCCATAAAATCTAAAATTAAAAATACAAAATCAGATAATTTAATCTGGATAGTCAAAACTCTTAGCGCAAAATCTATAAAAAATACAAACAAGATAAAAAACTCAAAAATCAATAACTGGGGACTACCCAGTGGAGCAATAGTAGGGTACTCTTCTTGAACGAACAAATATAGAACTGACAGAATTATAGTAATAATTAGAAGTCCAAGATATCGCCGTCCCGTATGTGTTTCAGGATATTGAAGTTCAGCACGTAGTGTACTTGGCTTCCAATGCATTACTATTTTGTGCATTTTTAATAATATCCTTAAATAAGTCAGCATTCCATAAGTGGAATGACTTGCATTTATTTTTGTCGCTGTTTTGTCCGCAAATCAAGTTTATTTGACGTATGGTCATGATTTAAGATCTTAAACTTATGACGCATAAAAAACATAACAGCCGCGGCGAGCATAACAGTGGAGATAAATATCGGAAACAACCTAAGACATGTTGTTAGACACATGACTTAGATCAAGAAACCAGACTCCGGCAAGTGGCAGTAATGGGGCGGTTACGGTTGACCTCTCACTTCATTAGAGGTCGGCCGTCAGATGATTTATCAAAGATTTTAATATCGCGATAATCCCAAATCCTCCCACAAATAAAAGTGCTAGTGTCAGCGTACTTAAACCTTGTAACACTACGAAGCTGTGCGGCGCTAAAAGCTGCAAAAGTGCAATACCGGCAACCGACATCAGAAAAAATCGGATCATAATGCAGCGGTGGCAAGGTGGCTGACTCGCATGCTTGCGTCGAACCTGTTTTGGTGCTGCTTCCTTAGCTGGCGATGTCTTGGTCATACAATATCCACATCAAGATTTTGAGGTTTGAGCAGGTTGTTATTAGAAAACTTGAACCTCAGTTGCCCGTGAAACTGAAGAGCGATTGTCTGCGCCTCAATCTCGTTTTGTGCAGCTACGACCATTCTTCTATTTAACCCATTCCGCAACATCGAAGATAATAAAAGCGGAATTTGCCGCTGACCAATGTAGACACACATGAAAAGGTACATCGCAGCACCAAGGGTCTGATTGACAGCAAATGATGTAAGAATGGCACCGGTAAATGCAACAAATGGCCCCCACATCCGACGCGAAATCAGCCACAGAGGTGGAATAATCATTGCAAGGAAAGATTTCCGCATCTCTAAGGTATCAGCAAAATTCTCACTATCTGCAACAATTACATAATTGCTTAGCATCCGAATTTTCTCAATCGGTAGTGTCGGTGAAATTTTTTGGTACTGTCCGGCCTGTTCTCCTAGGAGCACAGTGGTTTTATTTTCAATTGGTTTTGCCACAAACACGCTGAAGATTTTTTCGTCCCGTATGATTGTCAACAAAACAGGGCGAGGAGCCCGCTCCAACGCGTCTTTAACCGTATCTTCAATTGATTTCACCTTGGGCCAAGACGTGCCATTGACCGCCACGATAACATCTTCGGACTGAAGTAGGTACTCCCACTGAAACGCGGTTCCCTGTACCTTTTCTAACCTAAGTGGTCCAGGTAGTATGATCTCTGTGGCCTGGTCCTCTTGATCGTTTATTTGCTGTGTCATGGAAACTTTATAATATCTGGTTCTTGTTGTGGTGGCGTGCGAGGGCGACTGAGGGGGGTACTCGGGGGGGGGCTAGGCGTCCGCGCCGTGTTGATAAGCTCGTCAAGGGCTGCCACACGGGCATCCATCTGCTCCTGAATTTTTGCAAAGTCTTCAGTATTTGCAGTACTGCCGGTGGTTTCAATCGCAATTGCAAGGTTCGCAGCCAAGGTTGCGTAGGCCTCGGACTGGGCTGCGAGCGTGTCCTGCATGGTAGTTGAAACATTCATAGCGAGCTCTCCATTAAGAGTTGCAATACGATCTCCAAGTTCCAATTGCACTGCTTCTGAACGGGCTAGCACCTCCCCCATTGTTGCTATCTCAGCTTGGAGAACGACGATTGAATCTATGCTATTGGGCGCTTCGCTTAAAACAATAAAATCTTCACGTAACTGAGACATTTGAGAATCTAGCGTGAGAACAGGAGCCAACGTTTGATCCATATTTGAAATATTTTGAGCTAAAATTTCTAATAATTCAGTATTAGTCGCGGTCAGCCGGTTTAAACTCGAAGAGGAGCTCTGCCAAATGAAGCCCATGATCAAAACCGCTACGATGGCGATGCCACTTGCCACGATCAGACCAATTCGGGACATCTTTTCAAGCCGTTGGGCGGCTTTCGATGTCTCACCAAACTGGGCAGAAATTCGTTCAAATTCAGCTGTCACATCCATAGAGGCTTCAGCAGCGTCAAGCGCAATTTGAATGCTTTGATCAAGATCGGGAATGACTGCACTCTGCGTCTTTTTTAGTGCCATGACTGATTGTCCTGCTATGTAATCTTGCGCACGATCAGCGCTTTCGGTTTATAGAATGCACATTCCGTGCCAGTTTCGCGCAGGACCACGCGCGCGGGAAGATCCTTAGATTTGAAACCGAAATGACTGCATTTCCAAGGCTGACTTAGCTGGTAGGTGACACCCAGAAATTGGCAATCACCGCATGTTATGCGAAGCCCTTTTCTCACACCCGTCATTTCCAGATAAACCAAAACCAGTGCCACAGGTTGTGAAGATGAAACCGAAACCCCGCTGCAATACATAAAACACCACAAAGGCCAATTAGAAAAGCCTGTGGTGTCGCGCCTTCAGAGCGGAGTAGGCTAGACTCCCCCACAAAGAATGCGCTGGCGATAAAGAAAGAAAATGTGCTGATCATCTCCCCTCGACTACGGTGTTTTTTTCGTTTAGGTTGGGTCATTAAAGTGGTTTCCCATCTTCATTGAAAAGCATGTCTTCAGGTAGATCGACATCCGGTTCCTCCACCTGCTCTTTCTTGTCGAGTTGATAGATGAAGGCGAGAACAGAGGCGACGGCAGTATATAGGGGTGACGGAATTTCCTCCCCGATATTGCCAGCAAAAAATAGGGCACGGGCTAAAAGCTCGTTCCGAAACACGGTAACACCAGATTCAGTACCAATACGAATGATTTCGTGCGCTTGATGACCACGTCCCATAGCGAGAATTTCGGGTGCGCCCGGAGTGCCAACCTCGTATTTCAGTGCGACCGCGAAATGGGTGGGGTTCGTAATTATTGCAGTCGAGGTGGGCACTTTATCCATCGCTGCGCGCCGTTCCTTAGCACGCTTACCTGCGGTCATTTGCAAACGGCGGATTTTTGCCTTTAATTCTGGTGAACCTTCGGTCTCTTTGCTTTCATCCTTCACCTCTTGCAGCGTCATTTTTTGTTCTTGGTTGTGTTGGTACTGCTGCCAAACTACGTCAAACATGGCTATAATGGCTAAAACAAGCAAAAATACAATTATGAGCAATAAGAAAACTTCGCTTAGTCGGGAGACCCCGCCAAATAGGTGTGTTGACTGCGCGGTAAGGAGTTTCTCGAATTGGCTTTCGAAGACGAGCACTGCGGCTCCAATCAAGCAGATCACCTTGAATATTGCCTTCAGCATCTCCACCAGGGCTTTCATGGAAAACATCCGCTTCAGCCCACTGAGGGGATCGATACGGCTGGCTTTGAACGCCAACGCTGAAACTGACCAGTTGATACTTCCTGACATCATCATCTGTGTGAACACTGTGATGATAAACAATGGCATAGCAAATATAACTGATTTCCAAAATATAAAGGAAAAGCTGGACCCAAGATTGCGAAAAATTTCATCAGGCAAGCCGTCTTCTCCAGAAAACCGAAGTAATGCGGCCCACTCTTGTAAGATGCTGGAAAAAAACGGTGTCAGGCCGAGGTATAACAAGAAGCCAACCAGCAGAGTTGTTAGAACAAATAGCTCCTTAGAGCTTGCAACTTGGCCATCTTCCTTAGATTTTTCCAATCGTTTCTGGGTTGGGTCTTCTGTTTTTTCTTGGCCATCGCTTGCTTGATCAGCCATCGTGCACCTCACCAATTGTGTCTTCAACAAATTCGAGCATGAACTCGATCATATCCGCTATTCCAGCTGCAAATGGCGTGGTTGAGAAGTAGAGCGCTACAAAGCACGTTAGGATCGTCAGGGGGAAACCAAACGAAAATAGGTTAAGTTGCGGGGCGGATCGGGTCACGACGCCTACCGTGATGTTGGCCAAAAGTAAGATGGAAACGATTGGCAAAGCTAGTCGTGATGCGATGACAAACATATGTCCACCAGCAGTTAGACCCCCACTAATTAAACCGCTGAAATTGAAGGGCTCGCCAAGCGGCAAAATCTCAAAACTCATTCTTATGACCCCGATCACATGTAAATGTCCGTTTAGTGACAGAAAAGCTGCGATTGCGAATAGGTTTAGAAACTGGCTGACAACCGGAGTCTGCCCCCCAGAATTAGGGTCCACCTGCGCGGCAAAGCCCAAGCCGGCGGAAATGGCGATCTGCTCGCCAGCCATGGCCACTGAAGCGAACAATATCGTAAATGTCAGCCCAAGGGACACACCAATTGCGATCTCGATCAAGACTACTTCAATCAAAGCAAGAAAAGGGAGCTGATTGGGGTCGGGCACCTCAATCAATCCATAGAGGCTGAAGGCGATCAACACGCTAATGATAATTCGCGCCTGTACTGGGATTGCTGCGGCACCAAAAAACGGGGCGGCCATAAAGAACGCACTTAGCCGCAGGATGTGGAGGAAAAAAATCAGCATAAAGTCGATAAACAGCTGAAGATCGAGACCGTTCAGTCCAAGAATATCATCAAGGCTCGGTAGCTCTCTTATCATTTTAACAAGCGGATTTGTTCAAATATTGAGGCAAAATAGTCCGTCATTTCTTGCATCATAAAAGTCGAAAAACCTGCCATGGCAGCCAAAACAATCACTAATTTTGGCACGAAGCTCAGGGTCATCTCATTGATGCTTGTGGCGGCTTGAATAATCCCGATCACCAGCCCTACAGCCAACGCGACTCCAAGTATGGGACCAGCGGCGATGATGATTTGCCAGTATGCTAGCCGTAGACTTTCTATATTGCTGTCAAATTCCATACATTAGATCACATAAGTCGATGCTATGGAGCCGATGGTCATGGCCCAACCATCTACGAGCACGAAAAGGAGCAGTTTGAATGGGAGAGCAACGAGCATAGGGCTCAGCATCATCATCCCGAGGGACATCAGGATCGACGCAATAACTAAGTCTATCACGAGAAACGGGAGAAACAGCAAAAAACCGATCTGGAACGCGGTTTTAAGCTCGGAGGTGATAAAAGCAGGCAGCAGAACGGTATAGGGGACATCTTCGTTGGAAGCATAAGGCTCATCGCCCGCCATTTCCGCAAACATGGCCAATTCGGCCTCTCTTGTATTAACTACTAAGAATTCGCTCAGTATACCTGCAGCGCCCTCGATCGCCGCAACTGGGGGCAAGTCTCCAGCGAGGTAGGGCGAGATCGCATTGTTGTAGATATCCTCGAACGTCGGCGCCATAACGTAGAACGTTAGAAACAGTGCTATGGAAAGTAGGACCTGATTGGGCGGAGTTTGTTGAGTGCCCAAAGCCTGACGCAAAATGGACAAAACAATAATAATCCTGGTGAATGCAGTTACCCCCAACAGGAAAGATGGTAGAATCGTCAGTACTGTCATTAGTGCAAGGATCTGCAAAGATAGTGAATATGTTGTTTCTCCATCCGCGCCTGTAGAGATGTTCAAAGCGGGCAGGCCACCACCATCCTGCGCATAAACACTGCCAAATGGTACGATGCAAAACGCAAGGATGACGCAAATCCAGAATAAGAACGATCTTTGCGACAAAACCCTATTCATTGGCATTCTCACTTGGTGGAAGCGCCAACATGGCGAGCATTTTATTGGGGCCGTGGACGATAACAACGCGTTGACCGTCTAACTCATACAAAGAGAGCTGAGTTGTCCGGTCGATCTGTTGAGTCTCACGCAGCTTGATCCGTGACGCGGAGGGCTCGATCTGTTTCCGTATTATACCTGCCTTAGAGACGATCACTTGGCGTGCCGCAATCAGTAAGGCAAGAAACGTCACCACGATTATGATGGTTGAGATATCTGG
This sequence comes from Octadecabacter antarcticus 307, assembly GCF_000155675.2. GTDB lineage: Bacteria > Pseudomonadota > Alphaproteobacteria > Rhodobacterales > Rhodobacteraceae > Octadecabacter > Octadecabacter antarcticus. The sequence goes on from NC_020911.1 coordinate 2,944,136, forward strand.
GCTAGCAGATGTCATCGCTCTGGTTCCAATCATTGCAAGCAGGGGCTATATGGTGCCTACACGGCTTTCAGGATCCACAATTTCGGAGAAGCGTATGCCAAAACGTTCCCCCACCATAACGACCTCGCCTTTTGCTATCTTTGTCCCGTTCACAAGGATATCGAGAGGCTCACCTGCCAAACGATTAAGCTCCACGACGGAGCCTTCATTTAGGCGGAGTAGTTCGCTAATCGAGATATCTGTGCGGCCTACTTCAATCGACATTTCTACTTCGATATTTTCTAGCGCACGCAGTTTTTCAGTATCTATTCCTGGCACTTCTTTTTCCTTATTATCTTCCATATTAATCCTTAATCATTAGTCTGATTCTGGTTCAGCTTTTCGGTAATAGTTATAGCATTAAATCCTGCGATTTCACCTATATCAGCCGCAAACATTTTCTGACCATGAACAAGCACGCTTAGCCCGTCCCGCAACTGAATTGGATAAACGTCACCTTTTTGTACCTCAATTAATTGGCGCAAGGATATGCGTGGTTTGCTCAACTGAACGTTGACCGTTAAGCGCACTTCAGTGACGGCGCGTTCCAAACGCTCGCGCCATGTCAGGTCATCATCTACCACCTCGGACTGCATCCGGGAGCGCAGCTGTGCCGCGATTGGTTTGAGTGTTTGAAGAGGATAGAGGATGTCAAACTTAGCTTTATTTTCTTGAGGCAACTCGATGGTGAAGCTACAAATAATCACAGTTTCCTCACCGTCGACAAAAGACGCAAATTGCAGATTTTCCTCGCGTGATTCATCGCTAAAGGTCAACGGCATCAAGTCCTGCCAAGCTATGAGCAGGTTGCGGCTTAATCCTTCGGTGACAATCTCTATTATCCGACTTTCAGTTGATGTAAATTCTGTACTTGGCTTGTATTTTTGCCCCAGCACGCCTCCATAATAAGCATTTGTCAACGTTGAGATAAATTCCGGCTGAATTACCATCATTTTACTGCCACGCAATTCGTTAATGCGCGATGTTGTAAGGCACATTAGGGTTGGGAATTCTTTGCAATATTCATCAAATGTTTTGACCTCTGGAGGTAGTGCCGTGATCCGAGGCTGAACTCGTAGCATGGGTTGAAAAACGGTCCGTGCAAGTCGCGCGAACCGCTCATTTATTACACGCAATGCATAATAATCTCCTAGGAGGGACAGGTCGTCGGAACCAAATTCAAAGCTACGGATATTTTTAGTTTCAGAAACATCAGAAATCGCAATTTCGCTCATATTAACACTTTTTACGAGCGCATGCACCTCATCATCTGTAAGCCTATCTGGCGTCATTTACTTTACTCTGCCTATTGCATTACAAAAGATGTTAAAAGAACGCCTTCAACACCACCAAAACCTTCAAGTGCCTCCAGTTCGGCGTTGATGGTGGCTTTTAGGTCCTCTGATAGAGCATTGCGCGCTTCTCGCCCAACAACGTCTGCTTCACCGTAGTCGCTTAGCGTTGCCAGAATTGCTGCCTTGATCGCAAGTAGGTTGGCCTCCACGTTTTGAAGAATTACTTCATCATATTGGGTGGAGATACCTACGCCAATTTGTAGAAAGCGACGAGAATCCTTGAGATTTGTAGTCATTGTTCCGGGAATCTCATAGTAGAGGGTTTGGAAAACATCGTCCCTAGCGCTGTCTTTACTCTGCCGCTCTGGTATCTCACCCTCTGTCTCGTCGCTAGCATCTTCTTCAACCTCTGCAGTTAGAGCGCCGTCATTCCGCTCGATGATTGCAGCGGCAAGCTGCTCAGGCGAATTGGATTGCCCACCAAAAAGAAAGTAGCCCGCACCGATTCCAACACCCATCATTACCAAACCAATTACACCAAAGGTTAGGATCGTCCCTAAGCCAGATTTCTTCTTGGGCTCTTCTTCTTCAGACATCTCTGCGTCCTCATTCAGTTAATTATAATAATATGTTAATACGAGATCTGTCATCATGGTTGGAAGCGTTAACAGGGCTAGTATCGGCATTTGAAAGGTTTTCGATCTCGCTCATTTGATTGGTAACATCATCCTCATGAGGGTTAGAGCTTCCGTGCCCGCCCTTGCCTGTGCCTGCGGAATACTCACCCAAGGTCAGACCTGCGCTCTCGAATGCAGAGGAAATCTGTTGCTGCACATCACGCAGCATAGAGGCTGTTGCAGCCACATCTGCAACAATTCGCAAATCTGTACCACGCCGGCCTTCGCTAAGCTTGAGGGTAATTTGCCCCAAGTGCGCTGGCATAATATTCATTGTCAGCGTCCCACCGGACTGAGCCATATTAACCACGCGATTTACTAGTGCTTTGGTCCAACCCTGCCGCCGCACATCCAGGGCCACCGCAAGCACTTGATGGGGCGTCATCGCGCTTTGCCCATTAGCCCCGGCGCCAGTTTGAGTCTGCATACCCGACCCAGCGTTAGAAACTTCGATATTAGAAATCGCGGCCAGTGGCTCAGTGGAAAATGTCTGCAAATTGGCCGTCTCCTGGCGCGGTGGGATCACCTTTAGTACAACCCCTACAGGGGCCACCTGTGCCGCAGAGGCTGACTGAGGCGATTGTGCGCTTGTGTTTAAAAGGGCTGCTTCAGTCGACTGAGGAGATTTAAAAGTATTTATAGTCTTACTACCATCGTCGAGCTTCGCATTAGCGGGTTCAGCTTCGCTCTGTGCGAGATTACTGTCCTTTATTGCTACAAACGCAGCCTCATCAGAGGCAGGAACGGATTGTGCAGTTAGATATTCAGGACTGCGAATGGATGCACTCCGTGTTGTCTGGCTTAGTGCCTGGAGAGGCTCTCCTTCCTCAACTTTCACAGCATTAGCGAGTTCAGCTTCGCCCTGTGAGAGATTACTGTCCTTTATTGCTACAAACGCAGCCTCATCAGAGGCAGGAACGGATTGTGCAGTTAGATATTCAGGACTGCGAATGGATGCACTTCGTGTTGTCTGGCTCAGTGCCTGGAGAGGCTCTCCTTCCTCAACTTTGGCAGCATTAGCGGGACCAGCTTCGCTCTGTGCGAGATTACTGTCGTTTATTGCTACAAACGCAGCCTCATCAGAGGCAGGAACGGATTGTGCAGTTAGATATTCAGGACTGCGAATGGATGCACTTCGTGTTGTCTGGCTCAGTGCCTGGAGAGGCTCTCCTTCCTCAACTTTGGCAGCATTAGCGGGATCAGCTTCGCTCTGTGCGAGATTACTGTCGTTTATTGCTACAAACGCTGCCTCATCAGTGGCAAGAACGGATTGTGCAGTTAGATGTTCAGGACTGCGAATGGATGCACTTCGTGTTGTCTGGCTCAGTGCCTGGAGAGGCTCTCCATCCTCAACTTTGGCAGCATTAACTAGATCAGCTTCGCTCTGTGCGAGATTACTGTCGTTTATTGCTACAGACGCTGCCTCATCGGTGGCAGGAAGGGATTGTGCCGTTGAATGTTCAGGACTGCGAATGGATGCACTTAGTGTTGTCTGACTTAGTGCCTGGAGAGGCTTTCCATCTTCAATCATAGTAGCGGCCAGAGGTAGCTCTAAATTACTTGCCAGGGGCTTAACTAGCACAGTGGGTTGTTGATTTTTAGCAATGATTTGATCAGTTATCTCCATAGGTTTTTTAATTTCAACCGCTGGCAAGCTCTCAAATGTAAATGCATTTAGCTTTTCTGGCACCACCTCAACGCCCCCCGTCATTTTTTTGACGAACGCCTCAACATCACCGGCAAGAAGGCTGGCTACGGTCGACACCACCTTTGAGGGCTGCAGCAGTTCAGAGCTTATTGGCACAGGTGCCACGGTATCATTATTCAAAAAACTGACAGAATACAGCGTCGTAATTAGGTCTTCATAAGAACCTACAAGAGCGATCTCAGCAGGATTCTCCCCCACTCTTATAGGAGCTTGGATATCTCGGCTCACAGCCGCCGCGCCAGCAGATAGAACCGCCTCTCCTAGGCCAGCATCGACTTTACTACACTTTCCCTCAAGCGCTCCGAAATCTGTCATGATTGATGCAAAGGCTTTTATGGATTGGTCTACGACACCCCCATCAGATTGAGAGCATTTTTTAGCCATCCAATCCACGGCCGCTGAGGCACCATTGTCCTTGATCGGCGAAGATATAGTCATTTATCCAATTCATCCCAAAGGGGTACACAGAGCTTATGCAAGCACGATGCCAAGCTGGCCATCAGCTCGTTCGTAACTGGTCTTTTTATTTCTGAAGTCGCGAATTTGTGTGGATGAAATCCAGCGCCGCCTCAGCCCGCGCTTCGCGATCTTCGCGGCTTCGGCGTACGACTTCATCCGCCTTGTTGGACACAACCTGTTTCTTGTAACTCACGCGAGTAATCTCAGTTGTTAAATCACGTAGTTCTATCGTTAGAAAATCGAGTTTGTTTTGCAATAACTGGCTCTCGTCGATCAACCGCAGTTCATACCACCTATCACTCTGCAAACGACTTGCGCTGAAAGAGATCTCCGTGTCAAAATTATCCCTAAGCTTGTGAATGCGATCAACAAGATCCTTCAGTTGGTCGATATCTTTCTGGATGAAGCGCTGGCGCTTGATCAATTGTGGCAAGCGCGCCTTTTCTTTTAGCGCTATATTTTTGAGCATTTTTGCTTTGCGTTCAACCATATCTACTGGCCCACGATTACTGAAAGCTGTTTGGCGCTATGCGCCAGTTGCGCCTGCTCTTCAGGGCTTTGGTTTATATAGTCTACCAGCTTCGGCCAAACAGAAACCGCTTGATCTAGGTCAAGGTCCTGTCCGGCAACATAGCCGCCCATCAACATCAAATCTCTATTTTCGTTATATAAAGACACAAAGCGCTTAAACTTCCGCGCCGCCTTTTGTTGTTGCGATGGGACGATGTCGTTCATCACGCGACTGATGGATGCAGGGATATCGATTGCAGGGTATATGCCCATCTGCGCGATAGAGCGGCTTAGCACGATGTGACCATCAAGGATTGCCCTCGCGGTATCTACGACTGGATCGTTACTGTCATCACCGTCAGCTAAAACAGTGTAAATCCCAGTAATTGAGCCAAAGTTTGGCCCTACGCCCATACCGGCACGCTCAATCAAGGCTGGAATCATTGAAATAACTGAGGCTGGGTAACCCTTAGATGTAGGAGCTTCGCCAAGGGCGAGGCCAATTTCCCGCTGCGCATGGGCAATACGTGTCAGGGAATCCATAATCAGCAAAACGTTTTTCCCTTGATCGCGAAAGTGTTCCGCCAAAGCAGTTGCTCGCCGCGCCCCTCGGATACGCAGCAGAGGAGACCGGTCGGCAGGCACAGCCACGATACTTACCTTGCCGTGCGGCTCAGAACCCATAATTGCACGTACCATCTCCCCCACTTCGCGTGCACGCTCCCCAATCAGCCCTATCACGACAACATCCGCAGAGGCATAACGCGCCATCATCCCTAAAAGCACTGATTTACCAACGCCGGACCCTGCAATAATCCCAATGCGCTGACCATACCCAATGGTTAGCAGTCCGTTCACTGCGCGGACACCCACATCCAGAGGCCCAGGGATTATCCCCCGAGCAAGAGGGTTGAGTAACTTGCCGTTCAGCGGCGTCTTAGCAGCACCTTCTGGAATAGGGCTGTCATCCAAAGGTAGGCCAAGCCCATCGACTACCCGACCCAAATAGGCATCCCCGACATCGACCATGGTTCCTTGATCCATCAAGGATACTGGGGCTCCGGCTTGTACCGCTGCACCAGATTGATAGAGGACTAACTTATTGCGGCCCTCACTATAGCCGATCACCTCCCCCAGAACGGTACTGCCACCCGCAGTTTCAACCGAGCAGACAGAGCCAACAGATACAGGAAACCCATCGCACTCTAGCAGTAGGCCATCATATTGGATCACCCGACCTCTTAGTGCGGGCTCCTGCCCCAACAGCGCGCGGTCCTGTTGTAGTGGACGTGTGATTTTCGCTGTTAGGTTGATCATTACAGCACCTCCGGGGTGTCTTCGCTGAAGAAGTGGCGTGCCCTATCACGCAAGAGATCAGTCACCTCGGCTCCTCCTATTCGCACACGGGCATCTCCGCGCAGCATCGCTGGTTCACCCTGCAGGTTGATCAGCTGTGGGTTTGGTTGGTCTTCAAGGAATTTCTGTAAAAGCGGCACATCATCGGGCGAGACATAGACTTCCCGTTTACCAATAAGGTGCGAAAGGTTGTTCAACAACGAATCCAAACGCATCAGGAGCGGCTCTGGCATATCGGCCAGCTCTATGCCGATCCTATCTGATGCTAAGGACAGCACCGCATTTTTGATACTGTGGGTGACTATATCCATGTCGATTACTTTATCAGAACTGAGAGACGACATCAGTTGTTGCAGCTGCGTATACTGAGCGGCCAGCTCGGCCTCTCTTTCGTTTGCTGTCATAGCCTTCCCCGCCGAAAGCCCCTCTGCGTAGGCGTCTTCGCGAATGCGTTTAATCATCGCCTCGTCAATGGCAGGCTCTACTGGGCAAGCAGGCTTTGGCTCAAGAAAATCCTCAGTCACAGGGCTTTCAAACGCCTTATGGGCTTCCTGCACCGCCTGTGTCGGTGGTGCCTCTTGCATGGGGTTTTCCGCATCAGCTGTTGGTAGATCCTGCTTTCCTGGGGCACGCAGTTCTTCAGTAGAATCCTCAATCTGTTTGAGTTCCAGTGGGATTTGAACGGCTATCTCTTTCCACGACAGGCGGCGAAACGGTGCAACCTGTGGCTGGAGCACATTATGATCTCGCGCAAATTCAGGGTTCTTGGTGCGGGCCAAAGCACTTGTTAAATCTGCTAGCATAGGGTCCACGACATCACCTGATGAGTCCGGATGAAGATGTTTATCATCCATCAGACCATCTCATCCCCACCGCGGCCAGCGAGAACGATTGTGCCTTCATCCGACATTTTGCGCGCTATTTCGATAATAATCTTCTGTGCGGCTTGTACCTCTGTCAGACGTACAGGGCCCAGCACTTCCATCTCGTCCTTGATATTGGCTGAGGCGCGCGTTGACATGCAACCAAACAGCTTAGCCTGAAGTTCCTCCGGCGCGCCTTTAAGTGCCATGATAAGGTTTTCAGTATCAAGTGAGCGCAGCAAAGTCTGCAATGAGCGATCATCAGACATGCCTAGGTTGTCAAAAGTAAACATATTGTCTTGGATAGACTGCATGAGATCCCTATCGTAGCGCTTGATAGCACCCAAGATGCGTTTTTCAGTGTTGGCCTTCGTAAAGTTCATAATCTTGGCCGCTGCCTTCACCCCGCCCACCTTGGTGGAACGTAGGCTAGTGTTTGCCTTGAACTTCATTTGCATGACTTTCTCCAACTCCCGCAGTGCCTCTGGGTCGACAGTTTCGAGGGTTGCGATTCGCTGGATGATCTCGGGCTGGTGTTCATCTGTCATTAGGTTCAACACATCGGACGCTAGACCGTAATCGAGATAGGAAATGATCAGTGCGATAATCTGAGGGTGTTCGTCGTGTAACAATTCGGCGATTGAGCGTGCGTCCATCCAGTCGAGAATCTCGATTGGCCGTTCGCTGCTTGCGGGGGTGATGCGGCTCAGGACTGATTGCGCTTTGTCCTCACCCAAGGCACGGTTCAGCACATTTCGAATATAGTTGCCAGCGCCTAGTCCAAGGCTTGTCTGTTTTTTGATAATGGCAAGAAATTCATCTAATACCGCATTTACAGTTTCTTGATCTGTGTTTCGGACGGAATACATCGCGCCACCAAGATGCTGAACTTCCCGAGGAGAGAGGTTTTTCAGTATTTCAGCAGCCTCCTCCTCACCCAGTAGCATCATTAAGATTGCAGATTTCTGTGTGCCCGTCAGACGCTCTGTGATTTCAGAGGCTGAAATCACTGCATTAACTGTATCCTCCATTATACTCTTCCCTCATTTTGGATCATCCGATCTTATCCATATCGTCTTCCATAAACGCTTTGAAAACGTTGGATACGCGGCCAGCCTCGTCGCTCACAATCATTCGGATCAGAGCCACTTTGTCATCATAACTGTTAGCCGTATCCAGCATCTCGGCAGAGATCGTGGTCTTCTTTGGTTTCAGTTTGGCTTTGATATCTTCAAGCGTCTGGCCCTCTTCCATCTCGATTACATCCATGTCGGTGAGCACACCACCTCCCGCGGTGCCGGTATTGCCGGGCATCATCATCCCTTCGCCCGGTGCAGAAAGGAACTGCATCAGCAGCGGCTTGATCAACCCCAACGTGACCACTGCCAACACCATGACCATTAGCACATTGCGCACCGCTTCACGCACCCACGGGTCCTCGTACCACAAGAAGTCGGTGTTTTCACTCATGGAGGAGAACACTGCCTCAGTCGAGATGAACGGCAGGCTGGAGACGATAAGTGTATCACCGCGGCTTTCGTCTATCCCCACGGTTCTAGAGACCAGCCCCCTCACATCATCAATCCAGGCCGGGTCAAACCCAACCTGAGGTGGAATTGAGTCCTCTGCATCAAGGCCTTCCACCGCAGACGGCTGTTCTCGCAGCAACACCGCAACTTGCACAGAAACGATCTGCGCCATGGGGCTGCTCTGAGCCGTTATGCTACGGCTGATTTCATAATTACGCAGGCTGTTGGTGGAGCGCACACGTGACTCCTCGCTCGCAAGGCCCTGACCGTTACCGTCAGCAGGTGGCGCAGCACCGTCAGCAGGTGGCGCAGCACCGTCAGCAGGTGGCGCAGCACCGTCAGCAGGTGGCGCAGCACCGTCAGCAGGTGGCGCAGCACCGTCAGCAGGTGGCGCACCGTCTAACTCAGGACGCGGCGGTGGGGTATTGGCCACAGCACCAGGAATGCCCCCCATCTGTGCGATGACATCCTCTTCCAATGCGACCTGCTCACTTAAGAGAGCGCGGCCAGGTATAACCAGATCTTCGGTCCGCTCAGTCTGAGTGAAGTCAATATCAAGCGAGACTTGCGCTGACACGTTTCCGGGCCCAACAATAGGTGTCAGGAGATTTTCAACCCGAGCGCGGTAAATTTCTTCCAACCGCAGGCGATACTCCAACTGTCGGTCAGCAAGATCGGTCGCGGGGTCGTCTACAGTATCCGATAACAGCCGACCGTTCTGGTCAACCACAGTAACGCTTGTCCTGGGCAGGTTTGCGACGGAAGACGACACCAGGTTGACAATCGCCATCACTTGCTGCTCGCTTAAGCTGCGTCCCGCCTGAACCTGTAGAAAGACAGAAGCTGTCGGGTTTTGCGCATTGCGCGCAAAAGCTGAGCGTTCAGGAATAGCAAGATGCACGCGAGAGGCAGATATAACGTTGATTTCATTGATGGATCGGGCAAGCTCTATCTCCTGACTTTGCTTCAATCGCATGTTCTCAACTGAGCGGCTGGTCCCCATAGGCATATCGCTTAGCACGCTGTAACCATCGGGCATGGATTGGGGCAGCCCCTGCGCGGCAAGGGACATGCGAGAGCTGTGGTAGTCAGCGACCGGCACGGTAATATCACCCGTTGTGGAGTCTATCTGTACGTCCATGCCGTTGTTGCGGAGGGCGTCCATCACGGCGGCCTTTTCAGCCTCCGGTAAAGAAGCGAAGAGAGTTGTGCGTTGCGGGGCTTGTAGTAGCAGATACAAGATAAGACCAAGAACCACGAGGAAAGCAGCCGCAACGGCGGGAAACGCTCGCTGCACGGCCGGCTGCATATAGAATGACCGGGCATCCTGCATTGTGCGTGAGGCAAGGGGTATCATCCCGTTCCGAGATGAAGTCGCGACCGAGCCTGTAGAGCTATCTATCATGTCTTGCTCTCAATTAGCATAGTTTACTCTGCCTATACCGGCATATTCATGATGTCTCTATAGGCAGATAATGCCTTATTTCGGACGTTGAGTGTCAGCTGGAACCCGAGGGAAGAGACCTGCTGGGCGACCATAACCTTGGTAAGGTCAGTCTCCTTGCCAGTCTCATAATCTTTTACAAGCTGTGCGGCATCCCCTTGAGCGCGCGCAACGGAGTCGAGGCTATCGCGCATGCGGTCACCAAAGCTAGGACCCTCATCACGAGGTCCGAGTATTGCCCCACCAGCAGCCTGCTCTGTCATCTCCTTGGCCCGATTGATTGCATCGGTCGCGTTTATGGACGAGATAGAATTAATCTGGTCTAGAACTTTCATGTCAGAACCTCCTATAGGACTGGCCGCGCGGTTGACGCGGGCACATCTAATGTTTGTGATTGCGTGTTCAGTGTTGCTAGCTGGTCAATCATGATGCTATCGGATGTAATTATCGAGCTGGATTTCAGTACCAACGCACGCTGGATTACATTCTCAAGTTCACGAACATTACCAGGCCAAGAATGCGCTTGAAGTGCGTCAACAGCGCAATTTGATAACATGGGTATCTCCGTCACATTCTTGACGTGACGCATGATTAGTTCCTGTGCGATGGGCTTGATATCTTCAGGGCGGTCACACAACGCTTGGGTTCCTATTGGAAACACGTTGAGGCGGTAGAATAGATCATCTCGGAACCGACCAGCCCGACATTCCGTGGCCATATCCCGGTTAGAGGTAGCTAATATACGCACATCAACCTTGATCGACTTCGTGCCGCCGACGGGAGTCACAGTCAGCTCCTGAATGGCGCGCAACAGCTTTGCTTGAAGCTGAAGCGACATCTCAGAAATCTCATCAAGCAAAAGCGTGCCGCCATCCGCAGCTCGGATTACACCAACGTTTGTAGTTGAGGCACCAGTGAAGGCGCCCTTTTCATGGCCAAACATCATTGCTTCAAGCATATTGTCCGGAATGGCCGCGCAGTTGATTGCTATGAATGCCTTCTCTTGACGCGGGGACTGGTCATGCATGAAACGCGCCATGATTTCCTTACCACTACCGGTTGGGCCGTTGATGAAAACACTCACATCAGAATTAGCTACCCGCGCCGCCAGTTCGTATAGCCTCTTTGATGCGTCACTACGAACAAGAGCACGTCCAGTACCATGAAGAAGCGTGGCAATAAACTGAATAGCTTCACTCTCAGGCATACCCCCTGGAAGAGACATAATTACAATGCGCCCACTGAGTACTGCCTCAACCCTGTAGGCAGTGGCGTTCAGATCTACTATCAATACTGATTTAGCGCCTACTGCTTTTGCAGCTTCAACCACACCTGACTGCCCTCCAAGGTCAGCAGCGCGCTGCGAAGACAGGACTAGAAAATCCGTAGTGCATTTGACGCTTTGGGTGCAGTTCGAGAACGTTGCAGCAGCAACATCATGGCTTGTCAGGCGTTCAAGCAGGCCATCACCTAAACCGAAGGTAACCTCATCAATAATCGCTCTGTGCGTACTTTTTATCATACAATAATAAGGCAATATTGGTGCCAACTTTATGAAATCTATGATTATTACACCTGAAGGTTAACAAACTAAGGAAAAATTGGAATTAATTTTCTGTAAATTTCTCTATCTGATTGAGAACTTGCTGAGGTGAGTGTAGGAATTTCAATCAGCAGTTAAGGTAGATCTTTCGCTCAGATAAGTCATGGCTCCACCGAACGTTCAAACGAGTATTCATCTTGGCCAAGGCCCTTTTGTACCCAATTAAGATTAGCCTTATGAGTGCGTTGGCGGGCTCGGCGAGCTTTCGCATGAGCTCATTTATGGTGAATTATTCTAGCTTAGCAGTTTTTACATTGGTCTTGAATTTGTACCTTATGGCCACTCGCCGGATTGACGTGTCATCGGCACTAGACCTGTCAAACTGGCTAGTTTATTTTCCATCTATATTCTCAATTTCAGGTAGCGCTTTTGAAATGGTGAGCACATAGGCCGCGCTGATATGTTAAGAGTTGAGTGCACCAGCATGATGATGCAAGGTAGACGTCATGCGTCTACCTTGCAATCCGGTGAACTTGACACAAAACGTGGGTTGTGAAACGAGTGATCAAATATTGGAGTTTAGTAGTTTGACCGCTGTAGTCAGCGTATAATCTTCTGGACAAAAATTTTTTGCCGCAAATTGAGGGTTTTATTGGAACTGTCTTTTTACTTCACACACACCATCCACCACTCTAAGCTAGGCAACTTCAACAAATGGCAGAAATAAGTATTAGATTCACTCTAAGCTCGCGATCATCAGACAATTATTTATCATGTTGATATCTGGAACGTCACAGTGTGTTCAGACACTTCTGACTGACATCAAGAGCGCAGCTCCCTACAATGTAAACGTTCTTGCCATTGGGCCAACTGGTTCCGGCAAAGAGCTTGTAGCACAGACCCTGCACGACTATTCTAACCGGCGTGGTAAATTGGTAAGCGTGAATTGCGCCGCGATCCCACGTGACCTTTTGGAGGCAGAACTTTTCGGGCACGAAAAAGGCGCATTCACTGGTGCTGCCTCGCGGCGGATTGGTCGCTTCGAAGAAGCCGATGGAGGCACCTTGTTTCTCGATGAAATAGGTGATATGCCATTGGAACTTCAGGGTAAATTGTTACGCATCATCGAAAATAAGACAGTAAGTCGCATCGGCTCAAACAAGGAACAGATTGTCAATTTTCGGCTGGTGTGCGCCACAAATCAGAATGTTCAGGACAAGGTCAGAAAAGGTGAATTTCGCGAAGACCTTATGTTTCGGATATCAGTTATCGTGCTGAATGTCCCCCCATTACGTGACCGCATGGATGACCTGCCCGACTTGATCCGCTCCATATCCAATCAGCTTGAAGTGGATGGCTCGGGTCTCACTCCGCCCCCAGTCAGCGAGGATGGGTTGGCGGCAATGATGGCTTACCATTGGCCTGGTAACATCCGCGAGTTAAAGAACTTTTTCCAGCGCGCTGCTATCTTGTCGAAAGGTGTATCTATAGACAGCAATGTTGTGCGAAAACTGCTCCCAACTGAAATTGACAGAACTGTTGAATTAACGGCGTTCCAGGGCGCGATTGGTCAGATTTATGACACTCATAGTGACGCCAAAACGCCAGCCAGGGAACACGAGCGCTCCATCCAAAATCTACTTGAGAAGAACAATGTGTTTTGTCTGAAAAGCCATTTGGACGATCAAGAGGCACAGTTCATTAGAACAACGCTGCGCATAGAAAAAAATAATACTGCCAGTGCAGCTAACCGCTTGGCGTTAAAACGCACTACTTTGATCGCTAAAATGACAAAATATGGAATAAAGCCTCAATCAGAGAAAGGTTGAACGTGCTAGCTACAATACTGGGATGATCCACGACAGGTCTGAAATCATTCTGCAATTCTGCGAATGAGCGACAAGGTAACCTTCCGACGTAACCGCAAGGCTGTCCTGTAATGCAAGGAGCATCGTTACGGGTCGAGGAGGTCGGTGTTTTATGAAATTTAAAATTAGATTGAACTGCTCAACGGAGAGAGATGCCTGTGCCTGCATAACTGGTCGGCTTTTCTCGATTTCAACTGCACCAATAGCACCTACATGGTCATAATCCCTTGACTTCAAAGTCAGGACCATGTTGCCCCTAGCGATGTTCATTAGGCCACCATGGATAACGAGGTTCGGGACAGCATCCTGGCCAGTCAGAGAGATTTCGGCAGATTGGACTGACACTTGGATAACGTTGATTTTCTCATCCATCAAAGAAACCCTGTGCCTCACATTTCAAGGTGCCTCCATTTCGCCAACGAAGTCTACTAGGCTCGGCTGCATCTTCTTGAATGCCGCTGATTTCAGCTGTGAAACACGACCAGGAGTAACCTCTAGTACAGCGGCGATTTCATATAAATTAAGCTCTTCAACATAGTAAAGTTGCAGCACTAAGGCCTCCCGCTTAGGGAGGCTTACGAGCGCAGCCAGTAACGCATCCTTCAATCGGCCTCGATCCACTAAATGTTCGGTAGTAGGTTCGTTTGATGAAAACCACAATGAATGTTCGTCGTACTCATCCTGAAGTGAATTGTGGTAGCTACTATTGACATTTTGCGCCCATTTACTCAGTTCTTGAAGCGACATAGACAGTGCTTCAGCCAATTCCGGCTGGGTTGGTTCGCGCCCCAACTTCTGGGATAAACTAGCCAGAGCCGCCTTGACGGCTTTGCTTGTCAAAATTGCCTTGCGACCAAGATTAGTATTCTTGCGTAAGTAATCGTAAATGGCGCCTCGAATCCGGAGAACGGCATAACTCTCAAACGACACACCTTCTTGTCGCGTATAACGTTGCGCGGCCTCTATCAGCCCTATCAAGCCGACTTGCAAAAGGTCTTCTATTTCTACAATTGAACGCATACGACCATGAATATGATGAGATACACGACGCACCAAACCTTTATGCTCCCGCACTACTTTTTCGATATCCAGCTTGGTAGTGGGGTAATTTTTCATCAAGGGACGTTACCTATACGCTGAAAGCCTGAGGTATTATCGAGTCAGTTGTTCCGAATACGGGCGACATCACAAGTAGTGATTTCAGGATCGTGTCCATCTTGTCAGCGATCCGGGCTTTCGACGCAACTCCTGACACGGTACCTCCATGAATTGATGATGAAACGATATCCTGCATCCAAGTAACATGGCCCTTGTAGGATATCTCAACGGGTAAAAAGCTGGTGACCGTGCGGCTAAAATTGTTAAAAATTAAGTCTGCCTGTTTGGCTGACTTAGCAATATTCACAATTGCTGCAAAACTGGTCAATTGCCTATCTAAATAGGCACTTTTAATCAGAGCGTAAGCATCAACAAAACTAGTGGCCTGCCCAAGAAGTACGATTAGCATATGATCTGAAACGGACAGGGTGTCCAGCACCCCCACCCCTGAACCGGCGGGTGTATCAACAACGATGTAGTCAAAGCCATGTGCATCTGACTTCAAAACAGTAAGCAAATTTGTGAGCCGATCATTATTGGTCTCTACTAAGAAATTGGGCGCAGTGCGACCAGCCAGAAAGGAAAGACCATTGTCCAGAATGTGTACTGCTTCGGGCCAATCATACCTGCCTTCGAGCACATCAATAAGGTCTAAGCTTGGCTGTGAGTTTAGCAGAACATGGCAGTTTGCCATTAACAGGTCAGAGTCAACAAGCAGCGTTGGGCCATAGGCATCCTGAAGTCGCAGTGACATGTTCACTGCCATTGATGTTTTGCCTACACCACCTTTTCCACTCGCTACTGAAATTATTGTTGGCATCAAATTCCCACTTTCCATATATAGCAATGCACAAATAGGGCCAACTTGATGCTTATTAGATCATTTTCTGCAATACGAAGAAGTTTATGTTCAAACAAGAAGCCTTACAGTTATTCATATTAGACGCTGTATATATGGAATGAACGCAAACTTTGTTGAACATTTACAATACCTTGCTTAGCGGCAGCATCACTATGGATAAACACATGATTTACCTAAACTAGTGATTTTCTGGCTTTCCCAGACTGACAAATAGGTCTTTCAAAACTTAAATTAGTTTGGCAGATGAGCATGCCTTTGCAAATAACACAGGCCCAAGAAGTTATGGGCCTGTGTTTCACGTATTGGTTGGCTTAGCCTTGAAGAAGGCTCAGCACGTTTTGCTTGGACGCATTCGCCTGTGCCAACATCGCGGTGGATGCCTGCTGTAGTATCTGCGACTTGGCAAGTGAAGTGCTTTCAGCCGCGAAGTCGGCGTCTTCGATACGACCACGGCCACCTTCCAGCTGGATAGAAATGCTGGTCAAGTTGCTGACGGTATTGTCAAGACGGTTGGAAGTTGAACCAAGTTCAGCACGCTGCGTGTTTACGGTAGCAATTGCAGCGTCCATAAGGTCGATTGCAGCAGTCGCGAGATCACGGGTGCTAATGTCAAAATCGTCAGTTGCGTCGGTGGTTGTGAATGTCAATTTACCCGAACCATCATCTACAACAGTCAAATTATCTATGCCAGCAGCATCAATCGCTGATTTGACTGCAGCTGCGTGACCAGCATCTGTAGCACTTGCTGCGACCAGTGAAGTGACCACTGTTGTTCCATTAATTGTAACTGAAAAATCAGAGTCAACTTCAGTTCCTGATGCTTTACTCATGGTGAGTTCGTTTGTTGAGACGACACCACCACCTGTGGTTGCGGTTGCAGCTGCCACTGCATCTGGGTCGACACCGGTCCCAGCTGCCACAACGGTACTTGCACCCAATGCAGACGTGGTCATCGCACCAATTTTGACAGTAATTGTATCAACATCACCTGTATTTGCACCAACCTGCAGATTAAACGCACCATCCGCGTCCGTTCCTCCGATCCCTGATAGCAAATCTTGACCAGCCCAGGTTGTCGCGCCGGCAATGCGGTCAATTTCTGTTGATAAAGCTTTGAACTCAGCTTGCAGATTAGTACGGTCGCTGCTGTCATTCGTGTCGTTCGAAGACTGCACAGCAAGTTCGCGCATGCGCTGCAGGATATTTTCGACTTCTTTGTGGGCACCTTCTGCGGTGTCGATCAGCGCTTGCCCATCCTGGGCGTTGCGGATCGCCTGATTGGTGCCACGAATTTCTGAAGAAAGGCGTGATGCAATTGCAACGCCAGCTGCATCATCGGAGGCAGAGTTGATGCGCTTGCCGGTGGACAAACGCTCCATTGACGTTTCCATGTCTTTATTGACACTGGTCGCTGAAGCTGCAGCCATCAGAGCTGCAGTATTTGTAGCAATCGAAAGTGACATTTTGTCTCTCCTGTTATCCAGTTATAAGAACCCTTCCTTTCGGTCGAATTCTCAACCACCCAAGGCGCAAATTACGCTATGTGGCATATTTTAATAAACGGCCATCGTAAGTCACTTTTTAGAAAAAAAACAAGATATTTATCCCAGTTTTAATTGCCGCATTCAATAGATATGACTATAATTTCCTTAACGCAGGGATTTAGAACTCATGACTAAGAAGCTAGAAGTGAAACCGATGGGGGTCCTGTACGGGGTTACGGTTGTCGGGATATATGCGGCATTACTAGCTCTCGGAACTAGTCTTGCCGCGGACAACACAGATGATGCGCAAGATGGTTTTCATGAAGCTGTCAATGCCGTGAAGGACAAGGATTTTGCCCTTGCAACAGATTTGTTTTCAGTACTTGCAGAGCAAGATGACCATGACGCACAGTTCAACCTCGCTATTTTGCTCCAGTCCGGCCAAGGCATGCCACAAAACTTCACGCTTGCACTTGAATGGGCCTTTATGGCAAAACTCGGCGGTGTTGAGCCCGCCGTAGACTTGTCAGAAACGCTGATGGGAAAAGTACTTCCCAGTACGCAGACGGAGGTCGCTATGCGGATTGACGAACATCTTCAAGAAAGGTTGGCTGGAGGAGAGCGTGCTGCTATTATGCAATATGTGGCGTTCAATCGCACAAAATATGCAAATCCTGATCTAGAGACGGCCTATATCTGGTCCTTGATAGGTGCTGCGCTGAGTGTCAACGGAGCAGCCGAGGTTCGCGATGAAATCGAAGGCAATCTAGAAACACGTGTAATTTTGCCTGCACAAGACGCTGCGCGGAAGATGTTTTCAGAACAAAATATGGTAACGTTGTTTCAGTAAATCTTTTTAGTTCTTGCGGTAGCTGATCGCAGCGACTTTTTTCTCATCATCAGTCAAGCGAAACAATTTTGCTGTGTCCTCAATGCTGGATCCGTCTTGCAAAGCTACTTGGAAGGCTTTGATGTTAAGGTCCTCGCTTGTAGGGGTTGCTTCATTAGGAATCAGTGGATTTTTCTCAATTAGAGAGGTTAGTTCAGGCACTTTCGAAGAAGGATTTGAAACCGAAGGCTGGGCAGGACGTTCTGATACGAAGCGGAGATCAGTAAGCCTGACTTTCAGCCAAGTTATCTGTTGCTGTGCCCGCTTAATACGCAGCAATAGCCATATCCCAAGCAGGAAATTCAGGATTAGTATGGTCAGTATCGGGTCTAACTCTGAAATCCAAATGTGAGCGTCTTCAAGCGTCAATATTTTATCCAATAAGTGTCAATATTTAGTCGCACCTTGAAGGGCACTTTGGGTAGCAACCGGCAACCTTAGTTCCGCGCATTTTTTTGCAAAAACAAGCTCTTGCGAAAGCCTTTTGTAAACATCTACTGCACCAATCAAAACATCAGGATCAGATTCATTAACTTTTTTTAATTGATCTAAAAGTTTTTTTGACGCGTCTAGAAAAGCCTCTGGTTCCCCGCGAGAGGTTTCAAGCCTGTCAAGTGCCAAAGTTAATTCAAGGAGTGCATCAGGCGTGTTTGGCATCAGCGTAGCACGTCAAAAGCCGCTGCCAGGGTTTGAGCGACTTTATCCAGATCAATCGGATAATCATTTAAACTGATTGACTCACGAATACGATCTACCGCTTCAATATCAACTGGGGGTGGTAAGTTTTTCATAGAATCAAGCACCTCTGTCGCAGCAGAGTTTACTTCAATCGCAGGGCGATCGACAGAGGAGACTGGATTGACTGGCGCCGCCGTGCCAAGAGCAGCGCTATCTACCACGTTACCATGGGACAGGCTCACTGTGGCGATTGGGTTTAATTCTGGTACTTTAGTACCTGTGATCGTACCAGTAAGATTTTGTGAAACATCAACCATTTTGCATTCTCCATTTGCTACTTTATGTAACGGCGCTTCAATGTTGTACTTTAGAACAAAACTTGAATTATTCCGCCAGGACCGATGTGGCCAATCAACTCTCGGCCACTGCTCCTGTTCTCTATTCTAATTTTATCACCAATTTGTCCAGATTCCAATGCTACACCAAAGGTTTCAATTTCGGTCCCACCACGTACCACACGCAAGGAGACCACGTCACCAAGATCAACAGCCCAATCACGCTCTAAATGGCGAGGCATAACTGGTACGCGAGGGGAAAGAGACTGCACCAAAACCCGGCCAACAACGTCCTCTAGTGCGTTGTAAACGCTACTGGAACTCAGGGGGGCAATGGGACGTAATTCCAGATCCTCCACTTGAATACGGTCACCGCCACGCAAGGGACGGCGCAGAAAAACAGCCTGTGTAGTGTACCCCTGCGATGCTTCTGGTATGAGGGCGATAGCGCCTTGCACTTGGGCGCGGACTAAAATTGACCATGTTACTGGGGAAGGGCAGCGCACTGTAACACTGCGCCAGCCACCAAAGGCAGGCTCTACCTCTAGTGGGGCGTCACATGCATAAAATTTCTTTTCCGGCATAACGTTTGGTGCAGAAACCTCACCAGCATTGGCAAGTCGTTCGATAACCACATCCTGAACCTCTTGTCCGGTTACAACGCGCGCAGCCGCTTGCTCCTGCGCAATCAGCGCAAATGGAACCATAATCAGAATAAGGAGTAGTTGTATCATATCAGAAGAAATAAATGTCATCGGACTGGGGCAGTTCAACGTCATGCTGCCGCAAGATTAGTGTTTGTCCTGCAATCATCAAATTTGCGTTTCCCTGTCTAAAAGCTTGCTGGTTATCTGCCACGACCTGCTCAATTGAGTGCTGCGTATCCCCTAACACACCATAGTGTTGCCGCAAAACGCCAAGAAGAGTTTCGCCACGTGTGATGACATGACGAATTCCCTGCCCCTCAGAGTTCGCCTCTGGGCTGTTTGTCGTATACAAAAACACCATAGGCTCTCCTGCTTGCGCAACCATCGGCAAAATGGGTATAGCGGCAAGTAAAAGGATAATGCATGAAAATCGCATGAGTGTTTAACCTCCTAATTCGAAACGCACGTTCGCACCCTCGAGGTTGCGGCCTGCGCGGTTGATATTTAGCGGGCTGACGGTTGAACTACTTGCTGTTAGTTCAACAATTCTAAAGACAGTCCAAGGTTGACCATGACCTTCCACAAACGCAAGGCTTTGGTGCGTAAGGCCATCGCGGCTACCAAGATTAATCCTGAATTGCCCTGCACCAGCGGCAACCAGCTCACCTTGCAATGGGGCACAGGCATAATCGTCCAACCAATTAGATAGCTCAGCTGCGGCTTTTAAAGCTACGATTTCAGCCACTTTACTGGCATCTCTACGGGCTAGGACGTTCACTGTGCGCCAAGGCGTGTTGGCTGAGATCGCTACAGTTTGCCTAGTCGATATCTGTCGTGCGCGGTTGGGTGCCGCAGGATCAATAATCTGAGCGCTGAGTGTCACCGTCAGCGTATGTGAATTTAAACTAGGAGCTGTGGCATGCCATGACAAGTGAAGGGCCCGGGCGCTGTCGGGTATATTGGATGTGGTTGATGCAGGTTCGTTAGCTCTGCCGGTTAGGAGGGCTCGATAATCAAAACCATCTGGCACGTTGGAGCGGGCTTGCGGATCTGGAGCGAAAGATATGTCGCTCGTAGAGAGATCAACTCTTGGAGTAGATTCCAAAAGGCGGATCGTAGAGACATGTGCTTGCTCCAAGGCGGCATCCGTCCATAAGGGTGCTCTTTGGCCTGCGTGAATTTGGGGGTGGCCTGCGATCAGTCTGACCGCAGGCCGCATTGCACAACCAATTTCTGGCACGGCACCAACGTAGGCATCAATCTCAACTTCATAGTGATTATTTGAAGGTCCTTGGCGCAGCACTGAATAATCTAAAATTCGCGAACCAGGCCTCACAAGTACGCTCTCTCCTGTCAAAACCCCTCGGTCTGCCATAGAAAAGCCGGACACATCCGCCCCGCCCGCTAGCGCTGCCAGGTAGAGCGCATCCTCCAGAGCACGGCGCTGTGCAAGAGCTGTATCGCCATCAATTAAAGCCGCACGGCCTGTTACACGGACCATATCCGCAAAGCTAGGCCCTTGACCAAGCGCAACTAAAAAAATCACGGCAAGTAAGCATCGCGAAATACCCAAATACTTAAGTATTACCCGCAATATCATCAGATCACTGCCGCGCTGATTGCAAGATATGACCAATCATATCGCGATCTAGCTCCAGAACGACCTCATAGGTATCGCTCCCAACCGGGTTAATACGTAATGTCCGCGCACCACGAATTGTTCCCTGTACCGAGGCGCGCGTAGTGTCATTTTGTAAGATAGCATCGACCACAGTTGTCTGACCACCAAGACTTAGGCCATGAACCTGCTCAGTAAGGTCACGCATGGCATCCAAACGAGCAACTCGGATCGCCATAAGGCGTTTTTGATTAATATTGTGCGCGGGCTGCGCAGAAATCGTTGCGTAACCAGTCCCAGTGATTGTGGGAACGACCTGCCTAGCCACCTGGACCTCCGTTGCATTTAGCGCCGATTCTATAGCTACAACATTTTGTGTTGGGGACACATTGCCACCCAATCCAAGAAAATGGCCTTGGGACAGGTTGCATGCCCCGAGAGTAATAACAAAGGTGAGCGCAATATAAGGCTTAATCAGTTTCAGTATCGCGAAATTACGCATACACCTGCACTCCAATAAAATTTCAACTACATTTTAACTGCATATCCTGTGCCAATTAACAGCTTTTCTCAAATATACTGGAATTTTTAATTCTGGCACAGAAATTGCTTCTTTAAAATGAAGTTAAATTAGTGCTCAGTAGCGCTTAAATTATAGGAGTACTTACTTAAATGAGCGCGTCAGAACCAACGTCGCAACTGGGGGAGTTAGGCAGGAGCCTAACAGGAATGGCCCTGCCTCTTGGTATTGTGATGCTGGTAGCAATGATGGTGCTGCCACTTCCAGTTTTCCTGCTCGACATTTTTTTTACGCTCAACATTTTTATGGCACTACTGATATTGATGGTGGCACTACATACTTATCGACCAGTCGATTTTTCTTCCTTTCCCAGCCTGCTTCTACTGGCCACAGTGTTTCGGCTGGCACTTAACGTGGCTTCTACCCGAATTGTACTTAGTGAGGGACACAATGGAACCAGCGCCGCGGGACAAGTGATCGAGGCCTTTGGTGCGTTCGTCATTGCAGGTAATTTCGTAGTTGGAATTTTTGTCTTCGCAATCCTTGTCATCATTAACTTAGTAGTGATTACCAAAGGTGCGGGCCGCGTTTCCGAGGTTTCTGCTCGCTTTACTCTCGATGCAATGCCCGGCAAACAAATGGCGATCGACGCTGACCTCAATGCTGGCGTACTGACTGCCGAAGAGGCTACAATACGCCGTGAAGACATTGGACGGGAAGCTGATTTTCACGGGGCCATGGATGGTGCATCAAAATTTGTGAAAGGTGATGCCGTTGCCGGCATCCTGATCCTCGCCATTAACGTAATAGGCGGACTTGCCATCGGGATGCTGCAACATGATTTATCTGTTGGCGAAGCGTCAGAACTTTATATCCTATTGTCCATAGGGGACGGCCTTGTGGCGCAAATCCCTTCACTTCTTCTGTCGATCGCAACTGCAATAATCGTGACGCGTGTATCCTCCAGTCAAGACATGGCAGAACATATTAAGGGTGAAGTCAGCATGTCACGCTCCTGGTTCCCAGTGGCAGGAGTTCTCGCTTTAATTAGTGCTGTTCCAGGCATGCCAACTGTTTTGTTCGGTAGTGCAGCGCTCGCCGCCAGCGTTGCGGCCTACTTTTTTCGACAGCAAGAAAAGAGCGCTCCACGACAGGGCGAGGAAGAAGCCAAAGAAGTCGTAACAGACAACAACCATGACATTCTGAAAGTCGTGGATGTGACTGACCTCTCCGCAGTGACGCTCCTGCTTAGTTATCCACTGCTGTCGATGATCGACAACGACGATGGCGGCCCCCTTGCCCGACGCATCATTACCGTACGCAAAGAGGTCTCACAATCGTTGGGCTTCGTACTTCCAAGCATTCGGATACGTGATGATCTTGGACTGGCGGCCAATGAATACCGAATTAAAATAGGTCAAGTAGTCGTGGCCGAAGACAAAATATACCCAGACCTCAAACTTGCCCTGCCCAGTGGGACTTCTCGGGTAAAGATTAAGGGAATCGATGTCAAAGAACCTTCCTTCGGTATCGACGCGGCTTGGATTCCACCAGAGCGTGAGGCCGAGGCCGAGGCTGATGAGTATGTTATAATCGAGCCTGAAACCGTGTTAGCGACACATCTGAGCCAGATCTTGTATAAACACGCGTCAGAATTAATCGGGCAGGACGATGTTCAAGAACTCCTCGACAACCTGTCAAAAGTAATGCCGCAATTGGTACAATCCGTAGTGCCTAAATTGATGCCGCTCCATACTTTGACTGCTGTGCTACGCCAAATTCTTAGGGAACGCATCCCAGTTAGCGACATGCGACGTATTTTAGAAATGATTTCCGAAATGGCTAGCAAAAACATGAGTATCACCGAGACAGCCGAGGCGCTACGCCCCCACCTTATAGGGCTCCTGATCCAACAAACCACTCCACTGAATACACCCCTGCCAGTTGTTACCTTAGTCAGCAGTTTCGAGCACCTTTTGATCAATTCCGCCAAGCAGTCTGAGGGTGATCAATTGCTGCTGGATGGCAAACTGGCCGAACAGATGGTGCAATCGCTTGTCCGCATAAATGAGGAACAAACTGAGGCTGGCAAGAAGCCTTTTCTCGTCGTCTCTCCACAAATTCGGCGCAAGCTGTCCGCCTTCCTACGCCAGCATGTGGCAGATTTCCCCGTGTTGTCCTTCACCGAACTGCCCGACGGACGAAAAGTGGATGTTGTCGCAACCGTCTCTGGCGAAGTTGATGTTGCTGCAACCGGCTCTGGCGAACTAGAATTACAGCCCTGACGATGAAAGTTACAATTCTCTTTGCTATGCGATTCAACTTTAACAAGGACCTCCAGCCATGATCGAATATGTCTTCAGAGCGTCTGATTCCGACACTGCCATGGAAAAAGCGATCCGAGAGTTAGGGGACGATGCAATGATCCTTTCTGTCAAGCGTGTGGGCGATGTCACTGAAGTACGCGCAACCAAAGAAAGCAGCATCAGCAGTCAGCCACTGTGGGAAAATCCCATGTCGCAGTCCCTGCCCTCGGAGGCCATGGATTTGAGCGCTGCAATTCGAAAGGCCCGCACGCGTCGCAATGAGCCGGAGCCAAAGGTTGGATTGGAGTTTGGTGTAGGACCAGACTATGCTTCCAGTCTGGAGACTGACAAGATTTCAAATACAGCACAATTGGAGGGGATGTTTCACGAACGGCGGGCAATGGCGAAAAGCGTTGCAACTTCGAACGCAAATATTCAACCAGAACCAGTGATTGCGCAGTCGGTTCTGCTCCCCGCAGACGATGTTCAACAAATGGTGCCGCCGTCAGAGATAGGGCCCTCAAACTCAGATCACGTACCTACCATGCCAGAGCAGCTTCACAAACATGTACCGCAACCCCAGCTTAATCTTCAGGAGCAAAACTCCGATCTGAAGCGAGAGACGATCTTTGGCTATGGCTTCCCCGAAGATATTGCGCAAATCTGTGCTGTTGCGCCAGGCCTGCATACCCATCTGGCGCAGCGAGATCATGCCTGCGCGCTCCTGGCAGAACGCTTAGTCTCCGATGCCGACACCTCAGTGCTATACGAAGACACGACCCTCTTCGTCTTTGGACCTCCAGGTGCGGGAAAAACGACCGTCGCTGCTCAACTCGCCTTCGAGCGTCTGCAAAACACAGCCTTTCGACCGCGTTTCGTTCAGGTGGCACAAAACGGTTTTGTGACCCATAGTCAGTTGAACGGCTATGCAAATCTTTTGAATTCAGATTTCCGCCGCCTATCGTTGAATGATAAACACGAAATATCGCACATGGATATCGTCGATTGCGACCTGAACGATCACAACGCCATTATAGAAGCCCTAGAGATGGTAACTGCGCAAAGTACACAGGGCCGTGTCACGCCTATTATGGTAATCCCCGGCACCTGGTCTGTAACAGCAATTAAACAATATTCTATAATGTTTAAAGCTCTCTCTCCAGCCGTTATTTTGACACACATGAATATCGGCGGCATTGCCGTTCACGGCCTCTCTGCGCTAGCGGAAGCGAACACGAAGTTGATCGCAGCCAACGACACCAACAAGATTACAGACGGTCTAATCTTAGTGGATACCGCCTCAACCGAACAATTTTTAAAAGAAACATTCACTAGTTCAGCTAAGGCTGAAGAAGATTAATTACGTATATTCTAAAAAAATACCGCAGCATGTCGTTTATACAAAAGCAATATGTGTTGGAAGAAAGGTCGTCAATGTCGTTGTTAAGTCCAAGAGATATCTATCAGCGCCAGCAGAAAAACCCAAGTTTTGATCCTGACGATAGTTATGAGTTGATCAAAGCGACGTTGGAGTATTTATTACGCAGCCTTAGCGTATTGATGGAAAAACCTGAACGCCACAGTGAAACCTTCATGACACACACGGCACGAGTTTTGACTTCCATTTATGTTTTGCAATCAAGCCTTAATTTTGAGAAGAGTGTCAAATTGTCGACAAACCTGTTTCAACTGTACGAATACACGCGCCAGCAGACTTTAAAGCTGATGCGCGGCGATGAAACAGCCCAGATCGATCAAGCCAATGACACTATTTCGGAAATTCTTGATGCATGGCTGCAGATCAAGTGATTCAGTCCTCATCTGACGCGCTTTTCGATGCTTTAGAACAAGCGCAAAACACCTTGGAAATGGCTGTAATCAAAAGTGATTTCAATACAGCAAAATGCGTTAATGCGGAAATGGATCTACACCTCAAAGAACTCTTTGATCTCCCAACAAAGCAAGTTAGTACAAACTTGTACCGCCTGACGCAGATTGCAGATCGTCATAAACAAGCCCAAGCTAGACTCGCACAGAAAATGACAGACATGCAACGCAGACTGCGGCGTAACCAGACTGCAATATCTGTGTATTCTAAGCCATAAATATCGCATTGAGTGGGTTATAATCAGCGAAGCAATGTATATTTACATACCGTCATCTAACAGGGTTTTAGATTAAAAATTATAGGAAACCTATCTTATGTCATATGCGCCAGATTGGATCTTAAATGTGGTCTGCGCAAAAATTGTTGAACGTTTTGTAACAGAAAGCCTTCCCATTGAAGCTTTCGCAAACCGCATGTCGCAAGAACTCATACTCAAATACACCGACTGCCAACCAGAAAAACTGTGCGTAATTACTAAAAACATGCTGTATTTTCTCGCGGAAATCGAAGATGAACACCCACTGTATTATTGTCACAGCTTTGCTTACCGATCTGTGGCCTTTGACAAGACAGGTCGCCATCGCCAGCTTAAGGGTTTCTTCTTTGACCCTTTAGCACCAGCAAAAAAGCTCAACAGCAGTGAGTCTGTCGTGGCTAGCTTCCGCGCCTTCGTGTTTCGTAGTCGCTCTAACACATCCTTGGGTGCTTTTTCCGACTGGCAAGTCAGAGATCACAAAGAGTTGGCCAATCTCGCCGATATTTTAGATCTAAGGGTCACTTTAGAAGATGCAGGCAAAACCTAGTCTGCATAATGTCAGCTCTAACGATCCAAAACAAGACGGACTGCAAAAGTCTGGTTTCCAGTGGCTCGACCGTAGCGGTGCCCGGTATAGAAATTGACGCCCCACCAACGGTCGCGAATTATCCAATTGACATCATTCGTCCAATAAAGGCCCCGGTAGGTGTCAGGAAATACCTCTGTATCAATCATGGGCGGACTAGCTTGGTCAACCACGAGACGTTCCAACTCATCAAGCGTTGGCAGACGCCAGCCGCCTCCAGTATTACTTTGGATTCGGGAAATGATTTCATCAACCGCAGTAAAAGGCATAAGAAGCGGCGTTCCTGAACATTGGTTCTCGTCCCAAACTTGCCCTATGCTACAGCGCATCCAATCAAGATCCCCTATGACATCTATGACAATCGGCCCCTTCGCAATCAAGGTAGTGTCATGTGACTGAGCAGATATTTTGTAAGGACCAAAGACAAAAATTGCCCCCAATAATCCAGCCAACACTATTTCAGTAGTTTTTGAACCAACCAATGCGCTCACTCCTCTATCAACACTTGGCACTGTCCTTGCATGAAGTACATCGAAACCTTTTCAACTGGAGATGTCTTAATGGATATTGCTTCCCTCGTCGGGCTTATTGGAACATTCGCAATGATTGGTGGAGCCATGGTGGTCGGTGGTGGTCTTGCACCATTTTTAGATATTCCGTCGGTTCTTATTGTGATTGGCGGCACCTTCTTTGCTGCCATGTACACCACTCCAATTGGTACTTTTTTTGCTAGCTTTGGTGCTATGGCCAAAGCTTTTATGCCACCTGTTAAGAAAAAGAATGTACTCATTGAGCGCATGGTGGAATTAGCTGGCGTTGCCCGAAAGGACGGCATGATGGCGCTTGAAGGTCAGGAAGTACCAGACAAGTTCTTTGAAAAAGGCATGCAATTGCTTGTCGATGGTGCTGATGAGACCAAACTGGTCCAACAGCTGAAAGCCGAAATAAAATCAATGAAGTCAAGACATGAAATGAATCAAAACGTAATCAAGGCCTGGGTTGACCTCGCACCAGCCATGGGCATGATTGGGACTCTGATCGGGCTAGTGTTGATGCTCGGAAATATGTCTGACCCACAGGCGATTGGCCCAGCTATGGCGGTGGCTCTGCTTACGACAATGTACGGTGCTATCGTAGCCAATGTGATCTTTGCACCAATGCTTTCCAAACTGGAAGGTTACACAGCCTATGAAGTTGTTTACCGCGAAATGATAGTTCTTGGGCTCCGAAGTATTGCTCGAGGTGAGTCACCACGCAATATTCAAGATCAAATGGTGTCGAACCTGCCACCAAAGATGCAGGCTAAAATTGAAGCTGCCTAAAACCTACTCTAGCATTGAAGGCTCGACTTATGGCTGAAGCAGCAGAAATAGAAGAAGAAGAAGAAGAAGAAGAATGTCCAAAGTGCCCCCCAGTAGGGGCGCCTGCATGGATGGCTACCTTTGCTGACCTAGCCACACTATTAATGGCTTTCTTCGTGTTGATCCTGTCCTTTGCAGAAATGAACGTTCCAAAATTCAAGCAAATATCTGGCTCGTTATCTGAAGCCTTCGGTGTACAACGCATAATCCCAGTTGTGGAGCAACCGAAGGGGACAACGGTTTTAGAACTGAACTTTAGTCCCTCACCATCACCCTCCGTGACAAATGAAGCGACACAAGAAACCACTGAAATTCGAGAGCCTGAGTTAAAAATTCCGTCCGATAACCGTGATATGGATGGGAGAGACCAAAATCTTGAAGGTGAGGCCGACCGCGATGGTTTAGGCGGTGAGAATGCCAATAACATAGCCGAAAACGAAACTATGTCCGATGCTGAAAAACTTGCAGCTGCGTTAGAGCAAGTTGGTAGCGCATTGAACATCGAGGCCGAAATCCTCGATGGCAGGGTTGCCATCGACATGAATGCAGAAAACGCTTCACCACAGGAGCTGATTGAGAAATTCCAGCGCGTGGGTCAGGCCGTGGAAATAGCGGGGCTTGCCACCGGAAAAGCCGAGCAAGAAGTATTGTTTGGTGGACTAGATCAAACACTTAATGACTTGATCACTATGGTGTCTGAAATTCAACGCCAAGAGCAAGAAAGTGGTGGTGCCACACTGGACGAAGCCCTGAATCAGATGGCGCGCGCAATTGAAAAGGCGAGAGAGGCCGAAGAACAGCTTAGGGCTAATCTACAATCTGAAATCGAACAGGGTCTTGTAACCGTCGAACAGCGCGATGGAATAGTCTTTGTCAGCCTCGGCGCTGGAGGAGCCTTCCCGTCTGGGTCTGCCGACCTGACGCAGCAAGCAAGTATCATAATTGAAGAACTAGGCGCTGTTACTAGTGATCCTGCAAGCCGTGTGATCGTATCGGGTCACACAGACAATGTTCCGATCTCCTTCGGTGCCCTTTACCGTGATAATTGGGACCTTGCAGCTGCGCGCGCTGCAAGTGTAGTGCAAGCGATAGAAGCAACTAATCCGGTGCAAGGGCGTACAATGTCAGCTGTAAGCTTCGGCCAAACCCAACCCATCGCTGACAACTTCACTGCCGAGGGGCGCGAACAAAACCGTCGGATCGAAATTGAAATCGAATTTGAATAATAAGGGACACAAAGCCCTCTGCCATTCAGTGTAACATGAACGGAAATCAAAGCCTTGACGAAATGTTAAACAAACTGAAATTTGAAGTACGTACACCGGTCAATTCCCAACCGCGCGCACAATTCACAAAGCGGAAGTCCGATCAAGCGGAATGGACCGCCGGAGTGTTCCTAAGGGCGCGATCTAGTGGAGAGCGGGTTTGGCTTCAACGGATCATGATTAATGGCAATCCCCTTGAGATACAGCTCGGCACCTTTCCTTTATTATCACTGACCCAAGCGCGTGAAGCTGCTGAAGAGAACAAGCAGATAATTGCATCAGGTGTTGGTGTTTTCCGCAATAAGCGTCAACAGAATCAACAAGATATACGCGATCGTATCAAAAGATTTTCCTCCAAGACTAATAAACAAGCAGCACCTATTACTCAGGATTTTATAAAAGCGCGAAGCGAACCAAGACCGCTTGAACCCAAAATTGAAACACAAGAACTCATTACAGTAACAGAGGAAGCCAACTCGGCGCTAATCGAAACAGCCCGCGCACTTGGACCAAATATTGACGCAGCACTAACCGTTATTCTGGATTCTGTGCCTGATGGAGAAAATTTCAACTATGTGCCTGAAGACATGCTAACCCTCAGCGGTGCCTGCGGACCGGAAGTACTAGACTGGGCCTGCAAAGTCGCCCTCGATAAGGGTGATTGCACATTTTGTTCCATTGTTACGTTCCTTGACGAAAAAGCAGACACGCCCACGCAAGACCCTGAATCCACCTCATCCACTAATGTCCACGGCAACATCCGTGGGGCAGGACATTTTCACTGAAAGGACGCCAAGATGGCAACGAACATGACTCATCAAGCACTTCAGACGCTGAAACTCAACGGCATGGCAGACGTCTATGCAGAGCTTGTCGCACAAGGTGGCCGGGCATCACAAGATCCAAGCGAGTGGATTAACTATATGGTTGCACGCGAACAATCGATCCGTGACGCAAATCGCCTGAAAAGCCGTCTACGTACCGCCAAACTGCGAGACACAAACGCGACCATGGATACAGTTGATTTCAATGTTGACCGAACATTGGACCGCCCAGCATTTGAAGCACTTCGAAACGGTGCGTGGATTGATGCGCACCACACAGTTTTGATGTCGGGACCTTGTGGTGTCGGCAAATCATACCTTGCCTGTGCGCTAGGGCACGAAGCCTGTAAACTGGACAAAAGTGTTCTCTTCTTTCGGATGCCACAGCTCTTTTCCGATTTGGCATTGGCAAAAGAAACAGGGATATATGACCGTTTGTGCACCAAAATCTTGCGTGCTGATGTGCTGATTTTAGATGACTGGGGACCAGATTTGATGACTGCCACACAGCGTCGTGATCTAATGGAGATTGTGGACGCAAGATATGAACGTAAATCTACCATCATAACCAGCCAACTGCCTGTGGAAAAGTGGTACAACATTATTGGCGATCCAACACTGGCCGACGCCATTCTTGATCGGCTCGTCCATCAAGCCTATCGCTTTGATTTAAACGGCCCGTCTATGCGCAAAACGTCCGGCAAAGAAGAAATAGAGCCTACTAAAATACGAAAACCCAGTTTTGCGAGCTTACTCAGCAAGCCTGCCTATCCAGCGGACGGGTAGCGCCAGTTTAAGGTGAATGTTAAGGTGATCCGTTTAGGCTCCCAAGCCGTGGCGGACCACCTGCACACTGAGGAGCTCTATGCAAGAGGCTGCAATCTTGATGATGGTCTAATCGCTCCTGTTTAAGCAGCCCACCGACGGGCAGAACCGCTATCTATATGAACAAAGGTACTATAAGTACCCACCCCCCCGCCGCAAAATTCTTGAGCCTTGATACTAAGTTCACGAATGTTAATACCAGGAAGTGAAAAATCAATCGCTTTTCCCACCATATGAAGTGAATTACGTGCAACCCCATAGCCTCTTTGCCGAAGCAGTTCGTTTGTCTCTCGCGTCCGGTAACCAGATGTAATTCTTATGTCTCTGACTTTACCTGGTGTCGCGAAGGAGCCACTAATTTTAATTAGGTCGTCCAAAACTTTTTGGTCTATCGGTAAGACTTCATCCTTACGCCAATCACGTAGGAAATGGTTCAACCTATGACCTACGGCCTGCCCCATGCGCAGCGAACCAGGCAAATCTATTACAAGACGTTCATCTGTATTCGCATTTTGCAGACGCAATTTCATCGGATGAGAACCGACAGAAATACCGCTGAATTGAAGTTCTTCAGAGGCGACAGAAGCCTCCTGAGTGTAGAGGTTTAACATCCTGCGCTCATCTCTAGTACCGGTAATGCGTCCACCCCCATTGAACAAACCGACACCTCTATCAAGATCAATTAGAGGCGCAGCGCTTACAGCGGCAGGCGCGCATAATAGACCAGCCACAAAAGAACGACGTAAAAGACTAATATCATCACTCATTCTGGAGCCCTTACTTAAATAACATCCTCGTACAGCCTAGCGGGTTAGTTTTTCAATCATGTCAGAGTACGCCTGCAATATTCTGGAGGAGCCCGAAAACTGCTGTTGCGCTTGGATCATGCTTGTCAGCTCCGTAGTCAAGTTTACATTCGACGATTCCAGCGCACCAGTCTGGACCTTGCCAAACCCATCTTGCCCACTAACGCCCAACATAAGCCCCCCCGCCTCTTCTGTAGCCTGAAAGCGACCCATTCCAAGTTGGCGAAGCGCTGTAACGTTTGGAAACGCCCCAATCGCAATTTGCCCCAGAATTACAGGTTCTTCCGAGCCATAGGTGCCTCTCATCACGCCGGACGCATTAATTTCTAAAGCAGTCAGTGTAGAACCATTCACGCTTTGGAACGGCACCTCCAACTGACCAAGCTCCGTGCCACCGAGGCCATCATAGCCCAGTACAAAATCATTGGTAGAAGTCCTTAGCACGCCGTTCTTATCCAATGCGAACTCACCGTCTCGGGTAAAGGTAAGCAACTGAGATGGCTGGGCGTCACCAGCAGAAGCGGCAGAAACAAACATACCGTTACCAATCAACGCTAAGTTCAGTACACCATCCCTTTCCATCAGGCTACCTTGCTCCCCGCTTTGACGGGTTGTCTCAACGACGCTGCCAACACCCAGAGACAGACGCGAAGCACTTTCTGCAGACGCTGCAGTATAAAGGTCAGAAAAGTTCGCAGTACTTTTGCGGAATGCAGTCGTACCAGCATTAGCAACATTATTCGAGACTACGGATATCTCAAACATTGAGGTAGCCATCCCAGACTTAATTGTACCAAACATCAAAACTCTCCTCAGCATTCATTCTAAGTTTATGTTGCAGAAATCGTGCCAAGGAAAATTATTTTAAGAAATCAAAGAGGCTACCCTGCGAAATACGCGAATAGGCCTGCCTTGCAGCGTCGCGCATGACCAGAAGCGTTTGAAGTTCTGTTATGACCTTTTCTAAGTCCACAGACCCCAATTCGTTCACATCAGATTCCAACGCCACGGACCGAGTCTGAATCGAAGCCTCTTGATCGTTCGCACGCTGCAACCGAGCACCAACAATCGTACGGGAGATCGCAACATCCTGACCGGCCTTCGTGATCTTTTCCAACTGCGCACTCAGCAACTGGACTCTTGGCACCATCGTCTGGTTTGGATCGTCATTGGTTGTGATCGTAAATTGAGGCATTCGAGATGCAAGAGTAACCCCTCCAATATCAAGATTTGATAATGTAATACTTCCCTCCGAAGCGGTAAGCTCCAACCGCCCATCCACGCTGGCCGCGGCAACCCCAGTTTCGTCCGAACGCTCGTTGATCGCCTCGAGAAGCCGATCATTAGATCCCCCCACGACTTCCAAAGCAGTAATAAACACAGAACCATCCGGCCCTTCCAGTGTTAAGGACCAGTCACGTGGGGTTCGGTCTCCGTTAAAGCTAAGCGAAAGGCCGACATCCGCGCTACCGGACAGGGTGCCATGAACGGAGTCATCGGTAGCCAACGCAGCTTCGAAGCTATCTACAATATTGAAAACGCTCTCTATACCGTCATCGGTTTGAACATTCATAAAAGTACTGCCCCCATTGACTGAAGTGGGCAAGCGCATTGTCTCTGACACGGCCAAGGTGTGTTCACCACCATCGCCACGATACTGCATGCGGCCGTTTGCATCCTCGGAGAACGGCACTATGTCGGTCGCATACCCACCAAAAAGCGCCTGACCGTTGCTCGTTTGGGTGTTGGCTAACCCAACCAGCGCCTCTCGAAGCTGAGAAACTTCAACCCGGAACGCCTCCATATCCGTCGTGCTGAAGGTATCGCTATTAGCAGCCACGGCCCGTTCACGCAACTGAGCAAGGATGTCATCAACACTCGTCAGTACCGTATCTCCCATAGACAGGCGTGATTGCGCAGTGCCCACGTTCTTTCCAAACCCCTCAAGCTGGGTCAAGCCCTCCTCAAGCGCAGAAAGTTTTATAGCCTCAAAAGGCTTCTCTGCAGCTTCGGTTATTTCCCGCCCAGTAGAGATTTTGATCTGGCGAAGCTGAATTTCCTCGCTTATTTGAGAAAACCGCGACACCATTTGATCAGATAATAATTTAGTGGATATGGACATAGTCTACCTCATGTTATCCGAATTAGTGTGTCAAACATTTCACGTGCAGTTTGCAAGATACGCGCTGCAGCTTGAAAAGCCTGCTGTTGAGACATGAGTTTGGCAGCCTCTTCATCAAGGCTCACACCACTCAACTCGCCCTCAGAGGCGACGGCAGCATCCCGTACAGCCTCGTTTGAACTTAGCGTCATGCGCGCCGCCTCTAAAGTCGCACCAGCACCTGCGGCGATGGTTCGGAAGTCATCCTGGAAGCTGCGACGATCGGAGCCCTGCTGACCAAACGCAAGCAACATATCCATGTTTCGCGAATCGCCAGCTGACCGTTGACCCGTGATAAACTCAAAACTGTCCCCACTCTCAGCAAAACCCGAGAGTTCGACCATTTGGTCTGACACATTGAAACGAGCGAAACCACTCGACATCCGCGTTGCAATAGAAGCCCCACTGGCGTTGTCAAACAACTCCACCCGGCCAGAATTGTCGTCCATCATTTGAACACGAAACGATTCAGGCTCGCGATCCTCTGCAGACACAGGTACCCCAATCTCATACTGGGCGCTCAAACGCTTCGCACCTTCCAACCCCATCATCACGAGAAGCTCCTCATCAGGAATATCGGTCAAATGCAGGTAAGATCCAGCAGCACTCGTACCACCAGACTTTATATCCACTGCGCTCCCATTGGTACTGCGCGCAAAAAGCTGGCCGTTTTCAACACTCAATTCAGCGGCCGCCAGTTTAAATCCTAGGTTTGTCGCTACGCTAGACGGGGTAATTACCATCGCATCGGCTCCAGCCTGCTGTGATGTCAAGGTAATGATAGAAAGGCCCGTCGAGGCGTCGAAATCGATCTCAGCCGAGAGAGCAGCGCTATCACTGACTGACGTGAGAGAAATACCAGAACTGTCGATGTCGAAGGTGACCGTCTCCGCACCTCCCTTAACAGTGATATCCATCGTATAACTGCCAGCGGTCATGCTAGCGGCATCGAAAGCACGACCTTGTACGCTTAAGCTCGCCTGACTGTTCGACAGACCAAAAACGGACGCCGCTGTGTCTATGACAGGGCGTGGACCAGTTCCCGCTAACTGGCCATCAGCCACAACGAGCGACAAGGAATACCCCTCATCCGTATCATTTACGCGAGCCCGAATTCGTCCAATTTCTGGACCTGTAATCTCAAAATCTAGTGCAGTCAGGCTATCTGCATTCCCATCATCCACACGAGTGAGGGTATATTCCGCGCCTCCAAGTTCGAATAGAGCGGACGCTCCAATCTCAGGAATGGCATCTAGACTGAAGCCAACACCTTCCAGCATCGGTACAGGAGACTGTGCGCGCATTTGCAGTGCTGTTGCTTCAGCGATGCTGGCGCCATTCATCACCCCCACACCCACATTGCTCGAAGAAACCATAGCATTGAAAGATGTGTCATCCGCCATGGTCAACCGCGTTTCAAACAAAGAGGACGGCGCTTGCACTCGGGTCCCGTCCACACTTTGGGAAACACCGTCGATCCGGTTATCAAAGCCAAAGCTCAAGGCTGCCTGCGTACCACCATTGGTAAATGTGCGCTCCACCAAGCCGCCTATCATAGGATCTGCAGCAGAATTTAGAGCCACATTGGTCTGTCCCACAGCGCTTGTCGTCAGCGAGAAACTTGACCCACTGTGGAAAGACAAGGTCCCACTAAAGCGCAGGTCGTCCCCGAATGACAGGAAAGTTTCAGGGCTGTCAGAATTGTCCAGAGGCAGTGGATTGAAATCTTGATCCAGCGCACCAACTGTCAGCGCGATCTCAGAGGTAATATCCTGGATCACAACATCGAAACCGTCCGCTTGAAGCAGGGTAATATCACTTGAAGACAACGATAACTCTGCGGTGACACCCGTATCGCCTGACCGCCGATTAATAGATTCGACTAATTCCGACAAATTCCCATTATTGACCTGCGCTGAAACTGTCACTGGTGTTTGGTTTGTGCTGGTCAAATTGAACTGCACCTGTCCACTCGCGGCTCCTGCAAGAGATATACGCACCGCAGTTTGAGCCATTGTGCTGACACCAACGGCGGCAAAAGCCTTATTTGCCCGCTCAGAAACATAGGCTGCATCAACCCCAGGCGGGATCGATAGGGAGCCTGTCGCGCCAGTCTCCATCTCTAAAGTGATAGTTTGCTCTTGTGTGGCATTGCCAGTGGGATTGGTCGAGATGGTGTTAAGATTGCTACCGCGAAGCCCCGTCAAAGAGCTCATCGTCGATTGCAGACCACTCTCCATCGGATCTGAATTAGAGATACGCTGAATTATCGATAGACCTCGATAGCTGGCATTATTGTCAACCGTGTTGTGATCTGACCGATACTCTGCGCTTTCTGAAAATCCGTTTTCTACGGTTAGAAACTTCGCCACTTCCGTTGCATGCAGAGGAGAACCCGCGATCTGGCGCCCCTCACGAGTGAAAATACGTATATCAGAAGCTTCCTCGCCGAGAGACAAGTCAGTCCCCAGAACGCCGCCGGAAGACGACGTGGCACTGAGTGCAGTAAAAGCTTGCGATCCATCGGAGGCCAAGGCCAGCCCAGATTCAGAACCGGATACCGTAATCCCAAGATCTTTCAGCATGACATTGGAGGTCGCGTCGCCAGACCGTAAGACTCCCATAGAAAGATAATGCGCTATTTCAGACCCTGTCTCCCAAGCGTCAATCCCGACAGAATTTGGATTCAGCGTAAAACTATACTCCACACCATCCACGGTAGCCGAAATCGACCTGATGTTCGCATCTAACTCCGCCGAAACTGAGGCAGTTGTTTGAGTGGCAAGGCTTGCCAAAGTTATCTCATTTGTACCGCGTGGAATGCTAGCAACGACACCACCACGCAGAAATTCCTGTGCCGCCACAGGAGATAAATTGTTAGACAATATATTCGCCAGTGACGGCACGCCTGATTCAGGTGCCGTATCCTGCGATGTAGTTAAAACGGCAGAACCACTGTTAGTCGTTGCAGGATAGACCACTGTCCTCGAGGCTGCTGCCAACTCCTCCCCGCGGGTCAAAAGGAACGACATACGTGAGGCTTCCCCCGCCATTAAGGCGAAAGAGATTACATCGCCATCTTCTGGCGTACCCGTCACATCAATTACCGCCCCATCAAGCTCGATCCGCCCGCGTCCAGTACCAAGAGTTTCTCCAGTTTCATTGGACAATTGCCATTGTCCCCGCTTCGCATCGTAAGTCATCTGCATATCACTCAGCCGATCAGCTCGCCCAGGCACAAGGTAGATGGATGCCTCCGCATCGCCCTGATTGACGGTACGCGCGCTGACCTCAAAGTCCACCACGGAAAACAGCTCTCGCCCAAGCTGGCCGTCAAGGTCAATCCCCTGCGAATGCTGTGCATTCATCTTCTGAGTAAAATCGCGTGCTAGTGCATCCAGCTCCATCACAGCGCGCTGTGTCGTGCCATGAGCATCAACCAATCCACGCAAACTACCAGCCTCAAGCTGAGAAACAATCTGGCCAGAGCCGATCCGGAGCATAATGCTACCTTGTTCGCTCGCCACAACAGTGAGATTCTTGGCGTCCTCACCTGACAAGATAATAGGCCCTGCAGTGGAACCACCCAATCGCACCTCGGCGTCGAAACGCCCGCCGATGCTGACGTTCAACGGGATCACCTCAGACAAGTTGTCTAGAATACGATCTCGTTCATCCATCAGACTATTAGGAGGGTTAGCACCAATATTTGACGCCCGTAGTTGGCCATTCAGGACTGATAGTGCCTCAAGGTTCCGGTTTACCTCAACCAGCCTGATCTCAATCTCCTCCACAGTTCCCTCTGCCAACCCACCCAACAAGTTTGCTGTATTGTTGAACGCATTTGCCACTGTATGACCCATCTCTACCGCTGCCGAACGAGGCGCATTATCCCCAGGTTCAGCGGATACTTGGCGGAGTTGCTCGAAGAACGCAGTCATTACTGCGCCTAAATCACCATCGTTTGGCAGAATTGCATTTTCTAGGGACTCCAGCTTACCAACGAAGGCATCTGACGCCTCAAACCGACCAACAGAAACGCGCTTTGTATCTGTTAGGAATGCGTCGTACGCTCGGTTCACCACACCCAACTTAACCCCAAGACCAACTTGAGACGTCATCGAGTTTAACTCGCTTTGGACGCCAAATACCTCGGTCAGATTAGCATCCCTGCGTCGGTAACCTTCCGTGTTTGCATTTACGATATTCTGACCCGTAACGTTCAGCGCCTGACGCTGAGCGTTGATAGCACTCCGACCAATTTCGAATAAACTAGCCATTTACTCTATGTCTCCGTTTAATACTCTATTCTCGAACTGGCGCACGAGTGCATCAGCAATCCCAAGAGATTCACGCTGCGCCAGAGCGTCTGCATATTCAGTATCCAGCATTTGATTAAACGTCTTCTGACCTTCACTGTTTAGCAAAGGATCAGACAATTGTGCCGACCGAGCGCTGGACAGAATAGTTTTTACGAACAAAGCCTCAAACTGCTCTGCGACTTCCACTAACTGCTCTCGTGTCTCAAGCGTTTCGTTACGGTCCAAAGGCATGGATTTTTCGCCATGGGCAGCCGCTCCGACAGAAAAATTTAAAGCAGTGGAACTAATTGTATTCATATAAATAACCTCGGATACAGGGTGCCATCATAGTACTTCAAATGACGATAAGCTGCGCGCGCAGGGCACCAGCAACCTTGAGAGCCTCAAGGATAGCGACGAGATCAGAGGGCGTGGCACCAATCGCGTTGATAGCGTCAACGACATCGCTAAGACTTACACCAGGATCGAACAGGAAAGCGCGCGCCTCAGGCTGATCCACAAATATCTGACTGTCTGGCGTTTCCAATGGTGCGACTGGGGTATTGACCACCCCATCAGCAGTGATGATTGTCTCGCTCTGTGGAGTTAACCCTGTATCCTCTCGGATGCGAACTGTCAGGCTGCCGTGGGTAATGAC
The DNA here is from genome assembly GCF_000155675.2 of Octadecabacter antarcticus 307. Classification (GTDB taxonomy): domain Bacteria; phylum Pseudomonadota; class Alphaproteobacteria; order Rhodobacterales; family Rhodobacteraceae; genus Octadecabacter; species Octadecabacter antarcticus. Next base: position 2,982,795 of record NC_020911.1, read on the forward strand.
AGCCGGTGTCACGTTCACATTACCACCAATTACGATCGTACCAGTACGAGAGTTCACGATAATTTGCGCAGGCGGCTCCCCAGGCTGAACCTCAACTTTTTCGATCAAACTGGCGAAAGACACTTTCTGCGCGGGATCGGCAGGCGCAAGAACCCGAATAGAGGATGCGTCGATTGCCACGGCGGTATCGTTCCCAAAGATGACATTGATCGCTTCGGCTACGTTGGTGGCAGTAGAGAAATCAGCCCGATGCAGGTTCAACACAATGTATTCACCAGCTATGAAGGGGCTTTCAACTAACCTTTCGACCGTCGCTCCCTGGGGTACGCGCCCGACCGTTGGCACGTTAACCGTAAGAGAAGACCCATCCTCCCCAGACACACCCAAGCCACCCACCACGAGGTTTCCCTGTGCTAGAGCGTAGGTTTCACCGTCAACGCCAAGTAAAGGCGCCATCAGGAGCGTACCACCACGCAAGGATTCGGCAGGCCCCAAGGTTGAAACCGTCACATCCAACGTCTGCCCCGGCTTGCTAAAGGCAGGCAGTTCAGCAGTCACCATCACAGCCGCAGCGTTGGTCCCGTCAAGTCCATCTTGCTCTGTCACCATACCAAAACGAGACACCATCGATTGCAGAGATTGCAACGTAAGCCCAAGATTACCATCGCCTGTGCCAGACAGGCCCACCACAAGGCCGTAGCCGACTAACTGATTGCTCCGAACCCCCGCAAGAGACGCCAAATCTTTAATACGATCTGCCTGAGCGATATTGGCAGCCGCCATGACAAATATCAGAGTAATGAGTGCTGAACGCAAATACCGCATAGTCAACCCTAAACCAAGTTCAGACTGGACAGAACGCGCGAAAACAACCCACGCCTGCCGGTATCCGCCACATCGCCTGCACCGATGTAGGTAATCTCAGCATTGGCAATACGGTTGGAGTTCACAACATTGCTTGGGCTGATATCGCTCCGACGCACGATCCCACTTACCCGCACATATTCGTCCCCATTATTTAGCGTCAGCTTCTTCTGCCCCAATACTTCCAAGTTCCCGTTCGAAAAGACCCTAACTATGCTGACCGTTACCAATCCGGTGAATGAGTTTGATTGTGCAGCTGCACCCGACCCCGCAAACGTTTGATCCGAACTAAACGACAAATCGTTCATTCCGAGAAAATTTGGCAGGTCGGCGGTAACGCTATCCGAATTGCCAGCAGAAGCACTTTGGGATTTAATCGCCTGAAAAGATTCGTTCAACGCGACCGTCAGTACATCGCCCACCCTAGAGGCACGCTGTTCAACCGCAAAAAGGCCCACTGCACCAGCGTGATAGATGCTTCCATTGGCAGGGCGTGGCAGGCTCGTCTCCTCCGAAATAATAGGTTGGAATGCCGCGCTGGCTTCGTTCTCAACGTAAGTCGAGCAACCTGCACTAAGACATAGTCCCCATAAACCTATCAAACGGATCATACTAGTTCTCCAGTTACTAAAGATTATTCGAGATGTAACGCATCATTTCATCAGAAGAAGTAATTGCCTTAGAACTCACCTCATAAGCGCGCTGCGTCTCAATCATCTCAACGAGCTGCTGCACCACATTCACGTTGGACGCCTCCAACGCGCCCTGCATCAACTTCCCCAGACCCTGCGACTGGGGCGCTGCAACGGTTGCGGCACCACTGGCGGTGGTCTCAACGACAAAGCTTTCGCCAATAGGCTGCAAACCACGAGGGTTAGCAAAAGTGGCGAGGCTTAGCTGCCCGACCTCCTGCGCTACTTCCTGTCCTGAACTACGCACCGAAACAATTCCATCTTGGGAGATATTGACCTCCACCGCCTCGTCTGGGATCCGTATTTCAGGCTGAATAACATAGCCACTCGCAGTGGTCATGGTACCATCCGCACTGCGCGAAAAAGAACCGTTGCGGGTATAGCCCACCCTACCATCAGGCATCAGCACCTGAAAGAAGCCCTGTCCGTCGATAGCCAAGTCAAACGAGTTGTCCGTGTTGACCATACCGCCCTGAGTGTAGAGCTTCTGCGTGTTAACCGCACGTACCCCCGTGCCAAGAGCCAGTGCGGAAGTCAGCGCAGTACCTTCTGACGTTTGATCACCACCTGCACGACTTACCTGATAAAGTAGACTTTCAAAATTGACCCGGTCACTTTTGAAACCAACAGTGTTCAAGTTTGAGAGATTGTTGGCGATGACCTGCATCCGCGTTTGCTGCGCATTCAGGCCAGTCTTTGCAACATGCATAGCGTTGGACATTGTCGGCTCCTAATTAGTCTTCAGTATAAGTGTGCAATCAATGTGCCAATATAGCCCACAGAGCGTAGTTATTGAGGTAGACGCATAATTCGGGAGCCGCCCTCGTCAATTTCCTTAGCAAGCGCAATGAACTTCACGCTCATTTCGAAATGCCGCTGGCTTTCAATATTTTTAATCAATGCACTGATCGTGTTCACGTTACTGCTTTCAAGGAAGCCTTGCGCAATTCGGGCGCGCTGATCAGGCTCAGGCAGTTCTGTGTTGTTCGACGGTCGGATGTGACCATCGGGCGATTTTATCAATGAGATGCCTTCCGCCATAGAGGTGGCTATTATCGGTCCTGCGACCAAAGTCCCCTCGGGTGTACCCATCAATTCCATCTGGATCTGGCCAGTTTCTTCCACCACAATACGACGAGTTGGAGGCATTTGTATGGGCGCAAGTTCTGTGTCAAGTAAGCGGTTTCCAGCTCCATCAACCAGGAATCGTCCATCGTCAAAGCCCAAATCACCCCGTCGCGATAGCGCGGCATCACCGCCAAGGGCAGGCTCTACGAAAAAATACCCATTGCCCCTGATTGCTGTATCCATTTCGGATCCAGTGCTTTGCAAACTACCGGCATCATCTGAGAATAAAGCTTCTTGAGACTGCTGGCTGTAAACACGGGATTGGTATTGGTCGAGTGAAGTCAGAAAGCTTGCTTCGCGAGTGACTGTCAGGTCTGCACGAAATCCCGGCACATTTAGGTTGGCCATGTTTTGGGCGTTAACCCGCATCTCTGTACTGAGATTGCGCATGCTGTTTAGTGCGATGTGGATGTTACGATCCATGGTGTTGTTCTCCGGCTAGAGGGGACGGCGCAGATATTGCACGCCGCCCCTAACGTTTATTAGGTTCGAATATTAATTATAGTCTGGGTCAGCTGGGTCGAGGTTTCAATCGCCTTGGAAGACGCCTGGAAGTTTCGCTGCGCAGTGATCAAGTTTACCAGCTCCTCAGTAATGTCGACGTTCGACCGTTCCAACGCACCAGACTGAATAGAACCAAAACCTTCGGTTCCCGCCTCACCAATAATAGGCTCGCCGGAAGATGCGGTTTCCACAAAAGTTGCGTTCCCCACCTGCTTCAACCCATTTTGATTGTTGAAATTAGCGAGCACTATTTTACCTAAAGGCTTGTTCTGACCGTTGGTGTAGTTCGCACGCAGAAGGCCATTGGAATCGATATTCAATCCGTCCAGACGGCCAGAGGTGAAACCGTTTTGATCGAGGTTGTTCACCGAAAACGGCGTGGCCAGCTGGGAAGAGGCGCTGTAGTCGATGTCGAGCGAGATCGAAAAAGTTTCACTCTGTGAATCGTAGCGGGTAAGGCCCTGCGGACTTATCAGTCTACCTGTTTTGTCAAAGGTCAACTCACCCTCGTCAAGATAAAGTGGGAAGTAATCTGTCACAAGATTGTTAGGCTCTGACTCGACGATATCCCCATCTTCATTGACAAATAGCGGAGTTCCGTTTTCGTTGGTTGCCTGAACAAGGTTGGCGATTGTTGGCACGCTGCCCACGCCAAGGGGTACGTCATCCAAACCTAGCTTCGCAGGACCCTGCACACGGATAGTAGACGTGTCACCAGTGGTCCCAGTAGTAAACACAAAGTTATTCTCGGTCGGTTGGTATTTAACCGTCACACCACCGATAGTCCGCCCCGTATCGGGATCGCGCATCTGATTAATCCGCTGCTCCAACAACTCCGCCAGCGTGCTGCCGATGTAGTTACCTCCCGGAATTTCAATGAGAGAGTTCACACCGTTCACCGACACGTTAAAAGTAGTTTCACGGTTAGACGCATTCAGAAAAATAGGCTGACTATTCAGAGGGTCCTTGGCTGGGTTACCAATAGCCTGTGCAGGTTGGGATTTTAAACCAGTACCTTCGAGAAAGCCTATGTTCCTACCCAGACCTACTCCCATCACGTGACTACCACCCTCAGCCAAAACGCGGGAAGCAAGGTCGATAGTTCCATCGCCAATTTCTGCAAGACCAGTAAGCGAGTTAATTTCATATCGGCCTACTTGGATGTTGGAGGCAAGCTGCTCAACCTCCACACCAAGTGCTTTGTTCGCCCTTACAGACTTACCAGTCGTACCGCTTTCGAAGGTAAAGGCGCCGGTATCGCGGTCATACCGCACATTAGCGCCAAAGCGGTCAGGGCTTCTACCGGCAGTGCCCCCATCTTGGATGAATGACTGGCCACTTACCGTGGTAGCAGCCGAGATCGCCACTTTACTGGCATTAGTACTACCAGATAGGCCAATGGCGTTTACACTATCTGCATAGCCGGAAGAAATTTGGATACCGGAAACATCGCTAATCGTGCCACCCGGCCCGAGCGCGGTATGATCGACTTTAAACACAAAACTCTGTGATGCTGCATCGTATTGTATCTGTACTGGTGGGTTTCGTTCATCCACCCATTCCATCTCGATCGCGCTGTTGGATAGGCCGATATCGGATACGGTAGGATTTCCAGAACCCGTCGTCAACTGCGCAGAGAATTCGCCGAAGATGCTCTCATCGACGCTGTCGCTCGTATCAAGATCCACGCTGGAATATGAGTGCCGAGCTGATTCAGTTTCACGCAACACGATACGCTGGTTATTGAAGTTTGCGGCGGAACCTGCGATTTGCATATCGCCCCCCTCAAAGAAGGCTTCCACGTCAGTGGCCTCTTCGGACAGCATAACGAACGGATTACCCACAGCCACGTCCACAGAGATGTCGGCCTCCGGCAAGCCAAGATCGCCAGTGGCAACTTGTACGACATTTCCGCTGATTGAACTAATATTAAAAGACCGCCCGTTCAGGATCCCAGCACTTTCACCTACACCCATTAGCATGATCGCATCGCCTGCGGCCAAGCCCGCAACTGAAGACATAGTGATCGTCAGGCGATCCGCCTCCCCATCATACTCGATGGACGGGCTACCGACTGCAACAGAATTTTGCCGATCAAAAACAGCCACGCCAGGTCTATTACCAAAGTTAGTATAGCCTAGGTAACGCTTCTCGGAGATAGTAAATGACTCGGTGGAACCCGTGCCCGCATTCGCAAGAATTGGCCCAGAGACCGTCAATACGTTACTGGCCAACGTAACAGAAACTCCAGAGATACCAGCATTCTCTATCGCAAGCTTAATGTTGGCAGCAACGACATCGTCGTCAGTAGAAGCCACAGTAACATCAACAGTTTTGCCAAAGATCGTGAGTTGCGCTCCTCCGACAGTGACTCCTGACACAGTTATCAAATCTGTATTTGTGCCCGCCGCCCCGGCGGAACGTGTAATACCTGTGGCATCACCCGCCTCTGGCGCTGTCACTGCCACCGAGAATTGACCACTTACTGCCGCCTTGATTGCGGCCAACACATCAGTGATAGTGGCGGGGGCGTCGGGAATATCAACCGTGACAGTGCTATCATTGATCACGAAGGAAACTGCCTTGTTACTTTCAGCGGCGGCAGCACTAACAGCCACTACCGAGAACTCACCCTCACTATAAGAAATGTCCCATTTACCAGAGCTATTAGTCAGACTCGTTATGTCCAGATCACGCTTGGTGTAGTCAAATTCAAAGGATTGCGGCAACTCAGGCGGACTGGTCAGCTTGGCCGTCGTGGTGATCTTTGCGAACTGATTCGAGCCAATGCCTGATACACCCGATTCGTCACCTGCGGCCAACTCCGCGTTCATGGCAGCGTTAATTCGAACCTGAGCGTGAGCAAGAAAGGTGTCGATGTCAAAGTTCGGCGCGGTGAGGTTAGCTACGTCGATACCAGCTTGGGTCGAAACATAGCTAGGCTCTAACAAGTCCACGATCACCGCGTTATCCATGGAGGTGTCGCCGTCTGTACTGGGCGAGAACATCTGGAACTTAATGATGTCTTCCGCACCTTTGCGAATTTCGACCTTTTTCTCATCATCATAGGCCGCGTTAATGGCGCGCTCCACCTCGACGGCTAGATCCTCAGCATTATACCGACCGGCACGAATATCGATACTTACAGGCCGAGTGCCGTCATCTATATTAACGAGCAGGAAGTCGTTACCCCAGTATACCCCTTGATTTGACGAGTCCGCCTCATAGGTCGCACCAAACAGCATCGGGTCGTTCACAATTTCGATCTCGCGGGTGCCTTCGTCACCAAAATCGAAACCGCTTGCCTCGCCGGTCAGAGCTGCTGGTTGCGACGGCACGCGAGTCCGCAGATCATCCAGTTTGTAGAGCGGCGAAGACCGCCCCGTATTAAAATAGCTGGGGTCGGGCACGTCGGTGGTTTGATTACCAAACTGGTCAATAAAGATTTGCCTTCCATCGTCGACTACGGCGGGCACAAGATTAGGGGGCACAACCTCATCGTTAATGACAAGGCGCGTCTCAAACTTGTTCGTCGGGTCTGCTGCATTAGCGCGTTGCGTCTTGATGAAATAGACGGTCGCGATGGTCGGGTTGCCCAAATCATCAAAGATGGTGAACGACGTAGAATTAGTGAAGCTTTCTGAATCGTTAGGGTCGAAAACATAACCATCTACGAACTTCTGATTTTCGGTTACGACATCCGCGTTAGCAGGGACGTTGACGGCGAGGTCTACTTTAGTGGTACCCTGTGGATCACCAGAAGTCACAGGCAAGCGCAACGGAACTGCACTATCAATATCCTTGGCAGTAACAGACCCATCTTCGTTCACTGGGTATGTCAGCAAGAATTGGCCAGAGCTGTCGACCACATTACGATTATTATCAACATTAAACGAACCATTACGGGTGTAGACCACCTGCGTGGAAGTCAAACTAGGCTTGAGCGCAAAGAACCCCTGACCAGAGATCGCCATATCTAGGGCATTAAGGGAAGCGGAGATATTACCTTGGGTGAACTGCTGCTTCACTCCCTTCAAAATAGCACCTGAACCAATTGACGATGTGCTGTTCTGCAAGGGCGAGGTCGCAAAGATGTCACCAAATTCCGCGCGAGAAAGTTTGAATCCCGTTGTGCCCACATTGGCGATGTTGTTTGAGCTCGCCGCAATATCGGCTTGGGCTCCGTTTAGGCCGGTCAAGGCAGTATAAAATGACATGGTTGTTTCCCTTAATTTACGTTTTATCGCGAACCATCCTAGAGGCGGAACCGCAGGATATCAGCGGCACTCACATCGCCGTAGTCTTCGACTTCAAGCATGGCCTCACCATTAACGGCAGAAGAAGAAGCTCCGATCACTTCTGCAAACACGTTTGGTGTCAGGCTCTGAACGCCCTGACCGTCACCGTAATTCACCGACACATTCATACGTATGCTACGTGACCCGTCACGGTATTCAGTTGGCAGAGCCGCCCACTCAAATCCAGACAACCCACTTGCACGGCTACCAAGATTGAGAGTGTGTAGGCTTTCGCCTGACTGAGCATCGAGAAATTCAATCTGTGTGTCGAGGGATGCACTAGCCAGGTCGAGGGTACCTTGAATCTCTCCGTTGTTGTCCGCACGAGCGATGTTGCCCGGCATCATGACGGAGTGTCCCAACATATTGACTGAAGAGGCAACCTGAAATTGGCTCATCTGCCCCGCAATGCTGGACATCGTTTGGTTCATTTCACTGATACCAGCAACAGAGGAGAACTGTGCCATTTGCGCGACGAAGTCTCCATTGTCCATCGGAGCAAACGGATCCTGATTCTGCAATTGGGCAGTCATAAGCTTCAGAAAGTCGGACTGGCCCAACTCATCTTTTGGTTCTGCGTTCCGCTCCTCGGTAGTGCTAATGCCCAGCTTGGATAACAACGCGTTCTGCGCGCTTTGACTATTACTATTAACATCCATTTATCCGGCTCCCTTAGGATTGACCCATGTTCATTGACCCATGTTCACAGTACGCAGCATCAACGTGCGCATGGTTGTGACCACTTCGAGGTTATTTTGGAATTGGCGGCTGGCTTCCAGCATATCGACCATCTCTTCGTTCACATCGACGGGAGCGACGTAGACAAACCCCTCCTCATCGGCAAGTGGGTGGCCAGGCTCTAGTACGCGTAATGGAAGGCGATCAAGCGATACGATATCCACCACATCGACCGTCGAACGCTCTGCGTCTCTCAAGCCATCCTCGAAAGCTACTTTGAACACCGGGCGCAGAGGGCGAAAAGTTTCTTCCGCGCTACCTGCCCGGGCGTTGGCGTTGGCGATGTTGGAGGCGACTGTATTAAGGCGCACCATCTGCGCAGCCATAGACCGCCCAGCAATATCAAAAACATTTTTTAAATCAGACATTATTCACCTTTGATTGCGGTCAGGAGGCCGGAGATACGGCGATTAAGAAACGTCAACGTGGTCATATAACCCAGTGAGTTTTCCGAAAATTCCATCTGTTCCACAGAAATTTCTACCGTATTCCCGTCTAGCGAGGGATTCAGCGGCTGTCGGAACTGCACTCCACTACCACCCAAACCGGCAAGACTGTCCATGTGGCGGGCGCTGGTTTTACGCAAAGGGCTATCTCCAACCTGACGCGCCATTTCTTGCTCAAAATCTAAATCACGGGCCTTGAAGTTAGGCGTCGCCGCATTCGCGATATTGGACGCCAACATGTTATTCCGACGCTCTCGTAGAGAAAGGGCCGACGCTTGAAAAGCAATATGATCCTTGATTGCGTCCATCTTAATCTTTCGTGATAAATGCGTTGTGGTCTAATACTTGCAAGTTGAATGCCAAAGTCATAGCGGAGATAGAAATGGCAAAAAAACTAACGAAACCCCAACGCATTCCTGCTAAGCCCAGAGGCAAGAGAGCCCCTGAAAGGACAGATAAAGCCTCTCCAAGCGAACACGCTGACTCAAAAAACCTGCAAAAGCGAATTATGCAGCATCTGGCGGACACTCCGGCCCTCCTGGCCACATCTGTGTTGTCAGAGATGCTCCGCGACACCACAGACCAGCCCACTCGGATCGCCATCCAGTACTCACGGATAGAGGTGTTGCGGGCCCGGACAATCTCATGCCGCCTTGGTAAGCCAGCGGATAGATCTGTAAAACCTTCGAGTTTGCTGAGCCGCAACACGATAGTTAGCAAGACCAATGACGCCCAGACAGGCTCACTAGTGGAGGAACGGCCGGCACATGATTCCCACCAGGCGGAAACAGCGGACGCAGCGGTGCCAGAGAGCATTCTCATCCAGCTGACAGTGGCTCACCTCCATCAGGGGGTAGAACTGCCCAAAGGTACAACCTTCAAAGTAAGCTCTATCGTCGGTGCCGAGTTGATCAAGATAAATGTAGCCAAGCATGCCCCAAAAGAGAAGCCCGCGAGCAGCAACACCAAAGACACAGCTGAGCTAAAAAAGGGAAGTACATAAATCCCACGCCAGAACCTCCTTTCTCATCAACTTACCGGACATCTATAATGCCCCTTCGTACTTCGCTTTACTTGTTAGCAATATTACTGGCTTTAGCAGTACTTTTCGTGTTCCAGTTCCCCAGCCGTTTCACACAGGAAGACTATAACTGCGCAGCCACTAACGCACCGTTTAACCGGATCGTATTTTCGGAGGTATCAGAGGGCGAGGCTGGGTTAGTTGAAGGTGCAAACCCCGACACAGTCATCATCACATCCGTAACGGATATGCGCATTGATACCGATTGGGGCCGCAGCCGGGTCCAGCTTGAACGCAAGACCGGGCAGGTCATTGTCACCCACAATAGGGTCGTCTCTTCTTATGCCTGCACACAGGCTGAATTCCGGATGTAGGGCTTTTTGCTGCTAAAACTCGGAGCAGAACCGTCGTTTAACAAAACATCAATGGAGACTAAGCAATGGATGAAATAAGGCCCGACGTTCTTTCAACGCTGAGCCGCGGCGGCAGCGGACTGCAACTCAGGAGTCTTACTAGTAGCCTTGTGGCCGCAGAGACTAGCGGTGAGCGTTCGTTGAACGAAAGAAACGTGTCGAATATAAACACCACAATCTCTGCGATGGGACAATTATCAGGCAAGATCGGGGAGTTCGGTGAGGCTATGGCCTCCGTTGTGGACACTATTTCTCGTACGGCATCATCCTCCATCACCGATGCGATTTCGATTGAGGTAACTGACGGTTCTTTGGCCGCAAATTTTTCATCCAGAATGGAAGTGAGAAGCCTTGCTTCCGAACAAGTGCTAAGTTTTCTTTTCGACAGCACTGTAACAACCAGCACCACGCTCAACCAAGGCACCGTGTCCCTGAACACCCCCGCATGGAACAACACTCAGTCCTTCAAACTAGATGACAGCAATAATACGCTGATCGGCATGGTAGAGGCGCTCAACAGTCTTGGAGGCGTAACCGCTTCCCTTTTTGACACCGGGACAGGTTATGCATTAATCATCAAGTCAGAAGATGGATTGGACAACGCCCTCGATTCTGACTCCATCGACGCAATAAAATCTGCGCTTTCGATGACTTCAAGCGCTATAGATGACGAGACAGATTCAACCCATAACCCCCTTGGCGTTTCCAGTAGCGTAACCGCAGCACAGAACGCCGATATTCTTGTCGATGGTGTTAGCGTGGTTCGAAGCTCGAACGAATTCGAAGACCTATTTTTAGGGCATAAGATCACATTAAACGCTGTCGGCACCTCAATGCTCAGCTCCTCCGAAACCAATGACTCTGCCCAGAATAGGGTGATCGATTTTATTAGCGTTATTAACGATCTTAAATCCTATCTTAACGAGGCCACGCAGCGCGGTATCAATGGCGCAGATCCTGGCCCCTTAGCAGGCGATTCAGCGGCGCAATCGGTTTTAGCGCACATACGCAATATCGCCACAAGGCCAATTGTAGGGTTCGGTGAGGATCCTGTCTACCTTGCCGAGATAGGCGTACGAACGGAGCGAGATGGCACACTGATCCTAGACGAGAACGTGTTTGAGCGCGCTTTAGAAGAAAACTCTGCAATCGTTGACGCATTCTTCAGTACACAATTTAGTTCCGACAACGCAAATCTGAAAATTACAGGCTTGTCCTTTGCACAACCCACTGCGGGTTCATATGTTTTGATCTATAACGCATCAGCAGAGACCGCAACTCTTGACGGTGAACCACTGACGATCGGCTCTGATAGCAATGGCAATGTCCTCTTGACGTCAACTACCGTTGGCAACACCTATGGTATCCAGATCACACTGGACGCTGACGAGAACCTGACCACCACAGTACGCTACGGCCAAAGCCTAGCTGCGCACTTGCAGGACTACAGTGACAGCCTTCTAGGCAGGGATGGCATGCTTGCGCGCCGTGAAACCAATCTAGGTAATCAACTACTGGACTTTGAAACCAGGCTAGAAGATGTCGACGCCAAAGCCGCCGCATTGACCGAACGTTACAACATTCAGTTTGGGCGAATGGAGGCTGTCATCGCCAGCCTCAACCAAACAGGTGAATACATGCAATCCCTTATGGATGCTTGGAATGCTGACTGATGATTGCCTCGTCCGCTATGCTGATAACAGGTGAGCGAGGTATCTCAGCTCCGCTTTGCAAAAAAAACGTATTACTGCACACCACCAATTTACTTATTGTATTGCTTCAAAAAACAAAAAATCACCCTCCGCGGGGCTTTGTTGCACAGATCGAGCTGAGGTCAGGCTTCCCCTTACCCCAGACGGATTTACCCTAGAGCCTCAGTCTTGGGTATGCCGAGAGCTGTGAAGCGGTTTAGGATCGCGGCCCAGATTTGGATCTCCGCAACCTGGCAATCGAAGTCTCTTACCGAGAGGCGCTGAAAAAGAAGTTTCATACAATGCTCCTGACCTGCCCCCCGAAAGGTCCCTCACTTTAATGTAGAGTTTGCTCAACCTTTGAAGGAGCAAACAAATGCGACAGAGTCGTTTTACCGAAGCCCAGATTATCGGGATGATCAAAGAACAGGAAGCTGGGATGCCAACTGCTGACGTGTGCCGCAGGCATGGCCTCAGTCCCGCGTCGTTCTACAAGTTCAAAGCTAAATACGGTGGTATGAACGTTTCTGATACTCACCGCCTGAAATCGCTTGAGGATGAGAACGCTAAGCTGAAGCGCCTTTTGGCAGACACCATGTTGGACAATGTTGTTTTGAAAGATTTGCTGGGAAAGAACTGACGACACCGAACGTGCGGCGGGCTGCAGCACGCAAGGCGATGTGGGATCATGATATCTCACAACGCCGAGCGTGCAGGCTTGTCCACTGCCCGGCAGTGTATTGCGCAGCAATGCACGAGAGGGGGTGTCGATCCCAAAACCGTCCGTCGCGATCAGCCGCCGGATAATCCAGAAGTTCGCGAAGAGATGAAGGCGATTGCCAGCAAGCGGCGTCGGTTCGGCTATCCCGTTGCCCGGCAGTAGATACGTAGTATCGATGAGAGGGGCGGATCAGCGTACTTTTGGAACGCAAAGGAATGACCATGAATCACAAGAAGCTGTATCGCCTCTATACTGAAGAAAAGCTTGACGTCAGACGGCGAAGGGGCCGCAAACGTGCGCGGGGATCGCGCACGCCGATGCCAGTGGCTTTGCGTCCTGGCGAGTGTTGGTCGCGGGACTTTGTGTCCGACACCTTTGGCGCATCGCGCAAGTTCCGTATGTTGGCCGTGAATGACGATTGCTGTCGTGAGAACCTGTGCCTGATGGCCGACACCAGCATCTCTGGTGCCGAGGGTGGCACGCGACCTGGATGCGCTTGTGCGCGTCTATGGAAGCCCCCCTGTATCGTCAGTGATAACGGCACAGAGTTCACCAGTCGCGCGATCCTGAAGTGGGCTGGCGATAACGGCGTGGATTGGCATTACATTGATCCGGGCAAACCACAGCAGAATGGCTTCATCGAGTCTTTCAACGGCAGCCTTCGAGACGAGATGCTGAACGAGGAAATCTTCGATACGTTAGACGATGCCCGCCGCAAATTGGCCCTTTGGCGATACGATTACAACAACGTCAGACCGCACTCATCTCTGGGCAACCAAACACCCGCTGAAGCGCGCCGAGAGCTTGAGCAATTTGAGGGCTCCGCGCACGACGCGCTTGCTCAAACTGACGACTAAGAATATGAAATCCAAAACCGTAAACTCTCGTTATGAATGAGGGAGCCTCGGGGGGCAGGTCACATGCCCTCAATCGCTGACCGTTTTCACGTGCTCACCTGCGTCGGGTGGAACTGACGCTTGACTGCGATCTCCTGAACCATCTTGTCACCACGCAGCGCTTCAAGCGCCACAGCAACCTTAAACTTGTCTGAAAAGTTCCGTCACTTTGTCATTCTCGTATCCATTCATTCGTGTTGGATACACCTTAGCACGCTGTCCGGATGAGTTATTGTCAAATCTGGTGTTTGAGGTTTGTCGGTCATGCGGCGATCTGGTCTGGGTTTGTGGCTTCAATTCCGTCTTTGAACGTGACGCCTGTGATGACTTTGGCGAGGTAATCAAAGCCGCGTAATTTTCTCCAGCTTTGTTCGGCGCATTGCCCCAGTTTGAACATCATGTGCAACATGCCGTCGCGGGTGAGGCAGCCCTTTGAACGCTTGGTACGATGCCTGATTGTGGCGAACGCAGACTCAATCGGATTGCTGGTGCGTATGCTTTGCCAATGCTGGGCTGGAAAGTCGAAGAATGCCATGAGCTCCTCACGGTCCTTTTGTAGGCACAGGGTGGCCTTGGGATACTTTGCCTCATAGGTTTTGACGAACAAATCAAAAGCCTTGATCGCATCATCTTTGGTTTCAGCCTGCCAGATATCGTGTATCGCGACTTTTGCCTTTGGTTGAGACAGCTTTGGCAGACAATTGAGCACGTTCATCGCTTTGTGCTGCCAGCGGCGTTGTTGACGCGCTGCGGGATATACTTCATCCATTGCAGCCCAGAACCCCATAGCACCATCCCCGATAGCCAGCTTTGGCGCGTTCATGCCTCGCTCTTTGAGGTTGAGAAGAACCTCACGCCAGCTTTGAGTGGACTTGCGCACCCCGTCCTCAATGGCCAAGAACCGCTTCTTGCCACGTGCTTTCACGCCAACAATCACAAGGGCGCAGAGCTTGTCGTCGGTTCCGCGCAAGCCGCTGTGGACGCCGTCAGCCCAGATATAGACGATTGGCTCGTCGTCCAATGCAGTCTTTCGCCAGCCATCATACTCGGTAGCCCAACCCCGCTTGAGGCGTGACACCGTGTTAGCGGATAATCCCGCCGCATCAGGGCCGAGCAGGACCTTGAGGGCCGCGCCCATCTCACCGCTGGAAACACCTTTAAGGTAAAGCCAGGGCAAGGCTGCTTCCAGCGACTTGGTTCTACGCACATAGAGCGGCACCAGGGCGGAGCGAAAGGTCACGGGCGTGCCGTCTTTTGAGCGGACCTTGGGTATCCGCACGCTCACAGGCCCGATACCTGTTTGAAAAGGGCGGGCTGGATGATGCCCGTTGCGCACGACAGCCGCGTGGCCCGACTGGGTCCGCACTTCGGAGAACTGCACCATGTAGCATGCCAGTTCGGCCTCTACGGCTGATGCTATCAATTCCTGCGCTCCAGACTTCAGCAATTCCGTTAACGCGTCAGTCATCCCGTCTCGACGCGCAAAATCAACAATGTTAGTCGTTTCCACGGTGGTGTATCTCCTTCGATTGGGCTGCTGTCTCGCAACAACAATTCAACCAGATACGCCGCCAACCTTCAAACCGCCCAAACACCAGATTCAGTCATAACTCTGTCCGGATTCGCCGGACCACTTCACCATTAAGACTTTAGAGGTTAGACAAGCTTGAATGGCAGCATCGCTGTAGGTTTACTGACGTCCCCTTCGACCAGACGCCTCAGCTTCCCAAACCATCTGCGAATCAAACCAGATTAATAACGATCCTCGTTTTTTGAGTAAAAAATTGTAATCAGCCCAATTCTGGGTCTTGTACTTCGTCGGTGTCCAGCTGCTCATATCGGCTTGCTACTACACTGGATGCATACAGTTAATCCTACAGAGCACGGTTTGTGCGACAAAGCCGGATAACAAGCTCCACAATCTGGGACAGTTATTTATCTACATTGTTGCCTGGAGTTGATAGTTTCTGCGTCGTTGACACGATGATGGAATTTTATCCAGTTTCCGATACTTTGCAATGGTTCGGCGGGCGATACTTAGGCCCTCAGAGTTTAACTTTTGCATTATAAACTCATCACTTAGCGGTTTTATCGGAACCTCTTGGCCTATTAAGGTGCGGACCTTCTCTCGTACCATCCGGGCTGAGGCGCCTTCATCGCTGCCATTAAGCTCAATAGCGTTACTGAAAAATGTCTTGAGGGGGAGTGTCCCCTGCGGTGTTTGTATCATAAGCGCAGAGGTCACCCGGCTGATTGTACTTTCGTGCAAACCAACGGCTTCTGCTATGGTCTTAAGCTTCAGTGGACGCATGTGTTTAATTCCGTGTTCTAGAAATGGTAGCTGAATACGGACGATCTCCGCTGCTACCTTTATGCTGGTTTCATTCCGTTGCGCAATTGCACGCTTTAACCATCGGGCATTACCAAGGTTTTCTCGGACATAGATTTGATCGATTTCTAGTTTAAGAAATTTTCGAACGCGCTGACCTGCAGCTTCATCTACCTTTATAATGGGTAACGTGGAACCGTTTAGCTTCACAAACCATTCTCCGTTCGGTCCCTTTGCGGTCAGAAGATCAGGTGCACGAATAGGTGCTTGGTCCCCCTCAGAAAGAGCAAGCCCAGGTTTTGGGTTTAGTCCACGCAAACGGCGCAGAAAGTACCGTAATTCATCTGCTGAACACCCAACTTTTCGCCGCATTTCGTTGAGTAAACCGCGCTCCAAAAGTGCAAGGTTTGCAATGATGATGCCCATAGAGGTGTGGTCCAAGTCAGTGGTCGGTATTTGCAAAGAGAGACATTCAGACAGGTCTCTTGCAAAAAGGCCTGTCGGCTCCGCCCGTTGCAGTTTACTCAACACTGCTGCGACGTATTTTTCTTCCACGTTAAGGTTTTGTGCGAGTAACGAGAGGGGAGTGGTCAACCAGCCGGTGGGATCTAAGTGACTTGCGAGCGCGTAGCCGATGGCGCGTTCGGCTTGGTCTTTCAGAGTATCATCGACCTGTGCGAATAGTCTAGCGCCAAAACTCTCGCCAGCCTTATCTGGGAGGAGACTGATGGGGTCGAATTCGGAGTTTTTTTGCGCTACATTCGCACCTTGTGATGCAGGCATGCGGACTTCAGGCAAATCAATCTCAAGGAAGGGGTTTTCCTCAGCAATGCTCTCAGCATAGCTAGATAGTTCAATATTGTTAAGAAGAAGAAGCTTTATAGCTTGTTGCAATTGTGGCGTGAAAACAAGAGACTGATTTTGAGAAATATTTGTACTTATTGAGATATTTAACATAATATTAACTTCTTTTCAAAAAATAAATACATTCCTGCTAACCTGCGAATAATTTGCTTACATATTTTGTAAACTTCATCTCATAAAACATATTAAGCCTCATTTGATTTTAATGTTATCAACTCAATTACATTATTTAAATAATGAATATGATTAATTAATTTAATTAATTTTTTCTAAGTTTAACCCGCATTCCCCAAGTAACTTGACGTTTTCACCCCTCTTACGGTCAGTAATATGTTATATTTCAGCATGTTAATTGGGCTTGAGGTTGCGGATTATGGATCACCCAGAGGGTGCACGCGAAACAGGTTATGGGCGGCTTGGTTTTGACCGCCGGGTGCGGCTGGAATTTCGTGGCACGCAGCTCAGTTCGGACGGCGGTCTCCTGGTGATGCGCGAGTTGGATGACGCCCTCGGGCTGTCTAACCTTGCGTCGGGGGCTCTCAATGACACCCGTCGCGGCAAGAACAGGGTTCACCGGCTCGACGGGCTGTTCCGGCAATCGGTCTATGGGCGGCTGGCGGGCTACGAAGACGTCAACGATGCTGACCGTCTCGCCTTTGATCCCGTCATGCGCCAGGTTGTCGGTGGCCGTGCCGTCGATGCGCAGGCGGCCTCGGCATCGCAGATGGGGCGGTTCGAGACTGAGACGCTGGCCCTGCCCGAGAACCGGGCGGCGCTGGCCGATCTGAACGGCACGTGGATTGACCGCTTTCATGATCGCAACGGGCTGAAGTACATCACGCTTGACATGGACAGCTCGGTCAGCCCGACCCATGGCGATCAGGAAGGCACAGCCTGGAACGGGCATTTTGACTGCACCTGCTACCACCCAAACTTCTTGTTCAACCAGTTCGGCATGCTGGAGCGCTGCGCCCTGCGCAACGGCAATGTCCACAGCGCCGACGGCTGGCGGGATGTCCTCGATCCCGTCATCGCCCGTTATGCTGGCCGCAAACTTGGTGGCCGCTTCTTCCGCGCCGACGCCGCCTATGCGATGCCCGCGATCTACGAGCGGCTGGAGGAAGCGGGCTATTTCTACGCCATCCGACTGCCCACCAATGCAGTGCTCAAGGAGAAGATCGCGCATCCACTGACCCGGCCTGTGGGGCGTCCGTCGCTGACCAAGGTCAAGCGCATCTACGAGGACATCGAGTATCAGGCGCAAAGCTGGGATAAGCCACGCCGGGTGATCGCCAAGATCGAATGGCATCCGGGCGAGCTGTTCCCAAAAGTCGGCTTCATCGTCACCAATATGCCGATGGACCCGGACTGGGTGGTGCGCTTCTACAACCAGCGTGGCACCGCCGAACAGCACATCAAGGAAGGCAAATACGCCTTCCGCTGGACGCGGCTGTCATGCAAGCGGTTTCGTGACAATGAGGTCCGGCTGCAACTGCACGCGTTGGCCTACAACCTGGCAACGTTCCTGCGCTGCATCGAGCTCCCAGCGGCCATGGCCAACTGGTCGCTGACATCCCTCCAGCTCAAGCTGATCAAGATGGGGGCCCGCGTCGTGCGTCACGCCCGCGCCATCACCTTCCAGCTTGCCGAGGTGGCGGTCACAGGCCCCATGGTCAGGGCCATCTTCACTGTGATCCACCACCTTCGAGCACCTCCGTCATGTGCGTGACAGCGATCCTGACAGAAACTGAACGAAAGCGGCAGGACAGTTCTGTCCACCGCGCTGAAGAACGGCGATGCTGGGCCAGAATGATGCGAGTTTGCGGCCCCACCTGCCCGCATTCGAGCGTTCTGGCGCACGCAAACGCCGCTCAGGGCCCAAAACGCTTGATTGGCAAGCGAATTTAGGTGATATTGGTGTCAAATGGCATGCCACTTGGGGAATGTCGGAGTGTAGCTTTTTTCGGGGCGGCAATGCAAAATCTTAGCTGCACGCTGGCTTATTATAAAAAATTACAACTTAATTACTTGAATTTAGATTAAAATTTAAGCTAAAGTAAGGCGATGGAAACATCCAATGCCTTGCCGCAATTATATCGCCTTATTTATGTAAGTCACACCCAAGAGGATACAACAGTAAATGACATCGCTTCCATTCTTGAAATATCGAGGTATAACAATGATCGTGACAACATAACTGGACTTCTTATTTACGATAAACAGTTATTTTTTCAGGCACTTGAGGGAGACCGCGACGCGGTAGAGGGTTGTTATGCTCGCATTTGTAGAGACGCTCGACACGGCTCGCCGTATATCGCGTGGCAAGGTGACGTAAAGAAACGCTCATTCACGTCATGGGACATGGGCTACCGTACGCCATCTGATCTTGATAAAGATGACGAACAGTCCGTTCTTGCTCTGACTGATTTGGTAGCGAAGGATGTAAAAACTGAGGGAAGTGATTTACTCATTTCCGTGCTTATCCGTGTCTTATTTGATGGTCCCAAAGAGAGGGATTTAGGTGACGCCAACGCGCTAAATCCGAATAATTCGATCAATCGTCAGCGCCCGCAATAGGTAAGGTTAAAACGTTATTGGCCCTTTATTTTGTCTACTCACCAACGTAGAATTTAACACTTGGCCGGAGCTGACCCATTACAGTTTATTTTTTATATGTAACATCCCGTGAAGCAGTATGGTCTTGTCCCGCTTGCGTTCCGGTCTCTCAACTCATTTATGCGGCCTTTCGTTCGAATACCAAGGGGCTTTTGCCGCCCAGCGATGAATGCCGCCGCCTTGGATTATAGAACCCGTTGATATATTGGAATATCGCGCCTTCTGCCTGACGACGTGTGTCCCATCGGTTACGCCAGATCAGCTCAGCCTTGATGGATTTGAAGAATGTCTCAACCATGGAGTTGAAGCTCCTATATTCGTCAAGCAGCAATTTTGATGGTTTGTGGCACGCAGAGTTGGCTGTAAAACTCCCGGACGATGTAACGCTTCAGGCATCGAATGATTTCGCTTTTGCTTTTGCCATCTTTCGCACGTTTTTTGACATAAGCAAGCGTCGGTTCGTGGCTGCGCATCCTGACGATGGCGACACGGTAGAGCGCAGCGTTGGCTTGTCTGTTTCCTCCTCTGTTGAGACGGAAACGGTGCGTTTTCCCACTTGATGCAGGGATGGGACAAACGCCACAGAGTTTGGCAAATGCAGCCTCAGATCGGATGCGCGTGGGATCATCGCCAACGAGGATTAGCATCTCTGCGACTGTCATTGTCGCAATTCCGTGGGATTGCATCAGGTCCGGAGCGCGTTTGATGACAAGTCGCTCCAGTTCTTTATCGTGACCCAGAATCTCTTCATGTAGCAATAGCCACCGTCGTGCCAAAGCTCGCATGGCTGCTTTGGCAGAAGCTAATGTATTAAGTATATCACCGGGTCTGAAGGCCGCGATATGCCGGATCAATCCGATCTTACCTTTGATCTGATCCAGTACTTCACGCAGATCAGCTGGTGCATTGATGATCAGTGTTTTCAGGGTCACCATCGCCTGTGAACGTGATTTAACAGCCGTGTCACGGGCTATCTTCAGATGCCTGATCATCTCCGACGATCCCGTTTGGGTTTTAGGGCGGGAATTTGCCTGTCCAGATAAAACTGACCGAGCGGCACCTTCTGCGTCGAGGCTGTCGGTCTTGCCTTGAGTATAGCGCAGCTGGCGATTGGGTCTCGTAACCTCAACAACATGGTGCCCTTGTGCAAGCAAGCAGCGCGATAGACCGGCACCGTAAGAGCCCGTCCCTTCGATTCCAAAAGCTTGGACATGACCCAGGCCACAAGACCAGCGTTCCAGTTCCAGATATCCCTTTGAGTTCGCAGGGATGGAAAGTGCTGCTAGGCGGGTGCCTTGCGTATCAATCGCGACAGCAACATGTGTTGCCTTATGCGTACCGATGCCGATGATAATTGGATGTCTGATCTTCATGTTGTCCCCTTAGGTTGAGAATGCCCAGGCAACATTCTGAGAGGACAGGACTGTGATGGGGCGTCCCCGTCATGCTCCTATGAGGTCACATCTCACCCGTCGCCGGGGCGACTTGACAGTCGACACGTCAATACAATGACACGCAGTCAATCATAACATGGGTCAGGCCATCAAGCCGCAATACCATACTCACAATCATAACAATTGCCCTTGCCGCTCATCGACACCTTAAAGCTGTGTTGTTTCAGGCGCTTTCGGTACTCGTTTGAACAATATTGCGACCCACGGACGCCCTTCTAAGTGTCAAGCAGCGATTTGAGTTTGATTTATCTGTTTGTGTCGACGCGCAATGATGTCGAAGGCCTCGCGTGCGATGTACCTTTTGAGGCAGCGGATCGCTTCAAGTTTTGAGTGGCCTTGGGCTACTCGACGTGCAAAGTATTCTTGGGTCTTTGGATCAAGCCGCAACCGTCCGATTGCAATGATATGTAGCGCGCTGTTCGCTGCACGGTCCCCACCTCGATTCAGGCGATGTCGTATGGTTTTGCCTGATGACGCCGGAACAGGGCTGTTGGAACAGAAGTTCCACAGCCAGACACCTAATACGGTGAGCCTCCCCCTTTGAAGTGGTCCGCCCCTATAGTTAGGAAACGGAGGACCACAAATGGCCATCAAGAGACCCAAGCCCGAAGAGATTGTCGTGAAGTTACGGCAGGTTGAAGTTCTAATGGGGCAAGGTATGCCCCGGATTGACGCGATCCGTCAGATCAGTGTGACTGAACAAACCTATTACCGTTGGAAGAAGAAGTACGGTGGAATGGGCACAGAACAACTCAAGGAACTGAAGCGGTTACAGAAACAGAACGAGCGTCTTCGCCGAGCAGTATCGGACCTTACGTTGGACAAGCTGATCCTAAAGGAGGCTGCATCGGGAAACTTCTAAGCCCTTCGCGTCGCCGTGCTTGCATTGATCTCGTGCGCAGTCAGATGAAGGTTTCTGAGCGTCGAGTGTGCCGCGCGTTGGGCCAACATCGTTCCACACAACGTCGATTACCCAAAGGCCGTGCCGGTGAAGAACGCTTGGTCACAGACATGATCGAGTTGACCCGCCAGTACGGTCGATATGGCTATAGCCGAGTCGCGGCCTTGCTAAGAGATGCGGGTTGGCAAGTGAATGACAAACGTGTCGAACGTCTGTGGCGGCGCGAGGGGCTTAAAGTGCCAATGAAACAACCAAAGAAAGGGCGGATCTGGATGAATGACGGATCGTGCGTCCGACTGCGTCCTGAATATCAAAATCACGTCTGGTCGTACGACTTCGTGCATCACCGAACCGATGATGGCAGGGCTTTCAGGACACTGAACATCCTGGACGAGTACAGCCGGGAATGTTTGGCAATTCGGGTGAAACGAAAGCTGAATTCGATTGAGGTCATCGATGCCCTAACGGACCTGTTTATTTTACGCGGTATTCCCGCCTACATCAGGTCGGACAACGGTCCAGAGTTTATCGCTGAGGCGCTCAGAGACTGGATCAGAGCTGTCGGAGCAAAGACGGCTTACATTGAGCCGGGATCGCCCTGGGAGAACGGATATTGCGAAAGCTTCAACGGGCGAATGCGAGATGAATTGCTCAACGGCGAGATATTCTGCTCACTACGCGAAGCTCAAATAATCATCGAACGCTGGAGGAACCACTACAACACGAAACGACCACACAGTGCATTGGGCTATCGCCCACCTGCGCCGGAAGCCACCATCCCGGTGGACCAAAGGCCAGTCATGCACTAACTTTTAAATTGGACCACTCAAGTGGGGCTGCTCACATTTTTACGACCTTTGCACTTTTCAAGAGTGTAGCGGGCTGCGTGTAACAAATCAGGTTGCTCATCATCAAATATTCACCAAACCTCAGACACACCCACAATATCATATCGTGACCTGTAATGCCGCTCATCGACTTGAAGGTGCGTTATTTTCAAGAAAACCCAGTTGATCATCAGTTTTTTTGAGGGTTTGCTTCATATGTTTCCAATCTTTAAGACAAAGATGTTGTTGCCGTTCTGATAACTTTCGTAGCCAATCAGCTTTGACAAAAATTTCATATAAATTCCTGATCGCTTTGCATCAGTAACATTTACTTCGAAATATGGTAACTTTTTGAGATAGATAAACAATTTTATGATCTGCCAGACTTTACGTATCAACCTTGTAGGATTTTTTGTATTACCTGTTAAAACTGTAGATCTTATTATGATTCCCCAATGCAAAGCATCAGAAGTTTCAGTCCAGACAAAAAACTCTTTATGATCCCTAAAACCCACAACATAATAACGGACTTCCAAGATGAAGCGCGAAATATCCATATAAACCTATGCTGAACTAAGTTGAAGTATAGCAAAATAAAGGCTTATTAACCAGCACAATCCAGGTGATGTGACTTTTTTGCGCCTTCATTTTGCGCCTTCATAGGGTTAACAAGATTTAGCCTCAAGATTGAAGTGCGACCCTTACCGTCTTGGAGCTGCCAAGGCCAAGTTGCGCTTGAAGTTGCAGCACTGACATGATGTTGGAATGACTGGCGATGATGTGCGCGGCAAGAAACCAAATTTGCAACGGTAAATGGCTGCTGTGCATCATCGTGCTTGCCGACACTGATGTCTGCCGTGCGCAACTGGCACATTCTCAAGTTGCGTGATTTCGCTTTAACAGCCAGCCTTTGCAGGTGCCACAGGAAGGGCAAACGAAGCCCTCAGGTCAACGATGTCCCTCCAGATAATGCGAACACGCTTCCTCATCAGAAAACCTGGCGTCGAACGCCGGGCGGGACATGGGTTTTTCGTTTTGAATTTAGCTGCCATGGATAGAACAATACCAGAACATTGTAGATTGGCAGGCCGCGTCACACTACATCAGGTGCCGCCGGAGCAAAGGGGATAAGCCATGATGAAGCGAATGCATAAAAGTGATAAAACTGGCTCTCTTGATAAACAGAGCGGTTAAATCGCAGTCCCACACGTCATTTGGTCTACATTTCGGAATTGGGCAGGGGGAAATGAACAACCCAGAGATGCTACTGAACTGCAATTGGCACACAGGATTGGTAACAAGGTGGAACAAGCTTATTTTCGGGCTAATCTACTTAAAATTAGGGCTAAAATATTGATGGATTAGTATAGGTTCTTAGAAGGCTACAAGTAAACTAAAATCACTTTAGTTTAGCTGCTGAATAGAAGGTTGAAACAACACTTCAAAGAGTGCAACAGCTTGATGTCTAAACCATACGCAAGCCTGTTTTAAGAGCATATAGTATTTGTGCGCTCGCGTCTCCAACCACTTCTATCGAACGGAAACTGGCCTTATTGAATTAATTTAAACTTACCACAGGGAAGAATGGACGATCTTTACTACCAATGCATTTAAAGAGCGTTCACGGGATTTAAGTAGTGCGCTTCGTGCCTGTAAAGACACTGTAACTTGTGCTTTCCCGATCTTCGCAGCAGCCTCCTTAATGGTGTTGCCAAGCGCAAGAAGACAGACGACTTCCACCTCCTTTGATGAAAACTGGGGATATTTATTCAAGATGCTTTGTTCCGAAACACCGCTACATAGTCTCATCACTCTTCCAGCAATAAAACTAGGCCCTCCTGCATAGAAAAATTGTCTTTTCAAAGCCAAATGCAGTAACTTGCCGCCCTCTAGTTCGACGCGGGAAGAGTACTGGCCATCCTTATCCAGAAAATAAGTTATATCTTGTAATTTTACCGATAAGTCTTCGACATTATGAATATTACCTAAATCTGGAAAACTTTTGGTTTCATCTAAGATGATTAGTTTTCCTGATTTGGGGGCGCATATTACAGGTGCATATATCAGTCTAGCAGGTTGGACTAATTCAAAGGTCATTGGAAACATGCCAAACATGCCCAAATTGATTAAATCTCGCAAGGCCACCAGTCCGCGATCTCCAAGTAATTTTTCTGTTGCATGCGCTACAGTTATGCCGGTCCGGGTGTAATTAAAAAATTTATTTCCACTCTCAAGGTCTGTATAGTGTGTTATATCGATTACATCACCTAAGGGTGAAATATGGAAGTCGTGAAAGTACTGATTGTTTTCCATTTTATGACTGAGGGCTTCAATAGTACCGTGGTCACTAAATGAATTGGATAAAGTAAACCAACCGACTGCTTCTCGGGCAAGCAGGATATCATGTAAATGAGCAGGAAGGGGGAATGGCTCAACACCGTAAAGGCTCCACCACGATTGAGAAATACTTATAACTCTTAAGTCTCTATCGGTGATTATCGACCCACCGGAACGTTTAACTCCTTGTTGCTTCGATGGCTGCGCCACAGTGTTGGCAACTAAAGCTTGAGATTTATTTGATCGCTGAGTTCCGACGCGCGATTTTTCTACCTTGATGTGATCAGTATTTAACGGCATTTCAAAGGTCTCCAGCAACAATAAGAAATATCTTTCTTATAGTTTTGAATCCGTACAAAGCAATCATGAAAACAAAGCATTAAGTGATTTAATTAATATAAACCTAAATTAGCTTCAATTCAAGCATAAAAACTTAAGTATTTTATGTAATGTTGCCTTTAATTTGCAAACAGAGCTATGGAAATTCGAATCCAGAGCGACAGCTTGTGATCGGTAGAAATTTGTTCAGTCGCATTTTGGCTGCGTTCCATTGGCGGCGTGCGCCGACGGATATCACATGACCGTCCAGCGATAAAACCTGAACGAAAGCGGCTCCACTGGTCTGACAAAATGGACGTCAAGCAGGCCAATTCCACCCCGAGGCCATCCTAAAGTCCGATGGCAGGTGCTCTTATTGCGCCGTTGCGAGCCAAATTGGCTTGATTTGAGCGCAAAACAACAAAACGCAAGGTAGCGATCCTGGACATCACTGTGTTTCATATTTTACGTTATACTCACTTTACTCTAAAACCCGAAGTTTTTGGAGTGATATGATGCGGAAATTATCAGAGAGGTGGTCGCAGGATTTCGGACCAGTAGTTAAGGTGGATCAACTTGTGAAAGAGATGATCCAAAATGACGAAACGAAAGAACCACTCGCCCGATTTCAAAGCCAAGGTTGCGCTTGAAGCGATCCGCGAAGAAATGACGATGGCGGAGTTATCGAAGAAGTACGGCGTTCACCCGACCCAGATCGGCACATGGAAACGCGCGGTGATTGAAAACATGTCGACGGCATTTACGCGCCGAGGTTCCATTCCTGAGCAGGTGAGCATTGCAGACGTTGACAAGCTGCATTCAAAGATCGGCCAGTTGGTGGTGGAACGGGATTTTTTGGCCGATGCCTCGCATCAATTGCTCGGGACGCGAGGCAAAAAATGGTGAGTAAGGACCACAAGCTGAGTGTCCGCCGTCAATGCAAGCTGCTGACGCTGACCCGATCCCACTTGTACTATGAACCGAAGGGCGAAAGCGCTGAGAACCTACGGTTTATGGAAATCATTGATAAGCAATTCCTCGAAACGCCATGGTACGGGTCCCGCCAGATGGCGCGCTACATGAAACGCAACAACCACAAATGCGGCCGGCATCGCATGCGCCGCCTAATGCGGCTCATGCGTTTGGTCCCGATCTATCAGGAGCCCAACACCAGCAAGAAACACCCCCGGCATAAGATCTGGCCGTATTTTCTTAGAAAAGTCATGATCGACCGCCCAAACCAAGTTTGGTGTGCTGACATTACCTACATCCCAATGCGGCGTGGCTTCCTGTATCTGGTGGCAATCATGGATTGGTACAGTCGCAAAGTCCTTGCTTGGCGGTTGTCCAACAGCATGGACGCGGACTTCTGCGTTGAAGCCCTGAAAGAGGCGCGGGCAAAGCACGGCAAGCCAGAGATATTTAATACGGACCAAGGCAGCCAATTTACCAGTGGTGCTTGGGTCGACGTGCTCACGGATGCAAAGATCAAGATCAGCATGGATGGCAAAGGCGCGTGGCGTGACAATCGCATGATTGAACGCCTATGGCGGTCGCTGAAGTATGAATGCGTCTATCTGAATGCATTTGAGACAGGTTCTGAAATGCGGACTGGGATCGGCAAATGGCTGACCTACTACAACTCTGAACGCCCACATTCGACCCACGGCATATTGACCCCAGATGAGGCCTATGCCAGCAAAACAGAACCAATTAGATTGGCAGCCTAAATGAAACCCTGATCCATCTTAACAAGGCTGTAAACTGGTCGACAAACTAGGACCACCTCTTAACCTTGGTGCGCCAGGCGGTTAACGACCACTCTAAGCCCGAAAATTTTGGTTAAATCGCCATTTCGTCTGGGGTTTTGCCAGCTGCCAATGCTTGCTTAAACCAATCAGGCTGGCGACCCTTCCCTGTCCAAGTTTTCGCGTTGTCGTCAAGGTTTACGAATTTAGGTGCAGATGCCTGTTTCTGCTTCTTGCGTGGCTTCGAGGCTAATTTCACAGACGGCTTTGAGTCACCGAGCTCCGCGAGTGTGAATCCGTGCGCTTTGGCAATCTTTTCCACCGCCACTACCGCCAACGCTTTTTCACGATTAGCAAGTTTTGCCATCGCTTTATCAATATCCGCACTGAGCTTTTCAAGTTCTTTACGAGACATGTATTTCAGATCGGTCTTCATTATGCATTCCTTGTGATTGATCAGACCACTAACCTTATTATTAACATAATGAAATAGCAAGAAATTTTAGGTTAATGCCTTAATTAGATGCCCATTATAATTTGGCATCAGTATTTCAAACGAAATGAAAAGGGCATAGCTACAACGGCAGGCAGTACCACAGAGCCAAGCGGATCTTGCGGTCACCAAATTAATGGTTTTCTTAAAACATGAAGCCGGAGTGCTCGCACACGAGCTTCTCAGTTTCAGCAACTTCTATGCCTGATCATTTTTTGGATGACCAATATGTGGATACAAAAAGGCGCAACATGACAACCCGACAACAGATACGACAGACACGACGAAGAGCAGCGAAATCGGGGCAGACGGTAAAAATGGAAGTGTTTAACTACAACGACCCAAATGGCAAAGAGAATTGGCTGGACGTAGAGCGGCTGAGGCGCTGGGCTGAGAAACATCTAGAGATTATCCCCGCGGACATAGACATGAAGATGGTTGAACGGATCATAGAAGGTGGGCGGGTGACTGCTGAACATATCAACGCACACACCATGACTAATGACATAAAACCCATCCTCATCGCGGAAAACTTCGAGAATGGTTATGCAGAGATAGTTGACGGGAACCACACCTACGTCGCAATGGCAGCGACCCAGTTCAGGGCTAAGAAAATGGGCATCACTGCTCCCCTAAGCGCCCCAGCCTATGTGATAGCAAGGGAGGACTGAATGCGCTTTCTTGTGCCATCAGAACAGCGACTTAGATGATCGACATTCGGAACTCAATTTTGCATCTAGGAAGCGCAGCGAGCCACCCTGTGCGCCCTTAAGTGCCGCCCTGCCCGCCTCATCCGATTTTGCTCTGACAGTGCCAGAAAAGGGCACCTCGATTGAGGTGCCCTTTTCATTGATTTTGCCAGGAAGGCTTATGCGCGGGCTCGGCGAGCAAAGTTCTCAATGTCGCCGCGTGTCATACCAATGTCTGCAAGCTCACGTGCACTCAAATTGTTTAACGTTTCGCGCGTCTGACGAACGGCGTTCCAATTTTTGTAAAATTTTACCAGGCTGACAAAAGGGTTCTTGATGGGGACGTCGGATGGGCGAATTGTTGTGAAAGCGGCCATAGCCATACTGAAAGGGACGGCGGATTTAACATTTGTTTTGAAAGTGGCCATAGCCATACTCCGTTGGTTGATCGTTATGTCTTACAATTCGAGATATGTCGCTCCGCTTCCTATAGTATACTGCGCGTCATTGAGGACCCGAAGAACTTGTTGATGTTTGCACGGGAATAGATTCTTCTTCGCCTATGATCCGTCCCAACTTTCTTTCCTGCGAAGACCGCCGCGAGCTTTTGAGCTGTGTAAAACGCCAACGCGAGGATCATGGCGTTGCGCGCCGCGCGAATGCGCTTTTGCTACTGGATGACGGGAAGTCCTGTGTCGAGATTGCGCAGGTGCTTTACCTTGATGACGACACGGTGCGTGGCTGGCACAAACAATATCTGTCCGAGGGCTGGGATGCGGTAGCATATGACGGTTGGAAAGGCGGGCAATCGCGGCTGTCTGTCGCGCAGGAAGCCGCTCTTTGCGTTTGGCTTGAGGAACATTTCTGCCGATCTACAGTGGAAATCCGCACCTATGTCGCGGCGCAGTTCGATCTGGAATATTCTCATTCAGGCTATGTTAAGCTTTTAGCGCGACTAGGCTTTGAATATCGCAAGCCCAAGGCGCTGCCGCGCGTGGCCGATGTAGCCAAACAGGCCGAATTCATCGCAATGTATGAAAACATGCTGAATTCTCTGGCCGATGATGAGGCGGTTTACTTTGCAGATGCCGTGCACCCAGAATATCAAAGCAAGCCTGCCTTTGGTTGGGTGAAGAAGGGCACAAACCCCACGCTCAAAACGACTTCAGGCCGGGCGCGCGTCAACATTCACGGCGCGTTGAACCTTTAAACCTTCGATACCCCTTTCGTAGCGCCGATCACAGTGGACGGCGTGAGTGCCGTGCAATTGCTGGCCAAAATCGAGGCACGCAACCAAGATAAACGCATCATCCACGTGATCTGGGACAACGCCGCCTACCACAAAGGGCCTGATGTGAGGGGCTTCCTGGCGCGCAAAAACTGCCGCATCCACTTGATCCAGCTGCCGCCCTATTGCCCGCACCTAAATCCGATTGAAAGGCTTTGGGCCGTGATGCACCAGCACGTCACCCACAACCGCGCATATCCCACACAGAAGCAATTTACCGGAGCCATATTGAAGTTCTTCCGAGAAACCATCCCAGAACAATGGCGCGACTTCCGAAATCAGGTCACTGATAATTTCCGCATCATATCACTCCAAAAACTTCGGGTTTTAGAGTGAAGTGAGTATAGAGATAAAAATAGCATACCACTTATGCGCTTTTCGCAACCGCAGCATTTTCAATGCTTTCCCAGAATGGTGCTGTCAGACAAAAGCGAACCAGTCTCATTTTTCCGCAACCTCAATCCGTTAGGCTATGGTGGTCGAGAACGGAACCCTTTCACCGATGGTGCAAATGTTGATGCCCGCATGTCCGTGACGAAGGATGGGCTACTGATGCTCAAGTAAGGGCGCGAAATGGTTGGCTGTGCCAAGCACTTGTGCCAGCCAACTAGTCGGGACTGGCAGTTGGCGTGGGAACGGCCCATAAGGGCGTTAAATAGTTATTGATTGCTGAGATATGACAGCCGCCACCCACAACGTGCCAAGCCATGGCAACTGGGCACTCCTTTTTTTCCTCAGCTTCGTCTGGGGTGGCGCATTCATGTCGATGGCAGTAGCGCTAGAACAATATGGCCCTTTCACAGTTGCCGCGGGTCGCATCAGTATCGGTGCGCTCGGGCTTCTAGTGGTTACAGCCATCGCACGCCCAGGCGATCTGGCGATCCGTGATCCAAAAACTCTAGGTTTCATTCTAATTTTGGGCATTCTGAACTTCGCTTTGCCCTTCAGCCTTTTAGCCTGGGCGCTTCAGCAGGTGCCTTCAGCCTTTGCAGGCGTCGCGATGGGCTCTTCTCCGATATTTGTGTTGGTCCTAGCGTATATCTTTGTACCGGACGAACAAATAGGCCCGCGCCGGATCATTGGTGTCATAATCGGTTTCGTGGGGCTGTTAGTCCTGATCCTGCCGGGGATCGCTATCGGAAATGGCGCAGAAGGAACTATCGCCGCAAGGGTCGCCTGTGTGGCGGCTTCGCTCTGCTATTCAATCGGGGCCATTCTGATCCGCCAGGCGCCTCCAATTCCGCCTTTGGTGTTCACTGCGGGTATGTTAACGGCTGGTTCTCTCGCATTGACTCCGCTCGCTCTTCTGCTGGAGGGAATACCTGAGATCACCAGCGCGCGGGCGACTTGGGCAATGCTCTATGCCGGTGTAATTCCCACCGGACTGGCCTTCCTTCTGCGTGTTGTACTGATCAGATCTGCTGGGCCCATCTTCATGAGTCTAGTGGCTTACATCGTCCCGCTCTGGGCCGTTCTCCTTGGCGTCGTTTTACTGAACGAAACTCTGACACTCAGTACCTATCTCGGTGCGTTGATTATTCTTTTAGGTGTTGGCATGACCCAGTTGAGGCTCCTCAAGAAGCGCTAGCTGGCTGCTTCAACCTCATCCAAGTACCACTGCCGATTTGAATATGCGCGCATCTGGCTGACCCTTTTCTTGCGGATCTCAGCGGCAACAGCGGGTCAAATCGGTTCCACCAAAATTGATCCGTCTCATAGCTGATGTCGATCCCGCGTTCGTGCAACAGATCCTCCACATTCCGAAGCGATAACGGAAAACGGACATACATTATCACGGCTAAGCGGATGATCTGGGGGCTCGTCTTGAAATAGCGAAAAGGGCTGCGTTTTGTCATCTCGAGACGCTAATTGCTCACCCTGCCCGCCTTAACCGATTTTTCTCTGACAGGGCCGTCAGATCAGTTAATCGCAGAAATACTCCTCGGCTGAATACTGGTCTCTGCCACAAGCGCAGCCAAACATGCTGGACAGTTACCATTTTTGTTCTCTCAGCTTCAAACAGTCACCAAGTTCTCTGCTTTTCGAGCGTACTCCGCCGTTCCGGTGTTAACCGTTGTCGCAGGCTCCAGAAGGATCACTTCGCATGTATCTGTCAACGCGACGGGGCAATGTTCGACCCCATGCGGCACGACAATAAATTCCCCTTCCTCAACGACTTCTTCGCGGTCTCGAAAGCGCATCAACAAACGTCCGCGATGGACGAGGAACATTTCGTCCTCGCGTTCATGGAAGTGCCAAGTGAAACTTCCCGCAAATTTAGCGAGCTTGATTTGCATGTCATTCACCTGACCCGCGATGCGCGGCGACCAAGTTCCTGAGAAACTGGCAAAGGCGTTATCGAGCTGCTTTTTCTTAAAGGGGGATAAGTGCCCGTTGAGGTCAGCAACATCGCGAACGATTGCAGTAAGTTGGCTTTCAAGTTCATTACCGCTTGCTGGATATTCCCCATCAAGCGCAGCAGTGCCAATCGTAAATCCACTTGCCCCTGCCCCTCGCACGAGTTCAATACGGGCTTTGTCCGCGATGGACCCTGCAACAATCACTGGTTTACCTGCGGCTTCACACACTGCGGCAATCAAGGCAGGAATATCCGGCAGCGACGAACGATATGCCAGCAAATCAAGACCATGTACGCCCTCCCGTGAAGCAAGATCACGTGCGCTGTCTGCAATTTCTTGAAGCGACCCTTCAAGCACACTGGGATGGCCGACGATACGTCCGGGGAAGGGATAGTATTCAATCCCTGTGCTACGCAGAATGGGAAGAACATCGTCTACCCGTGTGCCACCCAGAAGAATATCCACGCCGATATCCACCGCAGCTTTGGCAGACACGACTTCGCTGTCGCGGTTCAGCGATACAACTTCCAAATAGGACGTGGCACCACTCGCTTTAATGGTCTGGTTTAGTTTTTTCAGGTCCGCAACCGAAAGCCCAATATCTTTGAATCCGATATGACGCACCCCAAGCGATAAGGCGGTCGCAAGATGTATGGCGGCATCATCCACTGTTCGGTCATTTCGGGTAAGCATGAATATAAAACGGAGTCCCATTAGGCGGCGTCCTTCTTTTTGGTTCCGGTCGCGATCAAGCGACGGGCATATTGAATTGCAGTTAGCAGGCTGGTGGCATCAGCAATGCCTTTGCCTACGATGTCGAAAGCTGTCCCGTGATCGGGTGAGGTCCGCACAAAGGGCAGGCCAAGCGTGATATTGACGCCTTTTTCGACACCTAGATACTTTACCGGGATCAAGCCTTGATCGTGGTACTGTGCAACGGCAACATCAAAGCGGTCAACAGAACTAGATGATCAAACCTCGACTTCAAAGACATGCGGTTTGACATTTTAGCCTCAAGAATCGAACAGCCGACTGCTGGATCAAAATCTCCGTAGATTTAACCCCGCTAAGCTGCATTATGAGTCTTATTCTTGGAACATCGACATTGGAGCTCGACGCCAAGATGTTTTCGCCAACCAAGGTTAGGTACCGGCGCATAAGCTTCCCAGCAGACCAGACAAATTACATATTGAGGGGCGTTCAAAAAGTTTTGAGGTTGAGAAAGGTATGCCCTCAGCGCATGCAGCTAAAAAACTATGAAAGCTTGGAGACGCGTTCAGTCAATGCCGTAGCCATAAGCTTTTTTCTGGTGCCCGCGGACGAATTCTAACCCCGTCTCAATTGGCTGCGAAACTTCAAATCTAACCCTCATACACAGGTTTCGTCTGCTCCCAGCTGAGTTATTGTCAAATCTGGTGTTTGAGGGTTGTCGGTCATGCGGCGATCTGGCTGTGGTTGGTGGTTTCAATTCCGTCTTTGAACTTGACGCCTGTGATGACTTTGGCCAGGTAATCAAAGCCGCGTAGCTTCCTCCAGTTTTGCTCTGCGCATTGTCCCAGCTTGAACATCATGTGCAGCATGCCATCGCGTGACAGGCAGCCCTTTGAGCGCTTGGTGCGATGTCGGATCGTGGCGAAGGCCGATTCAATTGGGTTGCTGGTGCGGATACTCTGCCAATGTTGGGCGGGGAAGTCGAAGAATGCCATGAGTTCTTCGCGGTCTTTTTGCAGGCACAGCGCCGCCTTGGGATATTTGGGTTCGTAGATTTTGATGAACAAATCGAACGCCTTTTCCGCATCATCTTTGGTCTCAGCCTGCCAGATGTTGTGGATCGCCGCTTTGGCCTTTGGCTGTGATAGCTTGGGCAGGCAGTTGAGCACGTTCATCGTTTTGTGTTGCCAGCACCGCTGCTGTCGGGCCGTGGGGTAGACTTCATCCATGGCGGCCCAGAACCCCATGGCACCGTCTCCAATCGCCAATTTTGGGGCATTCATTCCCTGGCTTTTGAGGCTGAGCAGAACTTCTCGCCAGCTCTGGGTGGACTCGCGCACCCCGTCCTCAATGGCCAAGAACCGCTTCTTGCCACGGGCTGTGACGCCAACAATTACAAGGGCGCAGAGCTTGTCATCCTCGCCCCGAAGGCCGCTGTGAACGCCGTCAGCCCAGATGTAGACGATTGGCTCATCATCTAACTCAGCGTCTTTCCAAGCCTCGTATTCATTGGCCCAATCGCGTTTTAAACGCGAAACCGTATTTGCTGACAATCCCTTGGCATCAGGGCCCAAGAGAACCTTGAGGGCTGGGGCCATCTCACCGCTGGAAATGCCTTTGAGGTAAAGCCACGGCAAGGCAGCTTCCAAGGTCTTGGTTCTACGCACATAGGGTGGCACCAGGGCCGAGCGGAATGTTACTGGTGTGCCATCCTTCGAGCGGACCTTTGGAATCCGCACGCTCACAGGGCCAATGCCCGTTTGAAATGGGCGAGCCGGATGATGTCCATTGCGCACGACTGCCGCGTGACCGGCATCGGTGCGTAAGCCGGTAAATTGCGCCAGATAACTGACAAGCTCGGCCTCAACTGCTGTCGCTATCAATTGTTGTGCTCCCGTTTTCAGCAACTCCGTCAGCGCGTCCGTCATCCCGTCTCGACGCGCAAAATCAACAATGTTAGTCGTTTCCATGGTGGTGTATCTCCTTCGGTTGGGCTGCTGTCTTCCAACAACAATTCAACCAGATACGCCGCCAACCTTCAAACCACTCAAACACTAGATTCAGTCATATCTCCTCCCAGCTAGCCAAGCGACGCTACAGCGTGCGCCAATACTTCAACGCTAGCCACCAAATCTGCCTCATCGGTATCTTCTTCAAACGCATGGCTAATGCCACCGATTGACGGCACGAAGAGCATTGCAACGGGCATTAGCCGCGCCACATTTGTCGCATCATGCAACGCGCCCGAGGGCATCAACCGCCAACTTCCTGGTGCGGCTACCTTCGCCCCATGCTCCATCGCAGCCTTTAATTTAAGCTCCATAGCAACCGGCTCTAGCTCCCACATCGGGCCAAAGTGCACGTCCATGTCACGGATATCAGCAACTTCTTGTGCGGTATCACGGACAATTTTTTTCCATCCGCACTAGACGATCCGCATCAGCGTCGCGCCACTGCATCGTGAACATGCCTTTGCCAGGCACAATTGAAGATGCATTGGGGTGCAATGTCACATGCCCAATGGTCCAGACCGTCGTTGGAGTTACCACATTGCGCAGCCGGTCATTGAGCAAATTATTAAATTCAATGATCGCTTGGAAAGCATCACGTCTCAAGTGCATTTGGGTCGTACCTCCGTGATTTTGTTGGCCATCAAAGGTAATTCGGATCTCGCGGGTTCCAACACAGCCGCAAAAAGCAGCAATAAACAAACCACAATCAAGACCAGAACAATGTCGGCTTAACGGCCAACATGCGCTTTGGCACGCTTCAGCTTTGTGACGAGCACGCGCGCCAAAGCGCAACCCGCCATTATACACTGTGGACCATTTTTGCCCCGCGATCTGGTCCCTTCTTACTCCGCGATTGACAAGCGCCCGACGGCCTGATTTTAAATCCCCTTTTGCGCCCTGACCGTGACGGTGGACCTTGACAATGGTGCCGTCAATCATGGTGTATTCAAAGTCGGCATCTTCGGCTAATGCTCTGAACATACGATAGAAAGCATCCGCCTTCACCCACCTGCGGAACCGCTTAAATACCGAATTCCACTTGCCGAAATCTTCTGGAAGATCGCGCCAGGGGCAGCCCGTGCGTGGGTAATCCACAGCACCGCCTCGAAGAAAAGACGAGGGTTGGGTCCGGTGCGGCCGGGATCACATTCACGGCCAAGACAGTGTGGGGCGATGTTTGCCCATTGGGCGTCGGTCAAAGTGGTGCTGATCAAGGTTGCCTCCCATGTTGGCAACAGTGAATCAGTCATTGCGGGATTTGGGAATCTTCAAACGTCAACACGCCCTAGTAGAAGCAAAAAAAGGTGGCATGATAAAATCATAAGTTTTAATAAGAGACCTCTGCATAAGTCTGGGATTCCCCTGAAGGTTTAATTTTGCTATTTTAAAGCCATGCAGAAGCCATTTTCCACCCAACCCGAACTCTTCATTACCAGCGCTGATCTTGAGCATGCGAGCCTGCAAGGGTTGGACGGTGCCGAGGCGATTTTGGACTGGGTAAAGTTCGAACAAATCATGGCTGAAATCTATGCCAGCAAGACTGGCCGCCCGAGCTATCCATTGCTGACTTTACTCCGCGCGTCATTGCTGGGCATCTGGTATCGCTTGAGCGATGCTGAGCTGGCTCAGTCCCTGTTTCGCGATCTGTTGTTCAGGAAATTCTGTCACCTCGAATTGGGTGGGGATGTCCCTGACGCCACTACCATCGGGCGCTTTCGGGCGAGGTTGATGGAGCTGGGCCTGTGGGAGGTTTTACTGGGCGAAGTGAACCGCCAACTTGAAGCAAAACATATCATCATGACTGAAGGTCGCATCAATATCACCGATGCCACTCCGGTTGAAGCGGCGCAGTCGGGGTACGGCAAAGACGCCAATGATGAACCCACGCGCGACAAGGATGCGGGCTGGCACGTAAAGGCCGACAGTCGCGGTAATATAAAGTCCACCTACGGCTACTCGGTCCACACTGGCGTCGACGAACCCTCTCATGGTTTGCAAAAGACAAACCACTGCCGGGCAGTGGATGGCTTCATCCACCGCCAAACGGTCACACCAGGAAATGCCCATGACAGTACCGAACGGAACACGCTATTGCTGGGCGACGAGGAAGCGCTTTACGCGGATGCCGCCTATTCTTCGCAAGCCACACGCGAAAAATTGGAGCAGTTTGGTATTGATGATCAAGTGCAGCGCAAGGGCTATCGGGGCCACCCTTTGTCCAAAGCGGATTTGGTCCGCAACAAAGAGATTGCCGTGATCCGCTCCGGCGGCGAGCGCCCCTTTGCCACCTATAAATCCAGCTATGGATTGGCTCGAACGCGGCTGATGGGGTTGGCTAAAAACCTAACCCTGTTCGGCCTGGCAGCCATCGCCCATAATATTGCGAAGGGGGCAAAGTTCTTGGCGCTCTACGGCCTGCCAGACCCGGAACCCACTGGATAAGTGCGACCAAAATCAAAAATAACACCTGAAACCCAACGCTACAGTCACCTAAGAGCGTTAACACAGGCAACTTTTGGAAACACATGACCAACGGAAACACAAACAACAGGTTATGCTGTGGTCTCAATAAGTGTATTTAATATGAATTAATCAGTATCTGGCAAGCAAGGGTGATTCAGAATTTGCAACGTCAAGAGTTCCAAGGCATAAATGGATGTCAGTGCGAAGCGCCTGACGGTGGCATGAGCGAAGTATAATTGATGCAACTGAGAACGCTAATTCACATTCCCATTGTTCACAGTGCAGAAGATATGGGTTCAGCATCTGATGTCCTACGGCAGACATACATTCGCCAAAAGGGACTTGAAGCGTGGGAAAAAAGCCGTTTTTTGATAAAACAGTTTTGGGCTGACATAGACGCAGCTGTTTTAGCTCTTGATGTCAATTTTTCTCAAATGCGCATTTATCAGGATGGACTTCCAGTATGCGGGTTTGAAGCTAAAATTGTGCGAGATCTAGCAGAAAGCCAAACAAGTGGGAAAAATTACCAGATTGTGGCTAAATTGATGGATCTGGGTGCCAGACTGGAAGGGACCGAAGACCTCGAGCTTCTGCTCAAGGAACGTGAATTGATAACAAGTGGCAATGCCAGCCCAGAGAGCTGCACAAATTTGGCATCTGCGCTGGTAAAGAGCAATTTGCTGGATAAACGGGATTATTTTATCGCCTCTCGTATAGATACTACATTGCAGTCTGAAGAAGTTGGGATCCTGTTTCTGGGAGCCTTGCATGATGCAACCGCGAAGCTTCCCGCTACTATTAAAGTAGTATCACTGGAAAAATTTTCCCAGGGTGAGATAAGTAGAGGTGGTCGCGAACATTCGGGCCAGTAGTTATGAACTGCGGCCCTAAAACTGGACATTGCGCGCGATACCTGAACCGCGATTTTCTTTGACTTTAGGGATAGTATCTCATCGCACTTTCTCCATCATCTTTTCGCGGACAACCTCAGTAGGGGTCTTCCAGTCCAGGCACTTGCTTGGAGTGTTGTTGAGGTGAGCACAGATCAGTTTGATGGCAAAAGTCATGAAAGCTTACTTGAGGTATAGGCTTTGTTGCACAAATCGTATTCTGTAGGCTTCAATGTACGAATCCAGTGTAGTAGAAAGCCGATATGAACAGCCGGACACCGACGAAGTACAAGACCCGGAACTGGGAGGATTACAATTTTTCACTAAAAAAACGAGGATCGTTATCAATCTGGTTTGATCCGCAGATGGTTTAGGAAGCTGAGGCGTCTGGTCGAAGGGGGCGTCAGCAAACCTACAGTGATGCTGCCATTCAAGTTTGTCTAACCTTCAAAGTCTTAATGGGTCTGCCTTTGAGGCAGACGACTGGGTTTGTTGAGAGCCTGCTGAAACGTGCTGGGCTGGAATGGTCGGTGCCAGACTTCAGCACCCTGTGTCGTCGCCAGAGAACTTTATCAGTTGCAATTCCTTACAAGGCGTCTGCGGGGCCGTTACACCTATTGGTCCCCTCTCATGGTTTGCAAGAAAACCACTGCCGGGCAGCGAACAGCACAGGCATCAAAGCTGAAGGCGAAGGTGAGTGGAACGCGCGCAAGCACGGCGGGTCCAAACGCCGACTGTGGCGCAAGTTACATATTAATATCGATGAGGAAACGCTTGAGATACGCGCCATTGAGGTAACGAGTAGCCAGATCGGCGATGCGCCTATGCTGCCAGACTTGCTCAACCAGATCCCTCCGGACCAGGACCTAGGCAGCGTCACCGCCGATGGTGCATACGACACGCGCAAATGCCATGACGCGATTGCAGCCCGAAACGCCCATGCCGTTATCCCGTCCCGCAAAAACGCCAAGCTCTGGAAGCCTGACACGGCAGGAGCACGGGCGCGCAACGAAGCGGTGCGGTCCTCGAAGTATCTTGGCCGTGCCCTGTGGAGGAACCTGACTGGATACCACTGCCGTAGCCGTGTCGAAACGAACCCTCTCATGGTTTGCAAGCAAACCACTGCCAGGCAGTGGATGCATTGTATGAAACTGCTTGGTCAGCGCCTCTCGGCAAGAGACTTCGACCGCCAGGTTGCGGAGATCCAAATCTGGGCCGCGATCCTAAACCGCTTAACAGCTCTCGGCATACGGTGTTTGTCAGACATGTTGTCCGCCGATTTCATGCTGCGTCTCTGATTTCAGGGGCGCTTATTTAGGTTTCGGGGTTGAGCCAGACGGGTCCTGCTGGTTGCCAGTTGCGGGTTTTGCCTGACCAGCGTTCCGGGTTTTGCGCACGTGCATTTGCATAGAGCATGGCACGGTTGGCTAGCGCCGCACAATCATGGCCAGCGTGGCGCGCGTTGGGAGTGACGAAGCGGATGGCGCTGTGCAGGTGTTCGCCATTATACCAGCGGGTGAAGGATTTCACCCAGTCTTACGCATTGACCTTCGTTGCGAAGCCCTTTGCAGGCCAGTTTGGGCGATACTTGCAAGTGCGGAACAGCGCCTCGGAGAACGGGTTGTCGTTGCTGATGCGCGGACGGCTATAGGAGGCCGTGATGCCCAACTTTTCCATCGTCACCTTCATCGTGGCCCCTTTCATGGGGCTGCCATTGTCGGAATGCAGAACAAGCGGCTGCATAAAGCATCCCTCAGCCAGCACCGCCCACCGAATCAGGTTGGCCGCCAAGTCTGCACTTTCGCGCTCATGAACTTCCCAGCCGACGGTTTTCCAGCTGAAGATGGCCACGATCAAATAGAGGTAGAAGGACATGCCAGCCAACGGCCCGGGCATCCACTTTATATCCCAGGTCCAGACTTCGCAGGCCGTGCTGGCCTTGTATCTGGTGGGCGGTTTGCGCCGGACCGGGGGCTTGGCTCTGCCCCGGTGATGCTGCTGCCCATCCGCGCGCAGGATGCGGTAGAAGCTGGACTCAGACGCGAGATATCGCCCCTGATCCGCCAGTTTTGGCACAATCTGGCTTGGTGGCAGGCCACTAAATTCCGTTGAATTACAGGCTTCCAGCACAGCCGCGCGTTCAACATCGCTCAGCTTGTTCGCGGGTTCTGGGCGCGGCACGAGTGACCGTTGATCGGCGTGAAGCTGGCCGTCTTTTGTCCAACGACGCAGAGTGCGGTTGCTGATCTCCAGCTCGAAGCAGGCTTTGGCACGCCGAGTGCCAGCGGTGATGACGTCGTTGATCAGAACAACTGCGGTTTGGTGATGTGGGGTGCTGATCATGCGTCCTCTCCGCCCCCCAGATCGCCGAGGCCTTTTTTTGTAGAACCAGAAGCGCTGCGGTTTCGGCCAGTGCGCGGTCCTTGCGAGCCAGTTCCCGCTCCAGATCCTTGACCCGTTTTTTCTCTTCCTTGGTCGCCCGACCCAGACGCGCCGTGCTGGCGCGGTCCCAATCGTTCGCCTGATCGCAAGCCGATCGCCACACCGTGATCTGCGCCGGATAGAGCCCGAGTTTGCGGCAGTATTCAGCAAGATCGGTCTCGTTCAGCGCCGCCGTTTCCAACACCGCTGTAAACTTGTCGCGTGACGACCAGCCCTCAGGCCCCGCGTCAGCAGCGGGCAGAAGCTGCCCCTTGCTGCGCGCCTCAACCCGCCACTTGTGCAGTGTCGCCTTCGAAATCCCTTCCTCCTAAGAAAGCCGCCCAATGGCCAAGTAGTTTGGTGGAAGCATCCGCTTCAGCACAGCCGATTTCCATTCTGGTGAATATCCCACGTCATTGTCCTATCCCGCACACCTGAGAAATACAGAAAAGTAGAGTAGCGGACAACATCCCTGACACAGGGGGCATACCCCGTACCGTGCCAGTAGGCTGAATCCGTCTGGGGTAAGGGGACGTCTGACCTCAGCCCGATTTGTGCAACAAAGCCGTGGTGAAGCCTCAAAACTTGATTTGTGCAACAATGCAATAAGATAACCAAAAACCATATAATGGTGACACTAAAAATTGTTATTACTGTTGAAAAACCTGACTTGATTTAATAAATAACTAAATTCATAAATTATGTTTAATTACTACAATTAATAATTATATAAGTGTATATAACTATCTTATTTAAATATTAAGTAAATTACTTAACAATTTTCATTGTTAAATGTCCTTTCAATGGAATTTTTTTACTATATATTTGCATCATGGTGATTATTAATATCGCTGAGAAAGTTGCTATAGTTCAATAGCACTAACATCCCAAAACTGGAGATAACTACGATGGCCGTAAATAAAATGAACTCTTCGAGCAGTCTTGCCGAAGTCGTAGATCGCATCCTCGACAAGGGTGTTGTGATTGATGCATGGGTACGCGTATCGCTTGTTGGTATCGAGTTGATTGCCGTCGAAGCGCGTGTGGTCATAGCTGGAGTTGATACGTATTTGAAGTATGCCGAAGCGGTAGGCCTTACCGCCGAAGCCTGAGTTGTGTGACGGCTAGATCGAGAAGGGAACCCTTGCTCTTAAAGGGGCTTGGGTTTTCTTCTTAGCAAAACATATATCAATTTGGCAAATGAGGTATCGAGATGGCACTAACTGCAAAAAAATCGCAAATATCCCGTGATTTTAAGGAATCTCATATTAAAAGATCGTATGAAATTGAAGAAATTAAGCAGTCGCTTGTGCGCCAAGTCGAAGTGGGAAAATCCTCGGCGCGCAAAGTGTCGTCTGAGTTGCAGGAATCGATACATCGTGACCTGAAAAGTATTTCCCAGCACGTCGCTGCGGGCCGCAGTGCAGCTTCAAATATGGTTTTAAGTTACAAAGCGAGACGCGAGGTAGGTACTAGTTCATTAAGGGCCCTGCTTGAAAGCGATCGTACTGATCTTGCAGTTATGGTAAGTAAATTGCTGCTAGAGCTAAGAAAGGCTCGCATAGTAGCACGAGCGGCTAGTCAAGGTTATCGGGCCAGTCGGAAAGCAAAATTGAAACTGAAAGATGTGGTTTTCAGTCATGAGCCCTCCGCTTCCAGAGAGCCGACTGCCAAGGTTGAGAGTTCTCCGTCTCCAGTGAAGTCTAGTGGGTCGGCCCCTGTAACGTCTTCGCCGCCAGTGAAGTCTAGTGGGTCGGCCCCTGTAACGTCTTCGCCGCCAGTGAAGTCTAGTGGGTCGGCCCCTGTAACATCTTCGCCGCCAGTGAAGTCTAGTGGGTCGGCCCCTGTAACGTCTTCGCCGCCAGTGAAGTCTAGTGGGTCGGCCCCTGTAACATCTTCGCCGCCAGTGATGTCTAGTGGGTCGGCCCCATTAACGTCTTCGCCGCCAGTGAAGTCTAGTGGGTCGGCCCCTGTATCGTCTTCGACATCAGTGAAGTCTGGTCGGTCGGACCCAGTAAAATCTTCGCCGCCAGTTAAGCTTGGTCAGCCTAAGTAATAAGTTCTGGCGAGGTTATTTCTGAAGTCAAAGAGTAAGCCAAATTACCATTTAGTGGTTATTTGGCTTACCTCAGCCGTACTCTTGTATGTGTCTCGGTATTGTTTTGAGTACCAAATTTTTTTGTATTTAGTAAATCTGCTAGAAGAACTGGAAGTAGTATATGGTACATTTTGCACGGTCAGACAATTTAGACATTCTGCGATCGCGTGCTCTTGGCGACCGCATTGTAAGGTCGGCAGGGCGTAACAGCGGGAGTATAGAAATAACTCTGCCAGTCAGGTTGCAGGTGCTCCAAGGTGTGATGTGTCGGGTCGAATTGAGAGACGGTATTGCTGCAGAGGTTGTTCTCCACCCTGACTTTTCTCCCCTTTTGCTAATCTTTGACAGGGTTTGGAGTTTGCTGAAGCAATCTCTCAAGACAGTCGATGATATAGGGGAATTCTGGGAGGGTGACTACGTATTGGGCCTCTTTCCTGAAATGTCGCAAAGTGGTCGCCCCATCCTTGCCTATGCGGACGCTTTGGCACTTAAAGATTCCCTTTCCGACTTTGGCAAAGTGAAAACTGTTGAGATCACGCATGTTCTGGAACCATTAGCCAGAATCATTGAGAGCATGGCGGCGGTGGGAGCCATCCGCCTAGGCCTGTCAACTCAGACTGCAGCAATGTTTGGCAAACAACTTGCCTATGTTGCAAGCGGGGTGGCAACAGGAACTATAGATGCTTTTGCACGCGGCTCCCTTCTGGACGCTTCTGGGGAGATTGGATGGTGCAGAGACCAACCTTGGGCCGATGAGACTTGGATTGCGGCTCAACCAAGTATCGAAAATATACACGATAGATGTCTAGTTTGGGACAAAAAACCAGGGCTTTTAGCCAAGCAGCGGCAACTCTGGTATCAGGCCCGTCGATTTGAAACACGCGCTTGTAAAGAGCGTTCCTAATTAAAAATGCAAGGCCATGCTTTGTAAAGGAGATACAAATGAACAGTAATTTGAGAGCCACCAATTCTGGTGGGCCTGACATTTCAAAGACAATGATGCCGGAGGCACGAGAGGACTTTGTGCAAACTGAGAGCGTGAAGTCTATTTCACGGCGCGCATTGGCCTACATCAACGCAGGTTATTCAGTTCACTTCCGCGGGCCTGCTGGTACTGGCAAAACCACGATGGCGATGCACACGGCAGCGCTTCTTGGCCGCCCGGTGGTGTTGATCACTGGCGACGAAGAAATGATAACTTCGAACCTTGTTGGGGCAGAAAGCGGTTACAATTATCGGAAAGTAACAGATAATTACATCCACACTGTTAGCAAGATAGAAGAAAGCTCAGACAGGTCTTGGAATGATCACCGACTTACAACAGCGTGTCGCGAAGGCTATACGCTGATTTATGATGAGTTTACGAGATCGCGGGCCGAAGCAAACAACGTGCTTTTAAGCGTCCTAGAGGAAGGTATCTTAGTGTTGCCCGCCCAAAACCGAGGTGAACCCTTCATTAAGGTGCATCCCAATTTTAGGGTGATCTTTACCAGTAATCCTCAAGAGTATGCTGGTGTGCATGAAGCACAGGACGCACTCAGCGACAGGATCGTGACCATCGACATTGGAGAGGCTGACCGCGAACTGGAGGTTTCTATTGCCTCGTCTCGGTCCGGTTTGGAAGTGGCCAAGACCGAGCCCATTGTCGATATGGTTCGCGCATTCCGAGATACTGGCGAATATGATCAGACACCGACGCTCCGTGCTTGCATCGTGATCTGCCGCATGGTGGCTAATGAGAAGCTTAATACAACGATTGATGATCCCTTTTTCGTACAAATCTGCCTTGATGTCCTCGGTTCTAAGTCGACGTTCGGCGGCAAGGAACATGACAAGCGAACTCAACAACGAAAGTTGCTCCTTGATAATCTAAAACACTATTGCCCATCCAAAGTATCCACAAAGCCATCGGCAAAAGATGATGAATCTAAATCAACGTTAATACAAGTATCTTCGAGAGGTTCGTTATGAATACCTCTGCAAAACGGGGTGTTAAAGGATTGCGGGATATCGGAACTGTAAGAACGGTTGTGCAGAACCAGCAAAAACATGAACGCTCTCATATGGTTGGACGCTTCGCGCGCCTTGACGCCGAGCGAACAAGGCTGGAGCGCGAGATAGCTATGTGGTCAAGCCGAAAAACAATAGCTGAAGTTAAATTGGAAGTGGTTGTCAAACAAATAGATACACTACGGCCAATGCTGCTTGACAATCCGACAACTACAAAGCCGCCCACTCATGGGCGAGGTAAAGTTTCGACCGAAGTCCTCGATTCGAATGGGGTTTTTAACCATTCGGTGTCATTAAACTACTAGAGCTAAGCAATGAGCGCCTCAATTTAAGTGAAGCGTAGCCCAGTCATAAAGAGGTA
Organism: Octadecabacter antarcticus 307; assembly: GCF_000155675.2. GTDB lineage: Bacteria > Pseudomonadota > Alphaproteobacteria > Rhodobacterales > Rhodobacteraceae > Octadecabacter > Octadecabacter antarcticus. Next base: position 3,027,397 of record NC_020911.1, read on the forward strand.
AACTATGAAGAAAAAAACTACGGGAAAGTCAAAGGCAGAAAAAAATACGCCAGAAATCGAGCTTGGGGGGCTATTTCGTGGCTTGGGTGATTTCGTCAATTTGCTCAGTAAACTTGCTGAAACGGGTGAGAAGATAAAGGAAAGTGAGGGTGAATTCCAGATCAAAGGACTTGGTGATAATACCCGTGGCATCTACGGATTTAGCGTCCGTAGTGGCATTGGCGGTGGAGGACCACGGGTTCAGGCTTTTGGAAATGTACGTACCAGTGAAGCGGGGCTTGTGGTTGACGAAGTGAGAGAGCCAATGGTCGACGTTTTTGACGAAGGCAGCGAAATAGTAATTACAGTGGAGCTTCCTGGCGTTTTGGAAAGTGAGATTGTGACCAGCGTTGATGATGATGTGTTGATAATTACCACAAATGGTGATCGGAGTTATGCCAAAGAAATTTTTCTGTCAGAATCCGTTTTAAAGAAGAGCCTAAGTCAGTCCTACAATTATGGGTTGCTGGAAATACGAGTTAAGAAGATGACGCATGAAACGGGAAGTGGTGAGAATGACAGATGAAAACACGATCAATAGCAAGTATCTTTACGCTATAATAAAGTGCCGGGAACAACGGGAATTTATAGCACGTGGGATCGGTGAGCGAGGAGATGCAGTCCATACGATAGCCTATAAGGGGTTGGCGGCGGTGGTCAGCGACTCACCGGTAATGGAATACGATCAAAGTCGTCGGAACATGATGGCACATACCGCCGTTCTTGAAGAGTTGATGGAGGAGTTTACTCTGCTTCCAGTGCGATTCAACACGGTCGCGCCAGAGGCTGGCGCAATCGAAGAACGCTTGTTGGTGCCCCGCCATGAAGAATTCACGCAATTACTGGGTCAAATTGATAAACGTGTAGAACTGGGTATCAAGGCATTTTGGCACGATGGAATGATCTTTGAAGAAGTGTTGCGTGAGAACGATTCTATTCGAAAAATGCGAGATGCCTTAGAAGGCAAGTCGGTTGACGGAAGTTATTATGAGCGGATTCAGTTGGGTGAAAAAATTGAGCAAGCCATGATAAAAAAACGGGTAGAAGATGAAGAAATAATTCTCTCGCGCATAAGGCAACACGTCCACAAGTCGAGAAGTAATAAGACCATTGGAGACCGAATGGTTTTGAATGGAGCATTTCTTGTGGATGCTAACAAGGAATCTGATTTTGATAAAGCAGTGCAATTACTTGATCAAGATTTAGGCAATCGCCTGATGTTCAAATATGTAGGACCAGTTCCGCCCTACAATTTTGTCAACATCGTCGTAAATTGGGGGGTGGTGTAAACATAATGGGTATTATTCTAAACACGCTTATGAGTCCGTTGATTGGCCCCATGAAGGGCGTTTTCTGGGTTGCAGAGCAAATAAAAGATCAGACAGATGCTGAAATCTATGATGACAGCAAGATCCTTGTAGAACTTTCAGAACTTGAGCTTCTTCTTGACCTTGAAAAAATAGAACTCAAGGACTTTGAGGCCAAGGAGGACGTATTATTAAAACGGTTGCAAGAAATACGAAAGGCAAAGAAAAATGACTCCGTCTAAATCGCCACCTAGATCTACTAAAGGCTCCGAAAAACCGTCCCTACTCCAAACGCCTCAGTCGAAAAAAATTGTTGCTCCCCCTCCAATACCACGCCTTATTGATATCATTGAAGGAGCAAAGCTCCAGCTTGCTAGTATGGGGATTTCCCCAATCGATGGTGTCACCGGGATTAAAAAGGTAGAACACGGTTGGGAACTTTTGATTACTTTAGTAGAACTTTCTCGAATTCCTTCTAGTTCTGATGTGCTTGCTGAATATGCAGTAAGCCTCGATGGGATAGGAGAAATTATTAGTTACAAGCAAGTCCAACGCTTTCTTCGCAATCAGATAGGTATTGATGATGGCGAGTAGTTCTAAAAATTTCTTACTAAAAAGAGGGCAAGTTTGATGAATGATGGAAAAATGGAGCATTCGCTGAACGCTACAAATCTCGCAGATATTCTTGAGCGTGTCCTAGACAAAGGTATCGTCATCGCTGGCGATGTAACAATTTCTTTGGTTGGCGTTGAACTGCTCAATATCAAGTTGCGTCTGCTGATTGCGTCGGTCGATAAGGCTATGGAAATGGGTATCAACTGGTGGGCTCATGATCCTTTCCTCACGGCTGGAGCACAGGCACCGGCAGTAGCTGATCCAGCCATGTTGGAGAGAATGGATCGCCTTGAGGCCGCTCTTGCAACAGCTTTGGCATCGAACCAGACGACCCCAATGAAGGGACACAAGTAGTGAGGGCACCACAAATGACCGTAGTGGCAGAAGAAAACATGACCGGAAGCGTAGGGCTTTACGTCTGTGCAATCGTGGCAGAGTGGGAGTCTAACAGCGCGCTGATAAAATGCGCCAATGAAGCGCAAGGCGAAATCCAGCTGATTGGGCAGGGGGGGATTACTGCCGTTGTAATGGTGCCGCCCGAGGACCAGCCTGTCAGCCGAGATCGACAGGAATTAGTGCGACAACTGCTGGTGCACCAGCAGCTTGTTGAAAGGTTTACTGAGATTGCACCTGTCCTGCCAGTCAAGTTCGGAACTCTCGCGCCAGATCGCGAAAGCGTTGAGCTCGGTCTTGAAAGAGGGCGTGAGAAGTTTTTTACTGCCTTTGGTGGCTTGTCTGGCAAAACACAGTTCGAGATTACTGTGACCTGGGATGTTGCTGATGTATTTGCGAAGATTGCCAAATTGCCTGCTGTTGTAAAGCTGAAAGTAGATCTGGTGGCAACGTCGGAGAGTGATAGACCAATAAATCTGGACCGAGTTGGAAGGCTTGTGAAAGAAACTCTTGATCATCAGCGGGCACAAACTGGCAAAGTTCTATTGGACGCCCTGTTGCCGCTTGGCGTTGACAGTATTGTCAACCCAATCCTAAACGATAGCATAGTCTTGAATCTGGCTTTGCTAGTTGACACGGATCAAGCAGATGCGCTTGACCGCTGCCTCGATGAACTGGACAGCACCTTTCATGGTGCTTTGTCGTTTCGTTGTGTTGGTCCAATGCCACCGCACAGTTTTGCAACGGTCGAGATCAATTACATCGAACCCACCCAGGTCAGTCACGCTTGCTGTGTTCTGGAACTCGACGCCGCCCATAATTTTGAAGAAATTCGTTCAGCCTATCATCGTCTTGCTAGGCAGACCCAACAGGACATCGCGCCTGATGTCGTTGTGGACAACAAAAGTTCTAGTGTGGGTATTGCAGTGCTTAACGACGCCTACAAGACGCTGTTGTCTTTTGTCGATGCAGGTGGACCGGTAGTCGTTTCGGTGCAGCGGCAGGAAGATGCCTATGCGACTGATATCCCTTCAAGCGGCGGATAGAAGGAACCTTAAATGAGATCTGCAACATCAATTGTCTATGCCTATGGCGTTCTAACTAACTGTTCAGATATTGCTTTGGACATGCCCCGAAGTGATCTTGCAGGGCTTGTCAAGAATGGCCCTCTAAGGATTCTGCCGTTCGGTAATATTGCTGCGGTCGTGTGCGACTTTGTACTGCCAAATGGCAGTGATCTCGAAACTCTTCTAGAGGATAGCCGGTCAGCAGAGCGATTAATTCTTAACCACCACCAGGTGCTGTCGTACATTGTTAGCCAACATACGATATTGCCGCTCAGGTTTGGGGCCGCCTTTACTGAGGATGCGGGTGTTATCGCCGCACTGGGCGGCCGTTGCAGCGAATTGCAGAAAGCACTTGGCCGTATTGATGGGGCACTCGAATGGGGTGTGAAAACATTCTGCGATAGGAAGCTGTTGAAGCAACGCGTCAGGGGAACGGGTTCTGAGATCAGCGATCTTGAAAGCGAAATTGCGAAGCAGGGTGAGGGTAAAGCCTTTTTTCTGCGTCGCCGGAAAGAACGCCTGATACTTGAGGAAGTTGAGGAGATTCTCGAACAGTGCGTTGTTGGGACTCAAGAACAGTTAGAGCCGAGTGTTATTGAGGAAGCTTTGGTCAAGCTTCAGCCTCCCACAGTACATGGGCATGAGCATGACATGTTAAGTAACATATCCTATCTGATTGCTCGGGGCACTGAAGACGCGTTTATGCAATCGCTTGAAGATTTGCGTTTGGCCCATGCGCCATATGGTTTAGAATACCAAATGAATGGTCCTTGGCCAGCTTACAGTTTTTCTGACCAACAGTTGGAAGGCGGCGTAAATGACCAATAAGGCACAAGGTGGACAGGATTTAGCGCTTGCTGATTTGTTGGATCGAGCGCTCAGCACCGGTGTTGTTATTTGGGGCGAAGCGACCATATCCTTGGCCGGTGTCGATCTCGTTTATGTTGGATTGAAAGTCCTGGTTGCTTCTGTGGACGCCGCGGAGCGGATGAAGGCTGCAAGTCTAGTTGACCGGCCAACCGATAGGGGTCAACAAATATGAAAAGACTTTATGTCTACGGAATCGTTGGGGCGACCAGCTTTGATGATCCGCTGCCCAATGGGCATGATGAAGCCTCTGTGTTTGCTCTTGTCAGTGGTGATATTGCAGTCGCTGTGAGTTTCGTGGAACGATCGGCTGTCGAAGCATCGGCTGCGAATGTCTGGCTACATGATAATGTCCTGAGCGCCTTGATGACACGATACGCGGTACTACCGATGCGCTTCGGGACAATTGCAGTTGGAGCCACGCAGCTTCTTGAAGGCATCGTAAAGCGGCAGAAACAATTGATGAAAGATTTGATGAGACTCAACGAAAACGTTGAAATTGCACTACACATATCAGGAAAAAACTGGGAAAAAGTTAATCAAAAGGTTACTAAAAAAAATACCGATCAGGCCATAACCCAAGGCACAGCCTATTTGCTGGGAAGGCAGCAAAGCCTCTATGGTTCGGATAAGACGCAGTTGTTGGTGCAAAATGTTAGGCGTGCTATCCGATCTGGTCTTGACCCGCTTATGAAAGATGTCATCTGGCCAATTGATAAGCCTCAGGCGTTGCCGTTCAAGGCATCCTGCCTGATCAATAGGAACGACGTCGCGAGTTTTGTGCAAATTGTGAATGATATCGCAGCGCAAAATTTGGATGCCCGTGTGACCTGTACTGGACCATGGGCACCCTACTCATTTGTTGGAAAGTCTGGAGTGGAAGGTGAGACATGAAAACGACAAGTGACAGTCAATTCGATTCGATGAAAAAGATTTTGACGGACTCTAGTAAGGAAGATTCTGCTTCGTGCGACCCTACTGATCTGTTGCCAAATAAATCACTGCCTCCAAGTCTTTCGACTAGTCCTGAGACGGCAGCTGACGACCTTGTAAAGCTCGTATTGGCTGTCATCGATACGGTCCGGCAAGTGATGGAGAAGCAAGCCATCCGCCGAGTTGAAAGCGGTGCTCTGGCTGAAGCGGAAATTGAACGACTTGGCCTAACATTGATGCGTCTTGAAGCGCGAATGGTAGAACTTAAATCCCATTTTGGCCTTTCTAACGAAGACCTAAATCTTCATTTTGGAACGGTTCAGGATCTCAAGGACATTTTGAACGACGAAGAATAGCAGTGGCATATTATTGTACGTTATCAGGATTTTTCTTGTAAAACGCACAGCAATAATGTGCCACAGAAACGGCTGCGACATAGCGCAGTTGTAGCGGAGTAAAATTCCGCCAGTTTGTGTCCTTCGTTTATTCGAAGGGCGGGAGATGTATTCTGTGGATATTTATAATCGTGTGCGCCGCGCTTGTTTGAAGGACGGTATGTCAGCCCGAGAAACGGCTCGATATTTTAACAAGGACCGTAAGACGATCGCGAAGATGCTTTTAGGTAGGTTGCATCAATTGAGATTATTTTTTTAGGGAGTATCCGAAACTCTGTGTATGAGGTTTAGCCCATGCGGTTTCGACGGATCATTTATTGAACCGTTCTGAGTATAGGATAGCGAATTGGTTTCGTGCGGCAACCCATTCTCTGACGCATCTGCCAGCCTTCTCGAAGCTTCGGATTGCAAGATAGATTAGCTTGGTTGCTGCGTCGTCGGTTGGAAAGCTGCCGCGGGTCTTTGTTGTTTTCCGGATGACCCTGTTTAAGCTTTCAATCGCATTGGTCGTGTAGATAATTTTGCGCACGGCTGGCGGGAAGGCAAAGAACGGGATGACCTCTTGCCAGGCCCGCCGCCATGATGGTGCGATGGAGGGGTATTTGTCGCCCCATTCAGCTTCAAAATCATCAAGGGCTTTTGCCGCCTCAGCATCATCCGTAGCCTGGTAAATCCGTTTCAGGTTTTTGGCGACCTCCTTGCGATCTTTCCATCCGCAGAAGTTCAATGAGTGCCGCACCAGATGCACGATGCACGTCTGGACTGTGGTCTCTGGGAAGGCCGCGTTGATGGCGTCAGGAAAGCCCTTGAGGCCGTCAACAACGGCGATAAGGATATCTTCGACGCCACGATTGCGCAGATTGTTCATTACCGACAGCCAGAACTTGGCGCCTTCATTGTTGGCAATCCACAGCCCCAAAACCTCGCGTTCGCCTTCTGGGGTGACGCCAAGGGCCACGTAGACCGCCTTATTCTTGACCTGACGGCTTTCAGCGTCTCGGATTTTGACCCTGAGTGCGTCGAGGAAAACGATCGGATACATCGGCTCCAGAGCGCGGCTTTGCCAGTCTGAAACCTCAGCCAAAACGGCATCAGTGACGCGGCTGATGAGATCAGCGGAAACGCGCAGGCCATAGACCTCCTCAAGATGGGATCGGATATCACGCGTCGACAGGCCAGCCGCATAAAGCCCAATGATTTTATCATCCATCCCGTCGATCCGTGTTTGGCCCTTCTTGATCAGTTCTGGCTGAAAGCTGCCGTCTCTATCACGTGGAACATCGATAGGCACCGCGCCATCATTGCCCTTCAGCGTCTTGCGTGTGGTGCCGTTGCGCCGGTTGTCCTGCAGGGTTGCCGGTTCACCGTCCGGCTCATAGCCAAGGTGTTCTGTCAGTTCCGCGCCAAGCATCCGCTCCATCAGTCGGACCTTCAGCTCCTTCATCAAGCCTTGCTCACCCAACAAATCGTTCGCGTTCCCAACGCCCCTCAGCAGCTCGTCTAATACATCTTTGGATATCGTCATTGTCGTCATACTCCTTCGTTAATGAAGCATGGGCCAATTTACTCATACACAGAAGATCGGACACTCTCTTTTTTTATTATCTGAGCCCTGTTCTGCGATCCCCATCATTATCCGTGCGAACACACCCTGTCACTCCAGCGCTTCCAGCAGTTATACAAAGCCTTCGGTGGACCATACTCTAATTGTGCATCACACCACCTTAGACGGGATTACATCCGCTCATCTGTGCGTCACTCAGCTTATAAATACTCCTCATTCTACCACCCATCTTTGGGACTTTGAAACACAAGATCATAGTAGTACAAAATAATCTAGTGAGACCTGCACCGAGTTATAACCGAAAGTTGGTGACGGCCCGAATGGGCGGCATATCATGGCGTTGTTGAAGCGCCGCAATTCTCATTGAGAAAAGGATATGCCACATGACCAAGAATACAGTTATCGACTTCGCAAAACCAAGCGATTTTTCACCTGATCCGCTGACGGATCTTCTGCGAGCAGGTGCGCAGGAACTTCTGGCCACTGCGGTGCGCGCGGAGGTGTCCGAATTCATGGGCGGTCACGCGCACCTTTTGGACGACGAGGGCCGCCAGCGTTTGGTGCGCCACGGGTTTCTGCCGGAGCGCGAGGTTATGACCGGGATTGGCAAGGTAGCGGTTCAGGTTCCTCGGGTAAGGGATCGTGGTGAAAACCCGGATGGTTCGAAGGTCCGTTTCAACTCGTCGCTTGTCCCGCCCTATTTGCGCAAGGCAAAGTCTGTGGAGGAATTGCTACCGTGGCTTTACCTCAAAGGCATCTCGACAGGGGACTTCAGCGAGGCACTGGCATCCCTTGTAGGGCCAGACGCCGATGGATTGTCGGCCTCGACGATCACGCGACTGAAGTCGACCTGGTGGGAAGAATACGAGGCTTGGCGCAAACGCGATCTGACGGCAAAGCGCTACGTCTACATCTGGGCCGACGGTGTCTACTTCAACCCACGCCTGGACGATGATCGTCAATGTATGTTGGTGATTATTGGCGCGGATGAGTATGGTGACAAGGATGTTCTTGGTATCATGGACGGGTTCCGCGAGAATGCGGACAGCTGGCGGGACCTTCTTCGGAGCTTGCAAAAACGGGGGCTGACGATTGCGCCTGATCTGGCCTGTGGGGACGGTGCTTTGGGCTTCTGGACTGCACTTCGGGACGTGTATCCGACGACGAAAGAACAGCGCTGCTGGGTCCACAAGATGGCCAACATCACAGGCGCGATGCCAAAGCCCCTGCATGAAAAGGCCAAGGCAGGGCTGCAAGACATCTGGATGGTGGCAACAAAGAAAGAGGCGGTTGTCGCCTTCGACCTGTTCGTTGAAACTTACGGTGTCAAATACGAGCGTGCGGTCAAAAAGCTGACCAAGGATCGCAACGTGCTGCTGACATTCTACGACTTCCCTGCCGAGCACTGGAAGCACATCCGCACGACAAACCCCATCGAGAGCGTCTTCGCTACCGTGCGCAACCGAACCCGCAAGACCAAGGGCTGCCTAAGCCGCAAAACGGCCCTGTCCATGGTCTTCAAGCTAATGATGTCAGCCAAGAAAAAATGGCGAAAGCTCAGCGGCACAAACCGACTGCCCGAAGTCATTCAGGGGGTTGAGTTCAAAGACGGGATCAAGCAACTTCAAAACGCCGCCTGATGACAGCCGTCACCAACTTTTGGGCATAACTCCGTGCACCTAGATTGTTAGTGTCTATGGCGGCGTAAAAATTCACTGAAGATTTCGTAAATATATTTATTTAGTGGCCTTTGGAAATTTGATTACACTGGTTGAATGGATAAACGAACCTTGCCCCACTGGTGGCCATTTGGTAACGTGATCACTATAACATGCCATTTCGATCATATGAATAGCGTCGTAGCCGCCTAGTGAATTGTTGCAATATATTCAAACTATGAGTAAGGGATTTTTGGATCAAAGGTTAATTTCAACATCTCACGCTCTCTAGACGGAATGTGTCGCACTTTAATCCTAGGTTTAATTTTACTTTGGGTTAATGAGTTTAACGTAATCAGGCCACCAATCAGAAAAACCAACATGCCCAAATAAATTGGGCCAGCATGAGCTACCCAATTATGCTTAAAATCCCCAGCGTAATCCAAAGACGATATCAATATAAAAGCTACAGAAGGTGAAATCATCGCCGCCCACCACGCCCACCAATATCCACGTTGAACCCCGCACCAGACCAACGCTATGACCGCGAAACTAGTTGACGCAATGAACCCAGAAACAGCTACATGGAGGTGATTCATATAAGCCATAATGGCGGGATTGATTGTGTCAAGCTCGGCAGGCGTCACACCGCTAAGCGTATAAACGCCAATCTCAAATCCAACACCTGATAAACTAACAAATAAAAATATAACTGCATAAGTTAAAAATATTAACATACCAAAAACCATTAATATACCACCCTTTGTAATGACTAAATTAGATGTATTCATAGTTTTTACCTCATTATCTATTAATTAATTAATCCTAAATTCCCTAAGTTGAGTTCTTAATCATAAGTGAACACTACTCTTCTCAAATTATGCACTAGAACGATCAAAGTACGAACGAGGTAAACGGTTAAACAACACATCCTTTCGGGTAGGTCACACTATAGGGCACCCCTATAAATCGCAGCTGACCTGAGAGGTGGTCCTAGTTTGTCGACCAGTTTACAGCCTTGTTAAGATGGATCAGGGTTTCATTTAGAGATATGACTGAATCTAGTGTTTGAGTGGTTTGAAGGTTGGCGGCGTATCTGGTTGAATTGTTGTTGGAAGACAGCAGCCCAACCGAAGGAGATACACCACCATGGAAACGACTAACATTGTTGATTTTGCGCGTCGAGACGGGATGACGGACGCGCTGACGGAGTTGCTGAAAACGGGAGCACAACAATTGATAGCGACAGCAGTTGGGGCCGAGCTTGTCAGTTATCTGGCGCAATTTACCGGCTTACGCACCGATGCCGGTCACGCGGCAGTCGTGCGCAATGGACATCATCCGGCTCGCCCATTTCAAACGGGCATTGGCCCTGTGAGCGTGCGGATTCCAAAGGTCCGCTCGAAGGATGGCACACCAGTAACATTCCGCTCGGCCCTGGTGCCACCCTATGTGCGTAGAACCAAGACCTTAGAAGCTGCCTTGCCGTGGCTTTACCTCAAAGGCATTTCCAGCGGTGAGATGGCCCCAGCCCTCAAGGTTCTCTTGGGCCCTGATGCCAAGGGATTGTCAGCAAATACGGTTTCGCGTTTAAAACGCGATTGGGCCAATGAATACGAGGCTTGGAAAGACGCTGAGTTAGATGATGAGCCAATCGTCTACATCTGGGCTGACGGCGTTCACAGCGGCCTTCGGGGCGAGGATGACAAGCTCTGCGCCCTTGTAATTGTTGGCGTCACAGCCCGTGGCAAGAAGCGGTTCTTGGCCATTGAGGACGGGGTGCGCGAGTCCACCCAGAGCTGGCGAGAAGTTCTGCTCAGCCTCAAAAGCCGGGGAATGAATGCCCCAAAATTGGCGATTGGAGACGGTGCCATGGGGTTCTGGGCCGCCATGGATGAAGTCTACCCCACGGCCCGACAGCAGCGGTGCTGGCAACACAAAACGATGAACGTGCTCAACTGCCTGCCCAAGCTATCACAGCCAAAGGCCAAAGCGGCGATCCACAACATCTGGCAGGCTGAGACCAAAGATGATGCGGAAAAGGCGTTCGATTTGTTCATCAAAATCTACGAACCCAAATATCCCAAGGCGGCGCTGTGCCTGCAAAAAGACCGCGAAGAACTCATGGCATTCTTCGACTTCCCCGCCCAACATTGGCAGAGTATCCGCACCAGCAACCCAATTGAATCGGCCTTCGCCACGATCCAACATCGCACCAAGCGCTCAAAGGGCTGCCTGTCACGCGATGGCATGCTGCACATGATGTTCAAGCTAGGACAATGCGCAGAGCAAAACTGGAGGAAGCTACGCGGCTTTGATTACCTGGCCAAAGTCATCACAGGCGTCAAGTTCAAAGACGGAATTGAAACCACCAACCACAGCCAGATCGCCGCATGACCGACAACCCTCAAACACCAGATTTGACAATAACTCTTTCATTTAGGCTGCCAATCTAATTGGTTCTGTTTTGCTGGCATAGGCCTCATCTGGGGTCAATATGCCGTGGGTCGAATGTGGGCGTTCAGAGTTGTAGTAGGTCAGCCATTTGCCGATCCCAGTCCGCATTTCAGAACCTGTCTCAAATGCATTCAGATAGACGCATTCATACTTCAGCGACCGCCATAGGCGTTCAATCATGCGATTGTCACGCCACGCGCCTTTGCCATCCATGCTGATCTTGATCTTTGCATCCGTGAGCACGTCGACCCAAGCACCACTGGTAAATTGGCTGCCTTGGTCCGTATTAAATATCTCTGGCTTGCCGTGCTTTGCCCGCGCCTCTTTCAGGGCTTCAACGCAGAAGTCCGCGTCCATGCTGTTGGACAACCGCCAAGCAAGGACTTTGCGACTGTACCAATCCATGATTGCCACCAGATACAGGAAGCCACGCCGCATTGGGATGTAGGTAATGTCAGCACACCAAACTTGGTTTGGGCGGTCGATCATGACTTTTCTAAGAAAATACGGCCAGATCTTATGCCGGGGGTGTTTCTTGCTGGTGTTGGGCTCCTGATAGATCGGGACCAAACGCATGAGCCGCATTAGGCGGCGCATGCGATGCCGGCCGCATTTGTGGTTGTTGCGTTTCATGTAGCGCGCCATCTGGCGGGACCCGTACCATGGCGTTTCGAGGAATTGCTTATCAATGATTTCCATAAACCGTAGGTTCTCAGCGCTTTCGCCCTTCGGTTCATAGTACAAGTGGGATCGGGTCAGCGTCAGCAGCTTGCATTGACGGCGGACACTCAGCTTGTGGTCCTTACTCACCATTTTTTGCCTCGCGTCCCGAGCAATTGATGCGAGGCATCGGCCAAAAAATCCCGCTCCACCACCAACTGGCCGATCTTTGAATGCAGCTTGTCAACGTCTGCAATGCTCACCTGCTCAGGAATGGAACCTCGGCGCGTAAATGCCGTCGACATGTTTTCAATCACCGCGCGTTTCCATGTGCCGATCTGGGTCGGGTGAACGCCGTACTTCTTCGATAACTCCGCCATCGTCATTTCTTCGCGGATCGCTTCAAGCGCAACCTTGGCTTTGAAATTGGGCAAGTGGTTCTTTCGTTTCGTCATTTTGGATCATCTCTTTCACAAGTTGATCCACCTTAACTACTGGTCCGAAATCCTGCGACCACCTCTTTATATTCGTGTGTTGGAGTTGTCAGCCACAAACTGTGGGTCGGTGGCTGAGTTTTGCGAGTTGCTGTATGTGTCAGAATTCAGTGTTGGCTGGGGAAGTTTTATTAGAAACTAGCTTCCAACTTACATCGTTCACGGACCAAAGATGTTCAGACTAGAGGAGCGGGAAACAAGCCGTTTCAATTTTGAATGCATTCAAACTGCTGGACCTTGCCACCAGCTTACCCCAAGTCATTACACGTAAGGAGCCACATAGATGTTCAGGGTGTCAGCAACGGCTGCCGGTCCGCTATTTGCGAGCGTGGCGATGGTCATGTTCTCTTTGAACGACGTGGCCATGAAGGTTCTCAGTAGTGGCTATGCCTTGCACGAATTGGTGCTGATACGCTCCATTGTCGGCCTTGCCGTTGTCGTGTGCATCATGGTCCCTCTAAACGGCACACTTTCCCTTCTCAAGACACGCCGATTGGGCATGCATGTGCTCCGCGCGAGCTTTGTTGTGTTTGCGAACCTTTGCTTTTTCCTTGGCCTCGCTGCCCTGCCCTTGGCCGATGCTGTGGCAATTTTTTTCATATCTCCCTTTTTGATCACAATCGCTTCGGTCCTTTTTCTGGGCGAAGTGGTCGGACGGCGCAGATGGAGCGCGATTGCCTTCGGAATGATCGGCGTTCTGATCGTACTGCGGCCAGGAACAGACGCGTTTCAAGTGGCTTCACTTCTACCGCTGGCCGCTGCGTTTGGCTATTCAGGCCTGCACATCATGACGCGATTCCTGCGGGACACAGAGAACGCCGTGTCGATGACATTTTACATCCAGATCATCTTTATTGTGGTTTGCGTCGTGTTTGGTCTGCTCTTTGGGGACGGCAAACTTGCAGAGCAAAGCAACGCATCCTTGACGTTCCTGTTTCGTGAATGGCGAGTTCCAGATACCGCCGATCTTCCCTTAATGCTGATCCTTGGCATCTTCGCGACTATCGGCGGCTATTGCATCTCACAGGCCTATGGTCTTGTCACGGTTTAGTTCCCGTCTCTTTCGAGCAATGTTTGCTATGAAGGAGATAGAGAATGGCAAAGAGATACACAGATGAGTTTCGGCGTGATGCGGTGCGCATGGCGACGACGAGTGGGTTAACGCGGCCTCAACTTTCATCAGATTTAGGGGTTGGGCTTTCGACGCTGAACAAATGGGTTCAACAGCATCAACACGATGACCTGATGTCAGGACCGCATCAAGACGTTGAGAAGGAGAACACGCGGCTTCGCAAGGAAGTCCGTCTGCTGCGCGAGGAGAGGGAAGTGTTAAAAAAGGCGGCGATCTTCTTTGCAGGCCAAAGCCGGTGAGGTTTGCTTTCATCGACGTCTGGAAAGAAGAATGGCCAGTTGAGTTTCTGTGCCGCGTTATGCGGGTCACATCACGTGGTTTCCGCGCGTGGCGGGTTCGCCCGATGAGCCAGCGACAACGAGATGATATGGTGATCCTAGCTCATATCCGTGAACAGCATCGCTTAAGCCTGCAAAGCTATGGGCGGCCTCGGATGACCGAGGAACTGCAAGAATTGGGATTGAAGGTGGGCCATCGTAGGGTCGGACGTCTGATGGGCGAGAATGGCATCAAGATCATCAGAACCCAGAAGTACAAGGCGACAACGGACAGCAACCACACGTTCAACATCGCACCAAATCTGTTGGATCAAGATTTCTCAGCGACTGGCCCCAATCAGAAATGGGCTGGCGACATCAGCTACATCTGGACAAGTGAGGGCTGGCTGTATCTTGCCGTCATCCTTGACCTGTATTCTCGCCGCGTCATCGGCTGGGCTGTCAGTAACCGCATGAAGAAGGATCTGGCAATCCGGGCGTTAGATATGGCCGTTGCTTTGCGCCAACCACCGGAGGATTGCATTCACCATACGGATCGTGGTTCGCAATATTGCTCAAATGAGTATCAGAAGCGCCTGTCCAAGCACGGCTTCAAGATCTCGATGAGCGGCAAGGGAAATTGTTATGATAACTCTATGGTTGAGACGTTCTTTAAATCCATCAAGGCTGAGCTGATCTGGCGTAACCGATGGGATACACGCCGTCAGGCAGAAGGTGCTATATTCCAGTATATCAACGGATTTTATAATCCAAGGCGCAGGCACTCGTCGCTAGGTGGTAAAAGCCCCTTGGCATTTGAACGAAAGGCCGCATAAAAGAGTTCAGAGACCGGAACGTAAGCGTGACAAGTCCATCGGCATCTCCCTGGTCAAGTGGAGCCTGATAGGGGTAATCACAGCAATGTTGGAAAGCGCGATTTAATGTTATGACCAATTGTGGCGCTTAGTAATGTGCGGCTAGAAGTGTTCTTATTTATTCCTTGCTATGCAATAATCTTTAGATGTAAAGATTTTATCTCAGAGCCTTGTATCAAAGCGCACTACAGTTCTTCTAAGGTCAATCAAGACAGGTCAAGTTGTCTGAAGCTGCTGCCGGAAGCATCCGATCGAAATCCAACACCACCCCATATATAGGTACGTGTTGGCTGCCCCTTGCTACCTGCGAATTAGTTATATTTTAACTCACTACCGTTCAGACGCTGCTTTCTAGCGTATGATGCGATCCTGATCCGTATGTATTGCCGCGACCAGGTATTTTTGATTATCTACACGCGTTCAATTTTGGAACGACATGACAACAGCCATACTTGATGGCTTCGCTTTCGAATTCGATTGTACCCTCTCGATGTCCCTGTGCGGTTCACGTGCGCGGATGTATCAAGGGTGTCCCAACCTCATGGCGCACAGCCCTGGGGTCCTTGGAGCATGACCTAATGTTAGCTAAATACCTGCTTTTCACACCCGGCCCTGTGAATGTGGCCGAAACCCTCCGTCTCGCCATCAGCAGGGAGGATATCTGCCATCGCGAACCTGATTTTGACACCCTGCTTCGTAGTATCGAACATAAACTGATCTCTCTCTTTCAGATCAGAAACCGCGAACGGTATCGCGCAGTAGTGATCACCGGATCTGGCACTGCGGCAAATGAGGCCATCTTGTCTTCTGTCGTCGGTAAAGGCGCGATCCTGATACTGTCGAATGGAGAGTTTGGTGACCGGCTGCACAGGACGTCTTTAATTCACAATCAGCAGACCCACCTGATTGAAGCGCCCTGGGGGACTCCTTTTGATTTGAATCAGATCGAGGCCTATCTGGCGGCCCACAAGATTGATGTCATCGCAACGGTTCACCACGAAACCTGTTCGGGGATGTTGAATCCGCTCGCAGACATCGGCGCTTTGTCCAAGGCCCATGGTGCGCTGTTCGTGGTCGATGGTGTCAGTTCCGTCGGCGCGGAAGTGATCGATATGGAGGCATGCAATATCGCGTTTGTGTCCAGCTCAAGCTCCAAAGCTATTGGGTCATACCCCGGCCTGTCCTTTGTCGTGGGGCGCAAGAAACACTTTAAACGGCTAAAACATCACGCGGCGAAAACCACGTATCTGAACCTCGCTACGTTCTACGCTTTTTTGAAAAATCACAGTCAGACACCAAATACACCAGCAGTGCCCCTGTTCTTTGCTCTGGAGCAGGCGTTGACGAACATTCTGCGCGAAGGGGTGATCAAACGCTATGCGCTCATCAAAGCCCGTGCGGATCTGCTGCGTCTCGGTATGCGCCGCCTCAACCTCGAATTTTTGATCGACGAAGCGGATATGTGTTCGATCCTCACAACAGTGCGGGTGCCGCCGTCGATTTCGGTGCGCGACCTGCGGGATCGGCTGCGCGAGAAATCCATCATCATATATGAAGGTAAAGGCTGCTTTGCGGGCAAGGTGTTTCAGGTCGGCAATATCGGGGAATTGTCCGACTACGACATCCGATTTTTCCTTGCTGCACTCAAGGACGTGCTACTGACTTTGCAGTCCGAAGCGGCCGAATTGGTTGCACCTGTCATACCAAAGGGTGCGATTTTGGTTATGCTCCCCACACCTGAGCGCATGCAAGCGAAGGTGGTGTCGTGACCGGCAAGCTGACACAGCTTTGGGCAACCAAAACTCGCGATGACGAATGGTGGTCGTCGTTTGTCACGTCACCGCTGGCTATTGCCGCCAATTATGTCGCTGTCGCCGTCCCGTGGATCACTCCAAATCGGATCACTGCATCCTCGTTTCTGGTCGCTGTGGTTGCTACAATCGGGATCGTTATCGGAGAGACTAGATCCTTTATTGCAGCGGCAATCCTAATCCACCTCAGCCACATTCTTGATTGCATGGACGGACAAATGGCACGCTACCGAAAGGTGTCATCCTCCGTCGGCAGTTATTATGATCGGCTAACGGATCAAGTGCAGGTCGCGCTGTGGTTTGGCGCTACCGGATATGCAGCATTTGTGCAGACAGCCAGCGTGATCCCTGTTTTCCTTGCGATGATAGGCATCTCGTTCTACGGCTTACGCGGCTACGCCAAATACATCGCTCTTGAGATCGAAACAGCACGCAACCCAGACTACCCCAAAGACATGGCGCAGCTGAAACAGGTCGAAGCCAAAGCAGGTTTGGGTTTTGGCCTGCGGACAAACGGGGCGTGGTTCCTTAGAGAGCAACGCAAAGTGCTCGCCTTTGATGAGGGTGTTTTCATTTTCATGCTGTCTGCTGCCCTGATCTTTGATCAACTTGTGCCCATGCTTTGGATCTTCGCAGCAAGCCAAGTGTTCTGGGGCACTTACAAATCTTGGCTCAGGGGTAAAAACATCGGCCAAAACCGCAAACTTTCCTTCCAGAAATAGCCCCTCTCATCATCGCCTATCTAGGACATACTGATATGAAAAACGAAACCAATCGCCCGCCAATCGCTGTAATACTGGCCGCAGGCATCGGCTCTCGGCTCAGCCCGCTGACAGACAACTGCCCCAAAAGCCTGCTGACCGTTGGCGGGTCTGTTATCCTTGAACGGATGATCCGCAATTGCCTCAGCTGCGGTATGTCCCAGTTCGTTCTGGTGCTTGGACACATGGAGGACGAGATCAAACAATTCGTCGACAAGACGTTTCGAGACATCCATGTCACCTATGTGATCAACGAGCGTTACCGCGATACAAACACGGGATATTCATTGATGCTGGCCGCATCCGCCATCGGTACCGCCGAGTTTGTCAAATTCGATGCGGACGTGGTGTTTGATGTGAAAATCCTGCGCAAACTTCTGGATGACGACCATGCAGACGTATTGTGCATTGACCAGAATATTGCGCTTGAGGATGAGGAAGTGAAAGTTATCACCGACGATCAAATGCAGGTCATTGAGATCGGCAAAACCGTCGATCCCAAGCTGGCATTGGGCGAGTCTATCGGGATTGAGAAGATTAGTGCCAAGACCGGCAAGCTACTTTTTGCCGAACTCAACGGAATGATGAAAGTCCGAGAGCATTTTCAGGACTACTATGAGGCTGCGTATGCGCGATTGGTGGACAAGGGATCGGTATTCCGTGCGATTGATATCACCGGACTGAACTGGACAGAGATTGATACGGTGAAAGACTTTACCGCAGCAAATGCGATGTTCGAGACTTCGATCACAACTGTGTCTCGTGGCCAGAAAAAGGCGATAGATGAAGCGGCTGAAAAGCAGACCATCACCATGTAAAACCAATCAAGAACAACACCAATGGGTTCCTGATACTGGCAACCATGTGCGCGGCAAGAAACCAGATTCGCAACGGCAAATGGCTGCTGTGCATCACTGTGCCAGCCGTTACGAATATTTGCCGTGCGCAACTGGCACATTCCCAAGTCGCGCTGTTTCGCTTTAACGGCCAGCCGTTGCAGATGCCACACGAAGGGCACACAAAGCCCTCAGGCCAACGATGTTCCGCCAGATAATGCAAACACGCTTCCTCGTCAGAAAACCTGGATTCGAACGCAAGGCGGGACATGGGTTTGTCGTTTTTCCATCTGGCCGGCATCGGCAGAACAATACAGAAGCATTTTAGATTGGTAAGCCACTTCACACTACATCAGGTGCCGCCGGAGCAAAAAGGATAAGCCTTCTCATACTGATTGACGCTGCGTTCTCAGCTTGATTGTCGCGCTACAGTTCGAGGTGCTTTATGGGAAACTCAGTGATGAGCCGATGGCCTGGCGAGCAACATCGTCATTTTACAGCTGTGTGCTGCGCCCTCTGTGCTGGGCGGGTTTGTTGAGCAGTCAGCAAGCTCCTGGCGCACGGCACTCAGATGCTGGTTACTTTAAAACGCCATTATGGCGAGCTTGGTTGAAGCTAAACACGGACGACATGGTCAACCCCGCGCAACGTCACTGAGCACCGCAATAACTGCGTACATTTCCACCAGCAGCTTCAACGCAGGTCTAAGGGGGTTAAATGCAGTTTGACAGCTTCAAGCGCCTATCAGGCCTTAATGCCTGATCTCCAAGCGAACCAATTTATCCTTCACGCTCTGTTTTTTTTCGCGCTAGTTTGCGCTGACGGCTAACGGCTTCTTTTTGCTCTCGTGCTTTCCGCACAGACGGCTTTTCGAAATGCTCTTTGAGCCGCATTTCACGAAACACGCCTTCGCTCTGAAGCTTTTTTTTAAGCGCACGAAGCGCCTGATCGACGTTATTATCACGAACACTTACTTGCATTTGGATTCTGCTATCTTTCCAAGAAAATCTTAAATCATTTTGCAGCGTTGCGCGACAAAATCAAACAAAATCGTCTCGGTAAGAATTGTGTTGTCCTGCTTCAGTAAGCTTGACCCCGAAGCTCAAACCCATCACGCGTTTGATCATACCGCTTGCCCGCGCGCACATCCTTCTGTGGCGCACGACACCAACGACATGCTGAAGCCCATGCATCTGCACCAAGCGCCCAATAACTGCGTACATTTTCAGTAGCAGCACGACACAGCTGATAATCTCATAGAACACATATTGTATGAGGTTATAGCGCAAGTCATTGAAATAAATGTATTTCAGCTTGAACGTGTTTTCGGTCGTCCGACCAATACCTCATACTTTATAGTCAAAGCTAACAAAGCATTATGTTTTTAGGAGTTTTGAAATGCGCCAAGCACAGACATTGAACGAGGCCCAGTTACGCCGTGTAATACAGTACTGCCGCAGCCGTCGTCATCCAGTTCGTGATGAGACAATCATCATAGTCAGCTTTTACGCAGGGCTGCGGGCAAAGGAGATCGCAGCGCTAACAGTGGACAACGTGTTTGACGAAGCAGGCGCGGTGCGGACACAGTTCATCCTATCGCCAGAACAGAGCAAGGGCGGCAGGACACGCACTGTGTATTTGAACCAGCGCTTGCGGAAATCACTTGCTGAATACAGCAGCACAATCCGACTGAGCGATCCACAGCGTCCATTGTTCACCAGCCAGAAAGGTGGTCATTTCTCAGCCAACACCATGTGCCAGCTGTTTCTTGAGATTTACAAAGCATGCGGGTTCAAAGATGTGTCAATCGCAGAGTAAAATGGGACCTCTGTCGCGGGGTAAGAAGGGGCCATTTCGGGTGATGTTTGTGTGGCGCTTTGGTGGGCGTGCTTGTCATATAGCTAACGCGCGCCAAAGCGCATGTTGGCCCTAGGGCCACCATTGTTCTGATCTGGATGGGGCTTACTTTTGTTTGTTACGGCTGTGTTTGAGCCTGTAGCTTTCGCCGTTCATCTCAAGAATGTGGACGTGGTGGGTCAAACGGTCCAGTAACGCGCCTGTCAGGCGCTCAGAGCCAAAGACCTCGGTCCATTCATCGAAGGGCAGGTTCGAGGTTATGATGATGGACCCGCGTTCGTAGCATTGGGATATGACTTCAAAGAGCAATTCCGCGCCCGATTTGCTGAGGGGCACAAAGCCCAGTTCGTCAATGATCAACAGGTTCTGGCTTGTCAGATGTTTTTGAAGGCGCTGCAATCTCCGCTCATCTTGGGCTTCAATCAGGTCATGGACCAATGCTGCCGCCGTTGTGAAGCGAACCTTCAGTCCCCTCTGACACGCAGCCAACCCAAGTCCCAAAGCGATGTGCGTCTTGCCCGTGCCTGAGGGGCCAAGGGCGATGATATTCTCCCTGCGATCCACGTAGTCGCAACGCGCCAGATCCATCGTCAGCGGCTTGTTCAAGCTGGGCATGATCTTGAAGTCAAAGCTGTCCAAGCTTTTGGTGCTGGGGAACTTCGCCGCTTTGATCCGACGTTCAATCATCCGCCGTTCACGGTCGATCAACTCCATCTCACACAAGCGCGCCAAGTAGTGGATGTGGTCTTTGTTCTCTGCAGCACAGAGCTGCGCCTGTTTGGCATACTCGCCTTGGAACGTTGGCAGTCGCAGTTGTTTAAGATGATGCCGCAGAAGGATCTGAGGGGCTTCAGTCATGCCGCCGTCCTCCCCATCAGGCTCATGTAACTGGACGGGCGTGTTGTGCCGACATTGGCCTTGGGCAAGTAGGGATAGAAGTCCAAATCCAATCGCGGTGGCCGCTTCTCAACTCTGCACAGCACAAGATGTTTTACAGCGTCATACCCAATCGCGCCCAGATCAATGGCATGCTGGATCGCACCCTGCACAACATCCATTTCGAACGTCTCCAACAGACGAAGGACCTGAACATATTCCCGCTTGCCCGGCTTACCCATTCTGGCTTCAAGCAGCCGGTGCAGCGTGGCAAATACATCTGGCAAATTCCAACCCTGCAAAGGCGCGGCCTGATCCAAGGCACCCACCTTTTGTTCAAGCAGGGGCAAAAAGTGCAACGGGTCAAAGATCATATCCGCTGATGTGTAGGATCGTTTGTGCCGCGCAATAATCTCGTTGCCGCAGCCGATGATAACCTCATGCACAAACCCACGCACGTGAACGTCGTGGTGCGCATAGGCTACTGGCGAGTTATTGTCAAATCTGGTGTTTGAGGGTTGTCGGTCATGCGGCGATCTGGCTGTGGTTGGTGGTTTCAATTCCGTCTTTGAACTTGACGCCTGTGATGACTTTGGCCAGGTAATCAAAGCCGCGTAGCTTCCTCCAGTTTTGCTCTGCGCATTGTCCCAGCTTGAACATCATGTGCAGCATGCCATCGCGTGACAGGCAGCCCTTTGAGCGCTTGGTGCGATGTCGGATCGTGGCGAAGGCCGATTCAATTGGGTTGCTGGTGCGGATACTCTGCCAATGTTGGGCGGGGAAGTCGAAGAATGCCATGAGTTCTTCGCGGTCTTTTTGCAGGCACAGCGCCGCCTTGGGATATTTGGGTTCGTAGATTTTGATGAACAAATCGAACGCCTTTTCCGCATCATCTTTGGTCTCAGCCTGCCAGATGTTGTGGATCGCCGCTTTGGCCTTTGGCTGTGATAGCTTGGGCAGGCAGTTGAGCACGTTCATCGTTTTGTGTTGCCAGCACCGCTGCTGTCGGGCCGTGGGGTAGACTTCATCCATGGCGGCCCAGAACCCCATGGCACCGTCTCCAATCGCCAATTTTGGGGCATTCATTCCCTGGCTTTTGAGGCTGAGCAGAACTTCTCGCCAGCTCTGGGTGGACTCGCGCACCCCGTCCTCAATGGCCAAGAACCGCTTCTTGCCACGGGCTGTGACGCCAACAATTACAAGGGCGCAGAGCTTGTCATCCTCGCCCCGAAGGCCGCTGTGAACGCCGTCAGCCCAGATGTAGACGATTGGCTCATCATCTAACTCAGCGTCTTTCCAAGCCTCGTATTCATTGGCCCAATCGCGTTTTAAACGCGAAACCGTATTTGCTGACAATCCCTTGGCATCAGGGCCCAAGAGAACCTTGAGGGCTGGGGCCATCTCACCGCTGGAAATGCCTTTGAGGTAAAGCCACGGCAAGGCAGCTTCCAAGGTCTTGGTTCTACGCACATAGGGTGGCACCAGGGCCGAGCGGAATGTTACTGGTGTGCCATCCTTCGAGCGGACCTTTGGAATCCGCACGCTCACAGGGCCAATGCCCGTTTGAAATGGGCGAGCCGGATGATGTCCATTGCGCACGACTGCCGCGTGACCGGCATCGGTGCGTAAGCCGGTAAATTGCGCCAGATAACTGACAAGCTCGGCCTCAACTGCTGTCGCTATCAATTGTTGTGCTCCCGTTTTCAGCAACTCCGTCAGCGCGTCCGTCATCCCGTCTCGACGCGCAAAATCAACAATGTTAGTCGTTTCCATGGTGGTGTATCTCCTTCGGTTGGGCTGCTGTCTTCCAACAACAATTCAACCAGATACGCCGCCAACCTTCAAACCACTCAAACACTAGATTCAGTCATATCTCGCTACTGGCACCGAGTAATCATTGCTGCGATAGCGCACCATTGAGATTGACGTGGCCCGCGTGCTGACGTGATCGCAGGCTTCATATTCTGCGATGGGCAATCCCATCAGAGCATCCAAATCCGACATCAGGCGTGCGCCTATAGTTTGGGTGTGACCCCGCAACGTATCGCCCTGACGTGCTAAACACTTCTCTTCCAAATGTGTGTTCAGATCATCAAAGCTGTCATAACGAGGTGCGGGAACCATGAAGTTGCGGCGGGTGTATCCAACCATGCCCTCAACGTTGCCTTTATCGTTCCCTCGCGCGGGTCTGCCAAACTTGTCATCAAACAAGTAATGCGACTGCAGCTCCGTAAACCGACGTGTGCGGATGCGCGTTCTGTCCCCGAGTATCCGAGCCACGGCGATCTTGGTATTGTCGTAGAGAATGGATTGCGGAATGCCGCCAAAGAAAGCAAAGGCCGAGACATGGCCATCACAAAACGCCTCGGTTGTCTCAGCTGGATACCCCTTCACAAATACAGCATCAGAATGCGGCAGGCTCATCACGAAGAAGTGGATCTTACATTCTACGCCGCCAATCACGCCAAGGGTCTCGCCAAAATCGACCTGTGCATGGCCCGGACGATGCGACAGTGGCACAAACACCTCTTTGGTGCGCCGCTTTTGCTCCCGAACGTAATAAGTCACCGTCGTCAGGCTGCCAGCATACCGATGTTCGTCGCGCAGGCGTTCAAAAATACGCTTCGCTGTATGCCGCTGCTTTTTGATCAGGGCCTTATCTGTGCGCAGGATCTTGTCGATAACACCGACATAATCATCAAGCGTTGGGCGACGTGGCGCTTCTGAACGGCGGTAACCAGGTGGCAGTGCATGACGCAGCATCTTCGCGATCGTCTTACGGTCCTTGTTAAAATATCGAGCCGCTTCTCGGGCTGACATACCGTCCTTCAAACAAGCGCGGCGCACACGATTATAAATATCCACAGAATACATCTCCCGCCCTCCGAATAAACGAAGGGCACAAACTGGCGGAATTTTACTCCGCTACAACTGCGCTATGTCGCAGCCGTTTCTGTGGCCCATTATTGCTGTGCGTTTTACAAGTGCAAATGATAACTTCACGGGTGGCCCCTATTCTGCTGAGATTGTCAGAGAAGTACGGAAGGCATTAGTAACGCATTGGTTCATCACACCTAAGCAGAAATCTTCAAAGCAAGATGGTCTTGCGGCTATCTACACCTACGAGCCAACGATTGTTCCTAGCCACCTAAAGTTTAAGTGCCACGGCATTGGTCCAATGGTTGAGGTGCGCAGCGAGAGAATAAAGACGTATGGCAACGCTGTAGGCGGTAAGCGGATGTCACCACGTCAATTTGCGCCTCACTTTAACCCTCTGGTTGCCGATATGAAGGCCATCAACAGTCTAGCACTACAGTACCCATTAGCTGATTTAGACGGTTGGGAGTTGGGGCAGTCAAAACGTATTTTCAACAATGGCTCCCTAACCTCAGGAGGACGTATGTATGGATCATGGCAGAACTCTAATGAACTAGAGCGGCTTCAGATGACCATTGGGGATGAGCCTGTATGTGAGATTGATGTGACTGCCTGTTTCCCTAACATTTGTCATTCCATGTTTGGTGGGACTAACCACCTTGGGCGCGATCCGTATCAACAGATTAAGTTTGTTCGGGAGGTTAACGACCCAGATGAACGTCAGAAGATGAGAAAACTAGCAAAACTGCTGTCATCTGTATGGGTAGCTAGCCGTGGCAATCAAACGCAATTCCCTGCGGGTAAGAAAAACGCTGACAATGGTGTGACTGTCTCAATACGGGAGCAGTTTGACCTTAGCAAAAACATCAAATTTAAGGACCTGATGGGGCAAGTAATCGAGGTATTTCCATTCTTTGGAAAGATCAAAGCCGATAGCCCATGTCTTATGTTTAAGGAGTCAGAGATTTTTAGTGCTGCCATCTTGAGTTTAGTCAGTTGGGGTATTCCAGCTTATCCTATGCATGATGCGCTGATGGTTAGGTTGTCGGACCAAACCGATGGTGTTGAGGCACTACAGGCATCACTAAAGCAGCATCTTGGATTCCTACCTGATGTAGATGTTTCCTACATGGATGAGCTTGGTGAGGTTAAAAGCAATTATGCAACACGACCCCATGATGATCAGGGTACGATAGAAAAACTTAGGAAGCCTATAGCTACAGATTGGAGTCTTGAAGATGACTTTGATGTACTAGAGGATTATTAATTCTTATGGCTTATAGCTAGAGAGATATAGTGATATGCCTCATGATTATTAACTACTTAAGTAATACCCCTATGGTTATAATTACATATGTAGATACCTCATGATTATAATTACATATGTGGATACTTTAGGGGTATTATTGGGTGGTAGTAGTATAAGAGGTAAGAGGAAGATTTTAGTGTAGGAGCGTCTTTACTGCCAACAAAAGAACCTCAATCAATGTTTACTTTGACGCTGCCTAAGAAGTACTGAAAGGAACCAAGCGATGAAACTATGTACGATCACAACAAGCCTATGTTTAGCATTGGCGTCACCTGTGATTGCTGAGGATACGCCAAGGGCGGGCCAGCTTGCTATGGAGCTAGTTGCAGTTGATCAAGTCATTATGGAACGTTCTGCAAAAGTTCTTGAATATGCGAGTGGCGCAGCAGAACTACAGGTAATGCTTGATGGAAATAACGCCATATGTTCAGGAACAGAGCGAGGCGAGGCGTTTGATGTTGCGCTGCTTGGCGTCATACAGGGTTTGGTTGACATTGACTGGGTTGGGGTTGCTCAAATACGGCAAAATCTCTTAAATTCAGTAGAAACTAAGCCAGAAATTAGGGCCGCCGCAGTTTTGTGTTCTAAGGGTGAAGTGATAACTGCCCGTCAAAACATTGCTGCTATGAGTTGGGAGTTAGCGAGGCGGGCTAATGTAATAGCAAGTAGTTTGACTGACTACAGGACGAAACTAGAGCAAGACATGGTCGCCGCGAGTTATAACCGAAAGTTGGTGACGGCCCGAATGGGCGGCATATCATGGCGTTGTTGAAGCGCCGCAATTCTCATTGAGAAAAGGATATGCCACATGACCAAGAATACAGTTATCGACTTCGCAAAACCAAGCGATTTTTCACCTGATCCGCTGACGGATCTTCTGCGAGCAGGTGCGCAGGAACTTCTGGCCACTGCGGTGCGCGCGGAGGTGTCCGAATTCATGGGCAGTCACGCGCACCTTTTGGACGACGAGGGTCGCCAGCGTCTGGTGCGCCACGGGTTTTTGCCAGAGCGCGAAGTTATGACCGGGATCGGCAAGGTAGCGGTTCAGGTTCCTCGGGTGCGCGACCGTGGGGTAAACGCGAATGGCTCGAAGGTCCGTTTCAGTTCTTCGCTTGTTCCGCCGTATCTGCGCAAGGCCAAGTCTGTGGAAGAATTGCTGCCGTGGCTTTACCTCAAAGGGATCTCGACAGGCGATTTCAGCGAGGCACTGGCATCACTTGTAGGACCAGACGCCGACGGGTTGTCCGCCTCGACGATCACGCGACTGAAGTCGACTTGGTGGGACGAATATGAAGCGTGGCGCAAGCGAGACCTGTCGGGAAAGCGCTACGTCTACATCTGGGCGGACGGTGTCTACTTCAACCCGCGCCTGGACGATGATCGTCAATGTATGTTGGTGATTATTGGCGCGGATGAGTATGGCGACAAGGATGTTCTGGGCATCATGGACGGGTTCCGCGAGAATGCGGACAGCTGGCGGGACCTTCTTCGTAGCCTGAAGAAACGGGGACTGACGATTGCGCCCGATCTGGCCTGTGGGGACGGTGCACTGGGCTTTTGGACCGCACTGCGGGACGTGTATCCCACGACGAAAGAGCAGCGCTGTTGGGTCCACAAGATGGCCAACATCACGGGCGCGATGCCAAAGCCCCTGCATGAAAAGGCCAAGGCAGGGCTGCAAGACATCTGGATGGCGGCAACAAAGAAAGAGGCCGTTGTCGCCTTCGACCTGTTCGTTGAAACTTACGGTGTCAAATACGAGCGTGCAGTCAAAAAGCTGACCAAGGATCGCAACGTGCTGCTGACATTCTACGACTTCCCAGCCGAGCACTGGAAGCACATCCGCACGACAAACCCCATCGAGAGCGTCTTCGCCACCGTGCGCAACCGAACCCGCAAGACCAAGGGCTGCCTGAGCCGCAAAACGGCCCTGTCCATGGTCTTCAAACTTATGATGTCAGCGAAGAAGAAGTGGCGAAAACTCAGCGGCACAAACCGCCTGCCAGAAGTCATTCAGGGGGTTGAGTTCAAAGACGGGATCAAGCAACTTCAAAAAGCCGCCTAATCATGCCGTCACCAACTTTTGGGTATAACTCGTCGCCGCTGCACTTAAACACAACTAAAGTTACTTGGTGCCGCTCGCTTATGTTCTAAAATGACACCCCTCGAATACATCAGGGACCATGGCTTAAATAGGTCTCGTGAGTGCCATTGGGTTCATTTGCTGATGGGAGGTAGCCTAAACTTTACCAACGCACCCTACGGATACCACAGGGCCTCTCAGGGGCATGCACGCGCTGGGCTGGTGATGCCCTAATCTGTGGTAGTACTCACTGTGTGGTGCTACAGAAGTTGGAGATAGTCTTATCAGGCAGCGCTTCGAACTTGCTTGACCGACAGCAAATTTTCAGGACCATACCCCCAACAACATTCTAATAAATCGGTAACCCTAATGTTCTCAAAAACAACAACTGACAACCTGCAAAAGCCAACAACACAAGGGACTTCAGGCGAGAAGCGCCGCTCTGTATTGCATGATGATATTTTGATCAAAGGTGACTGGACGAGTGACGGAATTGTTGAGTTTGGCGGAAAAATTATTGGGGATATTACTGCTGATGTCCTTGTGCTTACCTCAGATGGTCGGGTGACTGGAAACGTTCGCGCACGCAATGTTACAATTGAGGGACACCTAGAAGGTACTGTCGCGGCGATTAGTGTTGTAGTTAAAACAACGGCAAAAGTAATGGCTGATATTAAAGCTGATCAACTTTCAATCGAGTCGGGTGCAGAGATTCAGGGACATATCCAAGTGGCTGGAAACCCACCAAAGACGACACTTAGGGCAAGAATAGGCTCTCAAACATAACCCCTGAGTGCCATTAGCTCCATACCCTAGCTTGGGCATACCAAACGTCACCAACGCAATGTGCGGACAATACAGGGCTTATCGGGGGCCATACACGCGCTGGGCTGGTGATGCTTTTACCTGTGGGTGCACTCATTAGGCTGTGTGGTGCTGTAAAGGCTCCTGATGCTTGTGGTAGATTGCTTCGCCACCCCAATGCCATATTAAGCATAAGCACTCTAATAGCTATTACCTGAACCAACCAGATACTGACCTAAGGTCTTGGCCAACGCCTTCGATAGCGGTAGCTGAGCCGTCCAGTAGCCCTGAGGTCGTACCGCATGACGTTAGCAACATGACCAACGTAAAGGTCCATAGTGGCTTCATTTTCTGTCCAGACATTCCTAAGAAATTTATTGTTAGTTCGGTAGTCCATCTAGCTAGCCTTGCATAGCCTGTTGCCGCAGTAGATTATTGAAAAAAACAACAGCAGGATAGACCCTCAAGCATGACCGCAATGCTTAAAGAAATACCCCGTAAAAAAATGAGTATTACCTGCGCTGTGTGTCAGCACGTTGTCACCCATGAAGTTGCAAACCTTATGTTGGTGGTTGATGAAAATATGACAACTCATGAGATACGACAGCAGGCCACCTGTCCCAAGTGTAAGGCTGTGGGTGACAACACTTATACCGTGGCGTGACTGCGTGTCGCTTTAGCTCAGTAAATCCCAACACGATAACTATTGCCAATAGCGCCCCTCGAATACATTAGGAGCTAGGGCTTAAATAGGACCTGTGAGTAACCTTAGGTAAATTTACTGAAGCATTTAGCCCAAGCGCAACCAATGCGCCGTGCGTACAACACAGGGCCTCTCAGGGGCATGCACGCGCTGGGCTGGTGGTGGCCTTCATCTGCTTGAGTGTTCATTAGACCGTATGCCGCTGCAAAGACTCCTGATGCTTGCTGTGGTCCATACGTGTGACGCCCAGCGCGGTAGCAGGTCAGAAGGTTGATGTTTCAACACCTACTAAGCTCTCCTGATATTCTTGCCACTCAACTTCGGTTAACTCCGGTTCCATAAATATGGCTGGCATATAGTCTTTGGGGGCGACCATAACTTGAGAACTGCCGCCTTCATGCCAATAATAGTACACCTGCCTTTGTAGGTCAGTATACATACGTCTAAGCAAGTTTTCTTTCGCTAGCTGCCCTCCGAGATAATGCTTCACAGTCACTGAATTATCGCTGCGATTGGACGCAAGAGACACGTCAGAAGCACCATAACCGATAAGATTCATGTGTTCTGAGAAGGTACGCCTTAGATCATGCATCGTCCAATAAGCCCAACCGACCAACTCAGGGCGCTGCTTAAAACGATCAAAAGGTTTGCGGAATGAGTATTGAGTATACCCGAAAACTAAGTCCAATGGTTCACCCCTATCACCCAAGATACTATCTAGCAGACCAACACGAGGAACATGGTGCGGCTTATGGTTCTTTTGGATATCGCCAGCAAACAAAATAGTCTGAGAGGTCACATTAGCCCAAGTAAGCTTTAGAGCTTCATTCTTACGGACTCCTGTTAGGATACAGAACAACACTACCCGTGAGATAGGGTGCTGGAATGTGGAAAAGTAGCCATAGATGATATAAATCTCATGAGCAGATAAGAACCGATTGCGTGGCGCATCAACAGCCATGAGGTCTTTGCGGGTGAGAAACTTAACTGGGTTTGGCTCTAGGCCATGATAATTTAAAGCAGCCCTCAGATTCCGCATTACCTTATTCGTGTAAGCGACAGAATGTTGGCCCAACAGCTTGCTGTATCTAGTCGCAACCATCTGACCATTAAGTTGGCCCAGAGGGAGGTGCTCCCAATCAGAAAGGCAGCTAGAGAATGTGACACGGTAGTCCCTAACAGTACTTGAGGCTAACTTATGCCTCTTAGCGTCTATGTAGTCAGTAACAGCCTGCCCTACAGTCTTAGGCCCTTGTTCAACCTCTTGCTTCTCAAAACGAGGATCTATCCCCTTAAACGCTTGCAGCAACATGGAACGCGCATCTGATCTGGCATCATCCAGAGGTATTAAGTCTACAGACCCAATCTTTTGCCGGAACTTCCGACCAGTTCCCTTGATACGAGCTTCACAGACGTAAGAAGCCCTCCCCTTAGCCGACACCTCGATCCCAAATCCTACAAGAGCGGTATCCCATATGAATGTACGAGTTCCGGTGCCATCTATGTTTGCGAGGGTTCTTTGCGTAATCTTTGTTTGCATGGCGCTCACCGCTGGTAGCCAACTGGTAGCCTTTAGTCTGCAACAAATAGGGTCTGACTGATAGGTCAAAACAACGTAAAGCCAGATTACAACTGTTAAATGGTGCCCAGGGGCGGAATCGAACCACCGACACGAGGATTTTCAATTCTCGTTTCTATAAATACATAACTGAACATACATCAATTTAATATGTTTAATAACTGAAATATGGCTGTTATACTTGAACATAACACAACATTGAAAACCACCACTACACCCGATATTTTAGAGCCTATAGTGAGCCTAAGAAATGCCAAAAGTCGTACTCACCGAAATCACACTCAAATCCTTACCTCCACCAGTTAGTGGCCAGACAACATATTGGGATAAGACAACATCAGGCTTTGGTGTGCGCGTCTCACAAGGGGGCAGCAAATCCTTTGTGATTGTACATGGTGTAAACCGTCAGCGGGAGACACTTGGTCGACATCCAACCATCACCCTCAAGCAAGCCCGCGACCAAGCAAAGAAGTTGCTCGCTCAGATTACACTGGGCGTTCAACAGAGTAGAACCATCTCATACAAAGATGCCCGTGACCTGTTTCTTGAAGCCTGTGAGGCCAAGAACAAGAGAAATACCGTGGACTACTATCGAAAACGTCTAGACACCCACTTCCGTTTTGGTCGCAAACGCTTGGATGAAATCACCCGCACAGACATTCAGTCACGTATTCGAAAAATCAAAACGTCTACCTCAGAACAGAACCACGCCTTTGTGGTGATCCGAACACTGATGAACTGGGCATTGGCAGAGCAACATGTCGATCAGAGCCCCATTGCCTCACTAAAACCGCCAGTCAAGCCGCAAGCTAGGGATCACGTGCTGACCGACTATGAACTAATTCAAGTTTTCAAAGCTTCCCAAGAACAACCCTATCCGTTCGGTCCGATTGTCTCACTGCTGGTGCTAACTGGGATGCGTCGCAACGAAGTTGCCTCGATGAAATGGGATTGGATCGACCGGAGCGAACAGACTATTATTATTCCCGCAGATGTGACCAAAAACAAGCGGGTGCACTCCCTGCCCTATGCTGATCTCGTTGAAGCCGTGTTGGAAACCATCCCTGAGATAGGTCCATATCTGTTTCCATCTCGTTCCAAGACAGGAACCATTTTTAATGGGTGGGGCAAAAGCAAAGAGCGCTTTGATGCTTCCCTTGAGGATATTATGCCTTACACATTACACGACCTGCGCCGTACTTTTGCAACAACCCATGCAAAGATAGGTACGCCTATCCATGTGACAGAGAAACTCCTGAACCATGTTTCAGGAACAATTAGTGGCGTTGCTGCAGTCTACAATCGACATTCATATATGGATCAAATGCGGACGGCGGTTACAGGATATGACATATATTTAAAAAACCTCAGCAACCCGCGATAACAATAGAGCTTTGGGCTAGGTGTTTGATCCCATGGTTTGATGGTGCGATCTGTTCTTTGGAATGGAAGGAAGCATTATGGGACAAGTCCAGTTTGTTGCGATTGATAGTGCCACTCGCTAGGTCTTCATCCGCGTCTACAACAGCAAGACAGCGGCCAATGCGCGTCGCTTCATCCGCGACCTTGAGCGTGCCTCCTCACTGCGCATCCGCACCATTCTTACCCCCTCTCGGGATATTGCTGCGCAATACCCTGCCGGCAATGGACAACGGAAAAGAGTTTACTGACCGACTGTTTGGTCTGCGTAAACGGGCGCAAAGCGGGAAGCATGAGTTCGACAAGCTCTGCACTGCACTGGAAATCGAACACCGACTGACCCCACCAAGATCACCACAAACCAACTGCATGGTGGAGCGGTTCAACGGACGCATCGAGGATGGGGGTGGAGATCAGCTTTTTGCGCCAAGGGCAGGCAGCCCCATCAGATCTGAATACGACCGCTCTCCCCGTGTAATTTGCCGTTTCAGAACGGTATTTGCTGATTTCAATTTACCATCTCTCAGATGTTTCGTGATTGCACTATGTTCCTCAAAGGATTTTAAAGTACGTTCTGGTCGTTTTGACAGATGTGTCCGTATCGTTCTGACGATGTCGCTGACGTTCTGATATCCATCCTCCAAGTAACTGTTTCCGCAATGTATGAAAAATGCGTTGTGAAAATCGGCATCTAACTCGAGATATTCCTCGAACGCATCGACCTTTCGGGCTTCTGACATCTTAGACAAAAGGTCCTCAAGTTCGGCGAGTAGAGCGGTATAGTTTGCATCAAGGGCTTGGGCCATTGCAGCTGTTTCGAGGATCAATCGATACTGGCACAACTGTTCTACGCCCTTTTGAGACAGATCGAATACAAAAGCGCCGCGCTGTGGGATTATCTGAACAAGGCCTTGGAGTTTCAATGCGGCAAGCGCTTCGCGAATCGGGGTTTTGCTTATGCCTATTGCCTTCGAGAGCTTGGCTTCCTGAAGCTTCTCTCCCAGGGTAAAAGTTCCATTAACGATGCCCCTTCGAATATGCTCTTCCGCGATTTTACTTAAAGAATCCGGCCGTTTAAGTTGAATTATGTCTGACATGTCAACTCTCCTTGTTTCACAAAAAATAATGATAGCACAGGTTTTGTTGATTTATATAATATATCTGATATGTCAGACGTCAGGGTTATAGAAAACCCGCCAAAATCAATCCTTGGGAGGATACCTTGTTTAACAAATCCACATTCACACTCGGCGTCATTTTGTCGACCGGGCTTGCCGTCGCTGCATCCGCTGAAACAATCATCAAGATCGGGCATGGCGCAGCCGAGTCTTTCCATATGCATCGCGCACTTTTGCACTTCGAAGAACTTGTTGAGGCTGGCTCTGATGGCGAGATCGACGTACAGATATTCCCTTCCTCGCAGATGGGCCCTGATCGCGAAATGATTGAAGGTGTTCAAACCGGCGTTCTGGAAATGGCAATCCCGCCTTCCTCATTCTTTGCGGGATGGGATCCAGCCTTTGCCGTCATCGAACTGCCGTACATGTATGCGTCCAAGGACATTGCTTTTGATGTACTGGACAGCGCAGCCGGCGATGGCATGATCGAGCGGATCGAAAATCAAGGACTCGTTGGTCTTGGCTGGCTCGAATTGGGCGTACGCAATGTCACCAACAACGTACGTCCAATCGCAACACCTGCCGATCTAGAGGGCGTCAAGCTGCGCACTATGCAGGTACCTGCCCACGTCGCGACTTTTCAAGCTCTCGGTGCCAACCCGACGCCTATGAACTTTGGCGAAGTGTATTCAGCACTGCAGCAGGGTGTAATCGACGGGCAGGAAAACCCGCTTGCGATCATCACGTCTCAACGCTTCTACGAGGTTCAATCCTATCTCTCCACGACTGGCCACGTTTTTGCTGTGTACATGCCGGTTATCAGCCAACCGTTCTTTGCTTCGCTCTCGGACAAACACCAGCAGCTTGTTCGTGAATCGATGGCGTCTGCCCGTGTCTTTCAGGCCGATTTGGTTGCCTCGGAAGATGCGGCTCAACTGGAAGAAATCCGGGCTGCCGGTGTTGAAGTTCTTGAATTGACGGCTGAGCAACGTCAGGCGTTCGCTGACGCGACCGAAAGCGTCCGCTTGGACTATCGTGATGAGGTGGGCGCGGATACATATGACGCATGGATCGCAGCTGTTGCCGAGGCAAGCGGCAACTAAGCCGTTCCTGCAATTTCCAAATTGGGTGTCCATGGCCAAATGGGCCTGGGCACCCTCCATATTTTAGGGGTGGGAAAAATGGCAATTCTGAAGTGGCTGGACCAAAACATAGAGAAAATGTTGGTTTCAATGCTCTTGGCGGCGATCGTGCTATTGATCTTCGCCAACGTAATAATGCGATACGTCATGAATGCGTCACTGTCATGGGGTGAAGAGCTGACGCTTTGGTTTTTCGTTTGGTTTGTGTGGCTTGCTGTCAGCTACGCCTTTCAAAACCGCGAACATGTGCGCATCACCGTATTGCGTGACCTGCTCAGTGAACGAGTGCGTTTATATGCAGACATTGTCATAGACCTGCTTGTCCTAGCGTTTTTGGTGATGCTGACGATTGAATGCGTCAAGTTGATTATGCTGCCCTTTGTGGCCAGCCAAAATTCTGTCGTTCTCGGCCTCCCGATCCCAATCCTTTATGCTTCTGCACCCGTCGGCGCGGCGCTGTCGTCAATCCGCGTGGTCCAGAATTTGATCAGAACAGTGCGCACCATCTCCGCCCACAAAACCTAGGAGCGAACAAAATGCTTGCTGCAACAATATTTATTTCACTGTTTGCCCTCCTCCTCATGAGTGTTCCTATTGGTATTTGCCTTGGACTTGCGACGATGATCGCAATGCTGTTCGTTGACGGGACGCCGCCTATGGTCTTGTTGGCACGGTCGGTCGTCACCGGCGCGGATTCTTTCCCGTTGATCGCTGTTCCGTTGTTCATTCTGGCCGGAGACTTGATGCAACACGGCGGCATGTCACGCCGGCTGGTCAGCTTCGCCAATGCCCTTATCGGTCATATCCATAGTGGCTTGGCTTATGTAAATGTGCTGGCTTGCGTTTTCTTCGCCGCGATATCTGGATCATCGCCTGCAACAGTCGCCGCAATCGGATCGAACATGATCCCGGAAATGGAAAAAGTCGGCTATTCTCGGCGTTTCAGCGGCGCATTGACCGCATCCTCCGGCATGATCGGGGTGATGATCCCGCCCAGCATTCCATTCATCATCTATGGCGTCACCGCAGAAGTCTCGATTGGAAAATTGTTCCTTGCAGGCATCATTCCAGGTGTGCTGTTCGCGGTCATGTTCATGTTTGTTGCGCGTCTACTGCTGCGTAACGACACCGAAATACAGGAATCAACTACAGAGTTTTCAACCGTTGGCGTATTGCAGAGTTTCCGCGAATCTATTTGGGCGCTTTTAGTGCCAGTGATCATCCTAGGCGGTATTTACAGCGGTGTATTTACGCCGACCGAGGCGGGAGCAGTTGCTGTGGTCTATGCAGCCGTTATCGGAATATTCGTTTATGGTGATATCAGGTTACGCGATCTACCCAATATATTGGCAGGCAGCGCAAAGACCAGTGGGACCATCCTCGTTCTGGTGATCATGGCGACTGCTTTTGGAAGATTGATCACACTGGCACGAATTCCCACTGAGTTATCCGCCTCCATCACAAGCCTTTCTGACAATCCAATCATCATTTTGCTGCTCATCAACCTATTACTGTTGGTCATCGGAATGTTCATGGAGACGATTTCGTCAATTATTATCATGACACCGATCCTCCTGCCCGTTGCGACGGCGCTAGGAGTCGACCCCATTGCCTTTGGTGTAATCCTCACTGTCAATTTAGCAATCGGGTTTTGCACTCCACCTCTGGGGGTGAATCTGTTTGTTGCAAGCAGCATTTCAGGCGTTTCTATCGAACAGCTGAGCAAGGCGATCCTGCCGTTCTTCGTCGGCATGATCATTCTTTTGATGCTGATTACCTACGTGCCAGCGATTTCACTGGCTTTGCCGTCACTTTGGTAACCAGAGCGATCCGACACGCGAAGTGCAACAGAATTGGAGGACCCGGATGGATCTCGACTTGTCTCACCCATCGATAGAAGACTTAAGGCAGGCCGCACGCAGACGCATTCCAAAGTTCGCCTTCGAGTACCTTGATAGTGCGACAGGTAGGGAGCTGGGGCTGAAGACAAATCGTGACGCTCTCGACGCAATCGGGTTTATGCCCAGCGTGTTATGTGGTCGCACCAAAGCTGACCTTCAGACCACTTTGCTCGGGCAGAAATATGATCTGCCGTTCGGGATCGCGCCGATAGGCATGTCTGGCATGATGTGGGCCGGTGCCGAACGCATGCTCGCGCAAGCAGCTGTTGCGCATAACATTCCGTTTTCACTGTCTAGTGTTGCGGTCGCATCGCCCGAAGATGTTGCCCCCCACATCGGCAACAACGGGTGGTTTCAACACTACCCTGTGAAGTCCGCAGAATTGCGCAGAACAATGTTGCCTCGGATCAAGGCGGCGGGATTTCACACGCTTATAATCACCGTGGACGTACCCGAAGAAAGCAGGCGTGAGCGTCAAAGGCGCGCCAATCTGACCGTTCCTCCCAAAGCTGACCTTCGTACAATCGTTGAAATGGCTCAATGTCCTTCATGGTGTCTTGCGCACCTGCGGGAAGGCATCATGCCAAGGATGCGATTCTTCGACGACTATGTCCCTCAACGTGGCCGGGAAAGCTTCACGCATGCTGGCGCTTTAATACGCGGCATCCCAGACTGGCAATATCTGCAGGAGCTCCGTCAGGAATGGGATGGCCATCTGGTCGTGAAAGGCGTTCTGCGGCCAGAAGATGCTGCACGAATGGCAGCTGAAGGTGTGGATTGTATTTGGGTTTCAAACCATTCTGGGCGTCAATTCGAAGCCGGACCGGCCGTCATTGAACAGCTTCCGAAAATCCGAGAAGCCGTTGGTCCAGATGTTCCGCTCATCTACGATTCCGGTGTGGCCTGGGGAATGGACATCATGCGTGCGTTGGCCAAGGGCGCAGACTTCGTCATGGTTGGACGCGCCTTTCAGTTCTCCGTTGCAGCCTTCGGCGCACGCGGTATCGACCACCTAATACACATTTTGAAGGCCGACATCGAGGCCAACATGAGCCAACTTGGTGTCGAGAACATCAACCGATTGGCTGAATATCTTCTGTTGAACGACTGATGATCACGCAAGCGATCACGACCAGTTCGGAGGGGAACGGCGTCAGACATTAATTACTCCATCGGCGTATTCCACACCATTTTGTAGGGTGCTGTCTACGAATTTATCTTTGGCCGTTTTGTCGAAACAGACCTATTTGAAAATGGGAGGTCGCACGGCCACCCATCTGGATACCTACGCACGAAACACTCGGGAAGATAGATGCGAAGTGCCTTCCTCAATCGGCTCTCTAATGGAATTATAGGAGTCCGTTTCGCTTCGGCTCCATCTTCTGGTGAGAACCCGATTGTCATGTTCGTCTCTTTGATGTCCCAACGTATACCGTGTTTCGCATGGCAAAGGTCAATCAACTTTTGACCGACATGACCATTGCCCAGAAGTTTGGGTATGCGTTTGCAAGAGTTGTAAAAAAATTAGGTCCGCAAACAATCCCAAGCCAAGACTAATTTTGGTCTTTCAGGCCACAAGACACTATTTCCTTTACCGAATAAATTGTTGAACGAAATCAGCTCCCAAGCCAACCTCTTCATAGTGCTTTTTGCATGCATCAATCTTGCTGAACACGTCCTCATAACCCAAAATCTCACCCCATGGGTCAACGTAACACATCACTCCGTTAACCTGAAAATAGGTGATCATCTCTTCAACGCCCTCAGGTACCACCAGCGTATGTGTCTCGCCGGGAGGCTCATATACATAGCTACCTTCTTCGGCCATCCAATCATGTTCAAGATAATGCCATCGTCCCTTTAAAACGAAACCATGCACAGGCTGAGGATGGCGATGCCGTGACAGCACGCCTGATTTACGCACGCGCAACAGGTTCATCCAGTACCCTTGCGAACGATTAAGACACAGTGGGCGGAACCATACATTATCGGCTTGAGGGACCCAATGACGTTCATCTTCGGGAATTGCGTGGGGTATGACGATCTCTTGCTGCGCGTCCGCCGGGAAAGGCAGCTGATACGGTGTGCGTTCGTCGTAGTTATTCTTATCGACCATCCTGGGCCTCCTCTTACATTGCCAAGTATCCGCCGTCGACGGGATAGACAGATGCGGTTACAAAACTTGATTCGTCAGACAGTAGCCATTTCACCAAGGCGCCAACCTCACTGGCTTTGCCCCAGCGGCGCAGTGGTGTACGGCTAAAAATGGCAGCTTCTCGCTCGGGTGAATCGCGCAGCCCTTGAGTCATTTCGGTTTCGATCCAGCCCGGGGCGATTGCATTGACGCGAATGCCATCTGCCGCCCATTTGCCAGCTAGGGCCTTGGTCAACTGCACAACCCCCCCCTTGGACGCGGAATAAGCGGGGACCAGAGGCCCCCCAAAAGTGCTGAGCATCGACGCAGTATTCACAATCGCACCGCTAGATTTCGCCAACAGGGGCTGCGCAGCAAGACAGCACCTCATCGTTCCAGTCAGGTTCACATCAAGCACCTTTTGAAAAACATCGATGTCGTATTCATCGTTGCGCACCAAAATGCCCGCGCAATTCACAAGTCCAGCAAGCCCACCAAGACGGTTGAACAGCGCATCCACCGATGCACCTTCCGTTACGTCCATCAGGCAGGTCTCAATCTTGGAGGACCCTGAAAAAAAGTCAATTTCGCCTTGTGATACAGTCGCGGCGATGACGTGATAGCCCGCAGTATTAAGAACTTCGGCCACTCCCGCGCCGATGCCGCTTGTGCCACCAGTGACCACAACTGTTTGTTTCATCGGCTCGATCCTTTTTCGAATTCTTTGACGAACGCCTCGGCGCGCGACTTTAACTCTGACAGTTCATATGACTGTTTAAAAAGGGCAGACCCCAAACCGAAACTGTCAGCACCAGCCTGTCGGTATTCGCCCATTGTTTCTGGGGTGATGCCCCCAACGACCGCGACAATCGCCTCTTTGGGGAGGACCGCTCGCATTGCAGAAATAGCCTTTGGCGGAGCCAATTCGGCCGGAAATATCTTGAGGACCGACGCGCCCAATTCCAACGCTGCAAACGCTTCCGTCGGAGTGAGAACACCCGGACACCATTTCATGCCCAGCACACCTGCCCGTGCACCCACCTTCGGGTTCATATTGGGTGCAACAATGATTTGCCCACCCGCATCCCGGACGGCAGATACATCGTCAACGGTCAGAACAGTGCCAGCGCCAACGACGACGTCATTGCCAAATTTCCGCGAGATACGGTCAATCGAAGTGAAAGGATCTGGGGAGTTCAGTGGCACCTCGATGATCCGGAAACCCGCGTCCATCAAGACGCCCGCCACATCAAGCGCGCGATCGGGTTCCAGCCCGCGCAAAATTGCAATAAGTGGATTTTTCTTCAGTGCCCTGTCAAATTGCATCATTACAAAAGCCCCGCCGCTTGTGCGATTAGAAAATGACCCTTCGCGACAATATCATCGGGTGCGCGTTTGGTTTTCAAACCTGCCGCGTTTAAAGCAATTTCGTAACGATCCGCCAGATCATCGCACCCCACAATTATGACTGGCCCACCGATCAAGGCGTCATCAGTCCCTTTAATTTCGGCACCAATCAGCAGGCCGGAAAGATAATCCTCAACCATGCTGTTGGTGATTTTGCCAAAAAGAGGCAAAGTGCGGACCCCAAAAAGGTCATGCAAAAGCTTGCCTCCTTCTGCCACTCCCGCGGCGCAACCCATGCGAAACGCGCCTTCATGAAACGGCCCATCTTCGATCAAGGTAGCAAGAATGGTATGCTGACGAAGTGCTGCGAAAACCTCACCGGTCATAAAGGTAGAATAGTTTTCAATACAATTGTCGCATACTGTGACCCACTTGCTGTGGGTGCCGGGCAACACGAATATACCATCCGACATGCCGAGCGCTGACGCACCAATGATCTGTGTCTCCTCGCCACGCATCACGTCAGGCGTGCCGCCGTGATCAGTCGTCATGCCAGTGACAAAAGTCACCTCCGTCCCGTCCGACATGCGGTGCGTCACAAGCGCGTTAGCAAGGTCCTGAACGCCTGACGGAACCGACACATACGGTGTTTCAATCCAACCGTTACGGCTGGTGATCATGCCCGATGCGATAACCGGCAAGCCAAGGGCAGCCCCCCATGGCCCGATCAGGTCCCTGAATGACCCCTCAAAATCACCATTCTTGATGTGCATAATTCCTTCAGGCTTTGAGACTTGGTCCAAGACCTCCCCGCCCGCGCCGATAAGAAAGGCGCGGAGCGATGAAGTGCCCCAGTCGATGCCGATAAGAACCGGTTCAGATGCGGCCAAATTCATTCAAAAGATCCTCAATTGTCTTACCATTGGCCACCCATTTGCGCGTTTCTTCTTCGCGGTCAGCCTGTTCTTGGGCAAGTTTGACGACCCCTTCAGCAATTTCCAATGGAACAACAACGACGCCCATTAGGTCGGCAACGATGAAATCACCGGGGTTTACGACCACGCCACCGCAGGCAATTGGCACGTTGATCGATAGTTCTTCTTTGCGGCCAGAGAACATCGTGTGCGTGCCACGCGGCGTAATAGCGCGTGTCCAGATGGGCCAGTTAATATCCTCAAGCTCGTCTGTGTCGCGCCCTGCCCCGTCAACGATCATCCCGCGGATGCCTCGGTTTTGGGCCAAGCCGCCCATAAGTCCGCCGCAGACTGATGTGTTCAGATCTCCACCTGCATCGACAACAATCACATCGTTTGGTTGGCTCATTTCTAGCGCACGCAGAGGATCAACCAAGTCGCCTTTGGACAGCTGTACCGTAACCGCTTGTCCGGTGATTTTGGACCGGAACGCTGGCTTGATACCGCTGTCCATAACCCCAGTGCGATACTGTACATCAGCAAAAATCGCTGCGGCTGAATAGGCCTGGATTACTTTGTCGAATTTCGCGAGCAGGTCTGGGTTACGTTCGAAATCGTTGAAAACTCTTAGGTCGTTAAGGGCTTCTGGCATTTTCGCCTCCTGTTATGATGTTTTTTCGGCCAATGCGTCTGCATTGATGGGATAATCTGGCGACACTCCAGTTAGGACTTTGGCCACTTGCATTGCAGCCGTAACCCGTGCCGCCATGATGGATTCTTCAGAATAGTAGGCGGCGTGCGGTGTCACGATGACGTTGGGCAAAGTAAAGATTGGGTTGTCAACTGGGGTCCAATTGGACCGCTTCGCCGGCTCTTCTTCGGGGTCATCCAGACCGGCTGAGGCGAGGTGCCCATCAGTCAAAGCGCGATAAAGCGCTTTGTTGTCGACGGTTGGCCCGCGTCCTGTGTTGACTAGAATTACCCCCGGTTTCATGGCTGCAAATTCAGCATCCGACAGAAAGTGCCGCGTTTCTGGCGTCATAGGAGCTTGCATCAAGATGTAGTCCGAACGTGCCAAAAGGTCTTCTTTGGACACCAGTTCAGCCCCGTGTTGGGTGGCGACCTCTGCGGGTAAAAACGGATCAAAGGCAATGATATTAACGCCAAAGGCTTGTGCGCGCGTCGCAATTGCCTGACCGATCTTGCCAAATGAAACAACGCCCATCGTGCGACCACGTAAGCGGTTAATTGGTTGGCCACTTTGCCACTTCCAGATGCCTTTGTGGGTCGCACGATCATAATCCGGCAGCTTGCGCGCCAACGTCAACCAAAGAGAGATCGCGTGATCCGCGACCTCCTCTGTGCAATAATCCTGCACGTTTGTGACAAGAATGCCCTTTTGCGTGGCCGTCTTCACATCGACAATGTCGACGCCAACGCCGTATCGCGCGATCACTTCACATTTCTTCATCGCACCAATCGTTTTAGCACCTATGCGGGTATATTGATTGATCATCGCAGCGCAATCGGCAGCGGCTACAACAAGATCATCTTCGTTCTTGCTTTGGAGCGCGATAACCTCTGCACCCGCCGCTTCGAGAATGCCGCGCTCTACATTGACGTCTCCAAAGTCGTAATCGGTGATCACGACCTTGGGGCGATCTGCCCTTGGTGGGCCAAGTTTCGGATCAGACATAAGCGCCTGCCGAATACGTCAGCTCATAAGAATGGCTGTAGAGTTCAAAGATATTGCCGAACGGGTCTTCCATGTAGACCATGCGGTAGGGTTTTTCATCAGGATAATATTTGCGGACTTGGCTCATGCGCTGCTTGCCACCAAGGCTTTCGATGATCTTGATGCGCCCTTCAACGTCTTCGTCCTGCACGCAGAAGTGAAACAAACCACGGCGCCAGTATTCGAATGGGCGTTCTTCTTCTTCTGTGTTCGGGAATTCAAACAGTTCGATTCCTGTTCCATCACCCATCGACAAGTGCGCGATCCGAAACGATCCCCAGCCCTCGCCGAAAACGTCGTCACACATTTGTCCGATGGCACTATCGTCATGCTGGACCTCTGTTGAGCCCATGATGACGTAAAGTCCGAAGGCTTTTGAGTAGAATTCAACCGCCTTGTCCAGATCTGGAACGGTGATGCCAATATGAGAGAATGTAAGTGCGGCCATTGATAGGCTCCTTTGTTGTTTTAACTTAGAGAATATTGCGGATGATGCCGCCTTCGACTTTGTGAGCACCGCCGTTCATGGCTTGGTTGGTGGCGACGGTGACGATGGCCTTGGCAACTTCGTCAACCTGCACAAAGCGCTGGATGAGCGAAGTCGGTTCGTCTGATTGGAAGTAATTTTCTATGAGCTCGGCCAATGGCTCGCCTTTTTGCGTGGCCAATCCATCGAAATAGGCCTCCACACCTGCTGTCCATGTAGGTCCGGGAAGCACGGAATTCACACGTACGCCGGTCCCTTTCGTCAGTTCGGCCATGCCACGGGACAACCCAAGCATCGCCGTTTTGGTGACGGAATAATGGATCATCTGCGGCAACGGTTTTACACCCGCTTCGCTGGCTAGGTTCACAATTGAACCGGTGCCGCGTTTGAGCATTGCAGGTAGAATGGCCCGAGAAACACGCACGGCGCTTAGGACGTTGATGTCAAAATACTGCATCCAGTCGGCATCAGTCAGGTCTTCAAATGCCTTAACAGAGAAAACACCCACATTGTTGACCAGAATATCAACGTCTCCTTGGCTTTGGGCAAAGTCGCAAAGGTCGATGGCGTGGTCGGGATCTGTTAAGTCACCCGCCTTGCCCACAACGTCGCCAAACGGTGAAAGGTCTACGATGCATCTGTCGACTTCTTTCTCGGTCAAACCGTGAACGATGACTTTTGCGCCCTCCTCTAGGAAGGTTTTGGCTGTCGCTTTACCTATGCCTGAGACAGAACCAGTCACCAAAACGAGCTTGTCCTTCAATCCAAGATCCATCCTAGCTTCCTTTATCTCTCGCGTTTTTTCTAAATGCGGACGGCAAAAGGGCCGAAAGTTCGGACCTCCACATATCAATTCCCACAGCCAGCAGGATGATTAGACCAAGCACAATGCTCTGTACCGAGGAGGGCGCGGCGTTCAAATTTAGCCCGTTCTGCACAATCACGATTGTCATCGCGCCCATAAATGTAGCCAGGACGTTTCCGCGCCCGCCGGCAAGGCTTGCGCCACCAACAACAGCCGCCGCAATGGCTTGTAATTCAATCGTCTGACCGTAGTTCGGCGAGCCGG
The DNA here is from genome assembly GCF_000155675.2 of Octadecabacter antarcticus 307. GTDB lineage: Bacteria > Pseudomonadota > Alphaproteobacteria > Rhodobacterales > Rhodobacteraceae > Octadecabacter > Octadecabacter antarcticus. The sequence continues at coordinate 3,070,872 of NC_020911.1, forward strand.
AATTCAGCCGTGCTGACATCAAGACGGCACCGACGGCGGTCATGAAACCTGCGATGGCAAAAGTTATGGCCTGCACTTTCCGAACGTTAATGCCTGTCAGTACTGCCGCTGCAGGATTGCCGCCTACGGCATAGATCTCGCGACCGAGCTTCGTGAAGTTCATCATGAACGCGGCCAACCCATAGAACGTGATTAAGTAAAAGAACGGCAATGGAATACCGGCCAATTTGCCATAGAAGATGGGTTCCAAACCTGGATCTAACGAAAAGATCGGTGAGCCGTTATTGAAGGTCAGAGCCAAGCCTCGAAATGCAATAAGTGCGGCGAGCGTCGTTATAAATGAGGGTATCCGCCCGTAGGCTGTGATGATCCCCAAACCTAGACCCAAGACACCACCAACGATCAAAACAAGAGGCAAAGCCATCATCAAAGGTAGCCCCATGAATTTGAGCATCTGAGCCAGTATCATTGTTAACAACGCGATCATCGAGCCTGAACTCAAATCAATGCCGGCAGCAAAAATTACGATGGTGGCACCGATGGCGATCAAAGCCACGATGCTGACTTGCAAGAACAGGTTTGACAGATTTCCGGGGCTCAGGAACCTATCAGTCGTCAGCGCGACAATCAGAGCCACGATGGCCATCGCCGCAAACGGACCAATCAACTGCGCATTAAAAATACGTTTCATAAAGCCACCTGCCCTTTGTATTCATGTGTGTTGTGGGAGACCGAAGCGCGCACCAAATCGTCGTGCGACAATTCTTTTGCATCCACGACCTGTCTGATTGCCCCATGGTGAACAATTGCAACGCGGTCGCTCATCGCTAGCAGCTCGTCATGATCAGAACTGATCAGAACGATGGATTTTCCGGCTCGCGTAAGGGCATTCATCAGTTTGTAGACGGCGATCTTTGCGCCAATATCGATGCCCTGCGTGGGTTCGTCCAAAATCAGAATTTGCGCGTCAGAAAACAGCCAGCGGGCGATGACTATCTTTTGTTGATTGCCACCGGACAAGAAGTTGACCGTTTTGGCCTCTGCCTGCGGCGAAATTTCGAGTTCTTCCATCAAACGGGCTGTGCCCGCCGCTTCCGCCGCAAGATCAAGGAAACCCCGTCTTGAGATTTCGCCAAGCGAGGCCGCGGTGATGTTACCGCTGGCCTTGAAGTTGAAGAACAGCCCGTCCGTTTTGCGGTTTTCGGGAACCAATGCGATCCCTGCTCGGATTGCGGCCATCTCATTCTTGAAACGGACCGGTGCGCCGTTGAGTTCAATCGAACCGCCTGTCAATGCGTCTACGCCGAAAAGGGCACGAGCGATCTGCGTGCGGCCACTGCCCAAAACCCCGCCAAGCCCAAGGACTTCACCACGTTTGAGATCAAAAGTCGCCTCCGCAACGCCTGACTTGGTTTTCAAACCCGTGGCGCGCAAGACAACTTCATTAATCGCATTGTTTTCTTTGGGATAGTGCTCACCAACGTCGCCACCGACCATCGCGTTTACGATTTCGCTTACGTTGATTTTCGTCTCACCGGCGGCACTGACAACTTGCCCACCACGCAGGATCGTGACCTCGTCGACGATCCGCTCAACTTCATCAAGACGGTGAGAGACGTAGAGGATTGCCGTCCCTCGGCTGCGCATGTTTCGCAAAAGTTGGTGCAGCTGTTCGATCTCGTCCTCGCCCAAGGCCGCCGTCGGTTCATCCAAAATAATCATGCTGGCGTCCATCGCGATCGCTTTGGCAATCTCAACCAACTGTTGCTCACCCACAGAAAGATCACCTGTGATCGCTTCGGGATGAATGTCTACGTCCATTTCTTTGAGGACCCGTGCGGATTCTGAATTGATCTTTTGCCAATCAATCACACCGAAACGCGAACGTGGTATGTTCCCCAGAAAAATGTTCTCCCCCACGGACAAGGTGGGCACAATTGAAAACTCTTGAAATACAGTTGCGATGCCCATGTCCCGCGCCGCAAGCGGGCCAGATATTCGGACTTCATCACCTTTGTGAAATATCTTACCGCTGTCGGGTTGCTGAACACCGGAGAGCGTCTTGATCATTGTCGACTTGCCACAACCGTTTTCCCCCAACAAACCATGGATTGAGCCTGTCATCAGCTTGATGCACACCTTGTCGTTCGCAAGAACGCCAGGGTAGCCTTTGCTGATGTCGGCAAATTCCCAAAGGGGAGCAGTATCACTCATCATGGTCATCTCGCTGGTTGAAGGGTGCATGGAATTCGTCTCTCGCCCCGCGGCGGCACTGACGTGCGCCACCGCGAAACGGGGAGGGTATCAGTAATCGCGAGAAGGCTGCGGAAAGAGCTTTTCAGGCTCTTGCAACACAGTGATTGCGCCGTCTCTGTCTTCGATGGATGTCGGCGTTTCGATCCAGCCACCCGGATAGGTGCCCTCGAGAGCGTCCAGCGTTGCGTGCATTGCAGCCTGCCCCATCAGATAGGGTGATGTGTTTACAGTTGCGGTAACGTTACCGGCTGCAATTTCTTCAAGTCCAGAAGTGTCGCCATCGTTTCCGAGCAATGCAATATCTTTGAGTCCAAGGGCTTTGGCTGCGAAAGACGCACCGATGATCATGTAGTCATTTGCCGCAAAGATGACATCGAGATCGGGGTGGGACTGCAAAATATCCATGCCGGCAGTATTCCCCCCTTCGACGTTCCAACCTCCAGAAATTGAAACAACGACATCAAAATTTTCATTGCCTTCAATTCCGTCAAGAAATCCACCAACACGCTCTGTCGAGTGGTAACCGGGTTGGCCTTCGATGATACCAACTCTCACTGGTTCATCGCCATAGGTTTCGATCGCCCAATCGGCGATTTTGTGGGTCCCATTTCGTTGCGAATAGCCAACAACACCGTGGATCGGGGTTGGGAAGTTCGGGATGTCCGAGTTGATCATAAAGACAGCAATGCCCTGATCTACCGCCCTTTCGATCAGCGGTGCAGCCGCAAATTCGTCATGGGTTCCAAAGATGATGGCGTCAACTTCTTGCGTCAGCACATCTTGGATCATTCCCATCTGTCCGTTGATGTCTGCGCCGCTTTGCGGGGCAAGCATGAAAACCTCAGCGCCTTGCTCCTCTGCGACAGTTTTAATGCCTTCGCCTATAGCGATGTAATAATTGAATTCCGTGGCTGGTGGCATGTACGCAATCCGGAATGTGTCATTTCTAGGTGTGATCAATTCGATCAGCGCCTGAGCGCCGTCCATCATTGGCACTGGCGTCGGATAATCTTCGGCGAACGCCGTGTTGGCCGAAACAGCAATCACCGCGATAATTGTTGTGGATTTGAGATAGTTGATCATTGTGTCCTCCCAGACCGTTGATTTCAGCTGCAGAACGGAATGTCCTGTAACCCGTTGAAGCCGGGTTTGACCGCAAACAGCCCACCCGAATTTGGTTCACGTTTGAGCGTGGCTTCGTTGCTCATCAAACATGATGTCGTTATAAAAAGTGTGTCGAGGTTCGGCCCACCGAATGCACAGCAAGTCGGCTTCCAGACAGGCATGTCGATGACGGTGTCGATGTGTCCTTCAGGGTTGACGCGCACAACGCGTCTGCCCTCCCATTCTGCATTCCAGACGCCGCCTTCTGCATCCACGCTGGACCCATCCGGCAATCCAGGCTCACCCTCAAAAGAGGTCAAAACGCGTCGTCCCGACAGCTTCGAATCATAGTCAAATGCGAGGATTTCACGCTCTGGCGTGTCAGCAAAGTACATCGTCTTGCCGTCCGCTGTGAAACAGATGGAATTGGCACAGGCGACACCTTCTAACAGCGTTTCGACCTTCAGATCACCGTCGATCCGGATAACAGACGAATTCGCCGCCCCAGAGACCTCATTCATGCCCCCCACGACGAAACGGCCCAGCCTATCAGTACGCCCGTCGTTTGTTCGTGTCTCCAGATTGTCCGGTTCAAAATCACAGATTTTTTCTTCTGTACCGTTGTCCAAGTCAAGCAGGGAAATTCGGTCGGCAAAGGCGACAATCAACCCACCAGATGCGCGTGGTGCAAAACAGCAAACCCGATCTTCCATTGGATAGGGCTGGCCTCGCGATGTCACCGGATCAAACGACCACAACGTGCGGCCCTCAATATCTGTCCACCAAACCAAACCATCAATGGCATTCCAAAAAATGCCTTCACCATGCTTGTTTTTACAATCAAAGATGAGTTCAGCGCAGGTCAACTTACCCTCCCGTGTAGGAATCATCTGATATCTGATATACCAGCTTGCAATTCGTGATATATCAGATACTATGGCCTTGCAACAAAAAAAATTGGACAACATGGCACTCACCCGACCCAAGTCGCTTAGAGAACTCGCACTGGAACATCTGCGAAACAGGATCGTCGGTGGCGAACTAAAGATGGGTCAGGCCCTCTCAGAACGCAGAATTTCGGACGAACTTGGCGTTTCAAAATCGCCCGTGCGTGAGGCTCTCGCCCAGTTGCGCGACGAAGGTCTAGTGACGATTGAGCCCCAAAAAGGAGCGCGCGTGTTCACCTTGACGGAACATGAAGTCAACCAAATCTGCGATTTTCGGCAGGCAATTGAAGTAGCAGCGTTCGAAATCGCCCTTAAACGCAATCAGAAGGCCCTTTCCAAGGACATGAAACGGATCGTGAAAGACATGGACGCGGCGCGAAAATCTGGAAATGAGGCTAAGTACCTTTCGCTCGACACCGCATTCCACCAAGCTATTTTTCGCAATTGCGAAAACGATTATCTGTCGGCCAGCTATGATCGTTACGTCGGGAAAATTGCAGCCTTGCGCACCCATTTGTCAGCGCTCCCGCAGCACACCAAACTTTCTTTCGACGAACATATTAACCTCGCAGACGCGGTTCAGAACAGCAATATGTCGGAAATCAAACGTCTGTTGGCAGAACATATTGACCGGACGCGTCAGACCTATGCCTCATCGTTCCCAGTACTTTAATATCGTTTTTTGTGCGGGTTCATGCCCTCGTTAGAGCTGAACTTCATCCATGAAACCGGACAGTTTAGTTATTGACCCTATACGGCCATTTTCCAAGTCATATTATTGAAGGCCTGTTGTGGCGTTTGATGTCCGACACCGGAATGGCGACGCTGGCGGTTATAGAAGACTTCGATGCATTCAAAGATTGCAACCTTGGCTTGAGCTCGCCTTTTAAACCGCTGACGATGCACCAATTCCTTTTTCAGTGAAACAAAGAAACTCTCCATCGGCGCATTGTCGAGGCACTCGCCCTTGCGGCTCATGGATTGAGTGAGCTGCACTTTTTTAATCAGTTTGCGATAGTCCCCACCAGCATATTGGCTGCCCCTATCGGAGTGGTGTATCAACCCCGGAACAGGGCCTCTGCGTCCCAGAGCCATCTCGAGGGCGGCGCAGCAAAGCTCAGCGCGCATTTAATCTTCCATCGCCCAGCCGACGATCTCACGCCAGCCAGATAAAGCCAGCCCTCGTCCGTGTCGATATAGGTGATGTCAGCCAGCCAAACCGTATTTGGTATCTGACTGTGAAACTTCTGTTCAAGCAGATTTGGGGAAGGCTTCAGCTTATGGTTGCTGTCCGTCGTAATTGGCTTTCTACGCTCGCGCAGAAGTGTAAATACCTTGTTCTCCTTCATTATTCTGGCCACGCGTCGTTCAGAAACGATCTCATCAGCCGCTAGAAGATCCCCCTCTTGTCTTATGATTTTGGCAGTTCCTATGCGAAGCTGGAACAGCTGCCCGGCACGTCATTTATGTCAGGCAGCGGCGGAGGTTGGATCGTTCCCCTCTTGGTCGTTGTGGACCGTCGCTGAGTAAGGTCACCTCCGTCTTTTTTTGAAACCTGAACGGATACTTGGGCTTTGGGCCCACATGACAAGACAAGGTTAGGAAGAGACACATGGAAGATACCATTGGGATCGACATTTCGAAAGACACATTGGACGCTTATTGGTTGTCCTCGCGAGAGCACAGGCAGTTTTGCAATGACAAAGCTGGCGCTAAGGCACTCGCATTTCGGGCGAGAAAAACAGAAGTTTCCCGCGTCATTTTTGAAGCAAAAGGCATTTATCACAGGTGCATCGAAACGGGCTTGGCTCAAAACGGGATCAGCTTTGCACGGGTCAATCCGCGTCAGGCCCGCCGGTTCTGCGAAGGGACTGGCCAGCTGGCTAAAACGGACCGGGTGGACGCTGCGCTATTAGCTAAAATGGGCGCACTTCTGGAATTGAGAGCGGACCAACCCAAAAGCGAAACACTTCATGATCTCAAGCAGTTGGCGACTGCCAGGCTTGCATTGATCAAAGACCGAACTGCAGCAAAAGCACGACTTACCGCGACGACGCACAGGATGCTTTCCCAGCAGATCAAACGACGTCTAAAACAGATCGAACGTGACTTGTCGCAAGTTACCGAGGCAATCGATACCATCGTTGCGGCAGACAAAGATCTCGCTGTACGCACCGAAATTCTTACAAGCATTCCGGGCATCGCAAAGATAACAGCCTGTGCGATCCTAACCGAAAGGCCCGAACTCGGACATTTGAGTGGCAAGCAAGCAGCGGCGCTGGCGGGCCTTGCAACTATATCGAGGCAATCGGGAAAGTGGCAAGGCAAGGAACGCATCCAGGGCGATCGTGCCAGCGTCAGGCGCGCTATCTATTTGCCGGATATTGTTGATACACGCTTCAATCCAGACATGAAAGCAAAATACGAACAGCTGATATCGGCCGGGAAATGCAAGAAGCTGGCGATCACAGCCGTTATGCGAAAGCTGATTGTCACCGCAAATGCCCTTCTGCAGGATCAGCGAAAATGGGGCGAATATCCAGCTTGACCAATACGGATACTCAGTGAATGTTTCATTCACCTGCCGGCAGTGGATGAATACGCTTTGATCCGTAGCATTTCATACTGACTCTGAAGAAGGCTCTGATCTTGGGCAGCAACTCCTGATCCCGCGCGTCACGATCAGTTCGACGTTGATCACGTGCAGGCTGACTGGTTGGAAATCCGTAAAGCCACCCCGGCGAGATCTCCAGGAGGCAGCATAATATTGAAACCGCGTATTGGGCTTTATGGGCAGTGGCGAAAGCGCGCTTGTTCGTCATGGTTTCACCGCCCGCATTGGGAAAAAAGCGGCTGCTTTGTGCAAAATCTCCACGTCCTTAGCAAGCCGCTTGTTGTCTTTGCGAAGGCGGACCAATTCAGCCGCATCGGCTTGCTGACGCCGTTTGGCCTCAACTGAGCCAAATGCCTCTATCTCAAGCCGCCACGTCTTCAACTGCGTACCCGTGATTCCGAGCTCCTTGGCAACGTTGCCTTGCGTCGCCCCAGGCTAACTGCCGCCGCCTTATAATCGTCTGTATACTTCCGCCGCTGCTGTCCCATTCGGTGCACTGAACTTCGCCCCTTAAACCGGACAGTTTAGTTATTGACCCTATGCGGCCATTTCCCAAGTCATATTATTGAAGGCCTGTTGCGGCGTTTGATATCCGACGCCAGAATGGCGACGCTGGCGGTTATAGAAGACCTCGATGTATTCAAAGATAGCAGCCTTGGCCTGGGCACGTGTTTTGAAGCGCTGACGGTGCACCAGTTCCTTTTTCAGTGAGGCAAAAAAGCTTTCCATAGGCGCATTGTCGAGGCACTCGCCCTTGCGGCTCATGGACTGGGTAAGCTCCGCCTTTTTGATCAGTTTGCGATAGTCCCCACCAGCATATTGGCTGCCCCTATCCACTGCCCGGCAGGGTTATGCGAAGCATGATCCCGAGAGGGGGAGTGGTGTATCAACCCCGGAACAGGGCCTCTGCGTCCCAGAGCCATCTCGAGGGCAGCGCAGCAAAGCTCAGCGCGCATGTGATCCTCCATCGCCCAGCCGACGATCTCACGCGTGGCCATGTCCTTCACGCCAGCCAGATAAAGCCAGCCTTCGTCCGTGTCGATATAGGTGATGTCGGCCAGCCAAACCGTATTAGGTGTCTGGCTGTGGAACTTCTGTTCCAACAGATTTGGGAAAGGCTTCAGCTTGTGATTGCTGTCCGTCGTGATTGGCTTTCTACGCTTGCACAGAAGTGGAGATACCTTGTTCTCCTTCATTATTCTGGCCACGCGTCGTTCAGAAACGATCTCATCAGCCGCTAGAAGATCCCCCTCTCGGTGAATGTTCCATTCACCTGTCGGCAATGGATGAATACGCTTTGATCCGTAACATTTCTTACTGACTCTGAAGAAGGCTCTGATCTTGGGCAGCAACTCCTGATCCCGCGCGTCACGATCAGCTCGACGTTGATCACGTGCAGGCTGACTGGCCGGAAATCCGTAGAACCAGCCTCGGGATATCTCCAGAAGACGGCATAATATTAAAACCGCATATTGAGTTTTATGGGCAGTGACGAAAGCGCGCTTGTTCGTCATGGTTTCACCGCCCGCGTCGCGAAAAAAGCGGATGCTTTGTGCAAAATCTCCACTTCCTCAGCAAGCCGCTTGTTGTCTTTGCGAAGGCGAACCAATTCAGCCGCGTCGGCTTGCTGACGCCGTTTAGCTTCAACTGAGCCAAATGCCTCGATCTCAAGCCGCCACGTCTTTAGCTGTGTACCAGTGATTCCGAGCTCCTTGGCAACGCTGCCTTGCGTCGCCCCAGGCTCGTACAGTCGCTCAACTGCCGCTGCCTTATAATCGTCTGTGTACTTCCGTCGCTGTTGTCCCAGTTGGTGCCCCTTTCACGGACAGGGGTAAAGTACCCCAATGTCCGGGAACAGGGACGTGGTTCAATCCGGAGCGTCACAGCGGACAGTGCATACGATACACGCAAATGCCACGATACTATTGCGGCTCGCAATGCCCATGCCGTCAATCCACCGCGTAAAAACGCCAAACCGTGGAGTCCTGATACGCCCGGTGTGAGGGCGTGAAACGAAGCTGTCTGATCCTCAAAATATCTAGGGCGTGCGTTGTGGCATCAGTTGCCTGGTTATCACCGCCGAAGCCGCGTTGAGACGAAAATGCGTTGTGTGAAACTGCTTGGTCAACGCCTCTCAGCGCGTGACTTCGATCGGCAGGTCGCGGAAATCCAATCCGTGCTGCGACCCTTAACGGGTTCACCTCACTTGGCATTCCCAGAATAGTCGCTGTAGGCTAAGTCAGTCTCGGGTAAGGGGAAGCATGAGCTCAAGCTGATTTGTGCAACAAAGCCCGGTTCGAAAGTAAGTCTCAGATCAGTAATACAAGCATTATAATTCTCAAAATAACCGATTGACAAACTAACATGTTACCTTTTAAATGGGCATTAATGTACTTGGGAGAAAAACATGACTTACTACTTCACCTTTGTCAGCGGAGGATCTTTGGGGTCACTTTTGGCGGATCAGTTAGCTTATGCTGGGGCTATAGAAGAGATGCTAGCAGCTAGCGTTAGGGGCAAAAAACCTTGATTTGGATGAACACCAGCTTTGAAGAACGGCTCCGAGCCGAAAAGTTCATGTGGTTTCAAAAACCCACAGCCAAGCAACACCTACAACCCCGTCAGCCTGCGGCATTGAATAAAAAGGTTATAGGCAGGAGGCCGTCAGTCAACGCGATGGTCTTTATTTGTGGGCGGGCTGCGCAACTTGTGTCGAGTAAGTAAGCGGGGAAGCACTATGACCATGATTGAAAGGCCTAAGCAGATTTCAGAGATTGTTACGGACCGCCTGCGTAGCGACATAGTAAATGGCACATATCAACTCGGTGAGAAGCTTTCAGAAAAACTGTTATCGCAAATTTATGGCGTCACTAAAGCCCCAATCCGAGCGGCTTTCAGGCGTCTGCAAACCGAAGGCCTAATTGATATTCGTGCGCAATCAGGTACCTATGTTTTCAAGCTCGAGACACAGCAATTAACATCGCTGTGTCATCTGCGGACAGCGCTTGAACTAGAGGCCGTCCACCTTGCACTTCAAACGGCCCAAAGCGACTGCCACGCCCGTTTGAGTAATATCTGTTTACTGATGACCAACGCCTTGAAGCAGGGCCAACAGGACAAATATCAAAAACTGGACACCGATTTCCACCTAGCACTGTTCCAAGCAGCGCAATCCCCGTTGCTGCTATCGACCTTTGAAGCGCAGGTCTCTTCAACATTCGCCGCCCTTCGTCATCACTTTGCGAAAATTGAACCACAAATTGAGGCCTCGATGAATGAACACATTGAAATCTGCAATCTAGTTAAGTTGGGCGATCTCAAGTCTCTAAATGAGGTTCTACGTCTCCACATCGAAAACTCTCGCGTTTATTACAACGCTGTTGTTGGTGGCTGATAGATATCCGTTCCCTACGGCAAATCTAAAAAAGGAAATAACAATGACTGAACTTCGCTTGATGCACACAATGCTGCGGGTCCGCGACCTTGACGCGTCAATCGCATTTTATACTGACTTTCTGGGTATGCAGTTAATCAAAAAGGACGATTTTCCTGACGGCGGCTTCACGCTCGCTTTTGTTGGATATGGAGAGGAAAAGTCCAACACTTTGATCGAGCTGACATATAATTACGGAGATAACGAATATGAGATCGGCACCGCCTATGGTCACATCGCATTGGAAACGGCGGATATCCACGCGACAGTAGATTTATTGAAAAAGGGCGGCGCGGTCTTCACCCGCGAGCCAGGTCCAATGTTGCACGGTACAACAGAGATCGCGTTTCTCAAAGATCCCGACGGCTATATGATCGAACTGGTACAGCCCGATTGATAAAGACGATCCTGCATACATGCGATCAACGTGACTTCTCTGCTCCAAAACATAACACAAGATATTAGAGCATGATACAATGAGTTCTGCTTGTAGCATACCAAAGCTGAAAAAAGGGGTGCGATCCCTCACTCACGAGGTTTCTGTCAATCCCGAAATGGCTACAGATATTCCTGTCCACGGCAGTGGTTGGTCCACTGGCGCTTTGATATCTTTGACGTGGCCGGACGATCCAAAACTAACAGAACAGCACATAAGGATACTCAAAAATGACACCTGCACAAACTTCCTCAGATGTCGTAGCTGCACTTCGCAACGGGTTCGCGACCGACCTCTATATCACTGAACCCGACTTATTGAGATCCTACGCAAATGATGAAACTGGAACCTATTTTGGATTGCCTCTTGCGATTGCGCGCCCGCGTTCTGCTACGGAACTTTCACATGTTTTGGTAAGATGTCACGAGTTAGATGTCAACGTCGTACCACAAGGAGGACTAACCGGCCTCGTCGGTGGAGCAATCTCAAGTTTCGAGGCACCTGAACTGGTCATCCTTTTGGACCGTATGAATGCGATTAGATCGATCGATAAGGTTGGGTTTTCCATGGTCCTTGAGGCTGGATGCGTTCTGGAAACAGCCAAGCTCGCGGCGGATGAGCAGGACTGCCAGCTACCGATAACGTTTGGATCACAAGGGACGTGCAGCATTGGTGGCAATGTCTCTACAAACGCTGGTGGGTACAACGTGCTGCGTTATGGAATGACGCGGGATCTAGTCCTCGGCCTTGAGGTCGTCCTTCCTGACGGACGTATCTGGAATGGGCTAAAGACCTTGCGAAAAGACAATCGCGGCTATGATCTAAAGCAAATATTTATCGGAGCGGAAGGGACGCTGGGCATCATTACTGCCGTGGCGCTTAAACTGTTCCCCAAACCAACGCAGGTCGAGACAGCGCTGATCGGATGCGCCTCAGTAGAGGACGCGATGGCGTTTTATGCCAAGGCGCGCCGCAACTGCACAGACCTGTTATCAGCTTTTGAAATAATCCTTCGGCCAGGCATGGAGCTTGCTTTTGCTACCAAATCTGACCTCAAAGATCCTCTCGAAAACCCATGCCCTGTCTACATTCTAATGGAACTTGCCGCGGGCAACGGCATCAGTCTTCGTGGTGTCTTGGAAAGTTGTCTAGAGGACGCTGGGGACTTGATTCTTGATGGTGTGATTGCCATGAGTAAGGCGCAAGCGATGGGCCTTTGGGCATATCGCGAAACGATGGTAGCGGGCCAGAGCGCCGGTGGTGCTTACTACCGCACAGACGTTTCGGTCCCGATCAAGTCTATTCCAGCGTTTCTGGATGACGCATTAAGTTCGCTGGCCAATCTGCTCCCAAACGGACGACCGATTACCTACGGCCATGTCGGTGACGGCAATATCCACTTGAACGTCATACCACCCACTGACTGGTCAATGGAACAGCGTAAGGCACTTTTTGTGCAGGCAGAATATCTAATTTTCGCTGCAGTAGACCGGTTCGGCGGAAGTATAAGCGCGGAGCATGGCATAGGCCGTTCAAAAAAAAGCGCGTTTCTGCAACGGATCGATCCCATAACGCTGGACTTGTTTAAGCAGATCAAGCGCATTTTTGATCCGGATGAACGCCTTAGCAAAGGAAGAATTTTCGACCTCTGATCTCGGTTTCAACTTCCACGACACACCAATGACTTCCCTTGGCGCTGCGGTAGTGGTCACACCAGTAACGTTTGGAGTTTTGCTCCTGAAGCTCGAAAAACAGAAAAGTGTTACTATGAAATATACTATGAAGCACCTGCTTATTATTGATGACGACGCAAAGATCGTGAGCTTTCTGAAAGGCTTTTTCGAAAGTCACGGCATCAAGGTATCGACTGGGTCTTCTGGCAACGAGATGTGGCAGGCACTTGAAAGCGAAAAAATAGATTTTGTCATTCTGGACGCCTTGATGCCAGGGACAAACGAAAACACGTTGTGTAGCGAATTGAAATCTCAATCAAACGTACCGACAGTGCTTATGACTGCTCTCGATGGCGAAACCAACATTATTGTCGGGCTTGAAGCCGGTGCCGATGACTATGTGGTTAACCCATTTAATCCATGCGAGCTGCTCGCTCGGATGCGTGCAGTTTCACGACGCAACAACTCCAATTTCAGCATGTCCCAGACAAACATATCAACGATCTTTTCGTTTAGTAGCTTCCAATTTGACACAAGACGCCGCGAACTGCGAGCATCCGAAAATGTTCTTGTTCACCTCAGTCGGACTGAATTTGAATTATTGAAAATTTTTGTTCATAGACCGTCTGAAGCCATTGATCGCAACACGCTTTCTGAACTGTTGCGTGGTCACGAGCTGGAAGCTTTTGACCGGTCAATCGATCTTCATGTCAGCAGATTGCGCAGTAAACTCGGACCACGAGTTGGCGGTGGCAATTTTATTAAAACAGTTCGGGGAACCGGGTATATGTTCGACCTTGAAGTGACGGAAAGCCAATATGGTCTTGTCCCAGTTTAGGGCTCTGTTGGGCTTTGTTGCACAAATCGTCTTGAAGACGTGCTTACCCTTACCCCAGACGGATTCAGCCTACAGCTTCTGTTTGGGGTATGCCAAGGGCGGTGAAGCCATTTAGGATCGCGGCACGGATTTGGATCTCCGCAACTTGCCGGTCGAAGTCTCGTGCAGAGAGACGTTGGCCGAGTAATTTCACACAATGCATTTTGGTCTCAACGCGGCTTCGGCGATGATATCCAGACAGCTGCCGCCACAATGCCCTTCCTAGATACTTTGAGGATCGAACTGCTTCGTTTCGCGCCCTCGCACCGGGCGTGTCAGGCTTCCAAAGTTTGGCGTTTTTGCGCGGCGGGATAACTGCATGGGCATTGCGTGCCGCAATCGCATCGTGGCATTTGCGCGTATCGTATGCACCGTCCGCTGTAACACTCCCGATCTCTTCGTCTGGTGGGATCTGGTTGAGCAAATCAGGGAGCACAGGCGCATCACCAATGCTGCTGCTGGTTGCCTCGATTGCACTTATTTCCAGTGTTTTCTCATCGATCCCGATATGTATCTTGCGCCAGAGGCGGCGTTTTGACCCGCCATGCTTACGCGCATTCCACTCACCTTCACCCTCCGCTTTGATGCCTGTGCTGTCCACTGCCCGGCAGTCGAAACATAGTTTCGATGAGAGGGGATCAGAAGGTGCAGCGGCCCCGCTGACCCTCGGTATGGAAGAGCAACGTTCAAAGTCCTTTGCCGCCGACACAATGTGCTGAAGTCCGGCACCGCCCAATCCAGCCCAACCAATTTCAGCAGGCTTTCTACAAACCCAGTCGTCTGCCTTAAGGGCAGACCAAACAAGACTTTGAAGGTTAGGCAAGCTTGAATGGCAGCATCACTGTAGGTTTGCTGACGCCCCCTTCGACCAGACGCGTCCGCTTCCCAAACCATCTGCGGATCAAACCAGATCGATAACGATCCTCGTTGTTTGAGTGAAAAATTGTAATCCGCCCAGTTTCGGGTCTTGTACTTCGTCGGTGTCCAGTTGCTCATAACAGCTTGCTACTACACTGGATTCATACAGTGAATCCTACAGAGCACGATTTGTGCAACAAAGCCAACGCAACGAGACAACTCAAGTTTCATCTAATTTGAGCTCAGGAGTTGTAGACGCCACCATCAATTGTGATGGCTTGCGCTGTCATGTAAGATGACTCGTCTGACGCGAGGTAGACAAACATAGGCGAAATTTCGCTGGACTGGGCCTGACGCTTCATAGGTACGGAGGATTTAACGGTGTTAAATTGTGAATCTGCGCCCCCCATGAAATTGATCGCTGGTTTATTGAAATTCGTATCGACCCAGCCCGGACAAATTGCGTTGACACGGATGTTGTCACCTGCAAGTTCCATCGCTAATGCTGTCGTGAAGGCGATCACAGCGCCTTTCGACGCCGAATAGGCCGTCATACCTGGCCCACCGCGCTTACCTGCTAAAGATGACATATTTACAATCGAACCGCCACCATTCTTTCGTAACAGCGGAATTGCGTATTTCGCACCAAAAAAGTGGGCCCGTGAATTAACTGCAAAAAGTGCATCCCAACTTTTGGCATCAAACTCAGTAACGGCGCCAGAGTACTGAAGGCCTGCATTCTGCACCAGGACGTCCAGCCCACCCAACCATTCTGCACCCTTTTCAATTAAATTGCGAACGCTGTCTTCGGAGCGAACATCGACTTCGATAAAATGAACAGAGTTGCCAAATTCTTCGGCAGTTTTGACACCCATACTATCACGATCACCGATGACCACGCGCGCGCCCTCAGCAACGAACTCCCTGACAGCCTCTTTCCCAATATTACTTGCAGCGCCGGTAATAATAATCAGCTTTCCCTTAAGACGATCAGTCACTGCGATTCCCCCTGGTTTCGTGTTATATTTAATTTCACACAAAAATTTCCCAATTCGATAAAAATTATCTTCTTTAACTTCGTTAATGATGATGTGTATGGGCTCACGGCGACACAGCCAACACCGCCCAAAATATCAGTCATGTTTTCAACAACTCCCCGTTCTTGATCGAGCGTTCTACTATCTTTAATTTTGTCATGGATAACGAGCATATTTTGTCCTTTGTTTATGGGTTTGAGAGACGTGTGCTTATCGTGATTTGCTTGATAGAGAACTAATCATTCTGAAAAAATCTTAAATCAGTGCAATTGCTTCGGTTGGCTGATCAAGCGTAAAAAGATGCGCTACATTTCTGATCTCGGCATAGAGCTTGTCAGAAATCCGGCTTTGAAGCAGTTGCTTTACCTCAGACGCTGCAAGGTTCCAGTCCCTTTTATTGAACTTTAGGTCGGCATAACTATGCATCCTTGCATTTGATCAAAGGCTTTAACTTTCATATCATTATCAAATACTTCTGGGTCAGCTCCGAAATAAGCAATACAATAGAGGTCTGGACAGACTAAATCCACAAAGTCATTCTTGAAAATGGTGGTATACTGCCAAGGCTGACCACCATGTTGTAAAGGCGTAACACAAACGGCTCGAGGTGTTTCGGCAAGGGTGTAGGACTCACCCAATGTAGTAGGCACTCCAACGTCAACTTGGGCCAGGGCTCTGAGTTAATCCACTTCCAGCCAGCGCGGTAAATGTCCATCAATAAGGCTGAGTAAGAGCCATCTTTCTTCATCGTATCTACAAGAAGCAGCAGCAGAATTTCATCCCAGTTGCCTCTGGTTGTAACATTTTTAAGGTTTGAAAACGCTTTCTTATTGACCAGTTGGGTTACGGCAAGGCATTCCAGAACGGATTTTCTTGGCAGGTCAGCAGCCATGAAGGGAGTGTTCATGACGGCATTAATGGCGTTGTCGCCACCAGCAACCATCTGGTTGATCCAAATTCCACTGGTATTTGGCAATACACCAGAAAAAGTACTTATTGCGAACGCATTAGCTCCCAATGTCCAATTGTGGAGCACCTCAAACGTTGGGTCAGTATGGGCTAAGTCAGTGATAAATGCCGTGAATAACGAGGTGGTTGACAGACATTTTGTGCCGATATTCATTTTTCCTCCATGACATTTTTATTTCACCATCTTACTGTTTGCATATAAATAATCCTTTTAATAGGTCAGGCAAAGCTGAGGGATTGTGCACCACAAGCATAGCGTAGCTGGTGTAATTATTTTATACAAAACTAACGTAATTACAGCACAAAGAAGAGTCTTTTAAACATGATATTCAATTAAATTTACGCTCGCCACAACAACATTTCAGTTACCCAAGAGTTGTCGTTATAAAATTTTTATCATTCTAATTACCATCAGAGCTTCCTATCATTATTTAATGATTGGCGTCTTGCTTCGATCAAATGTCACAGCAACACCAAAAATAATCATAGCGCCTAACACCGCCTGCTGAAAGTATTGATCAATGCCAATGACGTTCATTCCATTGTCGAGTAGGCTGAGAAACAGCGCACCAAACAGCACGTTAACAACGCCCCCTGTCCCACCAGTTAGGGCAGTGCCACCAACGACCACGGCTGCAATTGAGTTTAGCACATATGAGCTTCCAACGACTGGATCACCACCGTAACGAATTGACGAAATGACTATGCCAACAATCGCCGCGCAAGCGCCCGATAGCATAAAGGCGATGCACCGATTGCGGACGATATCGGTGCCTGACATCCATGACATGCGAATGTTGCTGCCAATATAGTAAATACTGCGACCTGTTGTCGAAAATCGAAGGAAAGCCCAACTCAAAAAAAGCACACCCATTCCAATATAGAACGACGTGTAAATACCAAATATTTTACCATCGATTAACTCAAAGAAATGGTAATCATTAATCCCAGCACTTACCGGACGCGGAGAGACAACATAAGCCAGACTGGTGATGATGCCGCCAGTCCCGAGCGTGGTAATAAACGATGGGATCTTCACAACCGTCAGAATAACCCCGTTGATAAGCCCCAACACTAAACCGGTGGCGAGGCAGACGGGAAAGGCAAAGTATCCAACCTCGCCCACGAGCAAAACAAACATAACAGACACTAGCGAAATGGTGCCCCCAACCGACAGATCAATGCCACCGGTTAGGACAGCAAACATCTGCCCCAGAGCGACAATCAGCAAAATAGCCCCAAAACCGATAATTGTATTTATGTTGTACGCTGACAAGAAATTCGCATTGGCATACGAAAGCACCGTCCCGAGCACAATAATCAAAAAAATCGTCAAGTGTACTGGCTTGAGCCGACCCGAAAATGTGGTGTGAAGGGACTGTTTGGCGTCTGGTCTACTAGTTTCTTGCAAGTTTATTTTCCTTGTTAAATCATAACTGTGGGTTGGATTAGATGATTAGCTTGAAAATTTCTTGTGGCGTTGGCTTTTTGTTCGGTGGCGCATCAAATTCTTTGACCAACTTTCGTTCATTCATCACCAGTATTCTGTTGGCCAGTCCAATATCTTCCTCAAGCGTATCGCACATGATAATCATTGCGATACCGGCTTTTGCAAACTTGCGGATAAGGCGGTAAACTTCGTCCTTGGCCCCAATATCGATACCACGTGTTGGATGGTCGAGGATCAACACACTGACATTAGAACTAAGCCATTTGGACAGGATTATTTTCTGTTGGTTCCCGCCGGATAATCCAGAACACGCTACATTTATCGAAGGTGTTTTTATCAAGCATTCAACAACCCATTTAAGCGCATGCTGCTTTTCTTTCTGGCCATTGATTAGGCCCGATGTCTTAAGCTGGTCCAGCACAAGATAGTTAATATTATCAGCCACGCTCATGTTCAGGGCTAACCCCTCGTCGCGCCGCTCTACGGGAACATGCCCGATACCAGCCCGTACTGCGGCTTTCGGCGATCCCTTTGTGGGTGCCTTGCCATCTACAGTGATGGTCCCTTGGTCATGAGCACGCAGTCCGGTGATGCAAGCGCAAAGCTCTTCTTTTCCCGACCCAACCAAACCAACAACGCTGATGATTTCACCAGCCCGAAGTTCAAAACTAAGTGGTTCAAAGGCACTCGTGCAGCCAAATTTTTCGACCTTAAATATAGCTTTGCCATCTGGGGTATCTTGTTCACTCTCACGGAACCGATCTCCAGAAAACTCACTTCCGACCAGCAACTTTTCAATCTCAGCCACTTGCATGCCGGCAGCTGGCATCTGGATTACGCTTTGACCATCTTTCAGAACATGTAGCCGGTCACAGTTTTCCAAAACCTCCTGCAAGCGATGCGAGATAAAAATGATCGACATACGCTGTTTAAGTTCATGCAGTATCTCAAACATCGTATCACGTTCTCGATCATTTAGAACTGTGGTGGGTTCGTCAAGAATGATGATGGGATTGGTGGAACCGTACTGTTCTGCCAGCCATAAAACGCGGGCAATTTCGACCATCTGCTTGGCTGCGGGGGACAACTGAGACACTTTTGTATCGACATTAACATCCAGCTTTATCATAGCCATCAGCCGCTTGGCCTCGACTCTCATATCACGGCAAGACAAAACACCCCACTTTAGGAAATCTTGTTCATGACACAAAAACAGATTCTCCGTCACAGACAGGTTGGGAATGAGCGACCCTTCCTGAAAGACCCCACCTATACCCTTCTGAATGGCATCGATGGTGCCATTCAATGTTGTTTTTTTACCATTAAGCGATATTATTCCTTCGTCAGGTTGCTGGATCCCAATCATGATCTTGGTCATGACTGACTTGCCAGCACCATTCTCTCCAAGCAATCCTAGTATCTCATTTTTGCGGACTTCAAAGTCCACATGATCCAGGGCGAGAACACCAGGAAATCGGCGAACGATCCCTGTCATCTTAAGGATAGGTTCAAATGTTAAATTCATTGTGTTTCCCTAGTCTATTTGATGAAACCAAGTTTTTGACGGTCTAGCGTCAACGCAACTGCGACAATCAATAGCCCCCCGTTTACGGCAGCCTGCGCGTAGGGGTTCACCGCCATTAGAACCATGCCATTGTTCAGCACGGCTAAGATTAACGCCCCAAGAAAAGCATTCTTGGCGCCCCCAATGCCGCCAGTCAGCGCCACTCCACCCACGACCACCGCTGTAATTGTTGGAAAAAGCAAGTCAAGGCCAGCGCGTGATGTGGCCGATCCCATACGCGTGACCAACAAAAGTGCGCCGGTCCCGTAAAGACACCCTGCCATCGTGAAGGCGAGAATCTTAACGCGATCAACGTTCACACCAAGCTGCTTTGCAAGCGCCTCGTCCCCGCCCACCGCATACAAGTGGCGTCCAAAAGGTGTACGATCCTCAATGAATTGAACAACAATTGTCACGACAATCGCGATCAATACGACGTTTGCAACTGCAAATGGCGTAGCATTGATAAATGTTTGGATGCGGTCATCCAGCAATCTAATGATCTGTGATTTATTGATGTAAACAGCTATTCCATAAAGAACAAAACTCATCCCAAGCGTCGTGATGAATGAAGGTATCCGCAGTTTGGTGTGTATCAGCCCGGTCACCAGCCCCGCCAACCCACCAATCATAATGCTGATCGGGATAACCCAAAGACCAATATCAATGGCATTAAACTTGTTGCTCGCTAACGCGCCCACGAATACCGCACAGAGTGCGATCGTTCCTTGAAGGGATAAGTCCATTCCCCCAGGAATTATTGTCAAATGAACACCAATCGCTAGAATTGCTGGAATTGCTGTGAGGCTGAGAATGACTTGAATGTTCGGCCAAGTTAGGCTTTGACCCTGCGTGCCGACAACGAAGATAGCAACGATAAGAGCAAGTGATACAAGTTGGGTGGAAACCCCAGATTGGCGAAGCCAACCCAGCCCAATCTTCAGTGGATACATAGTAAAGTCCCTTTTATTTTTTTTGGCATAACACCATCGCGTGGGTACTAAGAAGCTGCCTAGAACGTATTTAAAGTTGTAAATTTTGTAAGTGATTGCCCTGATAATTTGAAATAAAGCACAAACCTCTCGTCACTGACGGTCACGTGGGCAATCGGCAGGCGCCAAGTAGTAGCGCCTGCCGATGTTTTGCATCCGATCTAAAGGATCACTCACTTGCCGAAATGCGTTGGGAATAAAAATCAGACAGATCGTACTCTGGCATTACATTGAATATTTCTGCTACGAAAGCATCAACGTTATCTGCATTAACCTGAGAACCCGCGATCAGGAATTCTCGGTCTGTTGCCGACATAGCCGATGGATCAAGTTCCCCATTCATTGCCGCAAGTGCCATTGTCAGCCCAAGTTGGGATTGATATCTTGAATCCTGAAACTCAGTTGATGATTGTGTGCCTTCAGAAATTGCATCAAGCGCATCTAGGGTGCCATCGACCCCCGAAACCATCACTTGACCGTCAAGGTCCAACTCCTTAAGGGCAGCAACCGCCCCTACTGCCATGTTGTCGTTGGCGGCCCAGACACCATCCACATCGGGATGTGCAGCCAAAAGCTGCTTTGTAGATTCATAGGCTCGGTTAGTGTCCCAATCAGCGGCCTCCCACTGTAATAGCTCAACACCAGGATTTTCCTCAAGCGCTTTAAGCAGACCGTTAAAACGGCCAATCGCAGCGTTGTTGGAAAGCATGCCCTGAATGGCGATAATCGTGCCTTTGTTCGGCGTTTCGAACGTCTCAAACAGTTCCGACGCACTGTAATAGCCCTGGTCAACCGCATCAAACGCAATGTGTGCGACCCAATGCGGATAGTCTTCAAGGCTGACTTGGTCAGGTTTATTCCACCAATTGACCCAGTAGATCCCAGCGTCTTCCAAAATTTTGGCGATCGGCACGACGTCTGGGCCTTCATTAGGGTCGACATTCACGACCATATTGCCGCCAGTTCTGGCGATTTGAGCGCGTAGATCTGCAAACTGCTTTTGGCTATTGCCTTCGCTGCTGAGGACCGCGACAGGAAGGCCTAATCGTTCGCCCAAAGCCTCTGCACCGGTTACGTAGTTAGCGTGATATGGATTATCCAAACCGCGGATCATGACAACCAGCGTTGTCTCGCCGTCCGCCAGTGCCGGGCTAAGTGAAACGGCTCCTAAACCGAGACTCATAATAAATGTTGCAAGTGTCTTTTTGATGTTCATCACGAACTTCCTCCCAAGTGAAATTTTAACGGCCAACTGATTTCCTCTTTCGTCAGCTCGTTTTGTAAGGATTGCGCAAACCAGCGTTTTTTTACACCCATCATTTGGTATCAGATGTGTAAAATTTTGTTACAATTAGAGCTGAAGCCTCGCTCACTTCACTTTGCCCATTAACAAATTTTTCAATCTATACCCGTACGCCTGTCCACGCAAACTGCCGTAAACAGCCGCATCTGTTTGCGGAAGATGAAGATATTTGCAGCAGGAAGCATACTTGCTTCAAAAGGAACCCTGTCCGTTATTACGCGGGTTCTTTGTGCTATCATTTCGAATTTCGGAGGTCTCTACGGAATATGTCTCTAAGTAATTTTAAAAGGGCCGTTTCTGAGGAATTATCTGGAATTTTTTGCATCAGACTTTTCAATCGAAGTGATCGAAACAAAAACTGTCCCCACCATAGAGGTGGTCGCAGGATTTCGGACCAGTAGTTAAGGTGGATCAACCTGTGAAAGAGATGATCCAAAAAGACGAAACGAAAAAACCATTCGCCCGATTTCAAAGCCAAGGTTGCGCTTGAAGCGATCCGCGAAGATCGGCCACATTCAACTGTTCGAGACGATGAAAAGAGAGACGGTGCTGGCAAGCTAGGCTCAGGACTCATAACCAGAATATGACGGTTGGACTTGTCACGGTTTGGTTCCGGTCCAATGCTCTCATTTTACGCTGCTTTACGTTCGAAGGCCAAGGGGCTTTTGTATCCCAGCACTGAATGTCGGCGGCGCGGATTGTAAAACCCATTAATGTATTGGAAGATCGCCGCTTCTGCTTGGCGGCGGGTTTGCCACGGCTGCCGCCAGATCAGTTCCGCTTTCAAGGTCTTAAAGAAGGCCTCCGAGACAGCATTATCCCAGCAATTTCCCTTGCGGCTCATTGATACTGTGAAGTCATGCTTTCGCAAGGTTTTCTGATAATCATGGGTGCAATATTGGCTTCCCCTGTCCGTATGGTGAATGCACCCAGGCGCGGGTTGCCTCAAATTGATGGCCATCTCTAATGCCCTGATCGCCAAATCTTTCTTCATGCGATTGCTGACTGCTCATCCAATGACACGCCGAGAGTATAGATCAATGATCACGGCCAGATAGAGCCAACCCTCACTTGTCCAAATATAGCTGATGTCACCCGCCCATTTCTCGTTCGGGCCACGCGCCTCAAACTTTCGATCAAGTACGTTGGGCGCTATGTTCAAGTTGTGCGCACTATCCGTAGTCGCCTTGTATTTCTGGGTTCTGGCGGCTGTAATCCCATTATCGCGCATTAAACGCCCAACTCGACGATGACCCACTTCAAGACCCGCGTCCTTCAGCTCTACTGTCATTCGGGGCCGCCCATAGCTTTCCAGCGAAAGGCGGTGGTGTTCCCGTATATGGGCCATAAACACTAAATCGTCGCGCTGCCTTTGGCTTATTGGGCGGCCACGCCACGCGCGATAGCCACGGTCTGTGACATCCAAAAGATAACAGAGTGCGGATTGGCTCAGACACCCCTGGTATTGATCAATATACGAAAACCTCACGTCTTTTGCCTCGCGAAGAAGGCTGTGGCCTTTTTAGCACCTCCCGTCCCTCCTTAAGAACACGGTTCTCGCAACGTAGACGCTCATTCTCACGCAAAAGATCGGCATCAGCCGTATCCACCAGCCCTTCATCCCCATGATTTTTAATCCACTTGTTCAGAGCCGAAAGACCGACACCTAAATCAGACGAAACTTGCCGCCGTGTCAGTCCGCTTGTCAGCGCAATACGCACTGCGTCCTGCCTAAATTCGTCGCTTCGTCCTGTTGATGACATAGTGAGACCTCTGCATAACTTGGGGATTCCCAGTGTTGTTTAATTTTGCTATTTTGAGCGTATGCAAAAACCCTTCACCACCCAACCTGAGCTTTTTGTCACCAGCGCGGATCTTGAGCACGCCAGCCTTCGAGGGCTGGATGGGGCCGAGACGGTACTGGACTGGGATAAACTTGAAAACCTGATGGCCGGAATTTACGCTGGCAAGACGGGTCGCCCTAGGATCAGGACTCATAACCAGAATATGACGGTTGCGGCGAGAGCGATTGCGGAGAGGAAGACTGTTGGTGATCTGTCGTAGCGAGTTGCGACGCGGCGCCAATCTTTGAGCCTTCCGAACATTCTCTCGATACGGTTGCGTCGTTTGTAACGGCGCTTGTCGTATTTAACGGCCTTCTTGCGTGACTTGCGCCCGGGGATGCAGGGCTTTGTGCCCTTGTCTACAAGGGTTTCGCGGAACCAGTCAGCACCATATCCTCTGTCAGCAAGGAGCCACTCGGCTTCAGGCAGGCCATTCATTAGGGCAGCAGCGCCAGTATAATCGCTCACCTGACCTGCAGTGATAAACAAGCGGACCGGGCGACCGTTGGTATCTGTAACCGCATGCAGCTTTGTGTTCATGCCGCCCTTGGTCAGCCCGATCAGGCGTCCACACCCCCCTTTTTTAACCGCAGGCTGGAGGCCGTACGATGTGCTTTGAGGTAGGTGGCATCGATCGAGATGGTCTTGTTATCGGGAGCCTGCTCGGCCAGCCCCATCAAGATCCGGGCAAACACGCCCATGTCACTCCAGCGCTTCCAACGATTGTACAGCGTCTTTGGCGGCCCATATTCCGCAGGAGCATCACACCACCGTAAACCATTGCGATTAATGAAAATAATACCACTCAGGACACGACGATCATCAACACGCGCACGGCCTCGGTCCTTCGGAAAATAAGGCCGCAGACGCTCCATCTGTGCCTCACTCAGCCAATATAGATTGCTCATCATATCCCCCTACAATTGAGGACTATGAATCATCACAACGCGACAAGCTCAATCAGTTAATGGGTCCTGACCCTAGCTATCCGTTGCTAACTTTGCTTCGGGCTTCACTGCTGGGCATTTGGTATCGCTTGAGCGATGTGGAGCTCGCACAGACCCTGTTTCGTGATTTGTTGTTTCGGAAATTTTGCCACCTCGAATTGGGCAGTGATGTCCCGGATGCCACAACTATCGGGCGATTTCGCCAGCAGTTGGCCGAGCATGATCTGTGGGATGTTTTGCTGGGTGAAGTGAACCATCAGCTTGAAGCAAAACACATCATCATGACGCAAGGGCGGATCAATATCATTGACGCTACACCGGTTGAAGCAGCGCAGTCGGGGCGTGGAAAAGACACCAATGATGAGCCCACGCGCGACCCTGAGGCAGGCTGGCACGTAAAAGCCGACAGTCGGGGCAATATGAAATCCACCTATGGGTATTCGATCCACACTGGCGTTGACGAGGACGGTTTCATCCATCGTCAGACCGTCACGCCGGGCAACGCCCATGACAGCACCGAACGGGACACACTTTTGCTGGGTGATGAGGTGGCGCTATATGCGGATGCTGCGTATTCCTCGCAAGCTACACGCGACAAACTGGACAGGTTTGGCATTAACGATCAGGTACAGCGCAAAGGGTATAGGGGCCGCCCCTTGTCGGATGATGACAAGCTGCGAAACGATGAAATCTCCGTGATCCGCTCCGGTGGTGAACGTCCCTTCGCCACCTACAAGTCCCGCTATGGATTGTCCCGAACACGGTTGATGGGGCTGGCGAAAAACCTGACCCTGTTTGGGTTGGCAGCTATCGCCCATAACATCGCGAAAGGCTCAAAGTTCTTGAAACTCTACGGCATTCCAAATCTAGAACCCACTGGATAGCTGTACCCAAAATCAGGGAAAACGGCCGTAACACACCAAAATAGCCGCTTCAGCACGCCCAAAACTGTGATGCCAGGCACGCTAGAACAGCAACTCGAACCCCCTCTTCTGCCGCTCGCGACAGATTCACCTTCAGCTGCTTGGCTTCAATGAGCAAAGCGACATCGAGCGACAAGTTCGAAGACTTTCGGGGTTGAGCATTCATGGGCAGGTCTCCTTTAAACAGGAGATCAACCAGAAACATGAATGTTAATCATGCGCATATATAGTGCGCACACACAATCTATCTTATGTTAAATTTCAGAACCCCTACAGCCACAAGCAGAGCTAAGACTGCGCCTGAACTACGATACATGTTTTAGCCTCCTCAAATTCGCTCCAGTGCAATCGCAATGCCCTGACCCACGCCAATGCACATGGTCGCCAACGCAATTTTGCCCCCTGTTTCGCCAAGCTCGAACGCGGCTGATCCGGCGATCCGCGCGCCCGACATGCCAAGGGGGTGCCCCAAGGCAATCGCGCCGCCATTGCGGTTTACACGCTCGTCATCATCCGCGACCCCTAGCATACGCAACGATGCCAGCCCTTGAGCAGCAAAGGCTTCATTGATTTCAATCACGTCCAGCGCCGTTTGGTCGATGCCAAGACGTCTAAGAAGCTTTTGGGATGCGGGTGCTGGACCAATCCCCATTACTCGAGGTGAAACTCCTGCTGTTGCCCCGCCCATAATCCTGACAATCGGAGTAAGCCCGTGCCGCTTGGCCCCTTCTTCGGACGCCACAATCAAAGCCGCCGCACCATCGTTGACACCCGACGCGTTGCCAGCAGTAATGACTCCATCGCTGCGCACAAACGGGCGCAGAGCTTGCAAGTCTTTCAAAGTTGTTTGCGGGCGCAGGTGCTCGTCGTGCGAAACAATAACATCTGCTCCCCGCCGTTGCGGAACAGATACTTCCGTAATCTCGGAGGCAAGGCGGCCACTTTCCTGTGCTCGAGTGGCCTTTTGCTGAGACGCCAGCGCAAAGTCATCTTGGTCTGCGCGCGACACTGCATGCTCAGCAGCTACATTTTCAGCCGTTTCAGGCATACTATCGACACCATATCGCTGTTTCATCAGCGGATTGACGAACCGCCAGCCAATTGTACTGTCGTGTACCTCGGGACGACGCGAAAAGGCTGTCTCACCTTTCGGCATGACAAGCGGTGCCCGAGACATGCTTTCGACTCCGCCCGCGATAATAACGTCCGCTTCGCCTGATTTGATTGTGCGCGCGGCGGTTATGATTGCGTCCATACCAGATCCACAAAGACGGTTCACAGTCACGCCCGGTACCGTTACTGGCATACCGGCAAGCAACAAAGACATACGCGCCACGTTGCGATTATCCTCTCCCGCTTGATTTGCGCAGCCAAAAATCACCTCATCAATAGCCTCAAGATCAAGCCTGGAATTGCGCGCGGCAAGGGCGCGCAGTGGCACCGCGCCTAAATCATCGGCGCGCACAGACGACAAGGCACCGCCGTATTTCCCAATCGGCGTGCGGATATAATCACAAATAAATACGTCAGTCATTTGACACCTCGGGTACAATCAAATCCACAATTGGCCCATCAAGATGAAGCGGCGCGTCAGTCACGCGGGCCAAGTCATCCATTGACAGTTCGGGTAGTTTTTCGCGCAGCACAAAGCCTTCTGGCTGGACGTCAATAACAGCGAGCGACGTATAAACCCGTGTCACACAGTTCATTCCTGTGAGGGGCAGCGTGCACGCGCGCAAGAGCTTTGGTTGACCGTCTTTTGTTGTATGATCTGTTATCACTGCGACGCGCTTGGCTCCGTGTACTAGATCCATCGCACCACCCACGGCCGGCACGCCCTTCGGGCCAACACTCCAATTTGCAAGATCTCCGGTCTGGGCAACCTGATAGGCCCCAAGAACCGCAAGATCCAAATGTCCACCGCGCACCATCGCAAAACTATCGGCGTGATGAAAAAAAGACGCGCCGGGGTTAAGGGTAATAGCCTTTTTGCCCGCGTTGATTAGGTCCCAATCTTCCTCGCCTGGGGCGGGCGCCTTTCCAAACCCTAAGACTCCGTTTTCGGTGTGATAGGTGACAGAGCGTCCGTCCGGCTGAAACTTGGCGATCAACTCCGGTAGCCCGATCCCTAGGTTCACGTAGGATCCGTCTTGAATATCTTGGGCCGCGCGCCACGCAATTTGCGCTCCGGATAGCTTTGTCGGTGTATTCAATAGACCGCTCCTTCGCGCACCAAAAATTCTTCTTGTTGGGGATCGGGGACTGCAACGATCCGGTCCACGAATAGACCCGGCGTCACAACCGCCTGAGGGTCAATCGCACCAACTGGTAAAAGGTTGCCAACCTGTACAATTGTCGTCTTAGCTGCCATCGCCATGAGCGGCGCAAAATTTCGGGCCGCCATGCGGTATGTCAGATTGCCTGCGCTATCGCCTTGGTGAGCTTTTACAAGGGCAAAATCTGCCTTGAGGGATCGCTCTTGCACATATGTTTTACCGTCAAACACTGCGGTCGGTTTGCCGTTTGCTAACTCAGTGCCTGCTGAAGTAGGCGTATAAAATGCAGGAATGCCTGCGCCCCCTGCCCTGATCCGTTCGGCCAGAGTACCTTGGGGAACAAGATCAAGCGTAATGTCACCAGAACGATATGCGGTATTGAATGCATCAGCATTCGAAGAACGCGGAAACGAGCAAATGATTTTTCCAACCATACCAGCCCAGATCATTGCCGCAATTCCAACCGACCCGTTACCGGCGTTGTTGTTGATCACCGTCAGGTTGCGCGGGTGACCCGTCGCACGAAACCGATCAATCAGGGCGTGAATCAATTCGATTGGAGCACCTGAACCACCAAATCCTCCAATCATAATGCCCGCGTTGTCGTCTATGTCTTCTAACGCCTCGGCCAATGTTGTGAGCTTGTTCACCATCACGCCGCCTCGTGTGTAGATACGAAAGTTGGCTGAGACAGAACCTCACCGAGCACGGCGCTAAGCGCTTCGTCTGGCCGAGAAGCTATTCCTGTGGATCGCCATGCCACATAGCCATCGGGCCGCACTAGAATGCAACCAACCTCACGGACTTCGCGAAGCTGCTGCCAGTCTCCGTAGAGGTCTTGGTACTGTTGGCCGCGCCCGATCATATAAGCGCTCAAAGGCAGCTTGTGTCGCTTGGCCAGAGTATCTGCGGCGTCGACGCATGCTTCACCTTCAATACCGGTCAGCAGTGTGAATTCTTCCTGCCCCACAAGGTCGAGTGTGGAGAGGAGATTAGTCTTATCCTCAAGCCAGGCATGGGGGAGCTTTGCACCGGGGCTGGTTGTCGGAATATGAAACAACTCGGCATCGCGCGTTGAAGAGTTGGGTATTCTATCAGGTATCACGGCCCCCGAAACGTATCGTTGGTTCATTTCAACACCATGCGCATTGTATTCGTATGATTTGGCATCCAGCTCGTTGCGAAACGCTTCACGGCGTTCATGCGCCTTCGCAGAGGCGTCAGAGAGCTGTGCTATAGATTCTGTTGTGGCGTCCTTGTCCACATCAGGCCCGAGGCCCAGTGCGCCGAAGATCGGTCCATACTCTTGGATGGAACGGATCGCACGCGAGACAATTTGGGCAGCGACAGGCGCGCGTTCTGCGTTGTAGCTGTCCAGCAGCGCGGGTGCGGCTGTGCCCTTCAAAACGAGTGCTAATTTCCAAGCAAGATTGTAGCTGTCTTGCATGGATGTGTTTGATCCCAACCCATTGGTTGGCGGATGGCGGTGCACAGCATCTCCAACGCAAAAAACGCAACCTTTGGACAATTCCGTCTCCCAATAGTTATTCACGGTCCATAGCGAAGTGCCTGTGATCTTCGGTGCGAGATCTGGCAGGCCAGTTAGAGAGCGGATAATGCCTGTTGCGTAGTCATCCATCATTTCTGGCGGTCCAGCATCGAAGTCGTAGCCGTAAACGATCAGCCATTTATTCCATGGCCGCACCATGCGTAGAAACCCCATACCAACCCCACCAACGTCAGAGCCCGGCTGAATGACACAGTAAAGAACGCTGGGGCGATGCACCGTGAGCGCACTAAGGTCGGCTTCAAATTCAATATTCGTTGATCCGACAATGCCCATAGCACCTTCAAAGGACAGCCCTGCCTGCTCTGCCACAAGCGAATTACCACCGTCCGCACCCACAAGATACTTGGCTCTGATGTCAAAGGGAGCGCCGGTCAACCTGTCCTCGGCCTGAACGGAAATACCATCCGATGTCTCCACAAAAGGCTGAAAAAACGTGTTAAACCGAACATCTGCTCCTCGTTTGAGCGCATTAGAGACCAACAGCGGCTCCATATATGTCTGTGGCAAATCACACATCGATGTCGTGCTAAACATTGTATATTCTGCCAACCTTGCGGGGTGATTTCCCCATGGCTGAACCCTACCCAGTTCCTGTCCGGCCAAGCTGGTGCAAAACACGGTGTTGGCCATTTGCGACTGCGGGGATGCATCGGCCAGCGCCTCCTGCTCAATCCCGAAATCACGCAAGATCTCCATCGTACGCTGGTTGGTGATATGGGCACGGAGTGTCGGACTGGTCCAGCGATAGCGGCTGATGAACGTAACTTTGATGCCATAGCTTGCCAACGCAAGCGCCATTGTACTGCCCGCTGGGCCGCTACCAACAACAGTGACGTCGGTTTCAAGAGTGTTCATGTTGATCTCCTTTAGCTGCTTTTGGTGCTCGTTGATGGGTTCGCGTGGGTGTATAAGCGTGACCAGCTCTTCAGCCGCCTGATCCGCAGCCAATCACCAACAGATTAAAGTGGGGTTCGCTCACGGATGGGCCCCCTCATAGGCTGCCAGCAACATGTTGCGGACACTGTCGCGCGTTATAGGCCGTGGATTGTAATAGGCCCGTTCCATCGCAAGGTCTGACGCGCGTTCAATGTCATCCAACGACATACCAAATGACTTGAGGTCTTTGGTCTTTGCAGCGGTTTGCATTAGCCCAAACAAACCCGCGATCGGGTCGGACACACCTAGGGCCCGCGCTATCGCGGCCATCGCTTCGGGTGCGTGATCACGGTTGAACGCAGCCGTATAGGGGATCATCAAGCAATGGATATCAGCGTGATTCAAATTGAACGACCCACCAAGTGTGTGGCAAATTTTGTGATGGATCCCCATACCGACGCTGGCCAAACAAGTGCCGGCCAACCAAGCTCCATAAAACGCATCAGCACGCGCATTTTCATCAATCGCGCCAGACATTAGCCCTGACATTGATCGACCGATCGCTGCAATCGACGCCTCCGCCTGCATAGAGGTCACCGGGTTTCGGTTTTCCGCGTAAAGAGCCTCTACCGCATGGGCCAGCGCATTCACCGCCGATGGTCCAGCGATAAACGAAGGCAGCGTATATGTCAGCGCCGGGTCATAGATCACCGTTTCTGGCAAGACTTTGGATGTCGTCTGTGTGGTTTTGCGCCCAACTTCGGTCTGTCCGATGATGGGCGTCATTTCTGACCCCGCATAGGTTGTCGGAATCGCTAATTGCGGCAGATCGGTCCGAAGCGCAATTGCCTTGCCCAAACCGATCGTCGAGCCGCCACCATAGGAAACGATTCCATCAACATTCTTCGATTGAACTTGCGCCATGGCCTGTTGCGTGACCTCAACAGGCGTGTGCATCGCGGCATCGGAAAAGACACCGACAGCGCGAGATCCGAGTGACTTGGCAAGCGCCTCAGCTTCACCAGACTGCTGCGGCGTGCTAAGCACAAGGGCACGGTGCACCCCAAGAAACTCCAATTCTGCGCCTGTCTTTGCCAGCCCGCCTGTTTCAAATAAAACACGGGCTGGTCCGGCAGAGTATACGAACGGATCCATCCCTATCGTTCCGTTGAAAATGCGGTTTGGGCACGATCGCCGGCCACAAGAACAAAATCATATGACATACGCCAAAACGGATTTTCCATGCCAGACTTAGACGCAACAGCGGGCTCATCCGCGGGTGTGAAATCGACAAGGAGGCTGTCTTTGACGCCGAAAACGGCGTCACCCTCGATGTACTCATCTTCCCGTGCGAACAACTCGGAAACGATCGTCTTGTAGCCCAGAGCCGATACAATAAAGTGGATGTGCGCCGGACGCATGTTGTGACGAGCACCGGCTTCTAGAACGTCGCCAACGGGGCCATCGGTTGGAATGGGATAAGATTCTGGCTTTACTGTCCAAAACGAATATGTGCCCTCCCCGTCAGTACGTAATCGCGCACGCAAGTTATAGTCAGGTTGCGTATCGTCCATGTTCTCATAGAGCCCATTGTTGTTAGTCTGCCAGATATCCAGCATTGCATTTACAACAGGATTGCCGTCGATATCCCGGACTTGCCCAGACACAAGCGCAGGACTGCCATCGTTGTCACCACGAGAGATATTATCGAAATGCGCAATTTCAGGCGAGCCTTCGCGATAAAACGGTCCCAGAACCGAGGGCTCAAACGCACCCTCTGGCAGATCATCATTCATTGTCTCGACCAGCATCGTTAGTCCAAGAATGTCGGACATTAGGATGAATTCGTGCCGCTTATGATCGCTGATTTGGCCAGTACGTGCCAAGAGCTGAGTCGCGGCGATCAATTCATCAGGCGTCAGCTTCACCGCCTTGGCAAACCCGTGCAGTGCGATGATGAGCTCCTGCAGAATTTGGTTGGTCCTTGGATCGGGAGCCTTCTCATAAGATTTTAGCACGATCTCGGTAATCATGTCGGGAGTGGTCTTTAAAGCGCCATCCATATCGGTTCTCCTGATAAAAGAAATGGGGTCGCAGGCAGAAGAACTGCCTGCGAAATGTTGATTTTAACCAAAGGCTTTTTCAGCCAGTTTCCGGATTTCATTGGCCACGAAATCAGGCTGCTCTTCGGCAACCCAATGGCCACATTCTGGGATGCCACCACCTGATACGTCCGTTGCGACATGCTGCATCGACTCAACGCACCAATCGTTCATCAACGCAGCCCCGCCCCAAGCAATTACGGGCATCTCCAGCTTGGTCTGCATGTGCTTTTCGGCTTGCGCAGCGTGCTCCCAAAACTTTTTGTAAATCTCTAGGCCGGAACGCAACGAGCCGAACTGAGTGAAGGCCCGCTCATATTCATTCAACGCCTCAATCGTCACAGAGTAAGGATTGTAGCTGAATTCAGTGTAGTAATAGTCGAGGTATTTACGCTCGTTCCCGCGGATCAATTCTTCGGGGTAGGTCGGCACCGAATGCCAATTCATATGCCAAAAGAATTTTCCATCAGGCTTTGGTTGCATCCCCGCCTCATGGCCGCCCGTTCCGGGGATCATCATCTCGAAATTGCCAAGACCAACAACTTCATCCCGGAACTGTGCCGCGTAGTGATACGCCCAAACAGACCCCCAATCGTGCCCCACAACGACCACTTTATCAAAACCCAAATGGTCCTTCACCAATGTCCTGATATCGTCGGCAATATTATCGCCATCATATCCGGTTTCAGGGCGGCTGGTATAACCGGCGCCGCGGATGTCTGGCGCAATAACGGTGTAGTTTTCAGCCAACTTGGCTTGTACTTTGCGCCAACCGTAATTTGTATGTGGCCATCCGTGGATCAGCACAATCGCAGGCCCTTCACCTGCGACCGTATAGTGCATCTTAATGTCTTTGATGTCAGCCTTGTGGTTTTTGATTGTACCCTTACTCATCTTGATCTTCCTCCCCTGTTTATTGTCCGGCCATTAGACCGGGCGCGCGGTGTATCCGTTCAAAGCACCTGCTTTTTCCAAGGCTTTCGGAAAAAAGTAGCGAATTGATGCGATGATCTCATCGGCTGACATTTTATCGAACTTGGCCGAGAAAATCTCGGGTCCGACATTCTTCATCCCGCCTATCTTTTGAATTGTCTGCGTGATCTCAGTGACCGGGAACTCACCTTCTCCGCATGGAACCCGCCAATCAAGGCAATCCATAGGCGCAGGCCGGTCCGCAGGATAGGCGAGCGACGCATCGGCCAATTGTACCGATGATATCTTTTCACCCGGAATTCTGGATAGAAGATCGAGATCAGGTGTGCCGCGCATGAAATGCCAGTAATCAAAAACGATTCCGCTGTTATCCTTGTCTGCATCGCGCACAATTGTCCAAGCCATGTTCAGATCAAACAGTCCCCAGAACGGGATAAATTCAAGATCGCAACGGACCCCGATACTGGCTGCCCGCTCGCAGATCGCCGCAAAGCTCTCTGTGTATTGCGCGCTGTTGACTGTGCCAGCGGGTGCGCTTGAAATCGTCGACATGCTTTCGACCTGAAATTCCTCAGCCAAACGCATGAAATCGTCGATCGAGAAGCCCAAGAAGTCATTAAAACCAGGGTCTACATTGTCGGGTAGCCATTTTGGCGCCCACCGCGTTAACGGGTCAAGATGCGCCAATTTCACACCGTGATCATCTGCCATCGAAAGCTGATCTTTGGCTGATAGTCCGGCCTCTTTCCATTTGGTGACATGGAGCGGAGTAATCGAGATTTTTCCAAACCCCGTTTGCTGGGCGACATGTAGCTGCTCTTTTAACGAAAGCTCCCGCATTGTTCCTTGCCAAAGCAAATAGTCATTCTTGTCGTGTGTCATATCGATTCCTCAGTTTTTGGGTCATATGATGTTGAAATTTCGATGTGCCTATTGACGGGAAAGACCGATAATCCCCAACGGTTCGCAATCAGGCCCCAAAGGCCTTGGCGTGCAAACAGCATCAAAATGATGGCGAACAGGCCGAGCGCGATGAGGTACCATGTTCCGTAATCGGACAGCAGCTCACGCAGTAAGAAGTATACGGCGACCCCGACGAAAGGGCCTTCGATGCGGCCGATCCCGCCAATAACGACCATGAAAATCACAGCCGCCGACCATTCCATGACGTCGAATGCGGCAACGGGTGAAATCCGGAGTTTCTGTAGAAAAATCAGTGCCCCAATCATGCCGGTTATCCCTGCCACGGCGACGAATACGCTGAACCGTAGGCGGAAGGTGTCGATCCCGATGGACGCGGATGCGACTGGATTATCACGGATAGCGGTCAATCCCAACCCGAGCCTAGACCGCAGCAACGCCCAGACGCCCAATGTAGATGCTGTCGCGATTGCGATTGCGCACAGGTAAATTGTTAGCTCACGGCCTTCGCGGCTATCGGCAATTGATCGAACGGCATCGAGCGGCAAGGACACCCCTGACCCGCCCCCCAAGGCAGACACTTCGAAGAACGCTAGCTTAAACACTTCGGCCACAACCCACGTGCCGATGGCAAAATAGGGCCCTGCCAGTCGAAAGACGATCAGGCCCACAGGGATCGAAATCGCCGCTGTAATCAGGCCAGCTAAAGGCAGAGACCAGATCGGCGGCAAACCTGCATGTATGACAAGCGCGAACAACATGTATCCGCCAAACCCAATGAACGCGTGCTGCCCCACACTGAGTAGCCCGGCATAACCCGCCAACAGATTCCACATTTGCGCAAGCGCCAGAAAATAGGCGATTTCGACAACAAGTCGCATGGTCCCGCGGTCACCCGTCAGCGGCAAAGCCAACAGCGCCAGAAGTCCGATAACAACTAGGCTTAGTGAAATGCGCGACCCGCGCGTCATCGTCCTGATTTGGTAAGTCGACATTAGTGTGACACCTTCGGAAAGAGGCCCTGCGGGCGGATGACAAGGACCAGCAGGAACAAAAGGTGCCCGGCCAATATCTGAAATTGGGGATCAATCGCACCGCCAATGGCTTGGGCCAGTCCAAGAGCGATGCCCCCGAAAAGGGTGCCCCAAATACTGCCTAACCCCCCGATGATGACCGCCTCGAAAGCAAACAACAGGCGTGTCGGTCCTGACAGTGGCTCGAAGGTGGTGCGCACCGCCATGAGGACACCAGCAATACCGATCACCACCAGCGCGATACCTGTTGAAATGGCAAAAATTCGCTTTGTATCAATCCCCATCATCTGTGCCGCTGCTGGGTCGTCGGATGTTGCTCGAAACTCGCGGCCCAAACGGGTCCGGTAGAACAACGTCTGCAATGCAACGATGGTGCCAACCGCAACTGCAAGAATGATCAATGGAAAGACGCCAACAGCAAGGCCCTCTGATAGAGCGAAACTTGCCGTTTCCACCTCACCCAAGGACAGCTTTCTGCTGTCGGCAGAATACCCCTCGAGTAAGGCGTTTTGGATGATTATCGCTAATCCGAAAGTCACAATCATGGGTGGCAAAAGGTCGTCACCAAGCGTGCGGTTTAAGATGCCCGCCTGTAAAACGTAGCCAAAGGCGAAAAACGCGGGCACGACGATGACCAGTGACACGAGCGGTCCGAGGCCGGTCATCTGTATTATGGAGTAGCTAAAGAACCCAGCAAGAACGATCAGATCGCCATGCGCGATATTGACCAACCGCATGATCCCGAACATCAGGCTCAAACCGACCGCAAACAGGGTATAAACCCCACCCAGCAAGATGCCCTGTACCAAAATTTGAACAATTTCCATCTCAATCTATCCCGAAATATGCTTGGGTAATCTGCTCGCGGCTGATGGTGTCGACCGACCCACCAAGCGACACGCGCCCTTCCTGAAAACAATAGACTTGGTGCGCGACCGATAACGCGCGCGCGATGTCTTGTTCGACGATGACGATCGACATGCCCTCTTGTCCCAGCGTAACAATCGTTTTGTACAGATCTTCGATGATCACTGGTGCTAGACCAAGGCTGATTTCGTCGCACAACAACACATCCGGGTTCGACATCAGCGCACGCCCTATCGACACCATTTGTTGCTGTCCGCCCGACAAGGACATCGCGGGCAGCTTTCGCCGTTCTTCAAGGATCGGGAACGTTTTATAGATCCGGTCAAGCGTCCATGGACCCGACCGCGATTGCCGTTGGCCTATCAACAGGTTTTCCTCAACAGACAGAGACCCAAAAAGCCGCCGTCCTTCAGGAGCCATCGCAATGCCGGTGTCGATGATTTGGTGTGCGGCGCGCGCCCCTGCTGGCTGGCCGTCTACTGTAATCATGCCTGCCTCAGTCTGCATCAGGCCAGTCAGCGCTTTCATGAAAGTTGACTTACCAGCACCGTTGGCACCGATTATGGCGGTCGTCTCGCCGGGCTCAAGGACTAGATCAATCCCGAACAAGGCCTGAAAATCACCATATGACGCCGTCAGTCCGTGGGTTTCGATACGCTTCATGTGGGTTCAACTCCCATATAAATGCGCTGTACTTCGGCGGATCGCATGACCTCGTGCGGATCACCCTCGGCAATGATCCGGCCACCGTTTAAGACGATCAACCGATCGACTGTCGCCAACAACGCGTGAACAATATGTTCAATCCAAACAAGAGCGATCCCCGTTCTGCGAATATCCTTTATGGTGCCGATCAGGGCTTGAACCTCACCCTCGGTCAGCCCGCCTGCAATCTCGTCTAACAACAAGATGCGAGGGCTCGTCGCAAGCGAGCGTGCCATCTCAAGCCGTTTACGCTGAAGGAGCGTCAGCTTGCCGGCCGTGGTGTTGGCCTGACCAATCAAACCCGTTAACTCGAGTATCTTGACAGTCTTTGCCGCGCCCGCTTTCTCAGATTGAGCATCGCCAAAGACGCTTGCCGTTAGTACGTTCTCGAAAACGCTCATCTGTCCAAACGGATTTGGAATTTGATAGGACCGCCCAATGCCCGCACAGCAGCGCGCGTGTGGTCGGGTTCGCGTGATATCAACATCCCCTAAAAGAATTTTCCCTTTGTTCACGGGTTGGTCGCCCGTAATCAGGTTGAACAACGTTGATTTGCCCGCGCCGTTGGGTCCGATAATGCCAAGCCCCTCACCGTCAGCGACCTGAAGATCAAGATCTTCGGCGATTACGACGGCGCCGAACGACTTATTGATGCCGGTCATGCTAAGGAGGGGTGCTGGGGGCATTTTGGTTTCACCTATCTTGTGAAGGGGCGACCAATGTCGCCCCAAGGATGTGGTTTTGGATTTTTTGGCAGATCAAGAGGTCGACTGAACCTCCCCAGTCAGGTCGACACCGGGCGCTGCTACGTTTGACACGATGACCGGTTCGAACTGATGCGGTCCATCGGACAAACGCCACTGCGCACCCGCCAACGGGGTCAAAACCGCATTCTTCACTGGGCCGGATGCGGCATCAATTGGACCTTGGATGGTTTCCATGTTCGTCTTGAACAAAGCGTCCAAGGTCGCGTCATAGTTTTCCCCGCCCGAACGCTTGAGCGCATCAATCGCCACTTCCACGATCGCATGCATCGACCCGATCGGTTGAATCCACTGGCGGTTCTCTGATGCTTCGAATGCACTGGCGTAGGCGTCGGCCGTCTGCCCAGTGATCGAACTGCTGTAAGGGAACGAACGGTCCCAAAACAGAT
This sequence comes from Octadecabacter antarcticus 307, assembly GCF_000155675.2. Taxonomy (GTDB): domain Bacteria; phylum Pseudomonadota; class Alphaproteobacteria; order Rhodobacterales; family Rhodobacteraceae; genus Octadecabacter; species Octadecabacter antarcticus. The sequence continues at coordinate 3,108,536 of NC_020911.1, forward strand.
CAAAACTGTGATTCTGCGCGAGCGGGCCCAGACTTTCAGCAGTGCCAGGAAACGCGAGCGCCGCTGCCGTTGTTGCCGCTTTCACACTCAACCCTTGCTGGGCAGCCTGTGTCCAAAACGTTGTCCAATCAGGCGGCAAGACGACGCCGGTAATCAATTCGACCTCTTGTTCCAGAAACATCCGGATGATCGGAGTGAAGTCATCAGTCAGATCCTGATACCGCCCGGGATCGACCACGGAATAACCATTCGCTTCAAGTACAGGAGTAAAGCCCCCTGCAAAGCCGAGGCCGTCGGGGTTGTTGGGCCAAAGGCCACCGATAACCTTGTTGGAACCAAGCTGATCCCAAATATTCATATACGTGTTGGTGATCTGCTCAAATCCCCAAAACAGGTGAAGTTGGGTTTCAAACTCGTCTCCGTCCGTGGCGCCACGTCCATAATATTGGGTCTGCCAAGGCGTAATCGTGGACACCAGCGGGACACCGTTCAATTCGCACTGATCCGCGACGGGGCTGACGGTGAGAGGATGGATGCCCGCACACATTATGTCGACTTCGTCATTCAAGATCAGATCTACCGCAACTTCGGATGCACGGTTCGAGCTTGATTGGCTATCTTTCACGATGATTTCGACATCTCGCATCAGACCGCCATCAACAGTGATTCCACCCGACAAGGCCTCACGCAGATTTTTAAGGACAAAGGCATCACCGCCCGCAACAGCGCCCAGAGGACCAGTCTCGGGATGTACAAATCCAATTTTCAGAGGGCGGGATTGTGCCAGTGCAGGGGCCGCAAGCGTCGCGCCAGCAGCCGCCATCGTACCAAGCAGGGTGCGTCGCGAAGGGTTCCATTTCGTCATGTCGAAGATCCTCCCAAATCATTCAAGGTCCTTGTTGGACTGATTGTTACAATGATATAAGAAACCTAGCCTTGTCAACAACATTAAATATTTTTCGTATTTACCAATAATAAAGGGCTAAAAGTGCTTATCTTTACAAATCTCTCAAGAATTTAAAATTTAGATTGACCAAATAGTCCATCACTGCAATCCTCTAGGCAGGAGGACTAATAGATGCGAAATTACGAACGGATATTGTGGTGGGGAAACGTACGAGAGCTGTCATTCATGCAACGAATCGCCTTCGCAAAAGACAATCGCTTCGACGCGCTCAATATTTCGCCAAACGATATCGAAAGCCTTCTCGCAGGCGGTGAGACGCTTGCTTCGATTCGCGCCATGGCAGACGATCAAGGTATTGCATTGACCTATTTGGACCCAGTCGTTGGATGGTACCCAAATTGGGAGCCGATCGGGCCTGCTGCCGAAATGTTACCCTTCTTGTCCGCAGGTTTGGGCCGAACATTCGAGTTTGCCAATGCTCTGGGAATTGATCGTATTCTAGCCATTACCCCGAGCGCCGTCGGCGCACATTCGGTTGCTGATTTGGCACCGCATTTGGCGCGTCTCGCGCAAGAGGCGCGCACGCACGGTGTCACTGTGGTTTTAGAAGCAATGCCAATGTGGGGCTTTACACGATTTTCAGATGTCGTCGCCCTTCAAGAGGCAGTGCAGGCCGATAACGTTAAACTGCTGTTTGACACATGGCACTATTGCCGCGGCGGACGCCAAGACGAAATTCTGGCGGCTGTGCCTTCTGGCATAATTGACCATGTCCAAATCGCGGACGGCACAGCGACTTGCCCAACAGGCATGTCCCTGTTCGAAGACTGCCTGCAGCACCGCCTCCCCCCTGGCGAGGGCGCGCTTCCGATTGATGATATCCTCGCATTGCTACACCGCGGCGGGCATCTGAATTCTGTTGGTCCTGAGGTTTTTTCCAGCGTGTTCGACACGATGACAGCTGCTCAGATTCGAGATCGACTTATGCCTGCCTTCAACGCTGCGGTTGTGCACGCAAGACAAGACACATGAACAAGTTAGGGAAACAGTGATGACCGAACAATTCAAAGACAAAACCGTCGTCGTGACAGGCGCTGGTGTTGGAATCGGGTTAGAAATTGCCCGTCGCCTCGTAGCGCAAGGAGCATGCGTGATGTCTGCCGACATCACAGTCACACCGGAGCTAACGAAACTGACTGAAGAGAGTGGCGGCTTTGCCTTGGAGCTAGATCTGGGATCACGTGACGGCCCACCTGCCCTGATCGAAGCTGCCGTTGAACGCTCGGGTCAGCTGGACGTTCTTATCAACAATTTGGGCGCCTCTCCGGTACGAACCAGTTTTCTGACAACAACGGATGACGATTGGGCCCGCCTGTTTGAAATCAATTTCTTTTCTATGGTCCGAGCAACCCGCAGCGCCATGCCGCACCTGATCAAGACTAAGGGCGCAGTGGTTTCGATCGCAAGTATTCTGGCGCGAGAACCGATCATTATCCAGCCGGATTACTGCGCGACCAAGGCCGCAATACTCAGCCTAACCAAAACGATTTCCAAAGAATTTGGCCCCGATGGTGTCCGCGCCGTTTGTGTCTCACCCGGCCCGACACTTACCCCACAATGGACAGACCCTGGTGGCCAGATCGAACAATATGCCGAACGGGCGGGCGTAAGCCCTGAAGAGGCTTTGCGCGATACGATCCCGCGTGATCTGGATTTGGACCTGCGCCGTTTTATCAGGCCGTCCGAAATTGCCGACGCCGTCCTATTCGCTGCAGGCCCACATGCCAGCGCCATCACAGGCACCGAAATTCTTGTCGACGCAGGAATGCGTGGCGCAATCTAATCAGAAAAGAGGATATCATGCAGACCCATTCCCAAACTAGCAAAATCGATACGCATACTCTCACAAAGTCGGCGCGAATTTCTGCTGTAGGCGATGCTTCGCGCCGCACAATTATCAGCCCCGATGCCCCGACACCAACGACGCCCCGCGATGAGGCCGGGCCCGACCCGCAGATCGAATTGTTCCATTTTGTAATGTCCATCTGTTCGCAAAAATCACGAGTTTCTCTGATCGAAGCAGGCCAAACATTTGGCAGCAACGAGTTGGTCATCATGCCACCGCTGAACGAAAACTATAACGCAGACTATGTGGCGCTGCGAATGGCGTCACCGCTTGCTCGCGCAGAGAGCATGGTTTCGTCATATTCAGGAGCGACGGGAACGACCGGCGAAGGCTTCGATCCATTGGTCGTGCCAACGTTGGTGGACCACGATAAAGGCGAGGTCGTCGCCGACAGCCGTTTGATCGCCCTTTATGCGAATGATCTTTCGGACGGCAAACTGATCCCCGATGCTGAAAAAGCGGCCGTTATGGCCGAGGTCGACGCCGTAGATGCGCTGCCACATGCTGGGTTGTTCTACGGCGCAAACCCAGATGGCGACCACCGGCCCCCACCTATTCAGGCAGGAATGAAAGATGCACATCTTCGCAAAATTGAGCAGGTCAAGAAACACCGCGACGCTCTTCCCGACGGCTCTCCACTTCGTCAAGCATATGATCAAAAATTAATCAAAGAAGACGCAGGGCGCAAATTCATTCATGATCCAGTGTCGATGAAGAACATCATCGCTACAACGAAATCCGGTGTAGACGCGTTTGCCAAACGCCTTTCAAATCGGTCAACCAGTTGGTCGGTGTCCAATGACTTCACGCTCGCCGATATCTTCTGGGGAGTTTCGCTCTTCAGGTTGACCTATCTTGGGTATGCTTGGATGTGGAATGAACATCCGCATTTGGCCGAATTCGCAAAACAAACCTATGCGCGCCCATCCCTACGTGCTGGTGCGATTGATTGGCCTGGCCACCCGCCAGGCGATACCATCGCGGATATCATATAGGGTCGGTCTGATGCCAAATCTCAAAATCACGGCATCAGCAGCCGCGGCCGCACGCATAGGCCCGAAGCTGAAGCAGATCGATGCATTAATGTGCGACAGCTTAGGGGCGCCTGCGGTCAACCTTTTATTAATGCGTGCCGAAACAGGGCCAACCTCCGCCGCCGTTTACGCAGAACTTCTGTTTATGAAAAAACCGGACCGTGATGCGGAAACAATCAGGCAACTGGGCCGTGACATCGCAGCGCTATGTAATCTCGCGTCAAATGAAAGCTTTGCGCTGCGGGCGTTTGCGGTGACGACTGAGGACCTTGTGGCCGTCAACATTGCTGCGCATGGCTAAGCTAGTCAATTTTGTCAGGCAAGAATCTGCAGTTGGCTTAGCACTGTTGCGTCCCGTGCGACGAAGGGCGCTTCGTATATCGTTGGCTGTGGGCACGATTCTGGCAATAATCAATCATGGCGACACCATATTTTGGGGCTCGATTTCCCAATCTGATGCGATCCGCATCGCTGTGACTTATGTTGTACCGTATTGCGTCTCGACGCTATCGTCCGTAATGGCTATCCGCGAACTACAAACTGTATAGTTTATGAACATATAGGCATGTGACAGTCGCTAAAGCGAAGCAATCAAAACTGAACAGTCCAGAAAGAAGGAATAGTGTCCCGTGGCTGGAATTCGCCGATTTGATACCGAGAAAGCTCTCGATAGTGCCATGCGTGTCTTTTGGCGCAAAGGGTTTGATGCAACTTCAATTGATGATCTGACGGATGCGACCGGGTTGGGCAGAGGCAGTCTTTATGGGGCCTTCACCGATAAGGAAACTCTGTTTCTAACGGTGTTAGAACGTTACCTTGAAAAGTCGCGCCAGAAATGGCTTGAGGCACTTGAGCATCCCGACGTAAGGACAGCGATAGAGAACGCATTAAACGTTCTAATCAATACTTTGACCGCCGAATGCGCCGAACCAGGCTGTTTTTTACTGATGGCGTCCATGAACGGCGACGAACGCACCCATAAAATTAGGCGCCGTGTTCTTAAAGCCTTTGCTGAAGAAGAGGCCGCAATATACACGCGACTTCGACAGGCGGAAAAAGATGGGCAGTTTCCAGAGGACCAAGATCCGCTGAAGCTCGCGCGTTTCTACGTCGCACAAGGCCGCGCGATCGGATTGACTGCCCGTTGGTCATCCGATCCAGAGGAACTACGCGAGATTGCAAGGACAAGTGTCATATTGTTGTCCTAGTTCATTAAAATGATCGGCGTACGGCGGGGCCTCGCATAATGGCCGTGCGAAACGCGGCCTCATGCCATGCTATATTTCTCCATCAGCTTTGCGTCCCACCAAGGCGTTTTCGTGAGATGTGATCCGATGTGTTCGATGAGCGCGCGGACACGGGCTGTTTGTGCCCGACCGGGGGGAAACACAGCATAGGCGGCATTTTCAGACCATGTATGATCAAAAAACAGCGGCGTCAGTAGGCCATCTAATATGGCGGGGCCACAGATAAATGTCGGCTCGAATGCTACACCCAATCCAGCAATCGCGGCAGACCGCAGGACATCGCCATTGTTACAGGCCAGTGTTCCTTTAACCGTCACACTCCCTTTTCGTCCATCCGGACGCACAAACCGCCACTCTGTTCCCGGGCCACTAGAACGATACGTCAGCGCAGGAAAATCAGTGAGATCTTCGGGTCTCTCTGGCTGTCCTAACCGTTCGATCAAACTTGGCGCGACAGTGGGAACATGGCGAATACGCGTCAAACGCTTTGCAAGAAAACTGCTGTCACTCAAGCGACCAATCCGGATCGCAAGATCAAATCCTTCGGCCACTAAATCAACCTGCCTGTCATTTACGTCCAGATCGATCTCAACTTCGGGGTGAAGGGTCATGAACTCATTGAGGATCGGCGACAGGTGTAAGACAGAGAACGTCAGTGGCGCTGCGATGCGAATGCGCCCCGTGATGCGCCCTTTGGTGTCGCGCAGGTCAGTCTCTGCCTCTTGCAGGTCGGACAGAATTTGTTTGCACCGCAGATAAAAATCCTGACCTTCACTGGATAGGCTAAAGGTTCGGGTGGAGCGGTGGATCAGGGTTGTCCCCATCCGCGCTTCAAGGTCACGAAGACGGCGGCTGACAGCCGACAAAGCCAATCCGCTACGCCGCGACGCTTCTGTGAGAGTCCCTGCATCGACAATCGCAACAAACGTCTCAATCTCATCCAAACGCGCCAAGACTTCTCCTTTCGGCAAGTATGTATTGCCAAATCAACCCATACTCTCATTTTCAGCAAGTGTTATCTAAGGGTCAAGCGAAATGACACACCTAAGAAGGAATGCAAAATGACAGATTTCACTGGAAAAAAAGTTGTTATCACAGGCGGCACGACGGGCATCGGTTTTGCCACGGCGCAACGCTTTATCAATGATGGCGCTAAAGTTCTGATCACTGGCCAAGACAAGGCACGCGTAGCGGACGCAGCAGAAAAGCTCGGGCCAAATGCGATGGGGACTGTTGCGCGTACTGAAGTGCCCGAGGACGCAATCCACCTTGCAGAAGTTGTAGCTGCGCAGTTTTCACATGTCGATGTCCTGTTTGTGAATGCAGGCGTGACGTGGCCCGCTCCCCTTGGTTCCATCGATACAGACCACATCCACAACCAGCTTGCGATCAATGTCGCGGGGCCGGTCTTTACGGTTCAGGCCATCGCACCACTGATGGGCGACGGCGGTTCCATCATTATGACGACCTCTTGCCTTGATGTGTTAGCCCAGCCGGGTATGGCCATCTATTCTGCGTCCAAAGCTGCTGTTCGCTCGCTTGTGCGCACATTTCAGGCAGAGCTTGGCGGGCAAGGTATTCGGGTAAACGCGATTGCGCCGGGTCCCATCAACACTCCGATTTATAGCAAACTTGAAATGTCCGAAGATGACCTGAATGCGATGGCGCAAGATGTCGTATCCAAAGTTCCCGCAGGGCGATTTGGCGAAGCAGAGGAAATCTCAGGAGCGGTCACCTTCCTCGCGTCTTCAGATGCTTCATATATCCGTGGCGAAGAGATCGCGATCGATGGTGGTTGGTCCACACTCTAAACTCCAATATTTTAAGAAAAGAGCACAAACATGAAAATTCTACGTATTGATTCCAGCGCTCAGACCGACGGCGCGCATTCCCGTGTCCTGATGGATACGTTCATTTCCAAACTGGGGAACGTTGCAACAGTTGTGGAACGCGACCTGACGGAAAGCCTGCCACATGTGGACGCCGAATGGGTAGCGGCGAACAACACCGCTGCGGATGACCGAAGCCTCGAACAGAATGCGAAGCTGTCGGTATCTAACGCCTTGATTGATGAGCTGGAGGCCGCAGATACACTGCTGATTGGCTTGCCAATCTACAACTTTGGAGTGCCTGCTGCGCTCAAAGCATGGATTGATCAGGTCTGCCGCGCACACCGGACATTTGCCTATTCGCAGAACGGTCCAGTTGGGCTGCTCGAAGGCAAACGCGCCATAGTCGTCTATGTTTCTGGCGGCACGCCGATCGGTTCCGACATTGATTTTGCGAGCAATTATATCCGCCATATCATGGGCTTTATCGGCATCACTGACGTCACGTTCGTCGCCGCTGACAAACATATGATGGACGATACGGCGTTGCTTCGTGCGACAGATGAAATCAAAGCGCTGGCGAATAAACTCAGCTAACCACACACCGTCAAGGAAGGCGCAGCCGTTGGCAAAATGATTGCCGGAAAATGGACCACTGACGCAACACTTGGCAGCGTCACCGCAAAAGGCGACTGGAAAAGAACGCCCAGTGTCGTGCGCAACTGGATTGGCGGGGAGGACACAACCTTTCCGCCGACAGCGGGCCGCTATCACCTCTATGCGGCGTGGAACTGCCCTTGGGCGCACCGCGTCTTGCTGTTGCGCGCTGTTCTTGGACTGGAAGACGCCATCTCGGTTTCTATGGTAGCTCCTCGGCGCATGGATCAGGGCTGAGTATTTAATCCATCCGAAGGGTATTTCGATGATATTGGCGACGCATCGGCCCTGCATCAGGTCTATGGACGACGCGACCCAACCCACACAGGCCGCGTCACTGTTCCTTTACTCGTAGACAAAACTGATCAGCGGCTTGTTTCTAATGAGTCTGCGGACCTGGTCCGCATGCTGCCTCAAGCCTTCAAAGGCGAAGCACACACACAAATTGATCTCTGTCCAGAAGCGTTGGCGGCTGACATCGACGCATGGAACAACCTGATCCACCGCACCTTGAACAACGGGGTTTGTCACCATCTTGCGCTTTTTTTTGTTTTGCGGTCTTGTCGACCGGCCTTTATTGCAGCCTTCCTTCGATAGCTTTCGACGTTCATCTCGAAGATAGTCGCATAGTGAACCAATCGATCTGGGCTGCCATGGTCATGGACGGATCTGGGAAGATCGTATCACATGCCCCGAAGGGCTGGTTTGCTGTGATCAGCATGGATCGCCGTTCATATCTGGCGCTGATCAGTTCGAACAGCACGCTGGTCTCGGCCTGATCCTTTGTGACATAGGCAAAGTCGTCGAGGATCAACAGATCGAATTTGTCGAGCTTTGCTATGGCACTTTCAAGTGCGAGATCGCGTCTGGCCTGTTGGAGCTTTTGAACCAAGTCTGTCGTGCGTGTGAACAGGACGCGGTAGAAGCCATACGCAAAAAACCCCCCTTTTAGGGGGCACTGGCTTTGTTTCACAAATCCTCGGATGGGATTCACTGTGTGAATCCAGCGTGATAACTGGAAGGCATGAGCAGTTGGACCGGCTTTGTTGCACAAATCGCCCTTATGGCGTGCTTCCCCTGACCCCTGACGGACTCAGCCTACAGTAACGGTGTTTGGGATGCCAAGGGCGGTGAAGCCGTTGAGTATCGCGGCACGGATTTGGACTTCCGCAACTTGCCGGTCAAAGTCTCGGGCGGCCAGGCGCTGCCCGAATAGTTTCAAACAATGCATCTTTGTCTCAACACGACTCCTGCGGTGGTACACTGAGGTGCACCTGCCGCACCTCTCGCCAATCAACGCCTCCGACCAGAAATCGATGCTGGCCAAGCTGGTCGCACCGGATTGGGGCAATCGACTCGTGACAGAGATTACGCCCTACGATGTGGAAAAGCTGCTGAACAAGGTGGCAGCGGGCCGCGCCCGACCCTCGAAGGTGACGCCGAACAACCGGGCGCGGAAGCTGCAAGCGGCCAAGCCGACCCCGGTGCGCGCCAACCGGACCGGTGAAGTCCTGCGCAAGATGTTCACCTATGCCGTCGGCTGGGGCTGGCGCGACGATAACCCAGCCTCAAGTTTCCGCCGTCGGATCGAAAACCCCCGCGAACGCTTTCTCTGCCATGAAGAAATCCACAAACTGGCTGAAGCGCTGGAGACTGCCGAGGATCGCCGCGCGGCCGATATCATCCGAATGTGCATGCTGACCGGCGCGCGGGTCGGTGAGGTGCGGCAGGCGCAGTTTGAACACTTCAACCTTGAACACCTGAGCTGGTCGAAACCTGCCAGCATGACCAAGCAGCGCAAGATCCACCGCCTGCCGATTTCCGACGAGGCGGCGGCAATCGTGCGTCAGCGCCAGCTGCTGGTGCCGCGCGGCTGCGTCCTGCTGTTTCCCGGTGATGTTCCAGGCCAGCCCGTGAGGGAAATCCGCCGCTTCTGGGCCCATATCCAGAAGCAGGTCGGCATCCCAGATGTCCGGATCCACGACCTGCGCCACACGTTTGCCTCGCTACTGGTCAGCGGCGGTGCCTCGCTGGAAATGATCGGCAAGCTCTTGGGTCATAGCCAGATGCAGACGACGCAGCGCTACGCCCATCTGATGGACTCGCCGCTGCGTGCGGGCGTCGATGCGGTGGCAAGCGCATTCCGGCCCCGGCCAAAACTGGTGCATGACGCCGACGAGGCGCAAAAGTCGGCCTGAACTTCTGCACCTCGGCGTTTTGATGATCAGCAGGATCCCCGCAGTGCTTTCCAGATCGGGGTGAGCCTGCGGCGGATCGTGCGTTCATCTGGAACCTCGCCACCTTCACTGCTGGCGACAAACCAATCCTGCACCTCACCCAACCATTCGGCCTGCGTCGCAGGAAGACCTTGATCATGGATGCGGACCATCAGTGCGATGTACATCCCATCCCAGTCATAGCGTGCGGTTGACCCAATGTGTGATGCCGGGCGGCGCAGTAGATCACAGTCCGCCTCGAAACGGTGGACGTCCTCGGCCATGATTAGCAGGTCCGCCAGCGTGACCTTGATGCGGTCGGCCGGGTCCGCAATCATGATCCAGCCTTCTTGGTCTTTGGGCCACACACGACGCAGAAAGCTCTCTGTGGGCCCGGTTCCGCAGCGTCGGAACATCTGCAGGATGTCCGTAACCGAGACGACAACGTATCCGGACACAATCTGTAATCCCGACGCCACCGGCGCGATTGCGGTGACGATGTCAAAGCGCCCGACCGAGGCCCAGCCTGCGATATCGGCGAGGGTGCAGTCCCAGCGGGCTGCGGCTTCATGCAATGTAAAATAGACGCGGGGTGGTAAAGCCATGCCTCAGCTCCTTTTCTTGTTTTATGAAACAGGCCCTAGCACCACTCACCTGATGAGAGCAGCCTGAAACCTGGCAGTCCTAAAATGGAGATCAGCCACGCGCAAAAAGTACGGTGGCGAGGGTCAGGGGAAAAATCATGGGCAGTTAAAAAAGATCTCGGTCATTCCTGCTCCCCCTTTCTCTCCGCGCCACACGCGACTCGCCTAAAAGGAGAAAAGACGAAACAAAGAAGGATCGCAATCTGAGTCGTTCGTTGACGTCGCATGCGGGGCCGGTGTCCAAACCGAAAAATCTCAAATCCTCAATAAAACAAAGGGTGGCATTGGTGTCATTAAATGAGCGCCACCCTGCGCCACCCCGCCACCCCTGTCGATCTGTTCTCGCTGCCTGACGACGATCGCCCACGCCGGGCGTCGAATAGGAGGCAATAATGATTCAATCACAGATTGAACCGAAGACGGTCACCCCAGCCCTGCTGTCGGGCTGGATCAGCCGGAAGGACCTGGCCGATGCGCTGGGCGTGACAGTCGACACCTTAGGTCGATGGAAAGCGCGCCGCTTCGGGCCGCCCTGCGTAACAGCTGGTCGTATGGTGCTTTATCGGCGCAAGGCCGTGCAGGACTGGCTGGCCGCGCAGGAATTGCCAAGGACAAGAGCAGCTGGAGGTCGGACATGACCGGAATGATCTCCAACGCCCACCGCCCATCGATACACCGCATGCTCATCACCAGATACGACCAGTGGCGTCGTGACCGGTTGGCAGAACCGCCGTCGTTCCGATGACAGATCCTTCAGGCGTGCCCGCAGGTCAGCGTCATCTGATCTGGTTGGCGACCGCCGATACACTCGCGGGTCGATCCCCGCCGAAGCGCAGGCCCGCCGCTTCCGATATCCCTTCTGGTTCATGGCCCAATCCAGGTCGCGACGCCGCGCATCAGGCCTCAGAAGTTTTTTCCCAGTATCTCTTTCAATGTCGACACGTCCATCATCTGCTCGGCCAGCAGCTTCTTCAGTTTGGCATTCTCGGCCTCCAGCGCCTTCAGCTTCCGCGCGTCCGACACCTCCATGCCGCCGAACTTGGCCCGCCATTTGTAGAAGGTCGCATCGCTGGCGCCGTGCTTGCGGCTCAGATCCTTCGCCCCAAGCCCGGCCTGGTGCTCCTTCAGAATGCCGATGATCTGTTCCTCAGTGAACCTTGATCGCTTCATCGTCTGTCTCCTTTGTAAGGAACAGACTAACCCCAAATCGCAGACTATTCAGGGGAGCAAGTCAACACTGGTATCGTACTTTTCACAAACGACTCGTCAAACGTTGAGGTGGCGTTGATGTGTTTTGGACGCGCAAAAGCCCGACTGATTAGGTCGGGCTTTAAGCATTTGATATTGTTTATTATATTGGTTGCGGGAGTAGGATTTGAACCTACGACCTTCAGGTTATGAGACGGTATCTGGCTGCTTCTACAGAGTGCGACCAACCACGCCTCACTACCCTATCTTATTGGTTATGAACGTTTTTAATTGACGATCACTACCCATGATTCCTACCTCTTACGCCACGGCTTGCTCTCTCCTTCTTCCACCTGACTTCCACGAGAGAGCCGTATGAGGAGTAATGACAATGCCAAAGCTGACAAAACGGTTCGTCGAAAATTTGCCTATCAAAGCCACAAACTACTTTGCGTGGGATGATGAGGTGAGAGGGTTCGGGGTGCGTATCATGCCGTCCGGTGTGCGGACATATCAGGTGCAATACCTCAAAGGCGGGCGCACGCGGCGGGCTGCGATTGGTCGCCACGGTGTACTGACGGCCGAACAGGCCCGCGCCAAGGCCAAGGACCTTTTAGGCAAGGTCGCGATGGGCGGAAATCCTGTCGAGGAGATCAGCATTCATCGACGCGCTTCAACAGTCGGTGCGCTATGCGATCGGTTCTTAGAGGTTCACGTCCTCGAACGCTGCAAGCCCTCAACAGCAGCCGAATACAAGCGCGGCCTAAATATCTTCATCAAGCCAGCCTTGGGCGCTTTCAAGGTGGTGGACGTTAAGCGCAAAGATATCGCCGCGATCCATCACAAAATGAAAGAGACACCCTATCAGGCCAACCGCGTGTTGGGTGTGCTGTCGAAGATGTTCAACCTTGCCGAAGTATGGGGTCTGCGGCCTGACGGATCAAACCCGTGTCGCCATGTCCCGAAATATCGCGAATTGAAACGTGAGGCCTTTCTCAGCCAATCCGAGCTTCAACGACTTGGCGCAACGTTGGCTGCATGTGAACTGGACGGCTCAGAATCTCCGTACATCGTGGCTGCGTTTCGGCTGTTGATCCTGACAGGGTGTCGCTTGGGAGAGATACAGACGCTGAAATGGGAATACCTGACAGCGAAGCGCATGGAACTACCAGACACGAAGACAGGTGCGCGGCGTATTCCATTGCCAAAAGCGGCCCGTGACGTGCTTGCAGCCCTTCCCCGTGTAGTTGGTAACCCTTACGTGGTTTGCGGCGCTGTAGAGGGGCGCCACATCACCGACCTACAGCATCCATGGAGACGGGTCAGGGAACGCGCAGGATTGCCGCACACGCGTATCCATGACCTGCGGCACACCTACGCCTCAAACGCGGTGTCGTCGGGCATGCCTATTCAAATGGTTGGGAAGCTGTTGGGTCACACGCAAATACAGACAACCATGCGCTACGCCCACCTTGCCGACGATCCCGTTTTGAAAGCCGCCGAAGAAAACGCCTCGTCATTGCAATCCGCTCTGGGCATTGGATCGCAGCCAGTGAATTATTTGCGTGTTGTGCCGTAGGAGGTGAGTGAAATGTCCGAGGATCAAAATAACGAACGGGTACTGTCAGCAGAGTTCGTTTCAACACTCGTCGAAACCTACAAAATTCCAACAGACCGCGTTGCGCGATTTCAATCGAACCTTGAATTGTATTGCGCCCGCTTCATCGAACGGCGGGCGATTGCAACACAGCAAGGGCCACTAACGAAACAGCGAATAACTCTCGCTAAGGTCAGCACCAATGCTGCGAAATTCAGGGACTTCATTGATACTTTACCCGATCACGTTCGAGACGTTATTGGGACCGCCACTGGCGATTTTAACGGAGAGCAGTTTGATATTGAATGTGGGGCATTCGAGACGGACAGCATGCAAACACCGCCACCTGTCGCTGATAAGGCTTTTCTCAACGTGGAGATTTTACGTGCGCAGCTCACTTTGTTGATCCAAGGAGCTGAATACGCTCAGAAGATCGAGTTGAAGAAGCCGACGAAAGGTCCAAACATTGATAAAGATTTTGAAGACTGGATTGCCAACATGCGGCTTGTCTGGCGCACTTCGACAGGTAAGGCCTTCACCCGAGACGACTACGAGGGCGCGGCCAATTCTTTGGCGGCTGAGTTCTGTGTTCAGGTTTGTGATGAAGTAGCACCCGACATCGCCGAACAGAAAGTTCTTAACGCGATGAAGAAGCAGATCACCAGAGACCGCCAAAGCCCCTACTGGAAGAATTAGAACGCAGTTCGCCCGTTATTTTGCCAACGTTCCAAAGGGACAAAGCAACCGTTCCTTTCTTATGGTCGCCTCAATCGCAATCAGTCGGAAAGGATCGAACCGATGTCGTTCAATACACCCAACGGCGGCGCTCAAGGCCCGCTTGTCACCGAAACAGAGGCCGCCAACTTGCTTTGCCAATCAAAACGCACGCTGCAAAAGTGGCGTGTTATCGGCTACGGCCCAGATCATTACAAAATCGGGCGCAACGTCCGCTATCGGCTAGATGACCTGAATGCATGGATCAACAGCCGCCGTCGTAGCCATACATCCGAAAACGGCGGGCAATGACATCGCTTTTTGTCCTTCAACTACGCCGAAACGATACCTCCATAGAACGACTTTTGGCCCCGTCAGAAGTTAACTTGAAGCGCCAAAACCTCAGCTTTTAGACTTATGTGCCGTGAGGCGCGGACGCTGGCAGAGAAACAAGGTAAATTGCTATGATAAACCCAAAAAAGAACGCCGAAATCGTGCTGTGGCTGGCAGATAATTCCAAACGTCCCAAGGTGGCCGTGAAGGTGTGGGCAGTGATTTTGTCCGAGCTTTGTCCCTATACGGGGCTCGTGAAAATCAACCGCGACTGGCTTGCAGATCGGATCGGATGCAGAGCGGACCACGTTGGCCAAATCATGAAAGACCTCGTACAGATCGAAGCCGTGACAACGAGCCGAGGCCACGACCTTCGACGCATCTTCTACACGGTTTCAGAGGAGATTGTGCAGCGTCAAGAGCGTGAAGAGCGTGAAGAACCGGCCATGAAGCCCACAAAATATGAAGATAAAAATGGCAACATGTGTTTTAGATTGGCGATCTTCTCAAAGTAGATCAGACCCTCGTACCTCTTCCCAAAAAATGAGACTTTGACGCAAATAGGCGTTCTGACCACCGACAAAGTCCAATACGTCACATTCATCCAAATTCTAAGGGGCCAGTGCCTTTTCTAGCAAAGAAAACTATGCAAAAGCCAACCTCGAACTAAACCCCACTGTGGGTGGTGCGGTAATCATATTTGGGACACATGTGCAGTGATACTAAGCACAACTTGTTCTACGGCACGCCCCTCGCCGCTGGCGCGGCAGCGGTGCGCCCTCGAACAAGTCAACAAACCAGACCCAAAATCTAATACTCAATATTGATCAGAAAGGCCCGCTCTTGCTCTCCTCTGGACAGGGCGACGTGCCTTTAAGCCGTTTGGATTGCTTTCGCTAACAAATCCCTGATCCATGCCAGAACATGCATCAACAGGCCGTGGCTCAGTCGCTTCACTCCCTGCGCCCGCACCAACCTGTTGACGCATAACCTGTCACGGCTCTTGGCGGGATTAGCGAAAGCGACCCGACGGACAGGCACTAAGACGGTCAGCTACATTCTTGTGAGGTCAGGTTTTTTGGAAGGTGATGATTGCAACGTAGCTTTCGGCCCTGAGCGGACCTCCGTAAATGGCGCAGCGAACGGTAGCAGTGAGCCCAAACTGCTCTATGCTGCTAGTTGCACGAAGGACCGCTTTTGAGCCATAGGAAAGTTAGGCACATAACGTTACGATGAGCCGTAAGTCAGCGGATTAGGCAAAGGTGGACAATATGAACGATCGTTTGGGAATCCCGTTGTTTATTCATTCTGCTATAGGAAGGTCGCTTGAAGCGGCCCGCACTTTCGGTGTGACCGCTAATGATGACGTTAAAGCCACGCTTTTGCAGTTCTACGCGTCTTTCGCGAACGGGGATGAAAGCCGATTGATGTTTCCGGCGTTCAACTATGACTACGGTAAAAGCCGCAAATTCAATGTTGATGAAGACCCAGTGCAAGTTGGATCTTTCCCAGAATATATGCGGACATCCACCTCGTTTGTTCGCAGTGAAGTTCCAATTTTCTCGTTCTTAAGCGCAACAGATTTGGGAATTAAAAATGACCGAGCGATCAATCCGTTCGGTCCGCAGTCCGGATTTCAAACACTATGCGATCTGAACGCGGATCTTATGTTCGCTGGTGCTGATCTAAAATCTATCACATTCATTCACTACATCGAAGAAATGGTCGGGCCTCCGCTATACCGTTATGCCAAATCCTTTCCTGGTCAGATAATGTCTAAATCCAGCCAAACGGACTGTGATTTTACAATGCATGTCAGGCCGTTGGGTGTGCATATGGACTACGATTGGCCCCGACTGTACGAAGAGCTTCAAGCGGAGGGGATCATGCGACTTTCGGACTTATCCGATGCGATTTTCTTTTTGAATACACGGTCGTTGAAAGAGTTTTGGGGTAACAAGCTAACCGACGACCCCCTATGCATGCTTGACGAACTATCTCTTGAGCATTTTAAGAAGGCGACAAATGGTGGCACGCGACGCGTCAGTATTGAGGAATATGAAAATGTCTGACTCTAATATGCTTGGCTGGGCCAAAGATCTGTTCCCAATCGCGCGTTCACTTACCGGCAACGGGGTGCGGCAAACTTTTGATTACCTCAAAGGCATCAATCCAGAAGTAATAACCCAGTCTTTTGAGACCGGTACGCATGTTTTTGATTGGACCATACCGCGAGAATGGAACATTGAAGACGCTTATATTGAGCACGTTGCAACAGGCGTTCGATATGCAGAGTTCAAGAGGAACAACTTGCATATACTTGGTTATTCCCTGCCGATTGATCGGCATATGGATAAGGCGGAACTCCTACCTCATATCTACACGCAAGAAGACCAGCCTGATCTGATCCCATATGTCACCAGCTACTACAAAGATCGTTGGGGGTTTTGTATGGCGCACGATGACAAACAAACCTTACCGGATGGCGAATACCGTGCTGTAGTGAAAAGTGCGCTCACTGATGGCGAACTGATAGTTGGCGATGCAAAAGTTCAAGGACAGCGGGACGATGAGATCATGTTTTCATCGTATATCTGCCACCCATCGATGGCCAATAACGAGTTATCCGGCCCGGTGCTATCGATGGCGCTTTTGAAATATGTGAAAGATCATTATCCAAAACCACGTTGTTCTTATCGGTTCATTTTGGTGCCCGAAACCATCGGATCAATCGCCTATATGTCGCGCCATCTTCCTGAAATGCAGGATAGGGTGGTTTGTGGTTTTAACCTATCGTGTGTGGGCGATGAACGCGCGTATAGCCATGTTGAAAGCCGTTACGCTAACACTCTTGCAGATAAAGCACTTTGCGCCGCACTTATCGGCTTAGATAATGTAAGAACCTATTCGTTCCTTCAACGTGGGTCCGATGAACGTCAATATGGAGCCCCGGGAATTGATATGCCACTCTGTGGCTTTTGCCGTTCAAAGTATGGCGAATATCCTGAGTATCACACCGATGCAGATAACTTCAACGTTGTGACACAAGCAGGACTGGATGGTGCCTTTGAAGTCATGCGGTCAGTGATTGACGCTTTTGAGATCGGTCTCTACCCAAAGGTGCGGATTAAAGGCGAACCGCAGCTTGGCAAGCGTGGTCTGTATCCCACAATCAGCCAAAAGGGATCATACAGCAGTATCCGTACACGCATGGACTTCTTGGCTTATGCAGATGGTTCAAATACACTTTTCGACATTGCAACGCTGATCGGCGCACCTCTTTCAATGGTTTTGGATGAGGCAAGAATCATGCTGGAACATGATTTGATATCGTGCGACTCCAACAAAAATGCTTTATAATGACTGCTGGCTGAGTAAATTCAGCCTTTTGTGTATGGAGAAATTCAAGTTTGGGTATGTAGATAAGTGTAGCTGACTAGGACACTTCAAACGCTAACAATTGAAGTAGGATCTGAATAACCAAAAAACCGCCAGCTCGAGCTCTTTGTTGAGCCTGATAGCGGCCCCTGCAAATAACATTTCGAACATCTGTAAAGTTCGCAGAGCCGCCATCCGTGCGAAGTGCAGCGAAGGTCAGCTTTCCGCCCAAAATGTGCATGGCGCAGCATCGACCGCTCTGGCCTCATGGCTGGTGTTCGTGGCATTGCGGTCACCGGTCCGCCTATGGTCTTATTAGAACATAGTCCCGTGTCTGTGTTCGTTGCATCTGCGCCACAGTCATTTGTATCTCCCGCGATCTTCCACGGGCCTTCCACGGGCGATTTGCCAACGCCGAAAGCCACCCTAAGGTGGCTGTTAGCGCGTTGATATTGTTATGATAATTTGGTTGCGGGAGTAGGATTTGAACCTACGACCTTCAGGTTATGAGCCTGAGGCGCTATGAATTGGGATTTGGGTGCTCATTCAAAAAGAGGTTTTGTTACACACCCCAGGCGGTAAACGCCTTCGTCCGTTCTCCATTGTCCATCAGCCGCACCATCATCCGGTAATTCGGCATTGCGATGAGATCACGCGGTTCGACCCCGTCAAAGTGTCGGGTAAGACTGGGAGCATCCATTGGGCTGGTTCGGAAGGCAATTACTGTGCCGACGTTACCGAGGATCGAGTCCAATACATCGCCTTCGATCTGACCAAAATATTGGTTCGCCAGTGTGAGAGAAAGACCATATTTGCGCAGCTCGGACAACATTTCCACCATCGCGTCGGTAGTGAAAGAATGAAACTCATCCACATAGAGGAAAAAGGGGCGGCGCTCTGGCTCAGGGGTGCTGTGTCGACTGTAGGCGGCATGGGCCAGGCCGGATGTTATCATCCCACCCAGCACGTTGGACGTGTCACTCCCAAGCTGGCCCTTTGCGAGATTGATGATCAGGATTTGACCCTCATCCATGATCTTACGCAACCGAAGCGGGGTCTTTGGCTCACATAAGGCGCGACGCACTACAGGATGGGCCAAAAAAGCCCCGAGCTTGTTGGCAATTGGTGCCACACCATCGGCAGCATTCTTATAATTCATCGCTGGAAACTCTTTTTGCCAGAACAGTTGCACTTGTTCGTCTGTGACCTGCCTCAGGATTTTCTTGCGAAAGTCATTGTCCAGAAACATCCGCATGATGTCGCGCACATCGGTCCTCGGCTGATCCAGTAGCGCCAGTATCGAATAGCGCAAAAGATGTTCCATACGGGCACCCCAGGCATCCGCCCATTGCTTCTTCAGTGTGTCGATCAATCCAGATGCAATCAGGGGCCGGAACCTCTCCGAAGCGCGTGTCATTGGGTTGTAACCGTAAGGACAGTCAGGATCGGCAACATTCCAAATGACCGCATCCTCTGGCGAAACTTGCGCAATCTGCTTTGCCAAATCGCCATGCGGATCAATCAGACAAAACCCGTGGCCTTGGCGCATATCTTGGCGCATCAGGTTGCCCATCAGCGTGGATTTTCCAGTCCCAGTCTGGCCCAGGATGTAAATATGCTGAAGTCGGTCAGTGAGGCGAATACCGAATGGTTTGTTGCCACGTCGGCTAAAGGCGGTGCCAATCATGGTGACGCTGTGCGGGTTCCATATCATGCCGCAAGTATGACGCTCGCTACCAAAGTAGAATACACTGCCTCCCGTGGCATTTTGGAGGTTGTCGTATCTGCAATGCAGGGGGGCTTTGTGCATCTAGGTCATCTGATAGTTTAGATACAGATCAGTTCATTGATCCCACGAATCTCCTTTCGAGGGGTGCGCCTGAAATTGTTTCGGGCGGCCACCCTACGCAAGGAGAACAACATGGGGCTTCAACAGAATATAGAGATTGAAAACCTGGTCGGAGCATACCCAATGTGCGGTAAATGCGGCCAAACCCAAATTGTACGGGATGCTTGGGCATACTGGAGCTTGCTAACACGTAGCTGGACCCTAAAGACTGTCTTTGACGGATTTTCCTGTGACAACTGCGGGGGTGAAGTCACGCCCATTTGGAAAGTCGACAAAACCTTCCGTTTGAAACGGATCGTTCGGCTCAATGATGCTTTGCGACGGGGCCAAGATAAGCACAATACCGTTGTGATTACAGCTGGCCTCCAACAATTTGGCGAAGCGTATCTGGCAAGCGTCTGCCAAGCAGTTGCTGGCTTTGATCAGTTCTGCGAGGCCAACGATCCTCACCAGGAGCATGACTTTGGCGCAATCACCATCGACGGGACAAAGTTGTTCTGGAAGATCGACTATTTCAACCTCGAGATGAACGCTCACTCTTTGGACAAGGCCAATGAGGATATCACTCACCGGGTCCTGACGATCATGCTGGCGAGTGAGTATTGACGCCGCGTGACAAACGCTCACTTTTCAAACTGAAAAGGAAGAGGTGTTCCGCATTGCTACGCGGGCCCTGCCGAAATGGTTTGCGGACGAGATTGCCATCGGGATGACAGACACTGCGCTGACATCCGCGCTTGAACAAGTCCTTGGGATCTTCGGTGGCAGTTGCGGGCCAGGCCGTCTGGACGTCGCGCATCAGGCGGCGGGCCTGAAAATCTGGGGTGGGTGGCGTTTCTTGAACCTCCGGACAGAGACACCACCCTTTTCAGGCGCAAAGACCCTTGCCATGGCACGGCACATCTACGGGATACCCGACCCAGACGATGAGCAGATGGCGTTGTTTTGAGTGACTGGCCTGTCCCAATTGGGGCAGGCTTTTTCTTTTGATGTTCGACGCGAACGCCGCACCTACCGTTCCGATATGTTCGGTTCGTCCGTAAGCGTATTAGCCACTTATCTTCGATTCTGATTATCCGAACTCTGCACCGCTTGGTAGTTGCAACGCATGCAATTCAAGGGGTGTAGGACTGAGATCGGCTGCAAGGCATAACCAACTCACATCCTTTCACGCTCCCAGTGTGTCGCAGCATAATATCGCTCAACTGAGCCACCAGGTCCTTGATCGTTGGCTCCCGCAACGTCTCAGATAGATCATCAAGTTGTCGTATCTGGGTCGCCGTGAGGGTTCGAGAAGTGGGCCGACATGGTGCACCAACGGGGGCAGCTAAGATAGAATGCCCTGCACCAAGCCAATTTGACGGCTCAAAACATACTGACTTTGAGGCTACTGTGCGGTTCGAGGTCGCCAAACGAACAAACATGCGTTTTTCTTCTGGATTTGCGGTCTGGTAAAGCGGGGCAAGGTTTTTTACCAGTTCGAGGAATTTCTTGAGATAGATGTACTCAGCTTCCTTTCCAGCGCTGTCTTTTTGGCTCTCCTTAATGCGCCTAATATCGAAGTTGAGGCCTGCCTTTTTTCTGGAATAGGCCTCGTTGTCGATCAGCCCTTCGATTAGCGCGTTCATCAGGTTGTCTAATCGCACCTCAAGCTTGCCGAGCTGCATCTTGAGCGACGCCGCTTCGTCATGTTGATCTTGCCGGCCAACCTTCCAAGCCTCCAATTCATTAACCAACTCGGCAAAGGATTTTGGGCAAATGTTGCTTCTTTCAAATTCTGAGAATGCAGCCTGCTCAATCACTTCTTCACGGATGCCTTTGGTCGGACAGTCCAGCGTATGGCAACGATAGTACACATTCCCTTTCTGCCGTTCGGCGATCATCGCGAACAAACACAGGCCGCATTTAAACAAGCCCCTGTACGTATGCATGTGCCGGGTAGTCTTTTTTCCGCATTTCCCGGCCTTCATGTCCTGTACCCGCTGGAACAGCGAAGTTGAGATCAGCGGCTCGTGGATCCCGTCATAGGTATCTCCGGTACACTTGATCCTTATCATGCCAGTGTAAAACGGGTTTGAGAGAATGGTCTCAATCCCATGGCGGGATAAAACGCCACCGCTGTGGTTTCTGAGCCCACGCGTGCTCATCTCAGCATGCAATGAACGAATGCCGTGATTTCCCATCCTGTAGAGCTCAAACATTTCTTGGATCAGTGGCGCTTTTGAGGGGTCTGGTATCTTGGCTTTGCCACGACCTTGATCAAGGTATCCGATTGGTGCCCGAAACGGATAGAGCCCCTGTTTCAAGCGGCCGCGCAGACCTTTCTTAGCCTCTTCTCGCAGATTACGGATATAATCTGATGCGATCACTGCTTGGATGTCCGCTGTCAGCCGACCACCTCGAGATTGGAAATCCAGGCTTTCGGTGACAAAGTGGATGACAACGCCCTGATCTGATAATTCACCAATTTTAGCCCAGTCTCGAAAATTGCGCGCGGAGCGATCGATCTTGTGGACGATCAACCCATCAGCCTTGTGATTACTGAGATCGCGGATGATGGCATCAAAGATCGGTCGCCCAGATTTGGCAGCGGTTTCTTTTTCCTCAAACCAGCGCGATATCGTCAGCCCATGCTTTTCAGCGTAGCGGGCAATTTCTTCTTTTTGGACCTCCAAGGAAACCCCTTCGCCTTGTTTGGCGGTGGATACGCGGGTGTATCCAAAACATGTGGTCATATGTGGTTTACGTTAAACTCTGGTAATAGTGCCGCTTTCTTCCAGTTCCGGCGGCTCATCGATCTCATCGTCGGGCCACGGCCAAGTGTCTTCACGCTCCATGCGCTCGAAGATGCGTTTGCACAGCTCGATGAATTGTTCAAAGCGTTGTTCTTCAGTCATAGCCCAAGAATACGGGCAGATGTCGGCGTCGCATACACCGACTTAGATGCGAGGACGGCAACTCAGATCGTTGACTTAGACAATGAGGGTTTGAAGCTGGTTAGGCGGCCTGCCCGCCGTTCGGCTCCATTACATATTCTACCGAGTCTTTGGCAAAGAGTCATCTTTGGTGCGTGGCAAGCTTGGAGCTAGTTGTCATCCATGCACTTTAGGTCCTGTAGCATGTGCCCTGCAATCGGCTAAGATTTCTTCTGAAAACCTTAACGCTCCAGAACAACTGCCTGCTCTGATTCCTGGCGTTCGGAATGGTTTCACCATTCCAAAACCAAACCGAACGCCAAGGGAGATCGGAGTAGGTAAGGCCGTTTGGGATGGTTGCCATTTTTGAATCTGGGCAGGGCTTTGCGATCTCTCCACTTGCTGTAAACTGGGGACATACCAGCTTCACATAAGTTCTTTTTTATGATTCAGGAATTTACTCTCGACCTGAGAGCTGCCCGGCGAAATTCGGGCCTCAGACAGGTTGACTGCGCTCACCTCATGGGCGTCAACAAAACCAAAATCTCAAACCTTGAGAATGGCCGACAGCGCCCAAGTGTGCGCGACATCTGCACCTTGTCGATGATCTATGGCCGCAGCTTCGAAAGTCTCTTTGCCGGGATATTTGATGAGGTCAAAGCGGATGTCTTTTGTCACCTTACGGATCTACCAGAGCCGCAAGAGCACTATGGCCCCGCAAACAACAGGAACCGGACATTGGACGGCCTGAGAGCACGTTTGGAAGGTAGTAACAGCGAGGTCTATGACGACTGAGCGAAAACGCGTTCTCGCTATTGCCGTTGCCTCCGGCAAAGTGGCTTACGTTTTTCTGATCGATGGCAAACTGAAGGACTGGCATTGTTCACGGGCGGCAAGCCTGTCAGCCCCGAAGGGCCGATCCCTGTTTCGCAGAGCAGTGGCGCGATTTGAGCCGAGTTTAGTCGTGACTGAGGACCCGTTCAAACCAACGCGCAAATCGGGGATCTCACTCGAGGTTCTTAATGCCCTGGTGCAGGAATTGACCGACAGCGCCACTCCGCATCATCTGGTTCAACGCGACCAGCAGTTTGCCAATAAATATCACGAAGCTCAGTCCCTCGCCAAACGCTTTCCCGCCATCGCGCCCTGGTTGCCTAAAACCCCAAAGATCTGGGAAGCAGAGCCCGTGAGTGCCATTTACTTCGAGGCACTCTCAATGGCGGCTCTAATCATAGATGACGGCTAAGTCCTGTGGGACGCCAATCTCAGCATGATGCTCGCCGCACATATTGGATGCGATCGCAATAATACGTCGCCATTCGTTAGGTGCGCCTGACCTGTCTAGGAAATCGACCCAAGTCGAGCATCAGAAGCTATATGGTTAAAAATGGCCAGACATAATTCTTCTTTTAATCATAATTACAATGTGTTGCGGCACTTTTAACCGCTTGACGAATTCGCGCGCTTTCCACAATAATGGTATCATCACGTGCAGTTGTTCCTCACAAAAATCGGAGACTGCAATGACACGCGATATATACGCTGAAGTCACCAATGCGTTGGTGGCATCCATCGAATCTGCCCCCGGAAGACCAATCATGCCCTGGAACCGGACTGGCACAAATGAGGTTCCGAGTAACATCGCCTCTGGCGCTGAATACAGCGGTGTAAACATCATCAACCTCTGGGTCACAGCCCGGGTGCACGGGTTCACAACCGGCACTTGGGGTACGTTTCGGCAGTGGCGCGAGAAAGGCGCGTCGGTGCAGAAGGGGCAGAAATCGAGCGCTGTTATCTTTTACAAACAGGTGACGAGAGAACGCACTGATGATGAAAATGAGACCTACGGCGTGTTGAAATACTTCAATGTCTTCAACGCCGGTCAGGTGGACGGGTATGACCCGCTCACGTTGGCGGGTTCTAACGAGCCGGTTGAACGTATCGCGGTGATCGATGCGGTGATTGCAAAAGCCGACGCAGACATTCGGGAGGCTGGTGCGCAAGCATATTACAGCCCAACCGATGATCAGATCACCATGCCAGAGAGCCAGCGGTTTTTTGATACCGCCTCCGGCACGCGCAACGAAAACTACTATGCCGTGTTGCTGCATGAACTGACGCATAATGCCGAGCTTCGGATTATGCCGCACTTGTTCAGGCGAGGTCTTGTTTCCTGCGGTTTTTGTCGTTTTCCGGCTGCATAAGACTGCAGCTCAGAACCGCCATGTAAGCGTGGCGATCTGCCATAGGTGCAACCTTCAACCATATGAAGGAAACACTCATGGAAAATGATACGCACCCAGACCAAACGACGAAGCGGAAACTGAAAGCTGGCAGCCATGCCGGTCGCTTTGCCTTACAGATCGAGGCTGAGGGGTACAGTCTCCGTTCCATTGCCAATTACAGAACCACAGCCGAGGCGTTTTGGGCGGCGATGCTGGCAATAAATCTCCGTCCTGCTGACCTGATCGATGATCGTATGGACCAACTGGCGACGCCGATCATCAATGCGGCTTCTGCGAAAGACCAAAAGCACTGTCGGTACCGCATCAATCGGTTCAGGGACTACTTCATTGAAAACGCAGGCGCTCCGCCACGCTCAGAACCGGCGCTCGACATGTTTCCGAGGGCAGTTCTGAAAAGGGAATACGAAACCTATCTTCGCAGTCAGCGCGGCTTATCACAGGACACGATCTATCACTGCCTGCGGTTTTGCGACCGGTTCCTGACCGCGAAGTTCGGCACCGGTTTGGGTGAACTGAATACGATCAAACCCGGCGACATCACCGGGTTCATCCTTCGACTGCGGGAGGCGCAAAATGCGCCGCGCGACAAGACAGGTCCGTCACATCTGCGTAACCTCTTCCAGTTCCTGTTCTGGAGCGGCAAAACAGAGCGTAATCTGAGCAATGCTGTGCCGAAAGCTCGACAGCCCAAGTCGACCGGCATCCCGAGATATCTGGAGCCGGAACAGGTCAACCGGCTCATTGAGGTGGTGCGCGAGCACCGGAAAACGGGCCGTCGGAACTATGCAATGCTGATGCTCATCGCCCGCCTCGGTCTTCGAGCGCCGGAAGTTACTGCGATAGAGCTGGATGATATCGATTGGCGCGCGGGCGAAATTTTGATCCGAGGCAAACGACAGCTGCATGATCGTATGCCAATGCCGTCAGAGGTTGGCGAGGCAATTGTGGACTACATTCAGAATGAGCGACGGGGGCCAGAACGCGCGTTGTTTGTGTCAGTGAAGCCACCATTGAAGAGGTTCAAGGATGCTCAGATCCTGCGCTGGATATTGCGAGATGCCTATGACGCGACTGGTATTAGCCCTCCGCAGGCCTATATCGGCACGCACATTTTGAGACACAGCCTTGCGACTGACATGTTGCGAAAGGGTGCATCGCTCGACGAGATTGGGGATGTGCTACGTCACCGATCTGCGATGACCACGACCATCTATGCGCAACATGATGTCGATGCCTTGCGCACAATCTCGCGTCCCTGGCCGACGGCGGAGGAAGTGCAATGAAGACACTGTCTCAACGGCTTGATGAGTATCTGGTACTGCGCCGCGCGATGGGTTTTGACCTCTCCTTTGATGAAAGGGTCCTGCGCAAGTTCACGACCTATGGCGATGAAAACGGGTTCGATCAGATCTCGACGTCCTTGTTCCTTGATTGGAAGGCAAACTACGGCAGTGCGGACAACAACACTTGGGCTCGTCGTCTTGGCATGGTCCGCAGGTTCGCCTTCTGGCTCGCGGAACACGATGATCGGACCGAAATCCCGTCCAACCAGCTCGTAATGGGCCGCTACCGAAGACGGGTGCCGTACATCTACGCGCCCAGTCAGATTGCGGATATTGTCGCGGAAGCCGGTCGGTTGCCTTCGCCCTATGGCCTCCGCGCCGCCCTGTGGCAAACCCTGTTCGGCTTGATCGCGGTGACGGGCATGCGCGTGAACGAAGCTTTGTCATTGAACCAGCATGACGTCGATCTGGAACGGGCCGTCCTCACGCTCAGAAACACGAAGAATGGCAGGGATCGGCAGCTTCCCATCAAAGGAGACACCGTCCATCGGCTGGCCCGCTATGCCGAGTTGCGGGATCGGTTGGTCGCGCACCGGTCGTCGATGTTCTTCATCAAGGAGGATGGTGAACCGGCGGGAGATTGCGGGGCGCGATACAACTTCGCGCAAGTTGGCAGAAATATCGGGCTGCGATCCCCGCAAGCCTTCAACCGCCACGGTCGTGGCCCTCGTATCCACGATTTGCGGCACAGTTTTGCTGTTCACACCATCCTGGACTGGTTCCGAGAAGGCCGCGACATCGAGGCCGAAATGTACAAGCTCAGCACCTATCTTGGCCATTCCGAGCCAAAGCACACATTCTGGTACATTGAGGCGGTGCCCGAGCTGATGCAGTTGGCCGCGGCGCGGGCTGAACGGCAGGTTTTGGAGGGTGCATCATGATCGCGACCTACCCATTGCCCGTATATGTGCAACGCTTCTTTACCGAACGTCTGCTGACCCAAATGCAAGCAAGCCCAAACACAATTGCCAGCTATCGCGATACCTTCAGGCTTTTGCTGAAATACGCGGCATCGGAGACCAGACTGCCGCCGACTGAGCTGCATGTAGCCCATATTGATGCCGACATTATCGGGCAGTTCTTGATGTTTTGCGAGGAGGAACGAGGGAACAGCGCGCGAAGCCGGAACACGCGCCTGGCGGCCATTCGCTCATTCTTCAAATATGTGGCGGGTTGTGAACCCCAATTGCTGCATCATTGCCAGAAGGTGCTGGCAATGCCGTCCAAGCGGCACGAAAAACGTGTCGTGGACTTCCTGACTCGTGACGAAATGGAAGCCTTGCTGAAGGTGCCTGACCAATCGACCTGGTTTGGTCGCCGCGACCGGGTTCTGCTCCTCACAATGCTTCAGACGGGCTTGCGTGTATCGGAATTGATCGGTTTGCGCATCAGCGATGTTGAACTCGGCACGGGACCGCATCTGAGATGTATGGGCAAAGGCTGAAAGGAACGCGCAACGCCGCTTCGCGCAGACAGCCGGGACGCGTTGCGGGCGTGGCTCGCTCGAATCGGCGCTGAACCCAGTGACCCCCTGTTCGCGACGATCCGTGGAACACCTTTGAGCCGAGACGCGGTTGAACGGATAGTTCGGAAGCATGCGGCGACGGCGGCCTCGAACAGTTCGACGTTCAGATTGAAGCGCGTCACGCCGCATGTCTTGCGCCACACTGCCGCGATGCAGCTTCTGCAAAGCGGTGTGGATCGAACAATCATCGCTCTCTGGTTGGGCCATGAATCGATTGAAACGACACAGGTCTACATCCATGCCGATATCGAACTGAAGGAAAGAGCGATGGCGCTGACGAAGCCAGTCGACGGCACAGGCGGACGCTATCGACCGGGAGATGAACTGCTGGCCTTCCTCGAAGCGCTCTGAATTATGCCGACATGCCGCGCCGGTCTTCCCTCAACGCAACAGGTTGTGAGGATCGGCGCGGCATAATCCGAAGCTCGGCATAATGCGTCTTATGCCGACATCGGCATAATGCCCATTGGACAGGACATCCGTCCCGGTGCAATCGGGATCTGCGCAACAGGTTTGGAGATGCCGCCTACGCAATGGAAGAACTGGTGGCTGAGATCGGCTCTGCGTTCTTCTGCGCCCGGCTTGGTATCTCTTCATCCCCACGCGAGGATCATGCCCAATACTTGGGAAACTGGCTGTCAGTCCTGAAGGACGACAAGAAGGCCATTTTCACAGCCGCAGCCAAGGCGCAGGCAGCGATTGATTTCGTCCTGTAGTGCCTATTCGGCCCCTCTTTTTTGAGGGGCCTTTTTTGGATCCTGCCAATGCCATCGCAAGACCCATCGGTCATCTAAGGAGGCCACCAGCTTGCGTGCATCATCCGCCACTCAGCCTTCACTGCCCGTTGGGGATGCGATCAAGACATCCCCCGAACATCGCCTATCTCAAGCATGGCTTGGCCAACGTCTGAAACGTGATCCGGGACCACCTTTGCAAGCTTTTGGTTCCTCCGGTGACCCAATGACATACTGTCGGCCCTTCAGTGGCTTCTTAATGACCGACAATTTCGTTGACACGTTTTGATTGAACGCCGCAGGATCGTATCAATAGGTTTTGAAAAAGGAATGTTCTGATGAGATCTTATGAAGTTGCGCGATCGCTTTTTAGTTTCTTAGCATTCTGTGCCTGGTCAATCGTAGTCATTGGAGTTCTCGTTGCTCTTATTGGCGCAGGCGGCGGCTCACGATACGGGGGTGCGGGCGCTGGGTTGTTGGCAATGGTGCCTGGTCTTAGCATTGGAATAGCTGGTCTTCTCCTTGTGGCCTTTGTTCAGATTGGGCGGGCAACTGTTGATACTGCGGAATATTCTCAGCAGATGCTCAAAGTTTCGCGTGATCAGCTAGAAGTTTCCAAACAAAGCCTCAATCCAGGAAGTCAAAATTCCACTTCTTGGGCTACAGAAATGGATGAAGCTGACAAATCAAAAAGGCCTTCATTTGGGGAGCCGAGCGCCAGCGAGCCGCACAGGAGTGACAATGCTCCCACGACAGATGTCGGAACCCCACCAGCTAAGCTCGCAGCTTTGCCAAAGGATATAAACGGTTTCCTACCTCTAAACTCAGAGGGAACCTTGCTCGAATACAGAGGCAGGGAAATTAAATTTTCCAGTGGAAAATACGATCTTGCTGGGCAGAAATTTTCAAACGTCAACACGCTAAAGAAATATTTGAACAATCTCAAAGATCTAAGCTCGTGACCCCCATACAATACCCCCAACCTCTATGGGTATCGTCTATGGGTACCCAGCAATTAACATAGAGGTTCATCGATGAACAAAACCAGTTGTTTTGAAGCTGTGACTTTATCCGCTTTAGCGGATGTTATTGTTGTCGTCCCCATCGGGCACGCCAACAGCTTTCGAGATTGAAACGCCATGCGTGTTTCAATCTCTCACCAGACTGTTCAACAGGGTTTTATCTTTAAGAAAACCTTTCATGAGGTTCACCTGATGGTCGCCTTTACCCATGAAGAAAAACAGATCATCAAACAGCGCGGGCTGTTGAAAACCAAACTAATCGATCGCCGTCCTGCAGATGCTAAAAACGATGCGCGCGACGAGAAGTTCGAGTTGCGCGTTGAGCATCTGATGGACGGCAAAGCGGATACGTTTCTCTGCGCCACGCCCTCAAAATCAAAGATCTATGAAGAAGAACTTTTGGCCGTGCTGCAGCAAATGAAAATTTGGCTTACGGACAATGCCGAAACTGGCACCCGGACCGTGGTTGAATTCTGATGGCGCAGTTTTCTGACGACAGTGCTGGCGCAATGATTTTTGGGTCGATTGTTGTCACCGCCATTTTGGTATTAGCGCTGATCATCACACCGTTCCTTCTCATTGGCATTCCGGCCTATGTCTTCTACCGACTCCACAAAGAAAGCCCGCGACGTCTCGAACGGCTCGCCCGCGAAGAAACAGAATTCCTCTACAATCATGCACTGAACGGTCAGGTCCGTCTCAGCGATGCAGAAATTGATGCCGCTCTGTCGCACCATTGGCCGCCAGACACACCTGAGCCTCTTAAGATCCAATTGTTGGGTATCGGGAAGGCTTTGCTCAGTGCCGAAGGACTGAGCCCTGAAATCCCACCAATGCCTGCGCTCTGCAATACCGTTGAGGGTGCGCGGTATCGGGATATGCTGGCGCGGTCCGGGCAGGCCCGCAGCGACCGGGTGATGGTGTTGACCGCCTTGGATGTGATCTCGGACAGTCTGGGCACTATCGCACAAGCAGTTCCGCCCATTGAGGGCGACGTACTTGTCGATGTGACGCAGTTTGTGCATCCTTTAGGACAAGCTGTTCAAAACGTCATCGCGCCGTTCTTTGCAGATAATGACGGCTTTGTTGCACAAATCGGGTTGAGGTCGTACTTCCCCTAAAACCGGACGGATTTAGCCTACGGCCTCTGTCTTGGGGATGCCAAGCGCTGTGAAGCCGTTTAGGATCGCAGCACGGATTTGGATCTCCGCAACCTGCCGATCAAAGTCACGCGCTGAGAGGCGCTGACCCAGTAATTTCACACAATGCATCTTTGTCTCAACGCGGCTTCTGCGGTGATATCCGGTCACCTGTCGCCACAACGCGGAGCCTAGATACTTTGAGGCTCGCACTGCTTCGTTGCGCGCTCTGGCCCCGGGTGTGTCGTGCTTCCATAACTTGGCATTCTTGCGCGGCGGTATGACGGCGTGGGCATTTCGCGCGGCAATCGCATCGTAGCATTTGCGGGTGTCGTATGCCCCGTCGGCTGTGACGCTACCGAGTTCCTGATCAGCGGGGATCTGATTGAGCAGGTCAGGCAACATGGGCGCGTCCCCGATGCTGCTGTTAGTGACCTCGACGGCCCGTATTTCCAGCGTTTGTTCATCAATCCCAATATGTATCTTGCGCCACAACCGCCGTTTGGGTCCACCGTGCTTGCGTGCGTTCCATTCTCCTTCGCCCTCAGCCTTGATGCCTGTACTATCTATCAGCAGGTGCAGTGGTCCGGTTGAGCCCTTGTACGGGATGGCCACCGATAACGTCCTCTGACGGCGACATAAGGTACTGAAATCCGGCACTGACCAGTTCAGACCGGCAAGCTTGAGAAGGCTTTCTACAAATCCAGCCGTCTGCCTCAACGGCAAACCGAACAGCACTTTGAGGGTCAGGCAGGCTTGTATCGCCGCATCGCTGTAGGCTTGTTGGCGTCCCCGCCGCCCTGAAGGCACAGCCTCCCACGTCATCCCCGCGTCAAACCAGATCGAAAGCGATCCCCGCATCTTCAGTGAAAAATTGTACTCAGCCCAGTTCCGGGTCTTATACTTTGTAGGTATCCAGCTGCTCATAACCGCCAGCTATCACGCTGGATTCATACAGTGAATCCTCGTGACGCGATTTGTGCAACAAAGCCGATAATGACTACAACCACTTCAAACAATTGCGGCAACGGATTGACGCAAACCTCAGCCGGACGCACCGCACGCAGCCCATCTTCCCAAGCGATTATAAGGGTGACGATGTTGTGGACACCTACCTGGCAGGCACCCATCTGAAAGATCTGTTCCAGCTCCGGACCCCCTTTGAAATCCCTGAGAACAGTCGGTTCGAGCACATGCACATTGTGGCCGGGTCTGGCCACGGCAAAACCCAGACCCTGCAATATTTTCTGAACCGGGATCTCGAAGATGTCGCACGTGGCGACAAATCCGTAGTGGTGATCGATAGCCAGGGTGATCTGATCAATACGATCCTCAAAGCTAAAACGCTTTCACCAGAACAGATCGTGCTGATTGACCCCGAGGACATCGAGTTCCCAGTCAGCCTCAACCTGTTCTCTGTCGGCCAGGACCGGCTGGCCAGTTACAACGCGCTCGAACGCGAACGACTGACCAATTCGATCATTGAACTTTATGACTTTGTTCTGGGCTCGCTGCTGTCCGCTGGAATGACGGCAAAGCAATCCGTGGTCTTTCGTTATGTCACGCGCCTGATGTTCCACATTCCTAATGCAACGATCCA
Source organism: Octadecabacter antarcticus 307 (assembly GCF_000155675.2). Taxonomy (GTDB): domain Bacteria; phylum Pseudomonadota; class Alphaproteobacteria; order Rhodobacterales; family Rhodobacteraceae; genus Octadecabacter; species Octadecabacter antarcticus. The sequence continues at coordinate 3,140,559 of NC_020911.1, forward strand.
CACGCTGCGTGAGCTGATGGAGCCCGGCGGCACAGAGACGTATCGCGATCAGATCGCCAAACTGGAAGGCACGCCGCGCCGATTTTTTGAAACCGAGTTTGACAGCAAAGAATTTACCAACACCAAAACCCAGGTACTCCGCCGCCTCTATGGCGTTCTAGAAAACCAAACCTTTGAGCGGATGTTCACCAATCCGCAGTCGAAGTTTGACATGTTCACTGAACTGAATGCTGGCAAGCTGATCCTGATCAACACATCAAAATCGCTACTGAAAGAACAAGGAACAGAAATCTTTGGTCGTTTCTTCATTGCCCTTATTACGCAGGCAGCCCAAGAGCGTGCGACATTGCCTGCCCAAGATAGGCTGCCCACTATGGTCTATATTGATGAGGCACAGGACTACTTTGACCAGAACATTGGAATTATCCTCAGTCAGGCGCGCAAATACCGGGTCGGCATGATCATGGCGCATCAGTATTTGGGCCAGCTGAGCAACGGCCTGCAGGAAGCATTTGAGGCTAACACGTCAATCAAGCTCGCAGGCGGTGTGTCTGCGCGGGACGCGCGTGCCCTGGCTGGACAATTGTCATGTGATGCCGATCTCATTCAGCGCCAACCAAAAGGCACATTCGCCACTTTCGTGCGCGGCTTGACCGATCGCGCCGTTCCAATCAGCTTTCCATTCTTTGTGATGGAAAAGCTGAAGCGCGCCACAAAAGAAGAGATAGATGCAATCCGGGAACACAGTCGCAGCGCCTATGCGGAACCATGGCAGAGCAAGGTTGAAGACAGTGGAACATCGGATGAGGCACCGCCGGAAGCGCCGGAAGAAAACAACACGGACGATCCCACGAATCCTTCATCAGAGCTGTAAGCCCACCTAATCTGGCGTCATGAGCCACACAGATTCACAGCCGCACAAAAAGCAAAGTGACGCTCTGGGGCGGGCAACATTCCATCACATCGCCCCCTTGGCCCATGTGCGCCCCACCGCGCGTGAAATCCGCTGGCTAAAGCATATTGAGCGTCACGGACCGCTAAGCTCTGCGTATTTACATGCTCTTTCTGAAGATACGCATCGCTGCAAGGATACGAGCCTGCGGCAATTACAGAAACTGCGGGCGGGTGGGTTTCTGATGCTACCGCGCCAACAGCGGTTCACTGAGCACGCCGACTTCAACCCCTACATCTATGATTTAACCAAACAGGCGCACACTCATCTGATTGATCTTGCTATAGCAGAGCCCACCATGCGGCCTACTGGGCATTGGGGACATGGGGCTGACGTTGCCAGCGTGACCAGTGCGGTCGATATTGCCGCAGCGACGGAGGGCGTACGATTCATCCCCGCCCATGAGATCTTAGCTATCAAACAAGCCTCCCTCGCCATTCCTATTGGTAACCACAAACTGATTCCAGACCAGCTCTTCGCACTGGATTACGGCGGTAGTTACCGCGCCGTAATGCTGGAAGTAGATCGCGGAACAGAACCCAAAACATCAAGTGCGGTGCGCAAGAGCTATGCCTCATCAATTGGGCTGTACCGACAGATGATTGAGCAGAACGTTCACCAGAAGCATTATGGCCTCAAAGCAACGACATTGCTCTTATGGGTGTTCTCACGGCGCAGCAACGAGCAGCGTTTCTTGGAAATGGTTCGTCTGATTGGTGGTCCGGCGAAAAATCTGATCTGCACGCAAGTGATGCCAAGCAGCAAGGCCGCTCACGCCGCTGGAGGGCCCTACTATAAGAATAACTGGGCCAGATGCCAAAGTGGTTCAGTCCTGTTGTCTCGGGCCGGTTTGAAAACCAGCTAAACCTGTTGGTGAAAAAGCGCGTGACCGAAGTGTGCACCTCCGGCCACCCATACTCCTACATGAGGAGTGTCGGTCAGGCCTCCTCGCGACCCTCCATCCGTGTTTGTAGCCAGTCCAGCACTTCATCTTCGACCCATCCCACTCTGTTCGGGCCCAGCTGTACCCGCTTGGGGAATAGGCCTGCCTTTTCCAGACGTGCGACATGTTGCGGCGAGTACAAAACCAACTCCTTCAGTTGGGGCTTTGAAAGTATCCTCATCACGATTTCTCCATCTCTGAAGAGCATCGCGATGCCCAAGGTTACGACAATACCTAGGCTTGCAAAGCCTAGCAGGCCGATGTGGTCTTGGCGAGTAGCCCGTTTTCTGCTCAGAACGGGTCTGTTAATCGAACCAAGCCAAAAGGCGGATCACAAATCAAAATTGTCAGGGAAAGTAAATTTTAGAGCCTATTGCGAGCCTAAGAATTTTGCTAGACTTGTAACTCTTTGTTTTAATGGTGCCCAGGGGCGGAATCGAACCACCGACACGAGGATTTTCAATCCACTGCTCTACCCCTGAGCTACCCGGGCACGGGATGGGTTTTATCCCTAGGATGTGGGCGTTTTAGGCGCGCGTTGGGGGACTGTCCAGACCCTTCTTACATTTCCCTCAAATCGCTTCTAAAACCTAAGAAGGGCGTGGCAAATCTGGATCGTCGGACGCCCTCTCAAGCGCGCCCACCAACTCATCCACATCATCAGGGTCTGTGGACGGAAACGCATAGCCACCACTTGGCCATTTCGCCAGATCAACATCCGCACAGCGCTTGGAACGAAACGGGCGAAAGTGCTGTGTGGATGGCTCCTGCATAGCAAGACATTTTTGATCAGATTTGTGTATTTGTCAGAAGCAGTCATGTGTTCCCGCTGCCCGGCAGTTGATTGCAAGGCAATCAATGAGAGGGGCCTGTTTGCGCGGTTTTGACCGCTGCCCCCCTCTCGGCAGATTGCTACGCAATCGCCTGACGGGCAACGGATGGGTTCCGCAGACCAAGTCCCTTACAGCTTAACGGGCTATACCGCCCGGGACTTTCGACGGGGTGTCCTGGTTTTGGCGGCAGACTTATGTTAACTTCGTCCCGGAGACAGGACAGTTTAGTTATTGACCCTATGCGGCCATTTTCCAAGTCATATCTTCAAATGCCTGCTGCGGTGTTTGGTAACCGATGCCGGAGTGGCGGCGCTGTCGGTTGTAGAAGACCTCGGTATATTCAAAGATTGCAGCCTTAGCTTGGGCGCGGGTTCTGAAGCCTTGGCGATGGACCAGCTCCTTTTTCAATGACGCAAAAAAGCTCTCCATCGGTGCATTGTCCAGACATTCGCCCCTGCGACTCATAGATTGTGTGAGCCCTGCTTTTTTGATCAGCTCGCGATAGTCCCCACCAGCGTACTGACTGCCGCGGTCCGAATGATGGATCAACCCAGGAACGGGCCCCCTGCGACCCAAGGCCATGTTGAGGGCATCGCAGCAAAGTTCAGCGCGCAGATGATCCTCCATCGCCCAGCCAACAATCTCACGCGTGGCCATGTCTTTCACGCCAGCCAGATAAAGCCAGCCTTCATCCGTGCCTATATAGGTGATGTCAGCAAGCCAAACGGTGTTGGGCGTCTGACTGTGGAACTTCTGCTCCAGCAGGTTTGGCCCCTCTCGGCAGATTGCTTCGCAATCGCCTGCCCATTGCCGGCAGCACATACGCAGTATGTGTGAGAGGGGGCAATGGAAGGCTTCAGTTTATGATTGCTGTCGGTCGTGATCGGCCTTTTACGCTTGCGCAGGAGAGGAGGTATCTTGTTTTCTTTCATTATTCTCGCCACACGCCGTTCAGAAACAACTTCACCACCCGCCAGTAGATCCCCCTCTCGGTGAATGTAGCATTCACCTGCCGGCAATGGGTGGATGCGTTTTGATCCATAGCACTTCTTGCTGGCTTTGAAGAAGATTTTGATCTTCGGCAGGACCTCCAGATCCCACTCCTCACGATCAGCTTGGCGCTGATCTCGGGCAGGCTGACTGGTCAGGAACCCGTAAAACCAGCGCCGCGATAACTCCAGAAGCCGACATAATGTAGAAACCGCATATTGCGCTTTTTGGGCAGTGATGAAAGATCATTTAGAGGAATGCAATTTCAGATACTGCGTGGTGATGTCGTCAGTCACATTTCCAGAGGTGGTTGAGAAATATCCGCGTGCCCAAAACCGCCTGCCCCAGTAGCGCTTGCGCAACTCAGGGAATTCCATCTGGATGCGGCGCGACGAGCGGCCCTTTATGCGTTGCATAACGTTGGACAGGGACAGTTTTAGTGGGATCGACAGGAACATGTGCACATGATCGCGTCCCAGCACACCTTTTGCGATACGGACCCCCATTTCGGCGCATGTTTGCATGATAATCTCACGTATCCGCTCTCGCATCGCACCCTGCAAAACCTTGTATCTATGTTTTGTGACCCACACGACATTTTGTGACCCACACGACGTGAAATCTGTGGTAAAATCACATGTGCGCGGATGAGGAATAACGCATGATCTTCTCTCCTGAATTTTGAAACCATACTGCTAATGTGGGTTTCAAAATTCAGGAGAGAAGATCAATCATAGATTCCCTGAAGCTGACCGGCTAGAAGCCGGTGGTTTCGATCCATTAGATGGAAAATGAAGGTCCTCAGTAGTGGCTATGCCTTGCACGAATTGGTTCTGATGCCATGATAATACTTGCAGCTATCAACGAGGCACGGGAAATGAATCTCAACCCAGCTTGGGAATACGTCGCTGATAATGTCATGGGCGGTGTGTCTAATGGCGGCATGCGGCAAGAGACGTATCAAAGTCGCAAGGCTGCTATCTTGTATGGGAACCTGTCGTTGGACAATAACGGGGGGTTTATCCAGATTGCTTCAGATCTGAACTCAGATGGAACCGCGTTCGATGCAAGCATGTGGACGGGTCTTGAATTGGACGTCAGCGGCAACAGCGATCGCTACGATATTCGCCTGCGCACGGACCAACTCACCAAGCCTTGGGAATCTTTTAGAACTGAGTTCACCGCAACGCCTGATTGGCAGACGCTTCGGATACCGTTTGGCACGTTCACATCGCACAAAACCGAAGCCATATTTGATCCTACTCAACTTCGGCGGATCGGTATTCTTGCGATTGGGCGAAAATTTCACGCTGAAGTGGCTGTTGCGGGCGTGCGATTGTATCGCATCTAATATCCTTGCCACGACGACGCGCTACACTTCACTTCAGTCGTTCAAGCTGTAAAAAACAACCATGTCAAAAAAGACCCTCAACAAAACCAACCTTGAAACACTGGGTGCCGAACAACTGGCTGCACTCCTGATGGAAGTCAGCATGGGCAGTGCTGATATAAAGCGCAGGCTGCGGTTGGAGTTAAGCCATAACCTTGGCCCAGTTGAGCTGGCTCAAGATGTGCGCAAACGGCTTACGACGCTGCGAAGGTCCACAAGTTTTGTCGGTTGGCGCAAGCGCAAGGCGTTGATCAAGGATCTTACTATTCAGGTGTCGATGATTGTCGAAAAAATCGCCCCCGAAGATCCAAACATCGCGTTTGATTTGCTCTGGCAGTTCATTGAAATCGCCCCGTCGGTGTATGGCCGCGTGGACGACAGCAAAGGCGATATCGGGGATGTGTTTCGCGCTGCAATTGATCGTTTCAACGAGATTACGCCACGCGTGCAACTAGACCCCAATACACTGGCGGACCGAGTTTGGACCGCCATTCAGGACAACGGCTACGGCGAATGGGACGGGATCATCCCCCTGATGGCACACGCCCTCGGGGCATCAGGTCTGGCGCGGTTGGTAGCAAATGTTGAAGCCTACGGCACATCCCCGATTGAGAACGATGGCGAAGATCACGAAGCAATACAGTTTTTGCGTCGCCTGCGTGGTGGTGACGATAACGTCGCCAAACGCAAAGCCCGTTTCGTCAAATGGTGCCTGCAGGAAATAGCGGCTGCCGCAGGTGACACAAGCGCCTATATCGCCCAGTATTCCAATGCTGACCTAACGCGCAAAGATATCGCGTCTGAAGTCGCCATGCTTTTCCTCAACGATGCAAAGGCCGAAGACGCGTTAGACCTATTGTTGAATGCGCAAGACGACGAACGTGATATCGGACAGGGCGCATGGGACTCTTCTTATATCGCCAGCCTGATCGCGCTTGGGCGAATTGAAGACGTGCAAGCGCACCGCTGGGCCTGCTTCATGGCAACCCTCAACCTCAACCATCTGCGCGATTACCTCAAGCTTCTGCCCGCCTTTGACGACGTCGAAGCCGAGGACACTGCAATGAAGCATGTCTTGGACTTTCCAGACTTTTCAACCGCGTTAAAGTTCTCCCTCAACTGGCCAGACCTACAGGCGGCAGCCGCATTGGTTAAAACACGTGCCGATGAGATCAAGGTCGATTTCTACCCTCTCTTAACATCTGCCGCCGAAGCGCTCCGATCACGACATCCGCTTGCTGCGGTCTTGCTGTGGCGATCAATGATCGACGATGCCCTGCAACACGATCGGGCTTTTCGTTACGGTCACGCAGCCGAACACCTTACAGATTGCACTGCGCTGGACGCAGAGTTGGTGGACTACGAAACATTCCCAACCCATGCGACCTACCTTCAGACCCTTCAAATTCATCATGACCAAAAATCATCATTCTGGGCTAAAACGAGTTAAGGCGGTGGAAAAGGGTCAGCGCGATTGGAGCCGCCAACATTATTTATTTATGCTTATTTCGCACGTTTTCTCTTGCTGTGCGGAAGCGCCCAACGACCTTTGCAATGAAAGGGAAGATTGGCAGGAAGCCGCGATATAAGATTTCCAGAATTGGCATCACGCCGCGGATTCTGGCGAAGCGAGCGGCCCACTGCCAACCGGGCAAGGAGTCCCAAAAATCCACAAATGCGCGCGCAGAGATTGTCCACATTCTGCGCTAAATGTTGAAGGGGTCTGTAACTCTGTGATCTTCCTTTCTTAAGCAGTGTGTGGCGTATAACGGCAAGACCTGCAGCACGGGTTGGGATGAAATTTGGCGTCTTGCAGCACCTTTTTTGGATTTGCGTTTAGCAATTTTAAACTTGGATGCTGTGGCACAAATTCTGGCGCACCAAATAGCCAGCCACATTGGCTTTTTGTATAGGAGAAAGAGTTAGACGCCCGCCAGACGCACCAAGACGATTGCTAATGTGCCGATATGGACCAACGTCAGCAAAACTGACGCACCATGCAGTATTTTAAACTGCCGCTTATGCCCTGCATCCGTTGCGGCATTGATCAATGGCATCAATATTTGGCGCGCAAAACGGTGGATATGGCTATAAATAGCAACGCAGCACCTGACGTTGGATCGCCTGAAAACGCTGCCAATGCGGCTACAGTCGCTGTCACAAAGACAAAGGTGTAGAAATGAGGAAAGGCTTTTCGGATCAGTGGACTGGCGGTCTCTACGGGTAGTGCAGGAAACAGGAACGCAACAAAACCGAATGCGTATAACTGTACGTCGTCACCAAACTGGGCTCTGCCCATTTTTTGACTGCGACCAGCGACCGCGCTGGACCTGGGACTGTGAACGCGTTGCGCCCAGCCACGACAGCAGTCCCTGCCCTTGTCTGTTGCAGCGATCAATCTCCTTAAATCGCTTCTCAATTTTGCAATGCGCAATGCGGATGAGCTTGTGTTTCCCAATCAAGTTGGAAATCGCCTTAGAAATTGGGGTCGGATCACGAAAGCCGTTCAACGAGAGGGTGCAACAAGCGATTGGCATCGGCACGATCACGCGGTCAAACAAGGCGTCAACGCAGTTGTTCTGAACAACTTCGAAATCCTATGCATGCGGGATATTTTTGAGCATTGACAGAGCTTTCACAATCTGTCCGACAATCGCATTGGTCCCCTGCACTAAAAGAACAACTTAGCGAATGAACGTTCTGTCTGACGTGGCGACAACCTATGATCGATTGCGGGGCTGCATTTGTTATTCATGTGCCGGAAGTAGAACGCAAAAAAAATGCCCAAGAATAACTTTACCCCGCGTCCGAACTCAAGTTCCGCTATCTTACGGCAAACCCAGCGCACGTTTTTTATCGGCTGCCCATTTCTTGATCGTGAGATCGAACGTGAGCGCCATCAAAGACGCAGACAGCTTAATTAGGCTTTGACTGCAATTCCAAGGCGGGCACGCTCGAAGCGTTGAGGTCAAAAGACAATATTTTTGATTGGCTTAATAAGGAAGGCCCTCAAAAAAAAGTGGGGTCGTCATTCGATGCGCCGCAAGAAACAGTAAAATTGGGCTCACATTGGCCTTCCGCAGCACAGCACAAACCCCTGATCCGTAGCAGCTTGGATGTCGGCTCTCGCCATTGTCGAACTGCCACTTAGCACCTGCAGCGAATTCACACTTACCGCCCAAACTGACAGCCCTCGGTTCCAGACCAAAACTGACTTTGGAGTATCGCCATTAGATGGAAAGTTAATAAGTTACCCCGCACAACACGACAGCTTTGTGACATCCTTCTCGAACGTCTGCGCAGCCAGTTTTAGTCCTTCTACTGTTGTGAGATACGGAAAAATCATCGCACCCGAGTCGTTGTAGGTCATACCCATTTTAAGCGCCATTGCCACCGTCTGAATGCTATCTGCGCCTTCTGGAGCGATGATATGCGCACCAAGGAGCTTCTTGCTCTGCTTGTCCGCAATCAGCTTGATTAGACCCCGTGTATCACGCGCCGCCAAGGCCCGTGGCACGTGCTCAAGACCCAGAACCGAAGTCACTACATCATGTCCAGCAGACTTGGCTTGGGCCTCGGTAAGACCAACACTCGCCACTTGCGGATCGGAAAAGACCACGGCAGGCATGATGCTGTTATCATAGACTAGTGTGTTTCCATTCATCGCGTTTTTAGCGGCAAGCTTTGCACCGTATGCCGCCATGTAGACGAACTGATCGGTTCCGGTCACATCCCCCGTCGCATAAACCCCGTCGCGCGTGCTTCGCATCTGCGGGTCGATTACAATTCCGCCGCGCGCATTCGTGTCGATACCGGCAATGTCGAGCGCCAATGAGCCAGTGTTTGGGACACGACCCGTGGCCAGCAAGAGTTTTTCAGCTTCTATCCTGACCGCTACGCCATTACGTGCTGCGTGAAGAATAACACCCTCGCCTGACGCCTCGAAACTGTCATAGGACAGGCCATCAAGGACTTTGATGCCTTCATTGGTGAAGGCTTTCGTCAGGGCATCACTGACTTCCGGCTCGGCTTCGGGCAGCAGTCCACGGCGCGTCACGATGGTAACTTTGACACCTGCCTGCGCGAATATCTGGGCGATTTCAACCCCGATATAGCCGCCGCCCATCACCATTAACGATTTTGGGAGCTTTTTTTGTTCAAGAGCAGAGGTGCTGTCCAGCCAACCAACTTCACTCAGTCCGGGGATATTGGGGATATGTGGCGACGATCCTGTTGCAATGATGATTTTAGGGGCACGTATGGTGCGGTCACCAACATGCAGTGAACCATCTTTCACAAAACTTGCCTGGCCTTCAATGTAGGACACGCCCTCATAGTTTGGCAAAACATCAACGTATTTTGCTGCGCGTAGATCATCCACCAAGGCTCGCTTTTGGGCGACCAACGCCACCCAGTCGGTCACTTGTGCGGTGGCTTCCACTCCATCAAATCGGGCCGCACCCTTGGCTGAGTGCAGCGTTCCCACTGCACGGATCATCACTTTGGATGGGACACATCCGACATTGACGCAAGTGCCGCCAATGGTTCCATATCCAATAAGCGCAACCCGTGCTCCGTCTTCGGCAGCGGTAATTGCTGCGGAAAACCCAGCAGAGCCGGCACCAATAACAGCAAGGTCAAAAGTATCGGCATCCACCAAGTCTGGCGTTTGTAAATCAAGCATAATGTTTGGTCTTTCGGTATCAAGGTTTCCGCGCACAGAGGATGACTGCGTAGATCGTGATCAGCACAAACACGGCAAGGGCGGACAATAGAACGTAGTCGAAGTAACTGACGACATCTGACAATCCGGCAAAGCCGAACAGAAGAGGCATAAAGCAACACAGCGCTGTAATAACCGTGCCAACAATTCCTGTTTTAAGAAGTTTGTCGTTCACTTTTTTGGTCCTCTTTGAAGAGTTGGTTATGTCTGCGCACCCGAATGAAATTTCGCGTCGCTAAAATTAAGATGCTGCCAAGCGTCACCATGAGGGTGATGATCAGCAGATTGGCACCCAGCAGAAACCCAGCCGATCCAAAAAGAGAGGTTCCGATCAAAGTGGCCCTTCCTGCACAGCAGATCGCGACGACAGGTGCGGCGACGATGAAGGCAAGTAAACCTCCTGTTGAGTTATCTTTCGTTTGCAGTTCAGGAATTACTATCGTCGGACACAAGCTCAGCTTCATAACCGGCAGACGTAGAGGCGAACGCAATACCGTCTGCACTGGTAATGGCATCATCAAAGACAACCAGCGCCGTTCGGGTGTCGGCATCAGCGGTCACTGTTACAACCCCATCGACGCCGCCCATTGCTGCCTCAACGATAAAGGGGCAGCTTGCGCAGGTCATGCCGGGAACTGAGAATGTCACTGTGTGCTCTGCAGCAAAGACTGGCGTGGCGGCCATGAAGCCAATCAGGGCCAAAACGGAAGTATGGAGTTTCATAATATGTCCTTTCACAGACCAAGAAGAATCGAGGCGGCGACCGGCGCTATCCAGTTCCAGAACAACGCGATCACGATTAAAAGTGTTGATGCCCAAAGCGCGGATTTGACCAGGCGGTTGGGAAGTGGCCGCGCACAAGTGTCGCCCACGGCGCAGACCTTGGGCTTGCGATAAACCATCCAATAGCCATAGCCGAGAAACCCCAACGTAATCACAATGAAGATTGGCTTTTAGGGTTCGAGGGCCGTCAGATTGCCGATCCATACACCGGATACACCCAAGCTAAATAAGATCAACGGAACGATGCAGCACGTTGAAGCTGCAAGAGCGCCAAGGATGCCCCCCGCTGCAATTATGCGCGTCTTTCGGCTGTCAGGGTCGCTCTGGTTTATGTCAACGTCTATGGCGTCAGTCATGCAAGCACTCGCAATTTAAGTTTCTGGATGTAAGATGCGGCCTGTAGCCACTACAGAAGCAAGAGGTTTTTTCGATGTCTGAGTTCACGAACGCGCGAGGGTATCCGATTGGCGAAATGTCCAAGCATACCGGTGTGAATATCGAAACAATCCGCTACTACGAGCGCATTAAAATCATGCCGCAGCCGGATCGCACTGCGGGCGGCAACCGCCAGTATAATCACGACCAGCTTAAACGGCTGTCATTCATCAAGACATCCCGAGAACTTGGGTTCAGCATTAAAGAAATCCGGGCATTGCTTGAAATGGTGGACCGGCAAGACTTTACATGTGGTGAGGTGTATGAATTGACCATTGGGCACTTGGCTTCTGTGCGTGAAAAGATCAAAGGTCTGCGCAATTTGGAAAAAGCCCTTGTCGGCATGGCGTCAGAGTGCGGCCAAGGTGACGTGCCTGATTGCCCAATTCTAGAAACGCTATTCGAAGCTCGATGAACTTAGGGTTTTACACCGTGAGGCAGTGAGACTTAGCGGACATTGGATATTCTAACACTGCAAATTCACCCACCCCTCCCTCAACGAACCACCGGCAAATCTGCAAGCCGCGTTGTATATCTTGGGCTTCGGTGATCGGACCGCAGCTGCCAAGGTCGCTTCATCCCTTCACTCGCAACGACCAACGTTTCTTCCCAAACCGCTTATTGACTCGATCAAGTGCACTCATGAGAGCAGCAGATTTCGGCTTCTCAACGTCAAAAAGGGTCAGGGGCCGATCCTCGAAGCGAATAAGATCAGCAAGCATTATCCCGGCTTTTGTAAAGCCATACGTCTGTCCCTGCCCCTTCGGCCATGCCGCTTGCGCGCCCCGACGCGCCGCTTCGACCAGATCGAACGTATCTGATGACATCGTTGTGATGCGCGTTGAGCGTGAACCGGAGTATTGCGGTCGGTCCAACCTGTGCCGGTTTGTGTGGAAGAACACCGTCAGCGTCCCAGCCACCAAGCCATGTTGGCGTAGCTTTTCGGCTGCGCGGGTCGCATGTGCAGTCACCGCCTGAAACAGCGGTCTGGCATACTGTCCTTTGCAGCAAGATAATCGCCAGAACATGAACCCTGAACTTCGTCCCTGTTCCCGGACATTGGGGTACTTTACCCCTGTCCGTGAAAGGGGCACCAGATGGGACAACAGCGGCGGAAGTACACAGACGATTATAAGGCCGGGGCAGTTGAGTGACTGTACGCGCCTGGGGCGACGCAAGGCTGCGTTGCCAAGGAGCTCGGGATTACTGGTCCACAGCTGAAGACGTGGCGGCTTGAGATCGAGGCATTTGGCTCAGTTGAAGCCAAACTGCGTCAGCAAGCCGATGCGGCTGAATTGGTCCGCCTTCGCAAAGACAACAAGCGGCTTGCTCAGGACGTGGAGATTTTGCACAAAGCATCCGCTTTTTTCGCAACGCGGGCGGTGAACCCATGACAAGCAAGCGCACTTTCATCACTGCCCATAAAGCGCAATATGCGGTTTCAATATTATGCCGTCTCCTGGAGATATCCCGGGGCTGGTTCTACGGATTTCCAGCCAGTCAGCCTGCACGCGATCAACGTCAAGTTAATCGTGAGGCCCGAGATCAGGAGTTGCTTCCCAAGATTAAAACCTTCTTCAAGGTCAGTAAGAAATGCTATGGATCAAAGCGTATTCACCAAGACTTGCTGGTGGATAGTGAGGTCGTCTCTGAACGTCGTGTTGCCAGAATAATGAAGGAAAACAAGGTGTCTTCGCTTCTTCGCAAGCGTAGAAAGCCAATCACGACGGACAGCGATCATGAGCTGAAGCCTTCCATTGCCCCCTCTCACACATACTGCGTATGTGCTGCCGGCAATGGGCAGGCGATTGCGAAGCAATCTGCCGAGAGGGGCCAAACTTGCTGGAACAGAAGTTCCACAGCCAGACGCCTAATACCGTTTGCCCTCTCAGCGATGCAGAGCATCGCCTGCCGGGTAATAGGTGGCCGACATCACCTATATCGACACCCCCTCTCGGGATCATGCTTCGCATAACCCTGCCGGGCAAGGGACGAGGGCTGGCTTTATCTGGCTGGCGTGAAGGACATGGCCACGCATGAGATCGTCGGCTGGGCAATGGAAGATCACATGCGTGCCGAGCTTTGCTGTGCCGCCCTCGAGATGGCTCTGGGACGCAGAGGCCCTGTTCCAGAGTTAATACACCACTCCCCCCCCCCTCTCGGGATCATGCTTCGCATAACCCTGCCGGGCAGTGGATAGGGGCCGCCAATATGCTGCTGGGGACTATCGCAAGTTGATCAAAAAGGCGAAGCTTACCCAATCCATGAGCCGCAAGGGCGAGTGCCTCGACAATGCGGCTCATGGAGAGTTTCTTTGCCTCACTGAAAAAGGAACTGGTGCACCATCAGCGCTTCAAAACACGCGCCCAGGCCAAGGCTGTAATCTTTGAATACATCGAGGTCTTCTATAACCGCCAGCGTCGCCATTCCGGCGTCGGATATCAAACGCCGCAACAGGCCTTCAATAATATGACTTGGGAAATGGCCGCATAGGGTCAATAAATAAGCCGCATAGGGTCAATAACTAAACTGTACGGTTTCAGGGACGAAGTTTACAACAGGCCATTCTTCTTTCCAGGTGTCCCCTCTCATCGAAACTACGTTTCGGCTGCCGGGCAATGGATAAAGGCAAACCTCATCCGCCGCCCTCTCGGGATCATGCTGCGCATAACCCTGCCGGTCAGTGGATTACCGCCTTTTTTAGCACTTCCCTCTCCTCGCGCAGAAGGCGGACTTCTTTGCGAAGGCGCGTGTTCTCCTTTTCCACGTCTTCATGCGGTCATCGCCATTGTCACTCGGACCAATGGCGTTCCAATAGCGATCATCAAGTCATGATGTTGATGCTGATGGAACCACTTGTTAGCTGTCACATCCCGTGAGGTAGTAGGGGCTTTTCTTAAACAACTCTGGTTTGAGTTTGTGCCAGTCTTTCATGGCCTGCAAGGGCGTTTTGCTCTGCAGAACAGACTGTGGGAGTTGTTGATTATAGAGCAAGACATAACGGTGCATCGTCGCATTAAGGTCTTCCCCTGATCGGAAGTGATGGCTTTGAAGGACATCCTCTATACGCCCGTTGAACCGCTCAACCATGCCGTTGGTTTGAGGCGATTGTGGTGGTGTCAAACGGTGCTCGATGCCGAGTTCGGTGCACAGATTGTCAAACTCATGTTTGCCGGTCGCGGCACGCTTGCGCAGGCCAAAGAGGCGGTCAGTGAACTCCTTCCCATTATCCATTGCCCGGCAGGGTATTGCGCAGCAATATCCCGAGAGGGGGTAAGAATGGTGCGAATGTGCAGCGGACAAGCGCGCTCAAGGTCACGTAGGAAACGTCGGGCATTGGCGGCAGTTTTGTTGCTATAGATACCAATGAACACCCACCGCGTGGCGCGATCGATGGCGACAAACAAGTAGCGGCGTGATGTCTCATCGGCCATTTGCGGCAGATATTTAACGTCAATGTGGATGTATCCGGGCTCATAAGCCTTGAAGGCGCTGTGCTTTGGCTTCGCCTCTTTGACCTTCAGGTCGCGCAGATTACCCACCCCATGACGACGCAAGCATCGATCCAAGCCCGAGCGTGAAACGTTCGGATTCAGAAACTCCCGGACCACTGCAAGTAAGTCATCAAGTGACACCAAAAGCGTCTTACGCAACGCCACCGCAACAACCTCCTGCGCTGGCGTGAGCGTCGTTTGCAAGCGATGTGGCGTGTGACTGCGGTCTTCGACACCGTCGCGGTGTCGCCACTTCAAAACGGTCTGCTCAGAGATGCCGTAGCGTTCACCCACCATCCAGGCCGGATCGTCGCTGGCTTGAATGGCGGCTCTAATCTTTGGTGTCGTCGTCGCTTGGCTATGCAGTCGAACAAGCATTTCGCTTCTCCTTCCGAATGTCCTCTAAGACCAACCTTGCCATGAAAAAGGCCGAACGCCGAGGGTCAATGTGATCATTCGGGATGGAACAGTTAAGCGTCGAAAGTCCAACCCCCAAATCCGATGAAAGCTGGGGCCGCCCCTCTCGTCGATACTGCGTATCAATTGACGG
The DNA here is from genome assembly GCF_000155675.2 of Octadecabacter antarcticus 307. Lineage (GTDB taxonomy): Bacteria > Pseudomonadota > Alphaproteobacteria > Rhodobacterales > Rhodobacteraceae > Octadecabacter > Octadecabacter antarcticus. Next base: position 3,155,652 of record NC_020911.1, read on the forward strand.
GCAGTGGTTAAACCACTGGTCGTGGCGATCCGCACCGCATCACGGCGAATCCTACGATTTCTTCCAGCACACCTGCTTCCATCGCAACCGTCGCGAATGTCCGGCGATGCATGTGTGGGTTATACTTGAGCCTTTCTGGCCTTGTGATGTGGCCTGACTCTGATTTAGGCGACGGAAAGACCCAGTCTCTGCTGAGGGGACGAAGCGGCGCCAAAATCTCATGGTGCAGTTGCGATATTGGAAGGTCGAAGCTCCGGCCATTCTTCGTCATTGGCAGATAAATCTGATCTTCCTGTATCTGTTCTACGACTTTCCAGCCGAACACTGGAAGCACATCCGCACGACAAACCCAATTGAAAGCGTCTTTGCCACCGTGCGCAATCGGACACGCAAAACCAAAGGCTGCCCGAGCCGCAAAACCGCCCTATCTATGGTCTTCAAGCTGATGATCCTTCTCGGGACATTGCTGCGCAATACCCTGTCAGGCAAGGGGCAGCCAAGAAGAAATGGCGAAAGCTCAACGGCACAAACCGACTGCCCGAAGTCATGCAAGGGGTTGAGCTCAAGGACGCGATCAAACAACCTCAAAACGCCGCCTAATCACACGGTCACCAACTTTCGCGCATAACTCGATCGAAACGTCTTGGGGTACTCTGACACCTAATTCGCGCACGCGACGCAAGGCACCAACACCCAAAACATAGTTGCCACAAAAGACAGCCGTCGTTTGCGGTGCGGCCTTCATCACTTGCTCGAACGCCGTGGCACCTTGTTCGATGCCGTATGTCGTTTCCAGAAAAAGCAGATCGGACGGGTTGAGACCAGATGCCTCCATCGCATCCTCAATCCCCAAATACCGCGCCTTCGAGCGATCGTTCAGACTGGTTTCTGCAGAAATGAGCGCGAGGTTGCGGTGGCCAAGTTCAATGACCTTGAGTGCCATCACATACATAGCCTATCGGTTGTCAAAGCCGATCGATGGCCGCCTTGGTTTTGTACCAAAGACCCATGTCACAAGCGCTGGTACGCGCTGCGCGTCGAGGAACCGGTAGACATCGGGGGCTCCTGCATGGCCAATCAAAAGCAATGCGTCGGCGCCGCGCGCTACCAGGGCGCGAATTTGCTCCTCTTCGATGTCAGGGCGGTATGATGTGCTGGCCACAAGCATCTTAAATCCATACTCCAGAAGCTCGTCTTGGAAGGCTTGCATGCCATGTGCAAAAAAAACGGCGTTTTCCGTCGTGGGGATGATTGCACCAATCGTGTTGTGCGCCGCGCAGCCATCGCCCTTGCACCGAAGTTGGGTGAAAAGCTTAACGCCTTGACCGGATGCATGACTTTCGTTCGGGTCCGTTCAGCAACCTGATTGCGGAAAATAAGACAGCGCGAAACGGTCGCCGCAGGCCCCTGCCGCAGTCGCAACGTCTTGCAAAGAAGGGGGCCACGGATCTTGCTTCATTCGGTCCCTTCGTAAAATCGGCCCTGCATTTGTGTTGGCTTTCCAACTTAGAAACCGAACGAAGTAGAACAATGTGGTAGAAGGACAATGTAAGAACTTGCATTTTGGAACTGTAAGGGCTTACATTGCAACTGTAAGGGCTTACATAACTTACAATTCGGACTTGCGACTGGGAGGAGACGCATCATGCCGCTGATCGGGGCACTACTATTGTTCGTGGTTTTTGTTGTGAACGTGGGGCTTGGTTCCGCGTCCAATTCCGCGTTCCTGAACGACGTGGGCGAGATGCTGGTTCTTTCCGGCGTCGCCGTTTTGTTCGTCATAGTCATTCTAAAAAAAGAAGCTGACGCTAAGAAATAGCTCAGCACAAAACCGTCCTGGGAGGACACTAAAATGAATAAAGATATTAAAGAATTGAAATCGGTTGAGCGCCGTAATTTCCTGAAACTCGCAGGGTCCGGCGCATTCACAGCTGCGATCATTGCAGGTGCTGCTGGTACGCTTTGGTCCACTGAGGCCGCAGCCCAGACCGCACAGGAAGAAGCTGATCGCGAAGCGGGTGCAGACCACGTGATGACCATTGCCACGGCCTATGTGCTTGGCGCTACACGCAGCTACCCGATCATGCAGTTGGACCTGAAGGAAAACATCCAGAACGCCACGAGCGGCAAGGTCTATGTCAAACTGGCACCTGGTGGTCAGCTTGGCGCAGGTGGTGCATTGGCACAATCCGTGCAGACGGGCACAATTCAGGCGGCTCAGCATTCGCTGTCCAACTTCGCACCCTTCGCGAGCGTCGTTGACCTGATCAACATGCCCTACCTGTGTGGTTCCAACCAGCGTTTCACCAACCTCGTGCATTCCGACGTTTGGGCACAGGAAGTGAATCCGAAAGTCGAAGCCGCCGGTTTCAAGGCACTGTTCTACGTCAACATCGACCCACGTGTTGTGGCTGTTCGCAAAGGCGGCGCAGGTGCGGTCATCACTCCGGGAGATCTGGATGGCGTGAAATTCCGCGTTCCGGGTTCGGCGATGTTGCAGCAATACTACCGCATGGTCGGTGCGAACCCGACACCCGTTGCATGGGGCGAAACACCGTCCGCGATTGCGCAGGGTGTGGCTGATGCGCTTGATCCATCTGTTGGCGCGCTTTACGTCTTTGGTTTCAAGGATCTGCTGTCCCACGTGACATTTACGCAAGCGGTTCCAGACTCTCAGGTTTATTCCTGTAATCTTGAGTGGTTCAATTCCATGCCTGCTGACGTGCAGGACGGCATCATGGAAGCGGCTGAAATCACCCGTCACCAGAACCTTGCTAAGGTGCCATCTGCGCGCAACTACGCTATGGCCGAATTGCGCAAAGCTGGCGTTGAATTCCACTCGCTGTCTGATGATCAGCTGGGTGAATGGCAGGCGGCTGGTGGTTACCAGTTGGCTGAATGGGACAGCTTCAAGACAGAGCTGGCCGGTTCCATGGACACCTTCGACAAGATCGAAGAAGCAGCCGGCACTCAAGGCCGCTACTACGTCCACGACGCTTAAAACCAAACGTAGTGGGCGCCCCGTGGCGCCCACTACCGCCTTGCGACAATCTTACATTTCTATAGCGCCTGATGTGGCCCAAACAGTCACATCCACGAGAAAGGACCGTCATGAACTTCTTGCACAGACTTAACCGCGACGCCGAGCGTTGGATGCTCTTGGTGTTTTACGTGATGCTGGTTCTGACCATGTCCATTGAGGTCCTGCGCCGCGAGATTTTTTCCTACTCGTCGATCTGGGGCGAAGAAATCGTGCGCTACTCATTTATGTATCTTGCGTGGATTGGTGCCGCCGCCGCCGTCAAGGAACGCGCGCACATCCGCATCGATGTTTTGATGCACTACGTCGGCCCGCGCATGAAGGCGCTGCTTTATATCTTTGGTGATCTTGTGATGTTCGGCATCGCAATGATCGCGCTTTATTGGTCGTGGGAAACGGTCCAAGTGTCGTGGAAATTCGGATCAGTCAGTCATGGGCTGCGCGTTTCTATGGTCTGGTTCTTTATGGCTGTGCCCTTGGGCTTTGCCATTATGATTGTCCGCCTCATCCAATCTTTGTTGCGCGACGTTCGCTCCCTTCGTGACGGAACCCCCGTCTACGAGGGCGACAAGCTTTTTGATTGAGAGGGGGGTAGTTCATGCTTTTTAATCCGATTGAACAAATCGTAATTCTTGGATGGGATTTTTATCTGCCCGTCATCGCCTTTGTGATCATGTGCGCCTTGGCCGTTCCAATTTGGGCCTCCATCGGTGTTGCCGCGACTATGATGTTGCTTATGGCAGGCGATCTGCCACTGGCCTTACTGGGCGAAAGTCTATTTCACGGCATTGATGCCTTTGCACTGACCGCTATTCCGTTGTTTATCCTGACGGGTGACGTTCTAGTCCGCACGGGTCTTAGCCGTAAATTCCTCGATGTGGCCGAAGCCCTGACGCAATTCGCCAAAGGCGGGTTCGGATCGGCCACAGTGCTGGTCTGTGGCATGTTCGCCGCGATTTCCGGTTCGGATGCGGCAGGCGCTGCAGCGGTGGGTCGTATGACAATCGATCGTCTGGTCGAAAGCGGCTATCCGCGCCCCTATGCCTGCGCCTTGGTTGCTGCGGGTGCCTGTACCGGCATCCTGATCCCGCCCTCGATTGCGTATATCATTGTGGGCCTGATCCTCGGAATATCCGCGTCTACGCTGTTCTTGGCTGCAATCATTCCGGGTGTGTCGATCTTGCTGGCGATCCTGATCACCAACCTCATCGTCAACCGCATCTATAATTATGAGGGCGGCGGCAACCTGTCTGCGCGCGAATACTTCTCTCGTCTTTGTCAATCACTGGCGTCGGGTTGGTATGCCTTTATCGTCCCCGGCATCATCTTTTACGGCATCTTTTCTGGCCGCCTTACCCCGACTGAGGCCGGTGCCACCGCAGTCGTCGTCACAATTGCCATCGGGTTCATCATAGGCACACTGAAACTGGCGCACTTTCCGGCCATGCTGGTCAGTTCCGCCAAGGTCAACGGCATCATTTTGCCCATCATCGCGTTCTCGCTGCCACTGGCACAGGCGCTGGCGATCATGGGGGTGCCACAGGGGTTCGTGTCTGCTGCGACCGCCATGACCGACAACCCAGCAATCCTGATCCTGATGATGATCGGTATCTTGATCGCAGCGGGCTGTGTGATGGAAACAACGCCCAACATCGTGATCCTTGCCCCGATCTTGAAACCACTATCTGACAGCATCGGGATGAACGAAATTCAGTTTTGCATCATGATGATAACGGCGTTGGGTGTGGGCTTTATCACACCACCCCTGGGTCTGAACCTGTTCGTGGTCGCGGGCATCAGCGGTGAATCCATACTCAAGATTGCTTGGCGGGCGATCCCGTTCGTATTGTGTATGCTGATTGTCGTCTTGCTTATCGCATTCATCCCCTCAATTTCCACAGTATTCCTACCGGAAATCTATAAATAGGGCTGAAAATACGGCTCGTTCCTTTTTTAAAAAAGCAACTTTGATGACGCAATCTAGCGCGTCCTAAAGCCGTGATATCGTTCAATGCATCCTGCGCGATATCATGGCAGGTGGCGATGACAAGACGTGTGATCGTGTTCCACAAAAGCTCAAATGAGACATCCAATTCACACGTGACAACGTGTAACGACTTACTTAAGCCCAAAAGGCGACTGTTAGCAATATCCAATATGAGATCACAACCGGTTCGATCGTTGGACAGAAAGCGATCCCCGTAGATGTGGCCGGATGCTATGTCCCCGGTGGTCGCTACAGCCATATCGCCAGCGCAATCATGACAGTAACAAAGGCTATGTCCGCATAACAGCAGCGTTCAGCAACGCTGTGTTTTAGATTCTGTTTTCAAACACTGTGGTTGGAAACTGTGTTGCGCTACTATCAAGTCAGTTTCATTTGACAGTGCCGTTAGAGTATCGATTTAAAAAGATGTAAACCCGCCAATGTCTGAGATTCATCCCCAAGAGATAGCCAACAGATAGCCTCCAAAGAGGATCAATCCGACGCCGGTTGACCGAACAAAAATCTGACCGTTCGGAATGAACTTTTCGATCAGCACGTAGATGGCAATGCCAACGATCCAGTATAGGTTCATGATCCCACCAACGAAGAGAAGTGCCATTAAGGCCCAACAGCAGCCCAGGCAGTAAACACCATGCCGCGCACCTGTCCGGAACGCACCCCAGGAACCCGGACGGCTATGTTCTGCAAGGAAAAATGCAGGCGACTTGCAATAGCGAAGACAGGATTCCTTAAGACTGGAAAGTTGGTAAAGGCCCGAACAAATCAAAACTATCGCTGCAAACGTGTGAGAGTTGACCGCCATCATTGGGCCGCTCAACAGGCCCCAACTCTCGGCTCCGAATTGTAATCCAGTGGCGGCGGCGCTGAAAAACGCCCAAGCAACCAAATACCCAAAAAGAAACAGAAAGCTGAGAGGAACAGCTCTGTCTCCTTCCGATCCCATTCGCTTAAGCGCAGTGTAAAGAAGCAGCATCGGAGCGGCACTTGGAATCATCATGGCGATCATCATGATCCACCACATGAGAAAAATTAGGACAACATATTTGCCTGTCCAAACTGGCTGCACGCCCATCGACATGGGTTCGCCAATCGGTTGCGCCATCCGCGTCATTTCCAACGCCGTCATGTTCATGCCAACGCCAAAATAGGTGTAAATTCCCGCAAGCAAGGCAATCAGAACCGCCGCGAAGGCGACAATGCGCTGATCCTGTCGGACCAGTCTTTCGACTGGTCCGACCTGTGATCGCTGAGTATTATTAAACATTTCTCAGGCCCGCGCTCAGGCAGTAACCCTGCCCTGGCCCGTCAAATGAAGACTGGCAAGATGCGCATGTGTGCCAGTGTTTTGAAGCAATTCGAGTTTACCGCCCGTCGTCTTCGTACGACCCTTAGCCATTTCAGCAAATCCGAACTCAAACCCGTGCGGCAACGCAATCCCAACACGGTGTGGATCACCTGAGACAATATTCGGGATCGGTTCTACATTGATCTCAAATATACCATCAACAACACCCTTACCGATGCGATCGTCCAAATTCATAGCCAGCGAAATCGGTTGGTAGAGTGTTTCATGCTTGTTCGGACACATTGCACTGAACACAAACCACATGGTGGCCATCTCCTCGGTGTCAGCCCCTGTCATGATGGCCTCAAGCGCTGTTCTTTGCGCATCATTTGCTTTTGGTTCGATAATGAGCTGCATTTCACCGTTGCCCTCATGAATAGGCCCAGGCCACTTAAAGACGCCCGCAGCCATCAAACCGTCCAGCTTTGTGTCGCCGTAATGACCTTTATTAACCCTGTAAACGACAGCAGCTTCACAAATTCCGTCCGTCGGCAAAACACCAAACTGACACGGGCATCCGAAATTGCAGTTACAATTTGCCAGTTCCTCGCCCTGAATGCTCCAGTCTTTCATAGCTTATTCCCCCTTTATGCGACTGCTTTGTGCAGCAACTTAAAAGCTCAATGCCCTTGCTGGGATAACATGCCTCTACGCGCCCAAAATCCGCGGGCACCCTTTTTTATCGTGAACGACGGTTAGCACAGTTATGTGAATGTGCCTATTTTTTAAGCAAAGTGGGCTCTCTAGGGGGATGCTGCGCTTTTTTTGGATAGATTTATCTGCACCAGAGTCCGCACAGCAGACCTTGGTGCACTCCACAGCGTATGACAGCTTACCACCCACAACGTCGAACACAACAAAAGTCAGCAACAGACCATAATGCAGACAGAGCACCAGCAAGCCTTGCGTAATCGAAGCCACTCTACCCATTTATGCTATGGGCAAAAGCTGCCTATGAGGAGCAGCAAACTTTGATATTGGGCGCGCTAGATACCCAATCCGACTTTATTAATTAGAAACTGTACCGCCACAGCTCCCAGCAAACTCGATGTCGGCAGAAAAGTGCGATGCTTCGAACTACCAAAACAGCATAATAATCCGTCCTGCTGCTTACCTAATGCTCCACAAGTCAGCAAAGTATTAAGTGAACCACTACCGGCCGAGGCCGGTAGCATCGCGATTAGAATGTAATTCCAGATACTGCAGGATGACATCGTCGGCGACATTTCCTGACGTTGTCGAGAAATATCCACAGGCCAAAAACCATACAATATGCCGTTTCAATGCGACTGCGAAAGAAGGTCGAAATGCTCTTCGCAAGCCTCAAACGCATTCTTGGGTTGGGACGGCAGATTGAGATGACGAGGACCACGCGGCGCAAATGACGAGTTCCTCCTCGCCGCGACCGCCCAAAACCGCCGCAAACTAGCCAAGATCTTTCCTGCACCGCAGCAAATGCGCAAAGCGTGACAAGAAAGGCGCTCGCGCCCTGTTCAACGCCCAACTTTCTGCGCCAGCAACACGGTGTTTTTCAACAAAATCGGCTTATCCTGTTGAAAAAATCTTGTTGATTTGAGGCTCTCCGGCTGATTCAATTATCCTTGATAACGGGGGGTGATTGCGATGTTGGGACCGAAGCAAGAGGCGCAAGGCGCGTTGTTTTATGAGTTTTCGATCGACGATCACGTCCCTCAGGATCACTTGCTGCGATCCATTGACCGCTTCGCTGATCTGTCTGGCATCCGTCAGCATTTGGCGCCATTTTACAGCAACACCGGCCGTCCCTCGATTGATCCCGAACTTCTGATCCGGATGTTGCTGGTCGGTTATTGTCTCGGCATTCGTTCGGAGCGTAGGCTTTGCGAAGAGGTTCATCTGAACCTCGCATATCGGTGGTTCTGCCGCCTCGATTTGACGGATCGCGTGCCGGACCATTCGACATTCTCCAAGAACCGCCCCTCTCATGGTTTGCAAGCAAACCACTGCCGGGCAGTGCATGGTCGTTTCCGCGACAGCGATCTGCTGCGTCACTTGTTTGAAACGACTGTGGCGCGATGCATGGCGGAGGGGTTGGTGAGTGGCCAGCGCTTTGCGGCAGATGCCAGTTTGATCGAAGCTGACGCTAACAAGCAGAACTCAACACCGAAGGCCGATTGGGATCACAGCGCGATCGACCCATCACAAGCACCGCGCGCTGTGATGGAATATCTTGGCGTTCTAGATGACGCTGCATTTGGTGCCGCCTCAGAAGTGGAACCCAAGTTCACATCGCATTCTGACCCAGCCAGCCAGTGGACCGCAGCACGCAAAGGTCCTGCATTCTTTGCCTATTCAACCAATTACTTGATCGACACGGGTAATGCCGTGATTGTCCCCTCTCATGGTTTGCAGCGCAAACGACCGCCGGGCAATGGATGTTGAGGCCACGCGGTCGATCTGTCAGGCCGAAGTTGGGTCCGTGCGCACGATGCTGGATCGCGTCAAAGATAGGTTTGATTTAGATCCTGAACGCATCATCGCAGATACCGCTTACGGGTCCGGCCCGATGCTGGGATGGTTAGTGGATCGTGGCATCGCCCCGCACATCCCTGTCATTCACTGCCCGGCAGTGCATGTTCGCATGCACGAAAGGGGATAAAGCCAGTCGCACCGATGGCACCTGGAGTAGGGAAGACTTTGAGTGGGACGCTGAGAACAACCAATACATCTGCCCGGAAGGCGAAGCGCTCAAGCAGTTCCGCCGCAACTACTCCGACCCCAGTCGAGGCCCCGACGGCAAGGGCGTCGCCAAGTATCAGGCGCTAAAGTTGTCGTGCCAAGCCTGTCCCTCAAAACCTAAATGTTGCCCGAATGCAGATGTGCGCAAGATCACCCGCGAAGAACACGAAGACGCACGACAGGTCGCCCGCGATATTGCTAAGACCAAGCAATATGTCATCTCAATGAGACTACGAAAGAAGGTCGAGATGCTCTTCGCTCACCTCAAACGCATCTGGGGCTAGGACGGCTTCGATTACGAGGACCATGCGGCGCAAATGACGAATTCCTCCTCGCAGCAACCGCCCAAAACCTCCGCAAACTAGCCAAGATCTTTCCTGCACCGCAGCAAGCGTGCAAAGCCTGATAAGAAAGGCGCTTGCACCCAGTTCAACGCCAGACTTTCTGCGCCAGCAATACGGTGTTTTTCAACAGAATCGGCCGGAAGCTGACTTACGCCGTGGCCGCATCCAATGACCGCTTTGAACCCTGCGCGACCAACGCTGCAATGCAATAACTTTGCACAATGGACAGGCAGTAAACATTCCCAGAGGCAAAATGCATAGAACCAGGATATAATGGCAACGGCGTTCACTCCAGTAGCTGGAATATTAGGCAGTTCCGGTATATAGTTGCGTTCGTGCACTGACATTTGAGTGTTTATACGAAGGGAAAAATAATGAAATCACTGTTTGCAGCTGGATGGCTTATCATTTCAATCGCAATATTTTTAGGCGTGTCGGCAGAACAAGTTAACGCACAATCCAATACGCAATGTGCCCTAACAATGCCGCAAGGGGTGAGTTATCATCAGTGCAGTTGCGCCCCAGATCAAGGATCGACTGCGCCATTCTGGGGGAATGGGCCTTATACGGCGGATAGTGATCTGTGCAGTGCAGCGCGGCACGCAGGTATTGTTGGCGAGCATGGCGGAGTGATCAAAGTTTTGCGGGTGCAGGGACTAGAAAGCTATTGGGGCAGCACATCAAATGGTTGGACATCGCAAGGTTGGGGAACCTTTACTTCTAGTATTATCTTTAACAGAAACTAAAAAATCGCTCCAAAAACGCTGCGGTAAGTCATTATTTTAATGTGAAACATTTGGCTCATCGCTGACAATAAAATCAGCAGGCTCGATGAACTATTGCGGCGTTACCTTGGCACGGCGAGTCTATAAGCTTGCTTGTCTTTCAAGATTGAGACAGGTTTAGGCCAGCTTATTGGCTCAATTTAGGGTAATTATTTCTAATGAAATTTTATAAAAAACTATGCCGAAGCTCTGTTCAGGCACTCTTTTTCTTTTATGTAACAGGGGCTTCAGCCCAGACATTGCCAAACGGGACCTTCGCCCAAACCAGTTGGGGTGCGATGGAGTTCAGCTGTATCAGTTCAGATCTTTGCTTTGCGTCATATGAAAATGGAACAGCGTTTCTGTATTTTTCCAGTCCCAATCGGGATGCCAACTTTCAGGGGTATTGGGCCGAAGCAGAGTCATCGGAACCTTGTGCCGACAACCTGCAATTTCCCAACATTGGCACAAACGCGTGGGGCCGGGTAAATTTATCATTCGACAATGACGGTGACACCTGGACGGGAGTTTGGGGATATTGCAACGCACCGCTAACAATGGACCTGGTCGGTGCACGCAGCGGTACGTCGCAAACGCAATCAACACAGACTGAAATAAGAGCAGAATGTAAAATTACTGAAGGCCGTGAAGTGCTCAGCGGGCCATGCCTGTTTGAAGCAAGCGAAGACGGGTCTTTCTATGTCGTAACTGATGAAATCCCTGGGTTAAGTGACGTAATAAGCAGCATCAGTGTCACCATTTTAGAACAAGGTATTGCCGAAGTCAGAGGCCTGACTAGGGATGGCATAAATTCTCGATGGGGCCCGGCACAGCGGTCAACAACCGACAGCGCCTGTTGGACAGGGGCAGATTTTGAAATTTGCGCTTACTAGGGCCAGGACCGTCGGTCCGTTCTCTCCAGACGCTGACGTCAGACACGCAAACGCTAACCATCATTCTGGTCAAGCCTCGGTTTCTTAGCTGCAATACTGAGCGTGATTTGAGCCCACTTTTAACATTCCAGATTGGAGGCTGATTGCAAAAAAAACGTCAGGTAATGTCATGGATGCTGTGGTACAGCCTGAATTATTCGCGTGGAATATATCCCGGATCAATTTGCCTACATGGATTAGTTCCCCACGCGGCATCCGCAATTTCACGGGCCCTAACGTTAGATTCTGGCCCGCTGTAATTGACTATTGCTATCGGGCAGGCATGGTCTGACCCAAATTTCATGATGTCCAAGCGTTGTCCCTTATATTCATCCGGTCCATAAATTGTCCGGAAAATAGCAGCGAACGGTGTCCAAACCCCATCCACTGCCTCAACCCGCCACTCAATAGTTATCACGTCTTCATCGTTGGCAAACAGATCACCAAAATGGCCGCTTACTGCCCACTTATAGTTGGGGTTTTCATTATCGTTTTCAGTCAAATAATGTTCTGTTTCAGGCGTGAAATATGAAGCATGTTCAGTCCTCTCAACCAAGAAGTCCGGTCCATTCTCCATCTCGCATCTTGATAAGGCCCACCGATCGCCGGTTCTCACAAGGGGGCAATCCTCAAACTTAAACTGATCATAATTGCTGGATATTTGACCCTGTGCAGATGCTTCTCCAACAAATATTAGGTTTGTAGACAAAAGAAGTGTCAAAACAAGGCTGGTTCGAAGCATAATAAGTCCTTAATTCGGTTTGAATTTACAGCAGGTAACCCCAAGCTCTCCGTCTATTGCGTACGCTTAAAAGAAAAGCATTACTAGTGCAGAGTACCCTACTCTAAAATGAGGAACTGCAGTTTTGTCCGCACAGCGGACCTCCGCGCATCGCGCAGCGAAATGATCCGCCATGAAGTCCCCTCTCATTGATTGCAAAGCAATCAACTGCCGGGCAGCGATAGACCAAGTATTGTTTGGCGCATCAGGCACGGCCAGCGGTTCAGGTTTGTCCCGCTTCAGGCGCTTTTTAGGCTTGATCCGCAGGTTCAGCTCCAGTTAGCAGTAGATCCGCCTGACGGTGATTGCATACAATCACCGTCAGGCCAGTGGGATAAACGCGTTTGTGGTTCCAGCAGTAGCCCTGCACGTTGCGCAGAGGCTTTGTTGCACAAATCCAATGAGGGGTGTGCTTCCCCTTTCCCCAGACGGACTTATTCTACTGGCTCTGTGACAGGTATGCCTAGAGCAGTGTAGCGGTTTGGTCTTGTCACGGTTTAGTTCCCGTCTCTTTCGAGCAATGTTTGCTATGAAGGAGATAGAGAATGGCAAAGAGATACACAGATGAGTTTCGGCGTGATGCGGTGCGCATGGCGACGACGAGTGGGTTAACGCGGCCTCAACTTTCATCAGATTTAGGGGTTGGGCTTTCGACGCTGAACAAATGGGTTCAACAGCATCAACACGATGACCTGATGTCAGGACCGCATCAAGACGTTGAGAAGGAGAACACGCGGCTTCGCAAGGAAGTCCGTCTGCTGCGCGAGGAGAGGGAAGTGTTAAAAAAGGCGGCGATCTTCTTTGCAGGCCAAAGCCGGTGAGGTTTGCTTTCATCGACGTCTGGAAAGAAGAATGGCCAGTTGAGTTTCTGTGCCGCGTTATGCGGGTCACATCACGTGGTTTCCGCGCGTGGCGGGTTCGCCCGATGAGCCAGCGACAACGAGATGATATGGTGATCCTAGCTCATATCCGTGAACAGCATCGCTTAAGCCTGCAAAGCTATGGGCGGCCTCGGATGACCGAGGAACTGCAAGAATTGGGATTGAAGGTGGGCCATCGTAGGGTCGGACGTCTGATGGGCGAGAATGGCATCAAGATCATCAGAACCCAGAAGTACAAGGCGACAACGGACAGCAACCACACGTTCAACATCGCACCAAATCTGTTGGATCAAGATTTCTCAGCGACTGGCCCCAATCAGAAATGGGCTGGCGACATCAGCTACATCTGGACAAGTGAGGGCTGGCTGTATCTTGCCGTCATCCTTGACCTGTATTCTCGCCGCGTCATCGGCTGGGCTGTCAGTAACCGCATGAAGAAGGATCTGGCAATCCGGGCGTTAGATATGGCCGTTGCTTTGCGCCAACCACCGGAGGATTGCATTCACCATACGGATCGTGGTTCGCAATATTGCTCAAATGAGTATCAGAAGCGCCTGTCCAAGCACGGCTTCAAGATCTCGATGAGCGGCAAGGGAAATTGTTATGATAACTCTATGGTTGAGACGTTCTTTAAATCCATCAAGGCTGAGCTGATCTGGCGTAACCGATGGGATACACGCCGTCAGGCAGAAGGTGCTATATTCCAGTATATCAACGGATTTTACAATCCAAGGCGCAGGCACTCGTCGCTAGGTGGTAAAAGCCCCTTGGCATTTGAACGAAAGGCCGCATAAAAGAGTTCAGAGACCGGAACGTAAGCGTGACAAGTCCAAACAAACATACCACGCAGGGTGGTCGTCTTTGGTGCAAAAAAACCGTAACAACCAACACTTAAAAGTCCGCGCCGTAGGTCTCTCGTAAAACGTTTTTTTGCACTTTTCCCATAGTATTACGCGGCAGCTGTGCGACCATTATTAATTTGCTGGGTTGTTTAAACTTGGCAAGGGATTGCGCAATATTGCGGGAAATCTGGTCGAGATCCGGCATACTACCCTTTTTGGCTACGATCAGGGCGATTATAGATTCACCGAGATCAGAATGTGGGATCCCAATTACGGCGCTCTCCAGGACATCTTGCTGATCATTAATCAACATTTCGATCTCTTTGGGGTAAATATTGTACCCGCCTGCGATGATGAGGTCCTTATCGCGACCAACGATTTTGAGATATCCATCTTCATCAATCTGACCTAAATCACCAGTAATAAAGAAGCCGTTTTCGCGTAACTCCTCCGCAGTCTTTTCTGGCATTTGCCAATAGCCCTTGAACACATTTGGCCCACTTACTTCGATCTGGCCAATGTCACCGTTGGGCAAGGTTTTCCCTGTCGCAGTGTCGGTAATTTTAAGCATAACTCCCGGCAAAGGAAAGCCCACTGTTCCTGCCCGCCGCTCACCTTCAAAAGGGTTCGACGTGTTCATATTGGTTTCTGTCATACCATAGCGTTCCAGTATGCGGTGACCCGTGCGCTGCTCAAAAGCCACATGGGTCTCGGCCAGTAATGGTGCACTGCCAGATATGAACAAGCGCATGTGTTGTGCGACCTGCATGGAAAAACGCGGATCATCCAACAGACGAGTATAAAATGTAGGGACGCCCATCATCGTCGTCGCACGGCACATATGTTTGATCATAAAATCGGTGTCGAATTTCGGCATAAAGATTAACGACCCACCTGCCAAAAGTGTGATGTTGAGTGCGACAAACAACCCATGGGTATGGAAGATTGGTAGCGCATGCAAAAGAACGTCATCAGCAGTAAAACGCCAAAACTCTGAAAGTGTTTGGGCGTTTGACAGCAAATTAGATTGCGTCAACATTGCCCCCTTAGAGCGGCCAGTCGTGCCCGACGTATAGAGTAACGCAGCAAGATCGTCGCCGTCGCGAGAAACTGTGGTGAAGGAGTCGGATTGGTCGTCCGCCAATACAGCCAAGCTGCCACCACCTTCAGAATTCAACGTTTCCAGTCGAGCACCAGTCGATTTAGCAACGACTTTCATTTCCCTACTTCGTATCTCTTGACACACAAATAAAGCAGCGCCGCTATTTTCAACAAAATAGATAACTTCATCCGACGTGTAGGCAGTATTAAGTGGTAAGAATATTAATCCAGCCTGCACACAGGCAGCGTAAAGTGAAACTGCATCAGGAGATTTGTCAATCTGGACTGCGACACGATCACCAGGCTTTAGGCCCATTGCGATGAACAAATTTGCAAAACAAGAGCTGCGAGCAAGAACTTCAGCGTGACTTATTACGTCGCCATTAGCCAAGCGCAAAAATGGTGTCGACTTTCCAGAATGTCGGCCGAACAGCGTATCATAGAGGAGATTGGCCATAACAGGGCTCCTTAAGTATCAAGTTTTTCAGCAGCTTGAGCCAGTGCTTTGATGTCAGATGATGCCGCTATTACAAACGACCCAGCAAAGTGTTCATGATTTTGGGCATTAGTTGAAAGATCATAAAGGTAGTTTACCATAACACCTCGTGACTGAGCTTGGCCTTTAATGGATGTATTGGCATCAGCATGCACAGCATGAACTAACGCTCCATTTCCAAGGTGGAATCGTGCGACAGGATCAAGTGGAGAGCCGTCCAGTCTCTTTGCTTTAATTAGATAGGCTGCGGCAAGTGATGGCAGCCGTTCGTCCGTTGCAACGTCTTCTAAATTTTCAACCTTGAGCCATTGTGTGAAACCAGGAATTGGCGACAGTGTCACAAATGTCTTAAGACTCAGTAACTGACTAGAAAGATCATCCACTACTTGTTTAATCAACAGATTACCAAACGAGATGCCAGCTAAACCAGCTTGGCAATTAGAGATCGAGTAGAAAACAGCGGTATCAGCGTTTTCTTCTTCAAGCACGTCGCGCTCCTCAGCGAGTATTTTTTGGATTGATCTAGGGATACCCTTGGTTAATGCGACTTCAACAAATATCAGCGGCTCATCCGGCATTGCGGGATGGAAGAAAGCAAAACAGCGCCTGTCAGGCGGTTGCATACGCCTACGCAACGCACTCCAGCTATCGATGGTGTGTACTGCCTCATATTCGATAATCTTTTCAAGGACATGCGCAGGGCTTTCCCAATTAATTGGGCGCAAAACAAGGAATCCCCGGTTAAACCAAGATGAGAAGAGATGTCGAAAATCAAGATCAAGTGCGGACAAAGAGGCATCCGTACGCGCCAACTCTAATAAATCTTGACGCATTGCCACAAGGCTGCCTGTCGCCCTTGGCACCTGATTGAGCCGTCGAACCAATTCCTGCCTTGCAGGTTCCGCTACTTCCATAAAACTACGGTAGTTGATCCTCGAAGGATCAGCTTCGTAAGCCTCAAGTGCCGCGCGAACATCAACAGGGTCAATATCTAGACCCGTTGCTAGGTACTTAAAAAAATCTCTTTTCTTGGCTTTACTCATAGCGGTGTAGCGGTCAAGAATTTGACGCGCTAAAGTCATACCCCGCACTTCGCCACGACTACCAATTAAGTCCAAAATCAGCTTTGCAATTGGTCGGTTGTCCAATTTTGTGTTAGGCGTAGCCTTTGTTGAACGGTCAAAAATTGTAGATAAAAGATCAGCCAGTAGACTCATATTGTGCCTCTCAATACATATTCAGCCAACCAAGTTGCGTTGATTATACTTCCCGAGACGCCGATTGTGGAGGTAATAAATTCCAATACCACCAGCAATACCAACCACGTCTGTTAAAATGGCTGGCTCAATCAAGAGAACACCGCTCAGGACCAAGACAGCGCGCTCAATTCCGCTGAGCGGCTGCTTGATTGCCCCAGCTGTACCCAACGAAAAGAAAGTAACACCTAGCGCAGTTGGGACCGATGCCACAACGATTTCCATTGGTTCTCCTAGCAAAAGAAGTTCTGGGCGCAGAACGAAAGCATAAGCCAGAAAATAGGTTGGTAGCGCCATTAACATTGCAAGAAATCCTGTTTTAAAGGGATCAGATTTAGCTATGCCAGCAGCGCCAAAGGCGGTCAGCGCAACAGGAGGTGTAATTCCAGCAAAGTTGGAAAAATAGAATATAAACATATGTACTGCGATTAGAGGAAGGCCCAGCTGGCTCAAAGGCGCAGCGACAACGGCCGCCGTAATAATATACGCTGCCACGCCAGGCGTTCCCATCCCAAGCACAATCGTCACAACCATAGTAGCAAAGAGAGCAATTAAAGTAGACGCGCTGCCAAGCTGCAGTATAACCCCAGCAATTGTGATGCCCCATCCAGTGATAAGGATCGTGCCGACCAAGATACCCGAAACAGCACAAGCAATTCCGATATCGATAGTCTGACGCGTGAGCCCGTTGGTGAGCTCCCGTAGGTTTGGCACATTATAAGCGGAACGGTTCGACACCATGCCACCGATGCACAGAAGGGCACAAGCCTCCAACACGCCACGCTCTAAGGGGTAAAGCGTCATAATCCGCCAAACCAACCAGCCAAGCCCCACAAGCACCGGCCAATACTGCAACACAAGACTGCCAACACTTTCCGTTTCAGGTGTTTCTGTCACCTCGATGCCAAGACGGCGAGTGAGAGCAAAGAGATATGTACCAACAGTAAGATAATATAAGAGAGCGGGAATTATCGCGGCGGCTACAATTGTGAGATAGGGCACCCCTGTATATTCTGCCATGATCAATGCGCCCGCGCCCATTATTGGCGGCGTCAGGGCGCCCGCTGTTGAGGAAACAGACTCAATTGCTCCGGCCTGACGACGCGAAAAGCCAGCCCGAATAATCCATGGTATAGTAAACTGTCCAGTCACCATAACGTTGGCCATGTTTGAGCCAGAAAGCGATCCAAACAATGCTGATGCGATCACAGCCATATAGGCAGGGCCACCGCGCAAGCCGCCTGCGGCCGCCATGGACACTCTCATAAAAAACTCACGGCCGCCCGCCAATAGAAGGCACTGGCCAAACAACAAAAAGACAAAAATCCAGCGCATCGCGACCTGTACCGGCTGCGAAAATACACCGAGCTCAGTTTGGAACATCGAACCAACAACACGGCGGACCGACAATTGTGGAACGATGTGCCACTCAGGCGGAAGATAATTAGCAGATACGCAGATTAGCAACGCGGTGAGAGCAATCCCAGGCAGGATCGGACCGATCACCCGTCGCCCTGCTTCAAGTAACAGCGTCAGAAACAAGATTCCGACAGCAATGTCTTCTTGAGAAGGCACACTTCCCCGTCGTAAAAATTGTACGAAGTCGACGTAAAAATAAGCATACAAAAATGGTATAATTGAAAGGCCTGCCAGCGCCCAATCTATTAGCACTACGCGATCACGTTCTCCAGTCCCTTTGGGATTAGAGAGACCAAATCCGATGAACGCCATAGACATCACTGCGCATGCAAACATCAATGCATGAAGATATGGGCTGATTGGCTCAATATAAAGAAAGTAGAGTTGCCCGGCGATGAAACCGCCGGACATAATCTGGAACACAAGCCCATCAACGCCCCCAAGACGCCGAGCAATCATTCTGCACCTACTTGGTGATGTACTAAAGAGGGAGGGCAAGTGTGAGTCATGATTTACCTCATAGACCTTCAAGAATACCAATTTCGACGAAGTAACGTTGGGCTCCGGGATGGAAATCCATCAATACTGCTTGCATCCGTACAAGTTCCTCATCGAGGAATTCTTGGGAGACGTGGCGGATAACCAGCTCTTCTTTGTTTTCCCAGACAGCCTTGACCATCGCGTACGCGAGATCATCAGGCAACGAGGTGGTTGCCCAAAAATGAGTTGCTCCACCGGTCCAGAGCGCATTGCCCTCTTGCCCTTCATAGAGATCATCTCGCAAGTAACCCGCGTGGAAGTAGGGATAAGCTTTTGTGACCATTTCCATGTCTGCCTCCGCAAAAGGCACGAAACGTAGACCGCGTGTTGCCGCTTGCTCTGATATCCGGCCAGTTGGGTGCGCGGTGCCCCAGATGACTGCATCGGCCATGCCAGAAGAGAGAGCGCCAAACATTTGATCAACGGCGCTGCGCTGCACATTTTCAAAGTCGTCATCCGTTAAGCCCATTGCTGTGAGCGTCTGTGAGGCGGTCGCTTCGGCACCTGATCCAATTGGTCCGATAGCGATCCGCTTACCGACAAGATCACGAAATGTCTCTACGTCACTATCCGCAGGGACCATCGTGCCAATTTCCCAAGTATAACTAGGAAAAAGTGCAACAAGTTGTTCTTGTGGATCCTCGCCATCGGCCGCAAATTCGCCATAGCGCAGTGAATATGCAGCAAGAGAATTTCCGTTGGCCAATTCAACTTCGCCAACGGACAGTAGCCGTGCATTCTCTAATCCGCCTTGTGTCGCGGTGAGCGCAATGGAAATGCCAGGAATCTCTCGCTCAATTATTTCCTTGAACCCCACTGAGATTGGGTAGATTGCATGCACAGGCTGCGATGCTGCCATGCGCAACGAGACATTATCACCCGGCGTCCAGTCTTGTGCCGAAAGCGGTAACGCCACTGTAGTGAGTGCGATTACCGAAAGAAATTTCAGATGTTTCGTAATCATAGTGTTATTATCCTTTAGTTGACGGTTTCGTTTCGTTTCGTTTCGTTTCTTTAATATTATTGTCTAAAGTGGTTCACGTTCACGGGACTGTTTTTGCTGCAGCCAGCCTTGCCTCGAACATTGGTGGCCAGCCTCCCGCCATAATTATGGCGCGAGCATGTACTGGTATCGGAGCGAAGTTTAACTCTTCGCCACTCGTCACGTTTATGACCGAGCCTGTTTCGAAATCTACTCGCAGAATGTCACCCTGTGTGGTTTGCGCGCGCAACCCGGGACAACTCGGCAGCAAGGGAACCCCGGCGTTGATCGCCAAGCGGTAGCTTGCACTAGGTATACTTTCAGTCAGGAGCCCGATTCTTGCACCTTGCAGGCCAATGAATCCTTGAATGTGTGGATTGCCTTGGGCGAACCGACGTCCAGTCACGATCAGGTCGCCCGGAGTTAATTGACCGGCAAGCGCTTCATCCAGACCTTTGAAAATTTGATGGCGCAAGACCTCCGGATCACTCTCCCGCGACAAAGCGAACTCCAGCGCCATCAGATGCCCATCATTGGCAATGTCATTCCCAAGGATGAACGCGCGACCTTCCATCTGCATTGCTATTTTGATCATAGCACCGTCCCCGAAAGAAAACGTGCATCTGTAATTTTACCTGTGATAGCGGAGGCTGCCACGGTTGCCGGACTTGCCAGATATAGAGTGGCATCATGTGCCCCAAGACGACCTGGATCATTTCGTGTACCAGTCCCAATCGAGACCTCCCCAGGTGCTACTGGACCGATGCGCCCACCAGCGCAAACACCGCACCCCGCCTGTGTGATAATGGCGCCCGCTTTGATGAAAACCTCCATCAGTCCCTCTTGAGCCGCAGCGCTTGCAACTTCCTGAGACACGGGTGTGACGAATAGACGAACGCGTGGGTTTACCTGCCTTCCTCGTAGCAATTCAGCGGCAACCCGCAGATCAGTCAACATACCAGATGCACATGAGCCAATATATGCGTGATCAATCTCGCGTCCGGCTACTGTAGACACATCAGCTACGTTCTCTGGTCGCGGTGGCAGAGAGACTTGGGGTTCGCAGGTGCTTAGGTCCACTTTAACCACCGCACGGTAGCGTGCATCGGTATCCGCTTTCAGCAATTCCACCGGCTCTGAGCAGCGTCCCGCAAGATAGTCCGTTACAATTTTGTCAGGCTCTACAATGGATGATCTTGCTCCAATCTCAGTCGGTGTGTTGCAGAGCGTATACCGAGCATCTATCCCCAGACCTGCCGTGCCTGCACCACCAAATTCGATAACCGCATCATCCACGAGTTCGGGGTCCAAAGTGACAAGGAGCCTTTGCGCCACATCGCGAATTGACACGCCTTGCTGCATTCGGCCGGTTAGCTCAATGCGGACCGTCTCTGGAACAGTTTGCCAAACTGATCCCAGTGCCAGAAGCTCTGTCACCTCGGTCAGGACCGCGACTCCATAAGCCCCGACTGCACCAAAATTTGTCACATGAGTATCATAGCCCGCAATAAACATTCCAGGCCTTACAAGGCCGGTCTCTACGGGAAACACATGTCCCAAACCGCTGCGGCCTACATCGTGAAAGTGTCCCACATCATATCGTTTAGCAAAATTACGGACCCGCTGCTGACGGATTGCAGCACCAGGTGATACCGCCAAGGGCTCGTGGTCGGTCGAAATCAACACACGACTGGGATCAAACAATCGCTCAACACCAAACGCCTCCAGGGCCGCTCCAGCATTGGCGGCGTACCAATCATGCATTGTCACCAGTTCGGCCTCGGGAAATACTAAGGCACCTGCATAAAGATTCTGTTTGCACACGCGTGAAAGAATTTTTTCAACAATCGTAAAACCTCTTTCACTCATACCTCGGCTCCCATTTTAACCGACAAGGATTGTGCACAGATTTTGAGTGCCAATTTTATTTTCATCAAAAGTTCTGGCGTATTGCGCTCTTGAGGCAGTGATACCGAGATGCCTGCGATAACCTCCTCGGAACTTCCCCGGATCGCGACGCCAACAGCGACGATATTTTCGAACATTTCGCCACGGCTCCATCCAAAGCCTGTGTCCATAACTGTCTCGAGATCTTGCCTGAGCGCTTGAGCGTCCAACTTGCGCTCAGGGTCCGTTGGCATTGTATCGAGCGCAGTAAGGTAAGCTGCAATTGCTGACCCACCTTCTGTCGCAAGCATCGCTTTGCCACTAGCCGAAGCGTAAAGTGGGCCGGAGTGGCCAAGCTGCAGTGACAGCGATGGCCTGTAGGGATTGGGATCGTCTATCTTGGCGACCACCAAGATCATATTCTTGCGGCGGACCGTCAGAGCACAAGCCTCTCCAATTTCCTCAGATAGCTGAGCCAATAAGGGCCTAGCGCACTGAACGAGATCAAGCCTTCCTAGATAAGATTGGCCAAGCCGAAGCGCAGCAAATCCAACGAAATAATGCCGGGTCGCCGGATCCCACTCCACGAAGTTACGTGCGACCAAAACGTCCAGTAAGCCCGTTAAACTACTGCGCGGAATTGCGAGCCGATCCGCGAGGTTGGCATGGGACAGTCCTTGCGGATCAGCTGCCAGTGTTTCCAGAATGTCGATCGCTCGACTGGCTGATTTTACCATCGTATTGCGCTTCGCCTCTTAATGATTCACATATGTGAATGGTATTCGGTATGTTGACATTTAGAGTATGCTTAGATACTTATTGTCAAGAAATTTTTTCACAGCTTTCGACAAGGTTGGATATGTTCAGTAATACAAAGCTATTTCGTCGCCTGATGTCCGGCGCTGTTTGCTTTCCGGCACCCGGCGTATTTGACGGCTTTTCAGCGCGTCTAGCTGAGCGTACTGGAGCGCAAATACTTCACGCCAGCGGAGGAGCAATTTCGCGTGCGATCGGTTATTCAGATACGGGTCTGGTGACCATGACTGAAATGCTGGGACGCATAGACGAGATCATCGCTGCTTGTGATGCGCCGGTTTTCGCGGATGCCGATACAGGCTTCGGCAATACGACGAACGCAGCACGGACCGCCCGATGCTACCATGCCGCTGGTGTCGCTGGGCTGCATGTTGAGGACCAGACCTTCCCTAAGCGTTGTGGACACATGAGCGGCGTGACAATCATCCCCGCGCAAGAAATGGCCGATAAAATCAACGCTATGAAAAATAAGGTCGGTGACGATATGCTGATTGCGGCGCGCACTGACGCAGTTTCCGTCGAGGGACTAGATGCGGCGCTGCACCGTATGGACCTTTACGTTAAAGCCGGTGCCGATATGGCCTTTGTCGAAGGTATCACTAACATTTCAGAGGTGCGAGTCATCGCGGCCGCTCTTCCCAGCGTTCCGCTCGTTTTCAATCAAGGCAATGCATCGAGTGGTGGTGCTATCAATCTTGATGCGCTCGCGGAGAACGCCGTCCGTATTGCGCTTTATCCTGGCGACCTCCAACGCGGTGCAGGTTGGGCAATACAAGCGACGATGGAGGCCATTTTGAAAACAAACTCAACCGTGTCTGTTGCCAATCAGATGTTCACAAATGCAGAACGCGACGGCTTGTTTGACCAAGACTAAATATGTGACGCAATGATATTGCGACACTCAAAAGGAAACGGTATTTTTCATGTCTGTGATAGAGCTCGCCAAAGCCACACTGGAACGCATTGCAGCCGATGAAGATCGGATAAGAGCGTTCGTGCATATTGATCATGACACAGTATATGCCGAAGCAAAACGCCTTCAGAATACAGGTACAAAAGGGCCATTGTCAGGAGATGTCATCGCGATTAAGGATCTCTTCGACGTAGCAGGCATGCCGACACGATGCGGCTCAGCCATCTACGGAGAACACCAAGCACAGCGCGACTCTGCGGCGGTTGCGTCAATCCGAGCGGCAGGCGGCCTTATCGTAGGCAAGTCAGTCACAACGGAATTCGCGTACATGACGCCTGGTCCAACACGCAATCCCCACAATTTTGACCGAACGCCCGGCGGCTCGTCTAGCGGGTCGGCCGCATCGGTTGCGGCGCATTTCGTTACCATGGCGACCGGGACACAAACGGCTGGATCTATAATTCGCCCAGCCGCTTTTTGTGGCGTCGTCGGCTTTAAGCCAAGTTTTGCATCAATCAGTCGCAGCGGTTTATCTGTTTTTGGGGAAACATTAGATACGATTGGAGGATTTTCTCGTGATGTCGCGACTGTATCAAGGTTTGTGGGCGTCATGGCAGACCGGCCTGGACTTATTACGCCAGAGCGCATTAGAGTTCCCAAACTTGCACTTTGGCGCACGCCCGATGCGGATCAGGCAGACGACGCCGCATTGGCAGAACTGGAGCGCGTAGCGAATGCAGCTGCACGTGCGGGTGCTGTCGTAACTGAATTTGTGGGCGGATCAGGGTGGAGCGCTCTACTGCAAGCCCATACAACTATTATGGCCCACGAAGGAGCGCGTTCCTTGGGATATGAGTTTACCGCACATCCCAACCTGTTAAGCACTTCTCTTCATGACTTCTTGTCCAAGGGCGCAAAAATTGATGGTGAAACTTATCTTAAAGCTCGACAGATCTCTATCCAAGAGAGCGCAAAACTACTCGTGGAAATGTCTAGTTTTGATGCAATTTTGACCTTGAGCGCGGTTGGTGAAGCGCCATGCTCTACAATAAGCACTGGTAACCCGCACTTTAACAAGGTTTGGACTCTGGTGGGCGGGCCAGCCTTTCATCTACCTACGGGCACAGGGCCGACGGGCATGCCTCTCGGAGTCCAAGTTTGTTGTGCCCCGCAGGAAGATGAGCGTGCCGCTGCCGTAGCCTTATGGTTGGAAGCAGCGATAGGATATTGTTAAGTGGCACTTTCAGAAGAAACCTGTTTGAGATGGACAGGGCGCTTTCGTAGCATTTGAGGGTGACAAAACACAGCCCGTTTTGCCACTTCAAGACATCCTCAGAAATCATTCGCCTGGTCACCGGTGCGTATCACAGATCTGGCTTTGTTTGGCGCGCTCGGCATTACGTTGATTGGGCAGGCCTTCCGCTTTGCACCCGCTGCGGTAGTGGCACGGTAATCCCCCCATTTTTAATGGGGCTCGGCCGTAGAATTCACGCGGCTGTTTTCAGTTTCATTGTGGGTGTGATGCCGCCGATGCCCATGTTGGGTCTCTCATTGTTGTAAGTCCAGAGCCATTCAGTTGCTTGTTCTTGTGCCTCCTCGATGGTTTCAAAGATGTATTGGCTCAGCCATTCGCCGCGAATGGCTCGATTGTAGCGCTGGATATAGGCGTTCTGCTGAGGCTTGCCTGGTTGGATATGTTCAAGCCGAACGCCGTGTTTCTCGGCCCATGTCATCATGGTCCCATTGATGTATTCTGGGCCGCTGTCCGTTGCCTGACAGTTGATTGCAAAGCAATCAATGAGAAGGGACACGTATGGTTTGGGGTTTGCCGCACCACTCGATGATCTGGTTCAGGCTCCGGACGACGCGTTCTGCGGGCAGCGAGACGTCCACGTCAATGCACAAGCCTTCACGATTGAAGTCATCCAAGACGTTAAGAGTTCGGATCGATCTGCCGTCTGCAAGCTGATCCGCCATGAAATCCCCTCTCATTGATTGCACAGCAATCAACTGCCGGGCAGCGATAGACCAGGTCTCGTTTGGTGCATCAGGCACCGCCAACGGCTCGGGTTTGTCACGTTTGAGGCGATTTTTAGGCTTGATCCGCAGGTTCAGCTCCAGTTCGCAGTAGATCCGCCTGACGGCCAGTGGGATACACGCGTTTGTGGTTCCAGCCGTAGCCCTGCACGTTGCGTAAATATAAAAAACACAACCCAAAGCCCCACGTGCGCTTGTTCTTGGTCAGGCGTTCCAGCCAATCTGCTCTCTCCTCATTCTCATCACTCAAGATCGGGCTGTACCGATAGCAGGTCTCGCTGATTTGGAAGGTACGGCAGGCAAGTGCGATACTGGTGCCCCGCTGCATGACTGCATTTATGGCCATCCACTGAACGGCAGTGAATGGCACATTCACCGAGAGGGTATCGTCGGCGAGACGGCCTTATCGCTTTTTTCCGAGCGCCTCCTTCAGAAGAACGTCTCGGACATACTCATCTCAGCATACATCCTCTTGAGACGGCGGTTTTGCTCGGCCATGTCCTTCATCTCGGTGATCAAGGACGCATCCATGCCGCCGAACTTGGCACGCCACTTGTAAAAACTGGCGCTGCTCATCCCATGCTCTCGGCACAGATCAGAGACCGGCGTACCGCCCTCCGCCTGCTTCAAAATGCCCATGACCTGTGCGTCGCTAAATCGCGCTATCTTCATCAAAAATCTCCTCAGATATCTTGCTGAGAAAATTTGAGTTTTGAATGCCAACAATTTGGGGGGGATTACCTAAGCATACTGTCTAAACTGGGTCTGGTTGCGTTTCGTAACAACCGTCGTGAGGTGTGTCTCACTGATACATTACCTCTGTTCAAACTACGTGGCCCGATATGGGCATTGCAGCTATGGCTGTCGACGTCTTATACCCAAAATTTTTCCAATATTTCGATCAAAACACCCTAGCTTTTTCCGCAAATTAAACAGCGGTCTATTTAAATATTCTTTTTTCTTTACTGCCCTAAAAGATACTTAGAATACGCCTTTATATTAAAAAAACTTCTATTTTACCTCGATCAATGCTTGCACAAAAAAACCCATTTTTGGACACTAAATTGTCAATTTATACCCATAAAATAATATCTAACTTTGATATTGCCAGAGGATATTGAGGGTTTTTTCATCCATGGGCGATCTGTTCCTAGCGCAGCTTGTTACTTAACAGCACTTGAAATGAAAACAACTTGAGACTGCGGCGTTTGGCATTGTGTTGTTGGACATTATTTTAATCTAACCGGAAAAGATGCCCCTTATTATGAATATTAGCATAGAGACCCAAATCAACACGCACACACCAAGCAACCAACAAAGCCCACAGAACACCGCGCTGAGCGATGACGGATGGGTGATCACATCGATGTCCTACGCTCAGGATGGCGGCGGTTGGGACGTCTATTCCCGCAGCGTTGACGTTTTACCTACGGTGGGTGGCGACGACACAATCGATGGAACTGCTGCCGCTGATACCATTACCTTCACGTCCTTAAGCACTACAGTTAACGCGGGCGAAGGGGCCAATACGATCACGGGCACGTCAGGCAACAACCTGATCATTGCCGGTTCCGGTGCTGATACGATTACCTTCACATCAGGCAACAACACGATCGAGGCTGGCGATGGCGCGAATACAATTACTGCTACGGAGGGCGACAACACGATTACTTCTGGTACCGGCGCCGATACGATCACCGTGACATCTGGAGACAACACAATCCATGCTGGCGACGGCGCGAATACAATCACTGCGACGTCAGGCTCAAACACCGTTACCACGGGCTCTGGTGCCACCACCATCACGACGAGCGGATTAGCCGGCGGTGACCACATCATGACTGATGGTCCAATGTTGTTCGACTTCGTCTTCGACGAGGGACTCGAAATTGACGGTATCGGTGATTTTGATGCGTTTGATAGAATCCATATCGCATCAGGCGGCAACATGATCACCTCGGGTAGTGGTGCTGATACGATCACCGTTACATCCGGCGACAACACAATCCATGCTGGCGACGGCGCGAATACAATCACTGCGACGTCAGGCTCAAACACCGTTACCACGGGCTCTGGTGCTGATACAATCACCGTTACATCCGGCGACAACACAATCCATGCTGGCGACGGCGCGAATACAATCACTGCGACGTCAGGCTCAAACACCGTTACCACGGGCTCTGGTGCTGATACAATCACCGTCACATCCGGCGTCAACACGATCGAAGCTGGCGACGGCGCGAATACAATCACTGCGACGTCAGGCTCAAACACTATTACCACGGGCTCTGGTGCCGACACCATCACGACGGGCGGATTAGCAGGCAGTAGCAATACGATCAACGCTGGCGACGGAGCCAATACAATTACAACTGGGGATGGGAGCGACGTGGTCACGGGCGGTAACGGTGTCGATACGATCACGACGGGCGGCGGCGATGACATCATCAATGCCGGTGGCGGTGACGACATCATGACTGGCGGTGCGGGGTCGGATGACTTCATCTTCGAGGATGGATATGGGAATGATAGTATCATTGACTTTGATGCGCTTGATGGCGACGAAGATATCATTCTGAGCAACGTGACCGGCATCACAGACTATTCCGATTTGACTGCGAACCACCTTACAGCCAACGCATCAGGTGATGCAGTGATCTTTGATGGTGCAGACACAATCACCCTAACCGGCGTGTTGATAGCCGATCTGGATGCGACTAATTTTATCTTCTGATCCCACCCCTATTTAGTCCCTGTGCCAGTTGTAGCACGGGGCTGACGACTTAATATTTGTCTGCTTTAGGCGGCTATGGCAAGAAAAGTGCGTAGACAGGCTTGAATAACCATCCAACAAAGCCCAACCTTGAATGCATCAAATGGGCCTGCAGGACAGCTTACGCCGTGCAACTCTAGGACCCAAACTCGTTGGGCCATTTGATCTTATGACTGGCGATGCGGCCGAGCACATCAGTGAGCTATGCTTGTGAGACGACACCATTCAGTTTGGCGGTTTTTTGTTAACTGACAATTCTTTGCGATGTTTGAATGTCTGGACTGCGCACGCTGCAACGCGGCAGGAAAAAACTGATCAAGGGCAGCAATGGGCCTATTCTGTTGAAAAACTCGAAAAATAGGATTTCGAAAATTCCCGCCAAAAGCACGCCCTTGCGAATACTCAAAGAAGATTGCCCCGAATGGCTCCAAAGAGACGCAACAGCGTTTTGAGCCCTCTTTTTTGCCGAACCCCTCGCCGAAGTATCATAGTTGCGCTGTGCGGAGGACTATTTTCGAATTTCGGTCAAAATTGGAGTTTTTCAACAGAATAGGCTCGTAGCCGCCTTACGAATTTCTTTTGAACAACAGCTTTTTCCGCCCATAGGTGCACGTTTCGGGAAAAACGATTTGAACTTTGGCCAAAAGCCATCACTGCGAGAAATGCTCTAAAAGCTTACACATAAGCTATTGAATTTAAACAGATTAAAACCTTTAATCATCAAAATCACTCAATCTCCTTTTTAACGAAGGTGGAACGGTCATCATCCACCAAATACTCCCTCTCACTGGGAAATAAAATCTGCGCGTGGGGGTGATAGTGGGTCTACGGAAGCTTAGTTTGAAGCGATCAGCCCCCCCCACCCCCCCAAATACCGACGCCGTGAGGTCCCAGTAGTTGAATGTTCCAGAATGGTGTCTCGATGGAACGTAAACTGATTGGGAGTGATGTCGCTGGGACAGCTATTTGTCCCAGCTAACTCTTTGTTATTTATATACTTATATCAGTGTTACAGTAGACTAGAGAAAGATATTAGATGGTTGGATTGTAGAAATGGTTTATGGTTATTGGCTTAGGCTCAGGACCCATTAAACTACTTGATGCTAATATTACTGCGTGATTCAAAGTCCCAAATCGTGGGGGTTAGAATGAGCAATCTTTATTGGCTGAGTGAAGTGCAGATGGATCGGCTTCGGCCTTACTTTCCGAAGAGCCGAGGCCGTGCACACTGAGACGATCGCCGCGTTCTGAGCGGGATTATTTTCATTAACCGCAACGGGGCGAATGACGGTTCGGGCCGCGGGCCCGATGAAACGTCCAGTGGACGTTTCAAGGCATGAGCGGGCGGAGCCCCGGTAATCGCCCGTCTACGGTGGTGTGATGCGCCTGCCGAATATGGGCGGCCGAAGACTTTGTATAATCGTTGGAAGCGCTGGAGTGACATGGATGTGTTCGCCCGGATCATGATGGGACTGGCCGAGCAGGCCCCAGACAATAAGACAATTTCGATCCCCTCTCATCGAAACTGTGTTTCGACTGCCGGGCAGCGGATCGAGGATATGACGCTGAATGGTTCCGAGAAGGCCTTATAGACAAGGGAACTCGCCCCTCTATCCCTAGACGCAAATCACGCAAGACAACCATCAAATACCCCTTTCGTGACATTGCTTTGCAATGCACTGCCGGGCAATGGATAAGAGACGCGACAAACGACGCAACCGTATCGAGCGCATGTTCGGCAGGATCAAAGACTGGAGACGCGTCGCAACACGCTACGACAGAAGCCCAACAGTCTTCCTCTCCACCATCATGCTCGCCGCCACCGTTATATTTTGGTTATGAGTCCTGAGCCTAGATGTCACACCCGCCAGAACCCAGTATATTATTTATTTTTCAATGCCTTATGTGTGACAGTATTTCAGATTTGGGACACAGGCGACCCGACCTCAATCCTCATTGAAAATGAGTGACGTAGGAACAGTCAATACTCGTTGCTGTTTTCCTCGGCCGAACCGAAGTGCCGACGGAGGCTTTTCAACGCCGCTGATCTTAAGCAAAACTGAAACATGTGCGCCCTTTCGCCATTTCGTTTGGCCAAAAAGCATCGCAGCCGGTGAACTCGGCCCTGACCGAACCGCGAAGACTTTCTTTTTCGCGCACACAAAGATGCCATGACGAGCAAGCGCAGCTTCGGGGGCCGCAATGTCACCACTATCAGATTTCCCAAAAGCTGCTTCCAGCAACTCTCTAACTGATCGCTTTATGCCATGATCAAGATTGAGCGTTGAGCACAGCAAAAAATCGAGAGCATCGCCTCCCTCGGAACTCTCCTCATCTTCACGACAACCCAAAATCATTGCAGTCATTGCTTCAACAAGATTCGCCAGACGAAGTTCGTTGTTTTCACCATCAAACAAGAAAAGGTCCAGATCAGTCAGGATTGTTGAGGCCGTGTCTGCCTCCCGGGTATCAGCACCAATCGATCTTGCTTTTGCCGTGAATATGGTGTGTTCCGGTTACGTGGTTGCTCACAAAATTGAATGCCCTTGTCCGTCAGAATTGTGTGGATCTTGTATGGCACCGCTTTCAGCACAGCCTCCAGGAACTCCCAGGCCGTCTTGCGATTTGCTTTTTCTACAAGCCGTGCCACGGCAAACTTGCTGGTTCGGTCCCTCTCGTGACATCGCTTTGCGATTCACTGCCGGGCAATGAATGGCAACAAAGAGATAAAGTTTTCCTTCGTTGGTGCGCAACTCTGCAATGTCGATATGAAAATATCCGATCGGATAGCGTTTGAACTTTTGTCGTTTCGGCTTGTCGCCCTCCATATCTGGCAGTCGGGATATCCCATGCCGTTGCAAATAACGATGCAGGGAAGATCGCGTCCCCCTCTCATTGCTTGCTCCGCAAGCAACTGCCGGGCAATGGATGTGGGATAGTTGGCTGCAAGGCATAAAGACAATCATCCAGCGGTAGGAGCGTATGACGTCGAAAAGAGACGATCATCGCCTCTTCACCCGCGCTGAGAACGGTCGAACTGGGGTCCGTGGGGCCAGTCTTGCGGTCTTCTACAGTTTTGCGCTTGCGCCATTTGGAGACCGTTTTGACATTTATACCAAGTTCTCGACTCAAAGCTGCGGTCGTAGCTTGCGATCGCTGTATTGTTGCTCTGATGGCGTGCGTAGTCGTGGCGCAGCCATGACGTATTTGTCCCATAATGCTTCCTTCCATTCCAAAGAATAGACCGCACCATCAAACCATGGGATCAAAAACCTAGGTAAAGTCAGATTGTTCCATCCCGATATGAAATCAGGATCGTGCGATGACTCTATCCGCGTCTAACCTGGAGCAGATCCAATGCGAATTGACAAAATCGTGTCCTTTGAAATGAATGTCTGCATGGTCTAGCCGACACTGAGTTTTGACTAAATCTAGGTGAGGACGTTTCGCATCGCAGTCAAATCGATCCGTTGCGCCGTCAAGTGGGCAGTTTCCCGAGGGCAACCGCTGAAAGCAGCCATTCATTCAATGGAGAGGAGCGACGGCTCAGTCTGGCTGAGCTGTCGTTGGCGCATGTTCCAAAAGGAGGCTTTTTGAACGCTCACCAAGGTCTGCAGTGCAGGGTCATTTTAACGGGTCACTTCAAGCGTAGAGTTGTAGCTCATAACAAAGCTCCTTTTGATTCGTGTAACTGGCGACTTTTGGTCCCGCCAGCCTCGGGTATGATTTAAGGCGCAAGGTCGAAAAACAGGATTTTGGCGTCTAGTGCTTGATCAAAGGTCAGCGTGCCAGATCCGTCAATCGCCAGCCCGTCACCTTTGTTCAATGCAACGTCGTTGACCCGCTCGTTGCGGATCACCCGTGTGGATCGTCCCTTGCGCTGTCGAGATATGAGCGAATTTCGGCAAGCCGTGGTAACATCGCTTCAATATCACGCAGCTTCAAATGCACCGACATGGCGGCCATATCTGGCGCCAAAGAATTAATTGCATCGTTGCGAAATGCGCGACCCGCATCGGTTAAATCCACCAGCTTGGAACGTTTGTCTAACGGGTTGGGGTTCATCACAATCCAACCCCGTTTTTCCAAAAGCGATAGGGTGTGGCTCAGCGTTGTTTTGGGAACCTGAAACGCGCGGGCAATTGCCAACGGGGTCTGCCCCTCACTACGCCTGCTGAGATGATTGAGCACAGCAAAGTGAGAGACCAATACCCCCTTAGGCAGCCGCCCCTCAAACAGGGTGCGGCTGAGTTGTTCGATAATGCTGATTTCGTTGAACAGTGCAAAAAGCACATGCAACTCTGAAGCCTTCTTATCCGACAATCTTTTCCTCCAAGGGCCATCGCGGACTGGCCGGGGTCTGTGGGCCATATCCCAGTCGCGCCCACATTTGCACAGTTCCACCCTCGGGAGCCAGACGGCGATGAATATCAGCGTAGGAACCTTGCATTTCATGATATTCCTGTAGCGCTTGGCTTAAGGGCTGGGTGGCGATGCCAAGTGCGGTCGCGGCGAGATTGATGCGCACCCAGTCTTGGCCCGCCCGGATCTGATCTTCGCGCGTGTTGGTTGGCGTGACCTGCCAGACATAACCCATCGCGGTATCGGTATTGGCATAAACCGCCATCAGCCCCTGCTGATAAGCGGTCGATGAGGTATCGAGCGCGATCTCGCGGTTGAACATTCCGGCCCGCGACAAACCCTCAAACATTGGTCCAGTAAAGGCGATCCCATCAGGATCGGCGTCAACCTCGTACCGTCCAATCCGAAACAGATCGACGCTTTCTTTGTAGGTACGCGGCGTTTCGATCTCGATGCGCAGCGCCTCACGGCTTAAAATACGCATCTCGTCAACATCGACTTGTGCGTTCGTGGTACTGGTCACGCTTCCATGGATAGCAGCGCTGAAAATGGAGGCTAGGGCAGCGTCTGGCACAGCCCGCGTTATATCAAACGGCTCCTTGAGCGAGCGGCGGTTGGGCACATGAGCAAAAAGTGGATCGGGTGCCGCCACACTTTGCGCAAAGCGACAGATCGCGACGGGGCGCGTATCCAAGGCATCCGGATCGGAACCGTCGGGGAACAAATCAAAATCTACATCTAGACCGTCCTGCAAAGCTGCCATGCGCAAAACCTCAAGGAAACAGCCAAGGCCAATGGTAATCTGGCGGTTGAAAGGATCGGTATGCGGTAACAGACGGTCGGGGTCTACATATAGGACCGCAGTATCGGGTTGGGATAAATCAACCATCCATGGCTGTCGGTTGTGGGGGTTGGGCGCAAGGATCGCCCACGAAAGTGCACGCATGCGCGGGTCATCATATTGACCGGCCTGCGTCCACGGCAGACCTGCCGTCTGGGGCAGACGGGTGATGTCATAGCCAACAGTAGTAGTTGCAGCGACAATGGCACCTCCGCCAAGCAAGGCGAGGGTTTTACGGCGGGAAAGGGACATCTCAAGTTCTCCATATGATACGATATCGCACCATATATAATGCGATATCGAACAATACAACTCCTTTTTTAGGTGATGGTGCTTGAGTAAAAAATGACGTCGTTAATGAGCGAGTCCTAGCAAGACTGCTGCACATATCAGACTTGTGCCAAGACCATCTCTAGATACGTGGCCGAGCGATTGCATGAGTTCCACAGTTAAGAGGTCTGTAACGGAATATTCTGTCAAGACTGCAAAAGGTGGTCCACGTAAGTGGTTAGTGTGGGTGGTAGAGTATCTTTAAGTACCTGAAGTGAAGGACTACCGGCTGACGCCGGCAGCATCATTTAGAGGAATGCAATTCCAGATACTGTGTGATGACGTCGTCAGTCACATTTCCAGAGGTGGTTGAGAAATATCCGCGTGCCCAAAACCGCCTGCCCCAGTAGCGCTTGCGCAACTCAGGGAATTCCATCTGGATGCGGCGCGACGAGCGGCCCTTTATGCGTTGCATAACGTTGGACAGGGACAGTTTTGGTGGGATCGACAGGAACATGTGCACATGATCGCGTCCCAGCACACCTTTCACGATATGGACGCCCATTTCAGCGCATGTTTGCATGATAATCTCACGTATCCGCTCTCGCATCGCACCCTGCAAAACCTTGTATCTATATTTTGTGACCCACACGACGTGAAATCTGTGGTAAAATCGCGTGTGCGCGGAAGAGGAATAACGCATGATCTTCTTCCCTGAAGCTGACCGGCTAGAAGCCGGTGGTTCGATCCATTAGGTGGAAAAAACTAATAATATTACAGCATGTAATTCATATTGTAGTGCGTAATGTATAGCACTGCGTTGTGGCCCATCAGGACTTAAACTTACGTTCACATACATAAATGTCTAGCTAAAATTGCCCGTGGAGCCACGAGCAGATTTCCTTTTGCGGCCATCAGCAACTTAAATCGTGGATTCGAATTTTTATGGCCTTCAACTCGATGCAAGAGGCACACACCCGCTCTTCAATTTCTAGTGACGGGTTAAGAATAAAGACCGTTCGTAGGCTGTTACCCTATAATCGGTATAACCCCGTTCCTGCCACGATTGAATCTGCGCAGGCATCCGCGACTTTCAAACGATATTGTTCGCTTACATTGTCGATCCAGCCAGCTTCGATTACGAAGTTGTCTCGCTGATACCGGCTCTGTTCTTTCAGTAACGTAATCTGTCTCGATTGCTGTTCGGCCTTGACCACGCAGAGCGGCGCAAACGCTTGAACGACCTCTGTTTTCGCCATGGCTACTTGCATATTGACCGCCGCGCCACCGGTTATCCATCCGCCCCTGGAAAACCAATTACCATTGCGGTGACCGCGCCGCCGACTGCACCCTAGATTGCGGGTTTAGTAGATTTTGGACGTGTGGAAGACTAAAAGGATTCATCTACACCTAAAATGGAAGCGCCGTGGCCTTCGCCGCTAACTTACCTGTTTTTCTGTAATGAGCCACAAGGATCAACTGTGGCAACTGAATTGACTATGCGGGTTCCGGCACGACCAAAACAGGACATGGTGCCGACTTGGTAACCCTGCGGGTGATAGAAGAATCCAACAATGCCTCAAGCCAAGACCGGTTCGGGGATCCAACAACTATGATATCGGCATCACATTCATCGGCATAGTCGGCGATCACCTGTTCGATTTGGCCGCCGCGCACCTCAATCTCAGTCTCAACGCTAGACCCACTTTCGACCCTCAACTCAGCGAGTTGCTGAGTGCGATCAGCAATGATTTGAGTATTATCAATGGCAATAAGTGGAACGGAGGTCATCATTGGTCCTGCGGCCATCAACCCTGCCCCCGCATATTGCGACGGGACAACGTTCAGCAAATAAACTTTGCCGTCCGCGACCTCAGCCATGTCATAGGCAATATCCGCGACGTCACGGTTCAAATCTTGGTCGACGGTCGTCACGACCATGATCTGCTGAAAGCGCGCGTTCGGCAGACTTAGATCATCAATGGTTTTAAGTTCTTTAGACTTCTCGAGTTGGATCAGAGCAGCCTGAAGATCGTTGGCATTATATGCTAGGTCGCCACCCTCCATACCCTCAATCGTGGCCTCCGCCATCTGATTTGCGTCAGACGCCATTGACCTTAGGACTTTCTCCTTTTCGCCACGGTTGAGCTTGCCGTCTTTCAGAACAAGATCTGGAGTTTCGTAGTATGGTGACGGGTTCGATATTCTCATTTTCGCGTAGTTGGTCATGGGTCTCCTTTTTTACTCGACGGTATGACAATTGGGTTATTGCAGTTAATTGGCACGGTTTGACCGCCTAGTTTGGTTGGGTCCACTTAGTAACTTTCAAGCCACTTGGACATCATGTCCCCCTGCACGCTTTAGACGCTAATCTCAGGCGGGCTTTCTAGTTAGTATGGTCACTACATACAGTAAAAATGGCAAAAATTCAAGGTTAGCGCTCAAAACAGACATTCGCTGCGCGGGGTGCAGACGCCAGCTTGGCTAACAAAACTACCATTTTTGGCAGGCGCGCCATGACAGAAAATTTGAAAAATCCGCGACACTGTGCACGCGAAGCTGCCTTTCAATGAGATGATGATCAAAATCAGTGCGCTGCTGTGTTTGTGTCCATATCCTCTCCCAGATCTTAGGTGTTCAGCCTATGACAGAAATGCCTTTAATCTTCAGAATTGAGGTCCAAGCCCTACGCTTTTGCAAAGAAAGCTCTCGATCCGCCTTCGGGTCGAAAACAACGAGCTGTTTGCTATCATCCAGACGACATGAAAGGCGGACGCAACGCCAACGGGCGTTTCGTGGGTCTGACAGCATCCGGTTGTCGGCCAAAAACAAGAAAAACTAAGGAGAAATGTGATATGAGACGATTTATGTTAGGCGCCACACTTGCCGTATTGACAGCCCCAACGGCGGTCTTGGCG
Source organism: Octadecabacter antarcticus 307 (assembly GCF_000155675.2). Taxonomy (GTDB): domain Bacteria; phylum Pseudomonadota; class Alphaproteobacteria; order Rhodobacterales; family Rhodobacteraceae; genus Octadecabacter; species Octadecabacter antarcticus. The sequence goes on from NC_020911.1 coordinate 3,191,918, forward strand.
CAAGATCAATGCGGTGACGTCACAATCACCCAGATGAACTGGGACTCAGCCGCCATCGTTACTGCAGTGTCACAATTCCTCATGGAACAGGGCTATGGCTGTGACGTGACGGTTGTCCCATCTGACACTACGCCAGCGATTGCATCGCTCGCCGAGAACAATGAACCTGATATCGTAACCGAGTTGTGGACCAATTCCACCGGTGACGTCTATAAAAAGCTGCGCGCTGACGGCAACATCGTCGAACTGGGCAGCGTGCTTAATCCTGGTGGTGTCGAGGGTTGGTGGCTGCCGACTTATCTGGTCGAAGACCATCCAGAATTGGCGACAATCGAAGGCATCATGGCCAATCCAGAACTCGTCGGCGGCATGTTCAACAACTGCCCTGATGGCTGGGGCTGCCGCATCGTTAACGACAATCTGATCCGGGCATTCGGCCTAGAGGACAGCGGCATTGAGGTCTTCAATCATGGGTCTGGCGAAACCCTCGCGACGTCAATGGCTGCGGCCTATCAGAGTGAAGAGCCTTGGTTTGGTTACTATTGGGGTCCGACAACGCCACTCGGCATGTTTGACATGACCAGCATCGATCTGGGCGAATATGACCCAGAAGTGCACAGCGCGAACCAAAACGCAGATGCGCCCAACCCAATGGCATCCGCATTTCCGGCAGCACCTGTTCTAACGATCGTGACCAAGGATTTCATGGAATCACATCCAGACATTGCCGAGTTGATGGGCAACGTGACCTTCGAAACGGCCACGATGAGCCAGCTTCTGGCGTGGAAGGAAGACAACAACGCATCTAACGAAGAAGCAGCTGTTTATTTCCTCAAGAACAATCCTGACGCCTGGAGTGCTTGGATTAACGCTGCTGCGACGGAAAACCTTTCCGCGCTGCTGCAATAAGCCAGATCTGGGTGGTGCCTTTCGCACTGCCGAACACAGGCCAACTTACGTCGCTGAGATAACCCCAGCGGCGCTAGTGAGCCGACAGACAGGGCTAGGTTCATATGATCCGGCCCTGTCATCAATCTAGAAAATTTTGGAAAATAGGGCGTCACTATTAGGCCCGGATGAGGCACGCATGGCGACTTATGATTTCATTTTCAACGGGCTAGGTTTGCGCAATTGGTGCGGCGAAAGCGGCGACGATGGCGGCGGCATGACATCCATGGCGCAGCTTCTTGCGGAAACATCAGGTGACGACGTTGAAGTGTCTGCATGGGAAACGCCTTTCCCGTCGATGGATGCACTGCACGAAGCCTGCCCATCATTTCCACAATCGCGTGAGCTGACGAGTGGGTTAGAGGAAGGGTTCTTGGCGATCAAGGACACCCTAAAAGTAGTCGTTGACCCTTTGACCCAACCCCTAAGCTGGGCGCTGAACGAAGCGCTGTGGGTGATGCAGACGGTGCCGTGGTTCATCATGATTCCGTTGCTGATGCTGATTTCTTGGGCAGTAAGTCGACAGATGAAACTCGTGGCACTGGTTGCGATTTGTTTCGGGTTCCTGGGCTTTGTCGACTATTATATTTATACCATGCAGACGCTCGCGATCATCTTTGTATGTGCATTGTCATGTGTGGTTTTCGGCGTGCCCATAGGCATCGCCATGTCGCGCAGCGACCGCGTGCAGCGCATAATGATCCCCATTCTGGATATGCTCCAGACCCTGCCACCGTTCGTCTATCTGATCCCATTGATCTTTTTGTTCTCGGTGACTGAGCCAAAACTCTACGGTATTGCCATTATTCTTTATGCAATCGTGCCAGTCGTTAGGCTGACCGATCTTGGTATCCGGTTGGTCGACAAAGACGTGATCGAAGCGGCAGACGCCTTTGGTATGAGCAAGCGGCAAAAGCTATTCAACGTGCAGATCCCGCTGGCACTTCCCAATATCATGGCGGGCGTGAACCAGACTATCATGATGAGCCTCGCGATGGTTGTTATCGCATCGCTGGTGTCTGCCCCCGGTCTAGGTGTGCTGGTGCTGCGCGGTATCCGGTCACTAGAGCTTGGGGTCGGTCTACTGTCCGGTCTGGGCATTGTCCTACTTGCGATCATTCTGGACCGAGTGACCAAAGCGGCACTTGCCCGCATCAACGTAAGCCAGTCAAATTAAGGGGGCAGGAACATGAACAACAAAGACATCAAAATGTCGATCCGTAATCTCTATAAGGTTTTCGGCAACGACCCTGAACTGGCCTTGCAATTCGTCAGGGACGGCATGGGCAAGATAGAACTGCTGGAAGAGCACAAGCATGTGCTTGGCCTAAATGATATCAATGTCGAAGTGCCTACTGGCAAAACGACTGTCATCATGGGGCTTTCAGGTTCAGGTAAATCGACGCTAATCAGGCACCTCAACCGGTTGATCGAACCCACCGCGGGCGAAGTAGAGGTCGCTGGCGATAACATTCTTGAATATAACGAAAAGCAGCTGCGGGATCTGCGGCAGCACAAAATGTCTATGGTGTTCCAGAAATTCGCACTGTTGCCGCATCGGACCGTGTTGCAAAACGCTGGACTGGCGCCGTCAATCGAAGGGCAAAGCGAACGCAAATACGCGGACGAGGCGCGCAAATGGCTTGACCGTGTGGGGCTGCAGGGGCAAGCGGACCAGTATCCGCATCAGTTGTCAGGCGGAATGCAGCAGCGGGTGGGCATTGCACGCGCTTTGACCAGCAACTCAGATATCATGCTAATGGACGAGGCGTTTTCCGCGCTTGACCCCCTGATCCGCACCGACATGCAGGATCTCTTGAACGAGCTACAGGCCGAGTTGCAAAAGACCGTTGTGTTCATCACCCACGATCTGGATGAGGCGCTAAAACTGGCGGATCATTTGGTCATTCTCAAGGACGGCTCCGTTATTCAACAGGGCGAACCGCAGCACATCCTGCTCAATCCGGCGGACCCCTACATTGAGGATTTCGTGAGTGACATCAACCGTGCGAGAGTGCTGCGGGTCCGTTCTGTCATGACGCAGCCCCCAGATGGGCCAGCCGAACGAGCAGGCGAGATTGATCACGACGACACGCTGGAATCTGTAATCGCACTTTCGGAAGGCGACACCGCCCTCAGCTATCATGTGATGAAAGACGGCGAACCGGTTGGCGTGCTGGACATGCGTAAACTCGTCCGCGCGCTGGTCCCGTCGGAACAAACTGAACGTGCAGAAAGTGCCCGTCTTAATGGTTGATAGGGTGACTCACTTCAGGGGGCTGCAAAGCCCCCGATAAGGGCCAAAAGAATAAATCCATTTGTTTACTCAAACTGCAGAATGGGCTTTGCAAGATGTCAATTTTTGGACCGTCATGTTGTTCATCTTGACTCCTGCCACTCTGTTACCTTGTCGATCAGGCCTAAACCTAGAAACCGATTGGTGATGCTTCATCAAGAGCGCCAAAAATACACATCCAGCCCACTGATGTTTTATATAAACCACGTTGAACCTTGCAAAATAGTAGCCATAGAACCCCGAACGTCGATTAATTCTGCCGACAAGGGGCAGCGGTGGATTTGACCGCAGTTCTCTTTCGGCAACGCTAGTTCGAGAGCATACGCGCTTAAACTGTCCGAGTTGCAAAAGTGGTCGGAGACGTCGGAACAGTCGGAGCAACACGAAAAACATCAAGGTATCGGCCATTATTCCGACGGGTCCGACCGTTCCAACGTTGCCGCAGCCTAAATGATGCAGGTTTGGCATCAGAGTTGATCAGTAGATTTGTGGCGATACGTAAACCGGTAGTGGCCCCCAGTGGGCCGCTACCACATCATATCGATACGGAATGCATTGCAACTTGAGACCAAACCGGACTGACCACAAAACAGCTGTCTCAGCAGCAATACTGGGGCTTATTCCTGAGAAGTCTCAGACCTTGCATAGTAAAGGCCATAGACCCCAAATGCAGAATATGAATGCCCATAATGGCAGCGGTGGATTTGACCATCCTTGCTCTCTCGGCAACCTGACGCATCCCCATAACATCGCTCTCGGTTCTCTAGGACTTCGATTGGGATGCTACGCCAGCCCATAAACTCACATGGACAAAGCCATTCCTTGTCCGCATCGATAGCTCAACGTCGCACATTGGCTGCCCTCGAACTTTCGGCAAGCCGACGCGTCCCCATACCAAAGCCTTTGGTTCTCTAAAACGTCCATGGGATTCTACGCCCGCCTATAATTGCACATGAACGCAGCCATTCCTTGTCTGACGTTGGTGCTTTCATGGATTTCGACAGTTGGCCTTTGATGTTCAGTTGCGCATTTGCAAGAGGCACTGTGGGGCGCCTTTGGAGGCCAAGTCTGTTCTGGGCAGTAGATGCTCAAAATGAAGCATGATTGAATCCTGGGGTGCCTCTCTGAGTCTGTGCCGCAAACCTTAAGCACACTCACGCATGTAGACGTGTCATAGCGGGGCCGGATTTCCAAAATTCGAGGCAGATACATCATTCAAGCTCTTCTTTTAACCCGTTACACAAGCCTTACAAAACCTTCATCAAAGTAGAGAAAATACCCTCTAGTCCTTGACCAAGACTTAACCCCAAGCTTGGAGCAAGCATCATGAAAGACGATACATCACACCTGTCGTGGGACGAATGGGATGAGCTGCAAAGCCCACGCCAAGACACCAACGACTTTGACGCCGTCGTTGACAAAGCAATGAGCCGCCGTGGGTTCCTCGGCTCTGTTCTCGCCTTTGGTTCTGGTGCAGCGGTAATGGGCACTGGGCTATTGTCGTCAACGTCTGCACAGGCACAATCCGCCAGCCGTATTGGCTTTAACCCGATCCCAATTGCAACGGACGCCACCATTCATGTGCCAGAGGGTTACAGCTGGCACCCGGTCGCAAAATGGGGGCAGCCATTATTTTCCGACGCGCCAGATCTCAACCATCAAACGGGTGGCAGCCTTGCGTCCTCGGACCGCGTTTTCGGTGAAAATACCGATGGTATGGAACTGTTCGCGATCGGCAACCGTCAGGTCATCGTCGTCAACCACGAGTATGCAAACCCCAAGCTGAACCTGCCGCAGAACGTCGATGGTATGGTCTTAAGTGGCGATGACGCCCTTAAGCTGCAGAACCTGCAAGGTGTCACGGTGATGGAAGTCGCTGAGGGTGAAAATGGGTGGGATATCGTTATCGATAGCGACCTGAACCGCCGGATAACGCAGAATACACCAATGACAGTAGCCGGCCCCGCTGCTGGCCATGATTTGCTGAAAACGGACGACGATCCGACAGGTCGCACCGTGCTGGGCACGATGAACAACTGTGGTGCTGGCAAGACACCTTGGGGCACTTATCTGACGTGTGAAGAAAACTTTAATGGCTACTTTGGCTCCACCGATGCAGCGTTCAAACTGCCTGAAGATTATGCCCGCTATGGGATTAGTCTTGAGGGGCGTTATAACTACGAAAAATTTGATGCACGTTTTGATGTCAGTAAAACACCGAACGAACCACACCGTTTTGGTTATATCGTTGAGATCGATCCTGCGAACCCATTGGCGGCCCCGATCAAGCGCACAGCCCTTGGCCGTTTCAAGCACGAGAATGCTGCGGCCACATTGGCACCAAACGGCCAGGTTGTTGTTTATTTAGGGGACGATGAACGTGGCGAATTTTTGTATAAATATGTCTCGAACGGCATCTACACTCCGGGTGGCGACACCAGCACGTTGCTCGACGACGGTCAGCTCTATGTCGCGAAGTTCAACGACGATATGAGTGGCGAATGGATTGCGCTGACTGAAGACGCGACAGACATGTCTGCCGCTGAAATTGCTATCTTCACGCGTCAAGCCGGATCTCGCGTTGGCGCAACCACAATGGATCGACCAGAATGGGTTGCCGTTAACCCAGTCTCGGTTGAATGCTACTGCGCCCTGACAAATAACAAGAACCGCGGCCTGAAGCCGAACGCGGGTGGTGATGAAACACCAGTCACCGGTCCGAACCCCCGTGAAGCCAATAACTACGGTCAAATTGTGCGCTGGCAGCCTGCGGATGATGACCATGCAGCCACAGGTTTCACATGGGATTTGTATGTCATGGCGGGCAACCCGATCGTTCATGACGATGCCTACGCAGGCTCGTCCAATGTGAACGAAGGCAACCTGTTCAACTCCCCCGATGGCATGATGTTTGACAGCACTGGCCTGCTGTGGATTCAGACGGATGGCGACGACAGTAACGAGGGCGACTTTGAAGGTATGGGCAACAACCAGATGCTTGCAGGCGATCCTGTCACAGGTGAGATTGCACGGTTCCTGACAGGTCCGGTTGGGTCTGAAGTGACGGGGCTAACATGGTCATCTGATCGCCGCACAATGTTCGTTGGCATTCAGCATCCGTCTGCACCTTTTCCTGACGGTGAAGGTAAATTGGCCCGTTCAAGCATCATCGCAGTAAAGCGAGATGATAACGCACCGGTTGGGTAAACGGAACTTACCACAAAACAGCAGCCTCAGCAGCAATGCTGGGGCTTATTCCTGAGCTGGAACTCAAAGCCGATCAAGTGATGAACAATGGCAGCGGTGGATTTGACCGTCGTGCTCTTCCTGACACCAACGAAGCTAGAAGGCTGCTGATCAAATTTGTGCTGTTCTAAACAGAACGACTGTCTAAAATGGTCGTCTGTTACTTTTTCATCACCAACTTAAGGTAGGTCTCTGATATGGATCCTAGACATCTCATGCGTATCGCCATGATGGCCAGAAAGCGGCCCTCAAAAGCGAAGTTGATTGCCGTTACCATCGCTGTGGTTGCCGCCCTGCTAATTTTTGCTGCGGACAAATTTGGGTTGGCGCCTGACTGGATGAGCGTAGAGCGTATGCGATTGAAACCTTAGTCGTGCGCATTCAAGACGCTCGTCTTTGGCTTACTTTTAAGATACTGCGAGCCGCAACTACAGCAGACTAGAACTTGAGTGCGCATTCCGGGGCATCCGGCCACCTAAACCGGAGTATCCGGCCACCCCTGTTTAGCGGCTGCGAGGCCTGAGGTTTGGTTATCAGTTTTTGGTGCTTTCGTCACCTGTTTTGAGTTGAGTTTTTCGCATGCTCTGGCCGTCGAGTTGAACGCGGTATGCGTTGTGAACGAGGCGGTCGAGAATAGCATCTGCGAAGGTGGGTTCGCCGATCACATCATGCCATGCGTCGATGGGTAATTGGCTGGTGATTAGGGTTGAGCCAACCTCGTATCTGTCTTCGACAATTTCCATCACATCCCGACGCTGGCTGGCATTGAGACGATCAGGCCCCCAATCGTCCAGGATCAGAAGCTGGGTTTTGGTGAGTGTTTTGAATAGACGCGGAAAGCGACCGTCTAAGCCGCTAATTTGGAGTTGATGTATGGCTGAATGTAGTTCTTGCGGCGAACCTATTAGATTCTTTGACGGTGACCAGCACAGGCGCTGCAAGTTGTGTATGTCTAAGTGCCTTTAACCCGCAAATGCCACGATGCAATTGCAGCTCGCAATGCCCACGCTGTTATTCCACCGCGTAAGAATGCGAAGTTGTGGAGGTCTAACACGCCCGGAGCTAGGGCACGAAACGAAGCTGTTCGGGCATCAAAGTATCTGGGCCGTGCATTATGGCTTCAAGTGACCGGATACCACCGCCGAAGCCGCGTCGAAACAAAGATGCATTGTGTGAAATTGCTCGGTCAATCTCTCATGGCCCGCGACTTCGATCGCCAGGTCGCAGAGATCCAAATCCGTGCAGCGATCCTAAATGGCTTCTCAGCGCTTGGCATCCCAAAGACTGAGGTCGTAGCCTAAATCCGTCCAGCGTAAGGGGAAGTCCGACTTCAACCCGATTTGTGCAACAAAGCCTCTACGAGGCGAAAACAGCTGGCTGGATTTGAGCTTGAAGTATTATTTAAAAAATTGATGTGGCCTGAATTGACCTCGTTGCTATCAAAAAATTGGCCAGTGTTTGAGGCTATTTTTGGTAATAAGAAGGCAATGGAAACCAATTCTGAACTAATTAATGATCGTCCTGATGCACATACTAAAGAATGGGATGAAGCTGACTTTGCTTTGTATCGGCGATCTCTGACTTGGTTCGAAGAGAGGGTGGCCAAGTTGCAATGATGTTTTGTTTTCATCAAGGATCGAGCGATTCTAAATCCACACTACCCTCAAACGTAGTGTGGATTTATCTAAAACTTTGGATCAATGCAGGCGGTGTTAGAACTGCATCTGGACCCCGAAATTAAGCCCATAGCTCTCATTGTCATTCATGCCGATCCCGTCGTAGAAAGACTCGGCACTTAGAACAATGCCGTTTGGCAGCGTGTAGTTCGCGCCAAGCGTGATCCGCGCTCGCCGCCCATCGGTGGTGGGAGCCACTGAGGATGCGAACCCTGTGCCTTCGCTGCTGGACCAAATGCCTGAGATACCCCCAGTTAGCATCAACTCTCCGTTAGACAAGGACACTGGTTGGGCAAAGTTTAGGCCAGTTGCCACACTGTTGACCTCAATGCCTTGCGCGGCAACAATATTGCCTTGGGTATTTACAAAGGTGTCCTGTGCATCCCGTAGATGGGTGGCCGTCAAGCTCGGTGTCAGAACCAATTCACCATAGTTGAGTTGGCCAGCCACTTTGATCGACGCCAATGTTCGCTGTGTATCAAAGGTCTCAGTCGCGGTGCCACCAACACCGACAACACTGACCTGGTTCTCAGTTTGCCCCGTCAGTAACCGCCCTTCAATGAACAGCGGCTGATTGGGCAGTTTGGCCACAAAGTAAGGACCCGCAAGATAGCCGTCCCCTTCAGTAGAAGACGCCCCATCAGTCTGGGTCAGTTTATCGAACTCAAACATGATGCCAACCAATACATCTGGTGATAGTTTTGTGTGTGCGCCGACTGCGCCAAAGAAATAGCTGCTTTCAGTCGTTCCAAACTCAGACCAGCTCCCCTGCAACGTTGCCCATACTGGCTGATCACCCGATGTGGCAAAGTCGAAGTTACCATTGCCTTGGGTCACATAGGCGTTGAAGCCGCCCATGGATGCGCCCGAAAGCAAGCCGATCAGGTCAGGTTGGGCCGCAATGGTTTGGCTCGCGCGGTTCTGCATATATCCCGCAATCTGTTCCCGTGTTTGCTCCGGTGTTGGTCCAGCAACATAGCCTGTCTCCGACGCTTCGGATTTGTTCCCCGCGGCATCAATCACAACGACCTTAACACCACCACTCGGCTGCATTGATGCCGATGTGAGCGAGAAAGCACCGCTGTTATCTGAGGCTTCAGTTGTAGTAGATTGTTTATTTCTAGATAATCTGGCCTTGATGAGTTCACCAGGCTTTGGTGCGATAGAGGTTGTTACTGTTGTCCCGTCAGGGAACGTGACCTCCACCATAGTACCTAGCCCCGCCATCCCTTCAACATTGATCGAGCCATCAGAATTGGTAGTTATTATTATGCCTGTAGCTTTCTTGGGCGGAGTTACATCGCTGACCGTAACTGTGAAACTTGCGGTGCCGACGTTACCTACATCATCTGTGGCCGTGTAGGTCAGGAGTGTTTCGCCGATTGGAAACGATGACCCGCTGTCCAGACCTTCCGTTGGCGACGACGACACCAGAACGGGGGTGATCGTGCCGTCCACAGCATCTGTGGCGGTCGGTGCCGTAAAGCTCACGATGGCTGTGTTCGATCCAGCGGCGGGATTTACCTCAATATTTTCTGGCACTGTCACAACAGGAGGGCCGTCAACAGCCACGTCAATATCCGGCACCACGGTTGCTTTGCTATTCGCGTTCATCCCCGCCAGGACACCCAGCGCCGTCACCCCCCCCACCGGCAGGAGCGGTCACCGCCCCGATTGTTGACCCAAAAGCACTAGTTGATCCAGTCTTTTCGACCGCATATACCTGCGGCGACGTCAATAGTGCCGCTGTTACGGCAACCCATAAAATCTTTCGCATGTTTTCAGCCCTCCTTGGGCCCAGGCGGTGAAACGCCTTTGATAGCCCTCAAGCAAGCGCGTGATGTCGTCATGCGAAGTGATCATAGGCCGAGGGTTAAGATATGCCTGCGCTCCGTCATGGGTGCGCAGTATGGTTGACCGCCCTATCCAGCCACTGCGGTAGGCCCGCAACTGTCTGTGATAACGCTCATAAAGCCGGGTCAGTTTTTCTTGGTAACGCGACCGTGTGACCACCGACAGGGACAAACCTGCGGGATCAAACTGGTAGCCCAGGAAATCAAAACCACGGGCCAGCGGCCCAATGGTTGTTTTGTCAGGATGCTGCGTTAGGCCCAAGGCCTCAAGCTGCTGGTTCATCGTTGCAATCGCGCGGCGCAACCGCCAGCGCGACGGGGCCAGAATGAGGATGTCATCCATATAGCGGATGTAGAAACACTTGGCGTGGCGCGTGGTCATCGCCACATCCATCGCGTGCAGATGAAACGCGCCCATCAACGGGCTGAGCGTGCAGCTCCCTGGGATGCCGCGCGTGATGTCGCGAAAGGTGCCGCCGTATTCTTCTGTGCGGCGCATGTATTGCACCAGCAGGTTCATGACATTGCGGTCCGGCACATAGGGCGCAAGCTGGTCCAGTAGTTTGTCGTGATCGATGCTGGCGTAGTAAGACTTAACATCTGTGCGACATACATAGCGGTACTGGGGCAACGCCTCTCGGACGCGCCGTATGGTGGCCTTGAGCCCGCCGTGTCCGCGTCGGTGCATACAGGCGGGCGAGCTGGGCAGGACGTGTGCTAGACGAGCGGTGAGGGTTTTGAGGACGGCCCTGTCTTCCGGGCAGCGCTGCGGATGCTTTTGAGTGCTCCGCGAGAGCAGCACTGGCTTGAGGCGATGAAAACGACTGTTGATGCGCTTGCCAATAACGCCAAGATTATTTGGTGAGATCAACATAATGTCAGCCACATTAACGCACTCAAACGAAGAATATCTATCGTGAGGCAGTTATTGCTGAAGTGATCTTTCACTTTTAACGCAACCATTTGGATGGTTTGGTTTTTGTAGTAAAATCAATGCCGAAAACACATCCCACGTCTTAAAAACCCTAACCGATCAACACAATCATATCTTCTATACACATTATTTTGATAATGTTAAGTGATAATGTTAAGTGATAATATTAATTTAGATTACAAATATAGTCGATTAAGAAAATATGGAAAAACAGTTTCTAAATCGAAAAGCCGGATGTTTTAACTGACAATCTCCAAGTGGACTGCCTTCTGGTTTATGTCGCCACGGCCTTGCGGCCCGACCAACCATTTCTGGCCGGCTGTTTCGCTGTTCAGTATTCCAACACGCGGCCTGAGCGCGATTTCTGGTATTTGCGGGGGGGGTAGTGTGGTTTTGTGTCTGTGTGACAACCGTTCGGACAGACCGGTTAAGCCGTGACCGCTCAGCGTTGGCTAATAATATAGTTATCTTAAAGTCAGGGACGCAGACCATCTTGATCAGCTTGAGCTGGAGGGATGTCAGCGACCAGTTGGCCATGGCCTCTGGGAGCTCGATGCAGCGCAGGAACGTTGCCAGGTTGTAGGCCAGCGCGTGCAGTTGCAGCCGGACCTCATTGTCACGAAACCGCTTGCATGACAGCCGCGTCCAGCGGAAGGCGTATTTGCCTTCCTTGATGTGCTGTTCGGCGGTGCCACGCTGGTTGTAGAAGCGCACCACCCAGTCCGGGTCCATCGGCATATTGGTGACGATGAAGCCGACTTTTGGGAACAGCTCGCCCGGATGCCATTCGATCTTGGCGATCACCCGGCATGGCTTATCCCAGCTTTGCGCCTGATACTCGATGTCCTCGTAGATGCGCTTGACCTTGGTCAGCGACGGACGCCCCACAGGCCTGGTCAGTCGATGCGCGATCTTCTCCTTGAGCACTGCATTGGTGGGCAGTCGGATGGCGTAGAAATAGCCCGCTTCCTCCAGCCGCTCGTAGATCGCGGGCATCGCATAGGCGGCGTCGGCGCGGAAGAAGCGGCCACCAAGTTTGCGGCCAGCATAACGGGCGATGACGGGATCGAGGACATCCCGCCAGCCGTCGGCGCTGTGGACATTGCCGTTGCGCAGGGCGCAGCGCTCCAGCATGCCGAACTGGTTGAACAAGAAGTTTGGGTGGTAGCAGGTGCAGTCGAAATGCCCGTTCCAGGCTGTGCCTTCCTGATCGCCATGGGTCGGGCTGACCGAGCTGTCCATGTCAAGCGTGATGTACTTCAGCCCGTTGCGATCATGAAAGCGGTCAATCCACGTGCCGTTCAGATCGGCCAGCGCCGCCCGGTTCTCGGGCAGGGCCAGCGTCTCAGTCTCGAACCGCCCCATCTGCGATGCCGAGGCCGCCTGCGCATCGACGGCACGGCCACCGACAACCTGGCGCATGACGGGATCAAAGGCGAGACGGTCAGCATCGTTGACGTCTTCGTAGCCCGCCAGCCGCCCATAGACCGATTGCCGGAACAGCCCGTCGAGCCGGTGAACCCTGTTCTTGCCGCGACGGGTGTCATTGAGAGCCCCCGACGCAAGGTCAGACAGCCCGAGGGCGTCATCCAACTCGCGCATCACCAGGAGACCGCCGTCCGAACTGAGCTGCGTGCCACGAAATTCCAGCCGCACCCGGCGGTCAAAACCAAGCCGCCCATAACCTGTTTCGCGTGCACCCTCTGGGTGATCCATAATCCGCAACCTCAAGCCCAATTAACATGCTGAAATATAACATATTACTGACCGTAAGAGGGGTGAAAACGTCAAGTTATTTGGGGAATGCGGGCCAAGATCACAACAGGGCGAATAATCCGCAATGCATTGCCAAGTGGGTCCTTGATCATCGCCCAAGCCGCTATGCCGTCACCCTGATTATAACAGGCAAGGTTAGGAATATCCTCAACCAGCGCTTCGTGCGCCCCTTGATCCCCTTCGAAGGGTGTGAACCCACGAACATCTCCACGACCACCAAACATCTTTAATTGATCTTGCTTCTTACGAACGGCGGAAGCGAGCATCAGAATCATCACACATAGATTTTCTTCGACATCCCGCACGTCTAGGTGATCGTTCTTCTCGAATATTTTCACCCGCCCAGCCGCCGCGCGGTCCAGTGTTTGGCGGTACGGGTGCTGGCGATCTTTCAGCCTGTTCAGCGTCTGGCGGTAGATGGCATCGTTTGGCACGATCCACAGCACAAAGCCTGTGTTCTTGTTCAGATACCGCCCCAACACCCGCGACACAGCGTTTGCCGCGAGAAACGTCTTACCGCCGCCTGTGGGCACCTTGAAAGTCACGTTCGGCCCAGGTCGTCCGCAGCCGTCAAATCGCTCTGAGAGCGGATATGCGGCGCGTGACGGGGGCAGCTTGCCTTGACCCTTGAGGGGTGTACCATGTGGCTTTTGCAAAGTCTACTGAGGGGATGGGCAGGTCTGGTTGCTGGACCTTTAGCGCCTCTACCGCATCGGCTTTGACCTTTTCGCCCTTAAGGACGTCTAGGTATTCGTTCAGGGCATCAAGAACCTTGGTCTGATATTCAAGTTCCCGCATCAGTCCCGCTCGATCCGGTAAAGCGCAAAGGGCAGCGGCGCGAATTCAACGCTCAGCTTTTCGTCGTTCAACAGCTTTTGACTGACGAAACGGGCGGGCGCGAAAACCAGATGCGGCATGTCGGTTTTGTCAACGGCAATCTTGCGGGCGAATGACAGGGTAAGTGCGGCTTCTGGCGACTTGAGCCAATCCAGATCATCCTTGTAGATCAGCCAGACATGGCGATCCTCGCTTTCGCCAAGATAGCTGGCATCTTGATCGATCCCAGCGGGTGCAAGTGGGCGATTGGTTGCCATGTGGAACAACAAGCCGCCAAGCTGATCATAGGCGGGCAGATTTTCACCTGTCAGGATCGCATCCATCTCAACCGCATCGCCAAGGGTCCAATAGGTAAAAGTACCGCCTGTGCCTTCTGTACGTTCCTCAACGGTAGTTTCACCAACAACTAAAAGCTCACCATCTTGAACGGCTTTCTTGATCCTAGTGTACTCGTGACCATGTAGGGTTTCGATTTTCTCAACAGTCTCAACCAACTTTTGCGCATTCTCGATCTTGGCCCAGTTTAGCTTTTCGCGATGCAATTCAGTCTTTTGTGTGCCCGAAAAATCGTATCCACTGGCGACCCGCCGAATACGTTCAGCGGTCAATTCGTCCACATAGTCTTCCATCTCGACAAGAATGAACTGGCGCTGCCCACCGTCTTTTTTGTTGGCATTCAGGACGGCGTGCCCAGTAGTCCCCGATCCTGAAAAGCTATCAAGGACGATGGAGCGTTGATCAGTGGCCAAATCTAGAATGTACTCGATAAGTGGCACAGGCTTAGGCGTAGCGAAAAGGTCAGAGGCATAATCAGAGCCGAACACATGTTTAAGCGTAGTTTTCGCGCCTCTGGTATGACCTGTTTTCGTCACATCGGCCCATAAGCTGGAGGGGGAAAGACCTTTTTGATACTTCAAATAAGTTCGCCAAATAACTCGCTTTCCATCGTTCGAGAACCGTAGTTCGCCAGTAGTAAATTTTCATCCATGGTCTCTTTTGACCAACGCCAACCATTCGGTGGATGCTTGATCATGTTGTCATTTGGCCCAGCAAAATCGAATTGAAGAGTTGGGCGGATTGCAGGGTTATTTACCGGATTACCATCAAACCAAGCGCCGTCGGGATCGTTGTCTGGATTAGTAAAGTGCGATCTTTTTTCAGGACTGTCTAAGAAGTTCGGTGCCCAGTATTCATTTTTTGAATAAACAAGTACGGTGTTAAAATCCTGTGAGAATTGGGTAACGTTATTGCTGCTGTTGTCCGAGTGACGCCACGCAATTTCAGTGATGTATCCGTCACGACCAAAAATTTCATCCAATAACTGACGTAACAAGTGATCTTCATTGTCATCAATGGTCACCCATAGGCTACCATTCTCATCCAGCAATTCATGCAACAACTTTAATCGGGGCCACATCATTGCGTACCATTTGTCATGGCGCAAACCGTCTTCGATCCCAATCGGATTGGACTCCAGCCACTCCTTAATCATCGGCGCGTTGACGTTGTCGTTATAGGCCCAGCCTTCGTTGCCCGTATTATAGGGCAGGTCGATAAAGATGCAGTCTACTTTGCCCGCATACATCGGCATCAGCGCCTTGAGCGCTTTGAGGTTGTCGCCTTGGATGATCAGGTTGCCATCAAGGGCCACATCGCCAATCCCCTTGTCCGCGTGCGGCACCAACGGGTGGAACGGCACCGAAAGGTGGTGGTTGTAGACAAATTCTTTGCCCTTGAAACTCAACTCGGTCATGTGCTGCCCCCATTTTTCTTAATAGCTATACCACGATGCAAACCTCTGCCACTCTTGTTACTGAGAACACTTAGACGCTGCCCAACCCCTTAATCAACGCCCCCTGCTGTTGCGTCGAAACGGGCAAATAACTGTTCACCGTTGTTGCGAAGTTATCGTGCCCCAAGTTTTGCGACCACGCCTTTTGCGCAGACAGGGGCAATTCCCGATCATCAAGTTCCTGTCCAAGCGTTTTGCGGACACTATGCGCGCCATAGGGGTGCATCTGGACCTGTTCAAACGCAGTGCGAAACACTTCGTTAACCATCGCACCGCTGGCGTAGGTTTCGCGGGATACGCTATCGAACACGAACTTACCGTTCGCCAACCGCCGTTCAGGTTTCGGGAATAGTGCGTCTTCTTGCCCGAACATTTTGTCGATGCGCAGATACTTCACCCAATCGGTGAAGCAGGCCAAATAGTCAGGATGCATCGGGAAGAACCACGTCGTAATCGTTTTGCTGTTCTTGGTCCGCACCTCTCGCCCATCCTGAAACACGAAACCATCCACCAGATTGATATGTTTAAGACGCAATGAAGACATCGCCCCAACCCGTGCGCCCGTGATCATCAGGAACGCAAAAATCGCTTTGTCACGCCGTTCTAGCTCTGTACGGTCCGCCATCCCCTGAAACGCGTGATAGGCCGCTTGGGTCGATGGGAACTGGACCGGGCGCTGGGCATGGGCGGCGCGAGCGTCGTTGCGGTTGTTGTTGAAATATTCGACCTCGTCATAGGTCACCACTTTCTTAAAACCTTGCTGGCCCACCAACCAATGAAAGAACCCTTTGACCAAGCGCAAGGTCGCATCGGTGGTGCTAAGGGCCAGCGGCTTGCCCTTGGCGGTCTTCGCGCGGCTTAAGGCATCTTTGAACTGGCGCGCCTGATCAATGTGAAAAGTTTTGAAGGGTTTGAACTTGATGCATTCATCGAATTTCACCAGCGCCGCCCGCACCTTGTCGAGCGACTTTTCATCCTGTCCTTTGGCTTCCCGCAGATAGTTCACATAGCGTCGCTTGATACGCTCGTTTTCTGCATTGAATTTCCGCATGACTCCGCGTCCTTTCTGAAGTGCTAATTTAAGAGGGGGTTGAGGGGTTCGCTTAGGGTCACCGATTGTCCCTTATCGCCACATCAAGAACCTCGCGGATTTCGGGTAAATTATAGGCGCTGATACTGACGTTGCAACGGCACTCGCAGACGCTGCAAATCGCCTTCAGGCACCCACCTGTGGCACTTGTTGGCACGTAGTCGGCCATTGCTCCAAATGGTATCCTTGGGACTTTACAGCGCACGCAATAGAACTCGCCCAGGGCCAAGGGACGGCTTGCCTTCGCCTTACGGTTTTTCAAAAATTCGAGCGCATGAAAGCCCATGATCATCATTGGGCGTTTCTTATCGACAAGGGGCATCCCCGCCTTGATCCAATTACGAACCGTTGGGACCGATACGCCCGCCGCGTCTGCCAATTCATCAACCAGATAGGCTTTGTTGGCCTTAATCGCCCGCGTCCGAAAGCGATACGCCATTAGCCGCCCTCGACCCGCCGCGCCTCCGCCCATGCGTTCAGATCAGCACCGCGATAGATGATCTTGCGGCCTAAGCGATAGAATGCTGGCCCCATGCTTTTGTGACGCCATTGGGCCAGCTTGTCGCGGTCGCCAATGAGATTGAGTTCGTCGTCGCCAAGGACGTAGTTTCGGTTTTGATCGAATAGGTTTGCCATTGGATTGCCTTGCTTTACTAGGAATGGCTTTCCGTCTGGCTCAGTTATTCACGTTTGAAAATCGGGGACAAAAGGGACTAATCAACACCTAATTAGTCCCGTATATCTCCTCATTTATCCTAGTAATCTAACAGGGACTATTTTCCTGCTTCGAATTCATCTCGCCAGTTTCGCAGGCTTTTATGACTTGGTTTGAAGCCTGTATGTGCTTCGATTCGCGATGCAACTTGATCCCAAGAGAGGGCACCTTTTTCACCTCCCATGGCCTCAAATACTGCTCTTGGCTCTTCCATACGCGGACGCCCCGCGACCTGCCCACCGATATGTTCCATCTGTTCTTGCGTCGGATATAGCGCGACCCTGCCGAACAAGTATTCTTGCCAGCGGTCCTGATAAGTTTCTTCATCCAGACATAAAGCCCAACCGTTAAAGTTCTCAAGAATTGGCGCAACAGTCGGAGCCATTCTTAATTCGGTGCTCCAAGGTGCCATCTCATCAGAAACCAAATACGATTCCCGCGTAAAATGAATCGGCAATGTGTGATGAAACAGTTTGGCGCGCGCAGCCCGCCACTCTTCACCTTCAAAACTCGTAAACGTCTGATAGGTTTCCGACCACTTTTCTCCCTGATCTGGCTCGTAACACCAAGACTTAAACAGATGAAATAGCCTAGAAGCAGTGTCGGTTTTATCAGTCTTTTCTACCCGCATATAGGCTTCGCGCCGCATTGAAGCGTACGGCCCCTCAGTTGACAGAATACTGCCCCCGGCTTGTTTAAGCTGGATATGCGTTCGAACAACATCACCTGTGGGCGAGGCAAGATGTAACCCTACTTCAGACAGCGACTTCAAGAAAGCATGCTCGCAAACATCTAGGGGCGAACCGCGCGTAAATCCTGCTTTAAAATTCGGTTTGTTGTACCCTGCGACCGTCGACGTGTAGATTGACTCGAGCCTGACATTCAAAAGCTCTTTCCACAGTTCTGCAACTGACCGATACCCAACGGGACAAAACATCTACGCCAACCTCACGATCTGGCCTGACTCACCAGCGACATACATTGACCACCGTTTCATTAACGCCCGCCTTTTCTCTATCAAATCAGATCGCGCATATGCCCGCTCCACATCTGACCCCACTCTATGCGACAGGCTCATTTCTGCAATCTCTCGCGGGGCGCTGGCAACTTCGGACGCCCAATCGCGGAACGTGGACCTAAAGCCATGAACCGTGACGCCCTCGACGTCCATCCGGCGCAACAGCATCAGCATCGACATATTGGACAGCGGTTTGTGGCGTTTTTGGCCTTCAAACACGTAATCAGACTTCAAAGCCTTTAACGGCTCTATGATCGACAACATTTCATCCGTTAGCGGAACGCGGTGTACTTCGCCTGTCTTCATCCGTTCAATTGGACAGGTCCACAACCGCGCATCAAAGTCGATTTCTTCCCAGCGCATCCCCAAGACTTCGCTTGTCCGTGATCCGGTCAGGCAAGTGAACCGCAAGGCATTCGCGGACATTGCATTGCGGGTCTTCAGGTCCGTATAGAACGCTGGCACGTCTCGCCAATGCATCGCCTTGTGATGTTTGGGCTTGGTCTTAACCTTGGGCAGGGCTTGGGCATCCTTGATCGCAGTTACTGGGTTTTCACCAGACCGGAAGCCCTTGGACCGCGCCACGTCCAGCACCGTTTTGATCCGTTGTGCCAACCGCCGCGCCGTTTCGTGCTTTTCTGTCCAGATTGGCGACAGGCACATCATGACTTCGGGTTGGTCGATACTATCAACTGGCATCCGCCCAATCTTGGGAAAGGCATAATCGCGCAAGGTGTTGATCCATTGCTGGCCATGCTTTGCATTTTTCCAAGTTGGCATCCGCTCGATATGAACTTGCTGGGCAAACTCTTCAAACGTCGGAATGTCACGCTGTGCGTTGAAACGCGGGTTCAAACCCTGCTTGGCCATGCGTCGATATTCCAGCGCACGGTCGCGGGCTTGGTTGATCGTGACAATATCCGCGCCGCCCAAACCAAAGTCCGTCCGCAGCGGCGCGCCCTTCTTGTTCTTCTGGCCTTTAACCACCACCCGAACAATCCAGCGCCGCGCACCGGACGGGTCCACCACCAGATACAACCCGCCACCATCGCCATGCCGCCCCGCGCCAAGGTTCTCGACCAGCTTCTTTGTCAGCTTGCCAGATAAGGCCATTTCAAAATACCACGTTCCATACCACTCAAGGAACGAATATAGACACAACCGAAGAAAACTCAAGGCAATCAAGAAATTGCGTTTGAGCCATGTAAATAAAGCAAAAAAGCCGCCCAAGGCGACCCGTTCAAACTAGTAGTAATGGGGTAATGGCGGATCGACAGGGATTCGAACCCTGGAGACGGTCTCCCGCCTACACACTTTCCAGGCGTGCGCCTTCGACCACTCGGCCACCGATCCGTTGGCGCGGTTTATCCAACAAAGGACATGCTTTGCAAGAGGCGTTTGGCGCTTTGGGCCTAGTTTTTACGCGTGCTCAAAAGTAACACCGCAATCAACGCCTCACCCAGCGCAGCCATCAGGATCATCGGCGATGCGACGCCCTGTATCAACGCAATCACTCCAGTGATGCTGACGCCTGCAAACATGGCCGCAACGCCAAGGGCCACGGCGTCACGCAAGGCACTGCGCGGCGCACTGGACGCGGCCCACAAAATGATTATCACCGCGAGAAACATCGGAGCTGCGCGGCGGGTCATAAACTGCGCGCTGATAGTCGTCTCAACCCCGTAAAGCGGCGAATACGCCTGTGGCGCAAACAGGAAAATTGCGAAAAGCACTGCGCAAACGGCCACGACGAGGCGGGAAATCAAATGAAATGTCATGTGTCCAAATGCAAGTAAACGCGGCGGTTCAGCTTGCCCTTTTTTTCAACCTTGCCCAATCGAACACGGCCTATCTCAGATGTGTGGCGCACATGGGTGCCACCGCAGGGTTGATAATCGGCGGTATTTTCGCCCGCACCGATCCGCACCATGCGAATGCGCCCTGCCCCTTTGGGCGGTGCCACGGACATGGTTTTCACCAACTCCGGATTTGCAGCCAGTTCACTTTCACTGATCCACTCAGTCGAAATGTCAAAGTCGCAATCAATCAATTTATTCAGCGTATTTTCAAGTGCGGCCTTGTCTTCAATCGCGTCAGGCATATCGAAATCAAGACGGCCCTTTTCAGGCCCAATTGATCCGCCCGTGACTGGCAGCGGGATCACGACAGACAGCAAATGCAGCGCTGTGTGCACGCGCATGTGGCGATGTCGGCGTTCCCAGTTTAGCGATTGCTTCACAATGGTTCCGATTGCGGGCAGCGGGTTGGGTTCGGCTGGAACCAGAATGATCGTACCACCCTCACCCTTGACGCTTGTTGCGATGTCTATCGCGCCCCCCTGCCATGTCAGCGTGCCACTATCGCCCGGTTGCCCGCCACTGGTCGCATAGAAAATCGACGCGTCCAGAATGATACCGCCCTCGTCAGTGACCGCAAAAACCCGCGCGTCTGCGTCCCGTAGGTAGGCATCATCGATAAACATCGGCTTGGTCATGAACTTACATCGCCCTCGGCATCGCCCTTGGGTGGCGCATCTTTCTGCGGCCCTTGTTTCGACGACTGGGGCGCAGCCTTGCGCGCCGGACGCTTTGCACTGAAATCCAGCACTTCAGGATTGCGCAGCCAGATATCGCGCTGGCCAAACGGAATTTCGATGCCTTCCGCCCCAAACCGTTTAGCAATCGCGTGGTTCATGTCTGATTTCACCGACAACACATAATTTACATCCCGCAAAATGGCGCGAATTTGGAAATCGAGGCTGTCCGCCCCAAATCCCATGAAAACCACAGATGGCGGCGGGTTCATGACCACCATAGGATGCGCCTCTGCGATTTCACGCAGGATACCAGTGACCCATTCGGTGTCGGTGCCATAGGCCACGCCCACGGGTACAATTGCGCGCCCGACGTTGTTGCCACGGGTCCAGTTAATCACCTGATTGCTGATCAAATCAGCGTTCGGCACGATGACATCGGTGCGGTCGAACGTTTCGATGCGGGTGGATCGCACAGAGATGTCACGCACATACCCCATCTGGCCACCAACCTCGATCCAGTCACCCTGGCTGATCGGGCGTTCGATCAACAAAATGATGCCACTGATAAAGTTGCTGACAATATTTTGCAGGCCGAACCCGATACCGACCGACAGCGCACCTGCAACGATTGCAAGCCCGCTTAAATCGATACCGGCCGTTGTAATTGCGATCAACGCCGCCAGAAAAATCCCAACGTAACCCAAACCGGAAACAACTGCGTTCTGCCCACCAATATCAAGCTTGGTGCGCGGCAGAACCGTAGATCGCAGCGCGCCCTGCACCAGACGCGTGATCGTGTAGCCCACGATAAAAACCAACGCAAACAACAGAAAATTCGTCGGCGAAATCTGCGTTGCGCCGATCGAAAATCCTTCACGAAATTGCGCCCATAGTTCTGTGATGTCAGTGCCTTTTGCGCCCCAGATGATTGCCAAGACCGGCAATGCGCCCAAGATCAGCAAGAAACCGATCAGCACTGGGATCAGCGCGTCTTGCGATCCATTTTTGGATCGGGTCAGTAGGGAATAAACATCAACCGTAAGCCGTTGAAGCATCAGTAAGATGGCCAGCATATAAACCGTCATCGCGGCGGGAAAGGTCAGGACGTCGAATGCATTGCCATAGCCAAGAACTGCGAAGACAACACCAACGATTGCAGCTGCCATCAAGCCACGGCCCAGTAGGGACCGCAGCGTGATGCGGAATGACCGCGCACCGTCTTCGGTATCGACGGGCTGGATCTTGCGCAGCCTCTGACCCAACCAATACAGCGCCCATGCGATCAGCAGCCCGAACGGGAATATAAACACCGTCGCCACAACAGGAGGAAACGTGTTGACCGTTGTAAACGCGTCGGCCAACCCGAACAGCATCAAGCTGTAGCCAAGCAGAATTAATCGACGGTGCGCGCGGCTCGATACCTCGACGGAAAGATCTAGCGGATGACTTTCCAGCGGCGTGCCGTTTGGCAGCAAACGTCCTGCGATCCAATGCGCAAGGATCGGGAACAAGCCCAATTCAGGCAATACGTCGATGACCTGATCCAGTCTTCGCCCCATCATACCAGATATCAGCAAGGCATAGGTGAGCGCGGCAAGGCCAACAAAAGGAATAATCACCTGCCCCAAGGACAGCATGAACCTAACAACTTGCTGACCCCGATGGCTGTGCGCAATAATCAGGCTTGCGACCCGATCAAACCACGCCCGCCCCCGCAAAATAAACACCACCGCAACAGCCAGTAAAAATAAGATCACAGGCAGGACGGTGGCAAATTCTGACCGCCTGCTTGGGTTGGAAATTGCTGATGTGACCTCGGCACGGATGGATCGCAGCGCACCGTTCAAACTATCCCATGTGCGCGACCAGCCGGTGGGGTTGAGGGGCGACTGTGTGCGCTCTGTCAGGCGATCCGCTTGGCGTTCGCGCACCAGACTATCAATCTCACCGATCAACCCGTTAGCTTGCGTGTTGGCTTCTGCGGCAAGTGTCACCGGAACGCGCAAAAGGCCCAGTTGTTGCGTTAGACTGGCGCGGCGTGCGGCGACGCGCGAGTCTTCTGCACCTGTTTCAGGCACATCGCCCAAAGATGCGATCTGTGCGCCCACCGTAACGATACGCGACCTATTCACCGATTGGCGGGTGGCAAATTTATCGCGCCATTCGGCCAGTTCATTGCGAAGATCGCCAAAGGCGACACTGGATGCGCGCCCCGCTTCTAATGCGGCCTCTGCACGGCTGGTCAGGGCATTCCAGTCGTCGATGTCAGAAAACACCGCAGCTGGGGCGGTCACGCCGTCCGCCACCGCAGAATCGAGCGTTGATGCTACTTCGCCAACATCTTGCGCCGCAAGGGACGTCGCGCAAAAGAACATTACGGACGCAAAAAGGCAGACGACGGTATGTCTCATGTGGTCTGTATCACGCTAGGAATGTCGCGGGCTTCTTGATCCATCCACAGCGGAACCGGCAGGCCCTTTTCGCGCAGGAAGTCGGGGTTAAACAGTTTGGACTGATAACGTGTGCCATAGTCGCACAAAATGGTGACAATCGTATGCCCCGGTCCCATGTCCTTGGCCATTCCCATGGCCCCCGCCACGTTGATACCAGATGACCCGCCCAGACACAGGCCTTCATCGGCAAGCAAGTCAAACACAATCGGCAGTGCTTCGGCATCGGGGATCTTGTAGAAACTGTCCGGCGTGAACCCATCGAGGTTGGCCGTGATGCGCCCCTGCCCGATCCCTTCGGTGATCGAATTTCCACCCGCGTCCTTGCCGGTATAAAGTTTATACAGACCGGACCCTTCGGGATCAGCCAGCCCGATCTTCACGCCCTTAGGCTGAAGCGCCATGCCAACCCCCGCAAGCGTGCCACCAGAACCCACAGCACAGACAAAGCCGTTCACGCGGCCTTCCGTCTGCTCCCAGATTTCGGGTCCTGTCATCTCGATATGGGCTTGGCGGTTGGCGACATTGTCAAACTGGTTGGCCCAGATCGCCCCGTTCGGATCGCTTTGTGCCAGCCTTTCGGCAAGACGTCCGGAATATTTCACGTAGTTATTGGGGTTCGAATAGGGCACAGCGGGCACTTCGATCAATTGTGCGCCCGCAATACGGATCATGTCCTTTTTCTCTTGGCTTTGGGTGTCAGGGATCACGATCACTGTCTTGAACCCCAGCGACGCGCCAACCAGCGCCAGACCGATACCGGTGTTTCCGGCGGTGCCTTCGACAATGGTTCCGCCGGGGCGCAGCGTGCCTTTGGCAACGGCGTCGCGAATGATGAACAACGCCGCACGGTCCTTGACCGACTGGCCGGGGTTCATGAATTCCGCCTTGCCTAAAATCTCACATCCCGTCGCTTCGGATGCGGCGCGCAGACGGATAAGGGGCGTGTTGCCGACAGCGTCAGCAAGATCGTTACGGATGGTCATTTTTGCAGCCTTTCGCATTTAATATCCGGTTTAGGCGAGCGCCTCCAAACCTGCAACGGGGCACCTTCAAGCGGTTGCGCGCAAAACGTCACGATTGCGTGCCAGCCAATGCCCCGCGACCAACAATGGCAAGAGGCGAAACTCGCCCGCATTCAGCGCCTTGTCGAAGTCCGCCCAGTCCATGATCTGTGACCGGATGTCTTCGGCCTCTGACAGTTTGCCACCCACGCCTGCCGACCCGTCGGGTAAGTCCGCCATGCCGACGTAAATAAAGAAATGCTCGGTCGTAGACCCGGGGCTAGGATAGGCTGCGGATACACATTTGAGATCGGTTATCGTGATTCCCGCCTCCTCAAGCGCCTCACGGCGTGCGGCGTCCTCCGGTCCTTCACCGGGATCAATGCGCCCTGCAATGGGTTCGACGGTCCAAGGATTTGGATCACCGCGCAGATAGGCGCCCGTGCGGAATTGTTCGACCAGCATCACGCGGTCGCGCACCGGATCATAGGGCAGCACCATGGCGCAATCGACACCAATGAACACCGCGCGGTTCACCGGATCGCTCATGGATCCGTCATAGCGGCGGAACGTCAGGTCCAGTTCTTCGACATTGAAAAAGCCTGCATAGCGTTTGCGCGCCTCAATTACACGCACGTCGCTCGGCCCCATGCGTCCGTTTCCAGTAGATCTTGCGGCCCGCTGGCGCGACGCGGCCCGCGCCAACATGTTTGGGTACAGCTGGCCCATCTGCGCCGCTGGCAAGCTGTCCATCGCAGCCATCGCCTCAACCGCGGCCATCGTCGTGACGTCACCAAAGGTCGCGATCCAACCCTCACGGTCCCAAGGTTCGGCCGGTTTCCAGCGACCATCGGGCGGCACATAGGCCGTCACATCACGCGGCTGTTGGTTCTGATCCAACACCACAAATTCGATCCGCGCGTAATCAAACGCCTTTTCGTAGTAATCCAGCCGCGCGATTTCAGCGTCATCAAGGCCTTCGACAACGACCCCCTCAGCCACACCTTTTGGGTCACCGTGCATAATTGGAAAAATATGTCCCTCCACACGACTCACGCGATACTCAGGCCGCACGGCCCACGATATACGTCTGGCGATGTCAGGATCACCGCTCACGACCGCCAAAAGTGGCATGTGCAGTAGGGTGCCAAAGATAAACACATCCATCAGCTAAACCGCCGTCCAAAAAATTCGGTGATAAGCCCGCCAACAAAACCGCCAATCAACAACGTCGCAAGTATTTGTGGCGTCATGATCATGGCGGCATGTTCAACGAACAATGCAAAAACATCAGTCACCGCCTCGCCCGGGCCGTCATAGCGCTTGAGAAGCGACTGTCCGATCATCACCACGAACGAGTTAAAGAACAGCGCCATGACAACCATCGCAACCAATGCCGTCAGCCCGTAACTGAACGCCGCGACATAACCTGTCCCCGCCCGTGGTCCGGCAATGGACCATCCCGCGATCAGGCCAAAAACCGTGTTAACTTCGTGGAAATACCCCAGATTTGTTCCTTCGGGGAACAGTGGCGCGATCAACGTGGTGGTGTACCATGCCAGCGCGCCAAACAGAATTGCCTCGATCAGTCGTCCCATAGTTGGCATTGTGCTGCTCCTGTGCCCGCACGGTAGCGCCTTCTTGTAGAAATTCGGCTTTTTACGAATTCGGGCGTGTCACCGTGATCTGCGTTACATCGCAAATACCCCCGCGGAAGGCCCCCGCGCAAGAGGCGAGGTAAAAGTTCCACATCCGACGGAACCGATCATCAAAGCCTAATGCGGCCACTTGGTCCCATTTTTCATTGAATGAATCGTGCCAACGGCGCAGCGTATCCGAATAACTTTGGCCAAACTCCACCGACTGCGTGACCTCAAGCCCTGACTTGCGGATCGTGTCGCGCAGGATCGTCGGCGCGGGCAACATACCACCGGGAAAGATATATTTCTGGATAAAATCGACGCCGCGTTTGTAAACGTGCCAGCGTTTGTCCTGCACCAGAATGACCTGAAACGTACCGCGCGCGCCCGGCTTCAAGCGTTCGCGCACCGTATCGAAATACGTGGACCAGTATTTCTCGCCCACTGCCTCAAACATTTCGATGCTCGCGATACCGTCGTAGGTGCCGGTTTCATCGCGGTAATCTTGCATCTTAAACGTGACCAAATCAGAAAGACCCGCCTTTTCTATCCGATCAACGGCGTAATTAAACTGCTCTTGGCTGATCGTCAGGCCCGTCACACGCAGCCCGCGCTCCTTGGCGGCATATTCTGCAAAGCCGCCCCAACCGCAACCAATCTCAAGCACGTGATCGCCAGCCTTTACGCCCATTTCATCCACCATGGACGCATATTTCTGCGTTTGTGCGCGGGCCAGATCCTCTTTGCCGGTTTCAAATTTGGCAGACGAATAGGTCATCGTTTCGTCAAGCCAAAGACCGTAGAATTCATTGCCCAAATCGTAATGATAGCTGATGTTCTTACGCGCTTGGCGCTTGGAATTGCTCTGCCACCAGAACCGCAGCTTTTCATAGGTCCGGATCAAACCCTGCCCCGGAAAGCCGTCATAAATTTCTTCCACATCGTCGCTGATCAAATCCATAAACGCCATCAAATCCGGCGTCGACCACCAGCCATCGAGGTAAGCCTCAGAAAATCCAAGGTCGCCTTCACGGATCAGGCGCGCGAACAAATCATCGTTATGAACCTCCAAAACCGCGATATAACCCAGCTCGGCGGCCTCGGCGCGAAACGTGCGACCATCTGAAAGCGTAATATCCACACGGCCGCGCGGCAGGTGTTTCATCATTGAAAAAACTTGGCTGAAATATCGTGGCAAACCAGATTGCCCGTCAGTTGTCGTGAAGATCATCGAGACTCCCAAAGAATTGGCCCAAAATGGCTACCCAAGCTTTGCTCAGGCATTGTTGTTCTTAATACATACGGGGCGGGGAACGCCTTGGTTTCACAATATGTTAACGGCCTTGCAGAAAACTGTCACGGCGGTTCTCAACCCAGCGCGGCGCCGTTAAAAATCGCGACCCTTGTAAGCCTCCAGCGCGCGTTGCCGCCCTGTTGCCATATCCACCACGGGCGCGGGATATTGATCCGTCGCCGCCAAACCCCAATTTTTGGGGATGGCGTCAAAATAGGACAACGCAGTGTCGGGCGCATCGCCCTGCCCTTCAGCGATCCATGTGCGCGCGTAAAGCCCGGCGCGGTCAAACTTATCGAGCTGCGTTACCGGATTGAACACCCGAAAATATGGCGCTGCGTCTGGGCCGGACCCAGCGGCCCACTGCCAGCCCATCGCATTGCTGGCAGGGTCCCAATCGGTCAGGCAGTCGTCAAACCACGCCTGCCCGACCTTCCAATGGGTCATCAGATGTTTGGTCAGATAGGATGCCACAATCATCCGTCCGCGATTGTGCATCGTGCCGCTGACATACATCTCGCGCATGGCGGCATCAACGAACGCGATGCCCGTGCGCCCCTGTTTCCAAGCAATCACTTCGGCGGTGTCTTCGGTGTTCCACGGAAAGGAATCCCAGCCCTCTTTCCAATTGCGATCGACAATATGGGGCGTGTGATGGACCAGATGATAGGCAAATTCGCGCCAGACCAGCTCTTTGCAAAATATTTCAGCCTGGCCTTTACCACTGTGAATGGCCGCCCAGCCTGCATGCCAACACACCGCAGGGCTGATTTCCCCGTAGGTCAGATTTTCACTTAATCGCGACGTCCCATCCACCCCCGGCAAATCGCGATTGGTTTGATAGCTCTGCACACGCCCCTCGATAAAGGTTTCCAAACGCGTCCGCGCCGCCGCCTCACCCACGCAGATGTGCGCAGCCAAAACATCACGCCCGCGCACCATTGCAGCGCCCAATGCCCAATCGTCCAACCGATCCGACGTCGGCCAGACATCGGGCGCGGGCACAGATGCTGGTGCAGGGATCGGCGTAGCAACATCGCGCCCGCGCACCGTTTTCCACAGCGGCGTAAACACGCGGTAAAACCCGCCCGTCTTAGTTTCAACTGTCCAAGGTTCAAACAACAAATGGCCCGTAAATGAAGCCACCTCGACCCCGTCGGCCTTCAGCGCCGCCTTCACGCCTGTGTCGCGCGCTTTGCTCGCGGGGTCATAAAGCCGGTTCCAATACACCCCTGTGGCACCCGTCTGCGCCACAACCTCGCGTAACACCGCCAAAGCATCGCCACGTCGCAAAACCAGCCGCGATCCCACCACCGCCAATGCCGCGCCAAAAACCCGCACCCCCTCACCAAGACGAAACTTCGGCGCTGCGCCATGGCTCTCGACGACCTCATCACAGATGAACACAGGAATGACCGGCCGCCCCGTGGCACAGGCCGCCGATAGCGCAGCATTGTCGCCGATGCGAAAATCCCGCCGCACCCAGTAAATCACAGGTTTCAAATCGCGCTCCTTTTGTTGGCGCGTAACATAACCCGCCAAGCGACGACGCCAACCCGTCTTTGCTAGATAAGTATTCCCATCGGGGTCTCGCGGGCGCGGCGCGTTTGTTTTTCACAAACCGCGCCGCGCCCGTGCTTTATGCGTTCACATCAACGACGATGCGGCCCTTGACCTGACCCTTCAGGATATCACGACCAAGTTGCGGCAGATCAGACAGAACCGCTGGCTGCACCATGGCCTCAAGCTTGTCCATCGGCAGGTCTTTGGCGATCCGCGCCCACGCCCGCACGCGGTTATCATAGGGCTGCATCACGGAATCAATGCCCAGCAAGTTCACACCGCGCAGCAGGAACGGAATGACAGTGGCAGGCAAACCAGCCCCACCTGCCAAACCAACAGCCGCAACAGACCCGCCGTATTTGATCTGCCCCAACAGCCGCGCCAACATTTCGCCGCCCACAGCATCGACACACCCGCCCCAGATTTCGGCCTCGAGCGGGCGCTTCACTGTTTCGTTCAGCTCCTCACGCGCCACAATCTGCGTCGCACCGAGGGATTTGAGGTAGTCTGCCGTCTCAGGCCGACCCGTCACACCAGCAACCGCGTGCCCAAGATTGGCCAGAATGGCCGTCGCCACGGACCCGACACCACCAGCAGCCCCCGTGACCAACACAGGTCCATCCCTGATGCCATGATCCTCCAGCGCCATCACCGCCAGCATCGCCGTGAACCCTGCGGTTCCAACGGCCATTGCTTGACGTGTGTCCAAACCATCAGGCAGCGGCACCAGCCAATCGGCCTTGACGCGGGCCTTTTGCGCATAGCCGCCCCAATAGGCCTCCCCGACGCGCCATCCTGTCAGCACAACCTTGTCACCAGCTTTATAACGCGGGTCATCGGATGCCTCTACGGTGCCAGCAAAATCAATACCCGGCACATGCGGATAATTACGCACCAAACCGCCACCGGGCCCAACGCACAGCCCATCTT
Organism: Octadecabacter antarcticus 307; assembly: GCF_000155675.2. Classification (GTDB taxonomy): domain Bacteria; phylum Pseudomonadota; class Alphaproteobacteria; order Rhodobacterales; family Rhodobacteraceae; genus Octadecabacter; species Octadecabacter antarcticus. Next base: position 3,221,516 of record NC_020911.1, read on the forward strand.
TGTAGTTCACCGTGGAATATTCGATCGCGACCGTAACGTCACCTTCTGGCAGGCGATCCTCCCCGATCTGCTGCACGCCCGCGCTCGTCTTGCCCGCATCATCTTTCTCAACCACCAAAGCGTTAAACATCATCTCTCTCCTTTATTCATCTTGGCCCATAAACTCCCGCCGGAGGCTCCGACGTGACACATAGGCGCTAAATCCAAAATGTTTCCTGCACCACGGTTGGAAAAACCCCGTTCTGCGTCACCACGTCCAGATCGGTCGTCGGGTCCCAATGGGTCATGCGCACCATGCCGATGGCCACGTTCGTTTCGAAATCAGGACTCCACACCGCCGACGTTATGGTGCCGACCTGTCGTTGCCCGTCCATCAAGGGCCAGCCGCGATCACAGGGCGGTATGTCACCCTCGATGCGCAGCGCGCGCACCTGCTTAACGGGCCCCTCTTTGGACACCCGCAACAGCGCATCACGCCCGACGCACCCAATGGCAGTTTGCGTAGAACAGAACCGCCCCAAGCCCGCTTCGTGCGGGGTGTTGTCACGGTTCATGTCATTGCCATACGACAGCAACCCGCCCTCAATCCGTTCGATCACGTTCGGACAGCCAGCGTGAACATCAAGGTCCTTACCCGCCTCCATCAGCGCATTCCACAGCGGCATGCCAAGGTGGCTGCCCTCAACGTAAACCTCAAACCCGCCTTGGCGCGAATAGCCGGACCGCGCAACAATCATGTCGTGGCCTTGAAAATCGAAATGCCCGTAGCGGAAAAATTTGAGGTCTTTAACTTTGTCACCAAACACCCGCGCCGCAAGTTCGTCTGCCTTAGGGCCCTGAATGGCCAGCGGCGAAACATCAGGTTCATCAACCAAAACATCTAGACGAAGACCGTAGGCCAAGCCTTTGACCCAGAACAACAAATCACTATCGGCAATGGACACCCAATAGCGGTCTTCACTGATCTTTACGGCCACGGGATCGTTCAGCATGCCGCCCGTCTCATCCACCATTGGAACATAGTAACACATGCCCGGCAACATCGCCCGCAGATCGCGCGGCGTCAGCATTTGCATCAACCGTCCCGCATCGGGGCCACGTATTTCCACCTGCCGTTCAACAGCCACATCCCAGACCTGCACCGCAGATTTCAAATGATGATAATCTTCCACGATTGAACGGAAAACAGTGGGCAATAACATGTGGTTATAGACCGTATATCCCTTAACGCCCGCCGCCTCAACACCGTCCGAAAACGCTGTACGCCTGATGCGGCGTGATCCCGAAATAATGGCCATGTCAGTTCTCCGGCATAAATGGCAGATCGGTATCAATTGGCGTTTGACCCGCTCCTGTCATCATCGCGTGGATTTGCCCGCGATGATGGGTTTGGTGGTTAAAAAAATGAACGACGCACAGGGCCTTACTATCTGTGAACGCTTTCTTATAAAGCATTGAATACCAATGAAGATCACCCTCGAGATCGCAGGCTGCAATCCCCAACGCCCACTTGGTAATGACATGGTCCACACGCAACCGCTCTGCTGACCATTCAGCAGTGGTTTCGGTCAGGCCAACGCCCTTTTCAATCGTTTCCGGCGCATCCAAAGCCGGATCAAATCGGTTCATCCACGTGCGATCACCCCACAAAAGATGGTTTAACGTCCCCCAAATCGACCCGAAAAATGCACCACGATCAAGCCGCAGCGCATCATCATCCATCACTTCAACAAGGCTTCGCAAGCCATTGTTTTGCCACTTATTATACCGCGCCATAGTGGCGCAATATTCAGGCGAAATCACGGCTTGGGGCCTTTCCAATCAATTGGGCAAATCTCAGCGGACATGCCGCCAAAATCCCAGACGCGACCGTAATCGCGCACTTTCGATTTCAGACCCTTGGCGGCAATAATATCCGGCCCCATCCAGTATTTCGAATTTGTGACCATCACCGGATGATCCGGATCGCCGCCCTCAATCATCTCAATCTCGCCCGCGATCTTGCGACCGATATACAGACCACGCTTTTTGCCCTCGCGGGTGATTTCAACCTTTTCGCGCTCGGCACCGATGATTTCTGATACAAGGAACGTGAACAAGCCCGTCGTGCCACCCGCCGCACCGCTGAAGATTTTCAGCAGCCCGTTGTAGGCTTTCTGGCTGGAGCGTTCATCAACATAGGCCGCAACACGCCAGTTGCCTTCACCCATGCGACCCGGAATATCGACCAGCAGGCCGACATTCAGACCCGACAGATCCTCACCTTCGAAATGACCCTCATCAATGGCAATCGCCATCCATGCGTGACAGTGGCCTTCTGTAGGGGGATGCGCGCCAAGTGATACGACACAAGGGCAGAACACGGTGCATGAGCAGTTCAAAAACAGCTCGCCTTTGATCGCCCAATCTGTTGGCTCCATTTTGCGGCGCAACGGGTTGCTTTCAACGCGACTGTCGATGCGCTGGCTGACAGGCAGTTTGTCTGCGGGGGCGCGCTCTTGCGATGCGATGTTATTGTCGGCCATGTGACTTCCTTTCAAAGACTCGCCCAGACGGGCAATGCAATGCCTGCAAGGATCAGCACGACCCCCATCGGCTTGATGACAATATGCCCAACAGCGGGCAGTTTTTCCAAAATCATAAACAAAGTCGCAAGACCCATCCACGCAAGGTTCATCACCCCGCCAACGAACCCAAGCGCCATGAAACCCCAGCAACAGCCGACGCAGAACGCACCCAGGCCCAGCCCCATGCGCAGCCCACCACGAAATCCGGTTTTCCAATGGCCGATGAAATACATCATCGGGGAATGACAAACTCCGTGGCAAATTTCCTTGGCGCGACTGAATTGAAACAGCCCAACGACGACCAACAGGCCCGCCGCGACCCACGGGCTGTGCGCGATGCCCAGCATATCCACCACGCCGCCGTATAACAGCGCCAGTTGAACGCCAGTGATTACGGCGCCAAAGACCACCCAGACAACAAAATAGCCAAGCAACACGCCCAACCAGCCCGCCCGCGATCCATTGGCGCTAACGATCAGATCTTCGTAGGATCGCAGTGTCGGCACAAGCGTTGGCAGCATCATTGCCGCCATCATGATTGCCCACATCGCAAACAACGGCCCAAAATTGGCCATCGGCATATACATCGGCATGCGCGGGTCCATGGCGGCCATGGCCAGCCCCAAATCGCCCGGACGACCCAACAGGTCGACGTCCATATCGATCGCCATCATGAACATCACCGACCACGCCACAACAATCGCCGCGAAGAACGCGATCCAAAGGGCCGATCTAATGTTGAAGATGGATAACATTATCGCCCTCCCAAGCGACTCATTTCTTGCCTTTTAAATGTCAGACATTTAATTGTCTGACAAATGAAAAATGCACCTGACCTCTCCGCCCAGATCGCAAAATCCATCCGCGACGCAATTGTGTCCGGTGATTTGCCCGTCGATGAACGCCTCCCAAGCGAGGCTGAGCTGAGTGAGCAGTTCGCCGTGTCGCGCTCCACTGTCCGCGAGGCCCTTAAACGGCTCGCCGCACAAAGCCTGATCCGCACCCAGCGCGGCGCGACGGGGGGGGCCTTCGTCAATCGGCTTACCTTCGAACAGGCTTATGGTCAGCAAATCACCACCTCGGCGCTGCTGTTGTCAATGAATGACGTTGATTTTGACACCGCCTGCGAAGCCCGTTTTGCGCTGGAACGCGCCTGTGCCCCGCTCTCGGCGCAACGCCGCACGGCAGACCACCTTGCCACGATGCGCGCTGAAATTACCCGCCAGGCGCAGCCGGGCTTGTCAGATGAAAGCTTCTGCGCCTCCGACGTCGCGTTTCACCGTGCCTTGGTCGATGGCGCGGGCAATCCGGTCTTGTCCTACCAGCTTGCCGGCGCGATTGAAGCGATTGAACCGCTGATGAATATGATTACCTTTACGGCCCGCAGTCGCGATCACATCGTCGGGCTGCACACAGCGATTGCCGACGCGCTTGCCGCAAAAGACGCGCCGCGTGTCGATAATTTGCTGGCGGACCTCGCGACCTATACCGCCCAACTTGGCCAATCCGTCGCGGATGCAAAAAAAGATGCCCCAAAAAGCAACTGATCCAAACCTTTGCTCGTATACCAATTGAAGCAAGGAGAGATTATGGACTACATCAACACCGCCATCGCCCTACTGACCCTATTTTTAGGGCTCTTTGGATTTTTGGCACCGCGCTATACCGCCGAAGCACTGGACCTCGCGACCACCAAAACCACCATGGGTCTCAGTGAATTGCGCGCTGGTAACGGCGGGTTGTTCGTCGCCTTGGGCCTGTATTGTGTGATCTTTGGCAATCCGATGGCCTATTTCATGCTTGGCGTGGCCTATTTCGGTGCAGGGTCCGGGCGATTGCTATCCATCGCCCTCGACAGCCCACCGCTAAAGAAAGTCCTGACCTTTTGGGCCTTTGAATGGGGCCCCGCCGTCTGGTTGATCTTGTACAACTGGCCCACCTAACGCACCTCTTTTGCTTCTTTGGTTTAAAAATACCTACTCACACCCTTTGCATCAGGCGCGCCGCTGCCCTATATAGAAGTTGTCCCTCGGGACTATGGATATAAACGCGCTTGCAATAAGCGGATCGGACCCGGGGGCGGTACCCGGCGTCTCCACCATCACGCCCTTCATTGGGCATGCCTTTAACGGGTAATGGCTCATTTGGCCGATATGGGGATGAAATAGGATCGACGAACGTCTAAAGAGGTTAGCTTTATCTCGGTGAGTTACCACCGTTATCGGTACATAAAAGCTAGTTGCAAATGACAACAATGCTCAGGTAGCACTCGCAGCGTAAGCTGTGCGTAATACCGAAACTTAAGTCCTTGCGCCTAGCAGCGTAAGGCGGGGCCCGCCGGAGCCTGGCAACAGAATCCGGCACCTTTACCCCCCCCCTATCAATTCGAACAAAACCGCGCCAAGCTGGCGTTATGAAGACATTATTAAGCGCGTTCTGTCTGGCCGCCGCCCCCGCATGGGCCTGCGACACGGCCCTGTTGCTGACCATCGACGTCTCAAATTCCATCGACACCGTAGAATACAGATTGCAAGCGGACGGCATGGCCGACGCGGTGCTGGACGCCGAGGTATCAGAGGCGTTGATCAGCGGCCAAGTCGCAGTCGCCGTCATTCAGTGGTCCGGCGTGGGGCGCCAAGACCTGTCCATCCCGTGGCGCCAATTGCGCTCCGTGGCCGACGTGCAGACCTTTGCCGTAGATGCCCGCAAGATGCCACGCGCCTTCGTGCAGTCCGACACCGCCGTTGGTGATGCAATCTTGTTCGCGCTCGATCAATTCGCCGATGCGCCCAATTGCGGGCGCCAAGTCATTGATATCTCGGGCGATGGGCAACCAAACGCGGGCAGTGACACCCGCCTTGCCTCGCGCGCGGCAGAACGCCGCGGTGTGACCATCAACGCCATCGCAATTGAAAGCATGGGTATCGCAATCACCACGTTCTTGAACCGCTCAGTTATCACCCGCGACGGGTTCGTCATCACTGCACGCCGCCACTTAGATTACCCCCGCGCGATCCGTGAAAAAATCCTGCGCGAAGTGTCGCGAATTTTTGGCTAACAAAATGACTACAGCGGCAAAGCCACCGTCGATTTGATTTCTTCCATGCTCAGCAACGCGGTCACATTAAACACCCGCACTTCCGAAATCAGCGCCTGATAGAATACGTCATAGGCCCGCGCGTTCTGCACGCGAACTTTCAGGATGTAATCGATATCCCCTGCCAACCTATGGGCTTCTTGCACCTCGGGGCGATCCATCAAGGCTTTCAGGAACTTGGCTTGCCAATCTGCTTCGTGCTCCGACGTGCGGATCAGCACAAAGAAACACGCTTCAAACCCCAGTGCGTCGGCATTCAGCATGACCGTCTGCTGGCCAATCACCCCCGCCTCACGCAACTTGCGAATCCGGTTCCAAACCGGGGTCTTTGACGACCCCACTTCTTTGGCAATTTCGTCCAAAGATTGCCCCGCATCGCGCTGCATGGCGCGTAGGATTTTCCGGTCCAGCTCATCTATCCGAACATCCATTCGCTTTTTCCTCTCCTTGGGAAACATCTTGACTGATCTACGACATACGGCGAACACACGTCCCTTTCAAGCCAACATATGGCGCAATTGGTGGAATAATATTCTACATTGGGATCAAGCAATCGGGACTCATCGCTATGAAACACTTCCCCATCTTCCTCGCCGTCGCAGGCCGCCGCATCGTTTTGGCGGGCGGTGGTGACGCGGCATTGGCCAAACTGCGCCTGCTCTTGAAGACCGAGGCAAAGCTGACAGTGATTGCCGTCAACGCGGCACCGGAAATCCATGCATGGGCCGCTGACAAACGCCTGACCCTTCTAAGCCGTGCCATGGAACCGGGCGATACCATGTGCGCGTCGCTGTTTTACGCGGCACACGAAGACGCCAATGAAGACGCGCGCACTGCCGCCATCGCGCATCGTGACGGCGCCTTGGTTAATATCGTTGATAATCTGAACGACAGTCAGTTTATCACCCCCGCAATCGTTGACCGTGATCCCGTCACCATCGCCATCGGCACCGAAGGTGCGGCCCCCGTGCTGGCCCGCGCAATCAAGAAAGACCTCGAAGACCGACTGCCTGCCTCGCTCGGCACCCTCGCGCGCATCGGCAAAGGTTTTCGCAAACTGGCCGAAAATCTGCCATTTGGCGCAGCGCGGCGCAACTTCTGGTCTGATTTCTACTTCAACGCGGGCCCCCGCGCCGTGACGCAAGGGACCGACGCGGTGAAAGAAACCCTCGACACCCTGCTCCGCGACCACCTGAACACGGACGCCAAACCCGGTCACATCGACCTTGTCGGCGCGGGTCCCGGCGATCCTGATCTGTTGACACTAAAGGCGCGCAAAGCCTTAGATAAGGCTGACGTGGTCATTTATGACCGCCTCGTCACCCCTGAAATTCTTGAACTGGCGCGGCGCGAAGCGATCATGATCGACGCGGGTAAGACAGGCTTTGGCAAAGCCATGGCACAGGACGACATCAACGCCCTGATCGTCGAACACGGCGGCAACGGCGCGCATGTGGTGCGCCTCAAGGCGGGCGACCCGACGGTGTTTGGCCGCCTCGATGAAGAACTCGACGCCATCATATCCGCGGGCCTATCCTACACCATCGTCCCCGGCATCACCGCCGCGTCCGCCGCCGTCGCGGGCATCGGCCAAAGCCTGACGCGGCGCGGTCGCAATTCGTCCGTGCGCTTCATCACCGGACACGACACCAAAGGCTACGCAGATCACGACTGGAAAGCACTGGCAGAAACCGGCCAAGTCGCCGCGATCTACATGGGCAAGAAATCGGCGCGTTTCATCCAAGGCCGCCTTTTGATGCACGGCGCGGACCCGATCACACCGGTCACTGTGATTGAAAACGTGTCGCGCCTCGATCAACGCGTCATCGCCACCACGTTAGGTGATCTTGAACCGACAATCACCGACGCAAAACTGTCCGGCCCCGCGCTGACGTTTCTTGGCCTCGCGCCCCGCGCCGCCACATCGCAGCTGCACGCGCTGTGCACGCTTGGTGTACAAGATGTGCCACCCCAAATTACCGCTCAGGAGGCCCTTTAACATGGCGCGCATTTTCACCCCAAAAGTCGTCACTGCAAACCGTCTTATGCAGGGTGATGCTGTCTGGCTCACGGCCAATGGCCACTGGTCAGACAACATTCGTGACGCTGAATTCATCACCGACGAGGCGACCGCCGACCTGCGCATGATGGACGCCGACACGCAGGCACACCTGATTGCCGGCGTGTATCTGGCGGATGCTGTCATGGGCGACAACGGCCCCGAACCCACCCACTTTCGTGAAGACTTTCGCACGCGCGGCCCGTCCAATTATGCCCACGGAAAGCAAGTCGATAAGGTAGAAAACAATGTATAAATACAATGACTTCGACGAAGGTTTCGTTCGGACACGCGTTGCCCAGTTTCGGGATCAGGTTGCGCGCCGCATCGACGGTTCCCTCACTGAAGACGAATTCAAACCGCTGCGTTTGATGAACGGTCTTTACCTGCAACTGCACGCCTACATGCTGCGCGTCGCAGTGCCATATGGCACGCTGAATTCGACACAAATGGACATGCTCGCACATCTGGCCGAAACCTATGACAAGGGCTATGGCCATTTCACGACCCGTCAAAACATCCAGTACAATTGGCCTGAATTAGGCGACGTGCCCGATATGCTGTCCGACCTCGCGGACGTCGGCATGCACGCTATCCAAACCTCTGGAAACACAATAAGAAATGTCACTGCAGATCATTTTGCAGGCGCCGCCGCAGACGAAATCGCCGACCCACGTCCGGTCGCTGAATTGCTGCGCCAGTGGTCCACCGACCACCCAGAATTCCAGTTCCTGCCGCGCAAATTCAAGATCGCAATCACCGGATCACCCAACGACCGCGCAGTGACCAAAGCCCATGATATTGGCCTGCGCATGGTGATGCAGAATGGCGCTGCTGGCTATGAGGTCATCGTCGGTGGCGGTCTTGGCCGCACGCCAATGATCGGCAAGGTCATCACCGACTTCCTACCACAAGCGGATCTTCTGCCTTATGTCGAAGCGATAGTGTCTGTCTGGAACCGTCTTGGACGGCGCGACAACAAATATAAGGCCCGTATCAAGATCACCGTACACGAACACGGCATTGACGAAATCCGCCGCTTGGTGGACGCGCGGTTTGCGGAAATTCGACCTTCTTTCAGTGGTATAGACCAAGAAATTCTGACAGCGATCGCAGAACAATTCGCAGCACCTGCGTTCAAAATCGCCGACACAAAAGGCTATGAGGCCGCGCGTATCGCAAACCCGGCGTTTCGGTCTTGGACCGATACGAACCTGACGCAACACCGCGCAGATGGCTACGCAATCGTCAGCATTTCCATCAAAAAACATGGCGCGACACCGGGCGATGCGACGGCAGATCAGATGCGCGTTATGGCCAATCTTGCCCGCACCTACGGTCACGATGAACTGCGCATCAGCCACGAACAAAACGTCATCCTGCCCCACGTGCACAAATCTGACCTGCCAAAACTCTATACAGCTTTGCGCGCCGCTGACCTCGCCACGGCCAACATCGGCCTCGCGTCTGACATCATCGCCTGCCCCGGTATGGACTACTGCGCCTTGGCCACCGCGCGCTCAATCCCCGTGGCACAAGAGATCGCCATGCGGTTTGATGAACTGAAGATCGAACACGACATCGGAGCGTTGAAGATCAAAATCTCAGGATGCATCAACGCCTGTGGCCATCATCATGTCGGTCACATTGGCATACTTGGCCTTGATCGCGCGGGTGTGGAAAACTACCAGATCACGCTTGGTGGTGATCACACTGAAACCGCCGCCGTCGGCGAACGCGCCGGACCGGGGTTCAGCGCAGATGACATCGTGCCAGCGATCGAACGTCTGGTGCTGGGCTATATGGACCTGCGCAATAGCGCTGACGAGACATTCCTAGACGCCTACCGTCGCCTCGGCGTCGCCCCTTTCAAAGCAATTCTTTATCCACAGGAGAGAGCCAATGCCGCTTGATGGACAAACCCAAACGCTGAACCGTATCTACAAAGACCGTGATGCACAGGACGTGTTGGCCCATGCTTTAAGCAGCTTTGGCGACATGGCGCTGGTCAGTTCTTTCGGCGCAGAAAGCGTTGTTTTGCTGCACATGGCGGCGCAGATTGACACGTCCGTGCCCGCGTTGTTCATTGACACGGAAATGCTGTTCGCCGAAACGCTCGACTATCAGCGCGACGTGGCGGCGACGCTCGGGCTGAGCAACGTGCAGGTCATCCGCGCCACGCGGGATGTATTGTTTGAACGCGACAACGAAAACCTGCTGCACCTGCATGACCCCGATGCCTGCTGTGCCTTGCGCAAAACCGAACCTTTGCAAAAGGCATTGCTTGGGTTTGACGGCTGGATTTCAGGGCGCAAACGCTATCAAGGGGGCGAGCGTCAGGCGTTGGACCTGTTTGAGGTCGATCGACCGCTCGGTCGGATGCCACGGGTGAAGGTCAATCCGCTTGCGCGGTGGGACAGCGGTGATCTGCGCGATTATATCGCGACGCACAATCTGCCGCGTCACCCGCTGGTGGCAAAAGGGTTTCCAAGCGTCGGCTGCGCGCCCTGCACCACGCGAGTCGGGTCTGGCGAAAATGCCCGCGCGGGCCGTTGGCGCGATCAGGGAAAGACTGAATGTGGGATTCATGTCCGTGATGGCGGCGCGCAGCGCAGCGCCTGAATTTGAGTTATATTGGCCAAGATGAAGTTGAGCCGATGAAGAACAGGATTAAACGATGAATGTACTTGTAACCGATGCTGGCTTTGCCGCCGATGACTGGACCACAGGTTTCGTGGCTGCGGCCGAGCGCGCTGCGAATGATTGCAGCGCCGCCGCACTTGATCTGGCGTCCGATGCCGATCCTGCCGATCTGGTCGAGTGTTTGGAAAAGACCGCCATGATCCGCATCGATTTTCCCAGCTTTGCCGACGGGCGCGGGTTCACAATTGCAGCACAATTGCGCCACATGGGGTTTGTGGGCCGTCTGCGCGCGCGCGGCCATGTGATCGCCGACCAATACGCCATGGCGCGGCGCGCGGGGTTTGACGAGGTCGAGATTTCAGATGATCTTGCGGCCCGCCAGCCAGAACCGCAATGGTTGGCACGCGCCGATTGGCGCGCCCATGATTATCAAGCGCGGCTGCGCGGCTAAGTCGCAACATCGACCCTTTAACTGATCCAGATCACAGCGTAATAATCACAGCGTAACAAAGGGGCGCGAGCACAGGCTTGCGCCATAAACACATGACAGAAATGACAACCGTGCCGAATTTTCAAAACGATATAAGCCCCATCACCAAAGCCGTCCCCACCCTGCCCGACGCGCAAACGGTCACGCAAGTGAAACACTACACAGACCGCCTGTTCAGCTTTCGCTGCACGCGGCCCGCGTCGATGCGGTTTCGGTCCGGCGAATTCGTGATGATCGGGTTGATGGGCGATCCGCACCCTGAAACCGGCAAGGTCAAACCGCTGCTGCGCGCCTATTCCATCGCGTCACCAAACTGGGACGACGAGTTGGAATTCTATTCCATCAAAGTGCAAGACGGCCCCCTGACATCGCGTCTACAACACCTTGAAGTCGGACAACAAATCATCCTGCGCCCCAAACCCGTTGGCACGCTTGTGCACGACGCATTGCTGCCCGGTAAACGGCTGTGGTTCTTTGCCACCGGCACGGGTTTTGCACCCTTCGCCAGCCTGCTGCGCGAACCGCAAACTTACGAAGACTACAACGAAATCATCATCACCCACACCTGCCGCGAAGTTGGTGAACTGACCTACGGCCACGATCTGATCGAAGGCCTTAAGACGGATGAATTGCTGAACGACGTCATCGGCGATGGGTTCTGGAAGAAGATCAAATACTACCCGACCACAACCCGTGAGCAGAGCCCAAAGATGGGCCGGATCACCGATCTGATGAAGTCCGGTGCGGTGTTCACCGATCTGGACGTGCCACCGCTGAACCCTGAAAGCGACCGCGCGATGATTTGCGGCAATATGGCGTTTAATCTGGAACTTAAGGCGATGCTTGGGGATTATGGACTGCTCGAAGGCGCTAATTCCAACCCACAGCACTATGTGGTCGAGAAAGCGTTCTTAGAATAAACACTAATTATTAGACAAAAAAGGGCCGCTCGCCAATAAATGGTGAGCGGCCCTCTCTATTTAGTTTGCAGCAAAGCTTACATGCCGAGGATGGTGCGCAGACGCGCGAGTGTGCCCTCAAGCAGTGCAGGATTGCGCTGAGCACCGATCAGGCCTGCACGGGACACGGCCTTGGTGGTCGCATCCAGATCGGAGTTTTCGATCATCGCGGCAACCGCGTCGAAATCGAACCCTTCGGTTGTCAGTGCCGCCCCCATGTCGCCAACACGTCCAGCAGCATCGCCCGTCAAAACAGCAATGTCGTCAACCATGTCTGTCACAGCGCCTTCAACGGACACGACAACATCGTCGACCATTTCAGTCACTGTCTCGACGCCTTCAGCGGTGGCGGCAGCTTCGTCTGCGGCAGCGGTGGCGGCAGCTTCGTCTGCGGCAGCGGTGGCGGCAGCTTCTTCTGCGGCAGCGGTGGCGGCAGCTTCTTCTGCGGCAGCGGCAGCTTCTTCTGCGGCAGCGGCAGCTTCTTCTGCGGCAGCGGTGGCGGCAGCTTCTTCTGCGGCAGCGGCAGCTTCTTCTGCGGCAGCGGTGGCGGCAGCTGCAGCGGCTTCTTCTGCGGCAGCTGCAGCGGCTTCTTCTGCGGCAGCTGCAGCGGCTTCTTCTGCGGCAGCGGTGGCTTCTTCTTCAGCGGCTTCGTCCGTAGCACCTTCAGCAGCGTCAGACACCATTTCAGTTACACCTGAAAAAACCTGCGCCGGGTTCGTGTCGTTAACGCCCCATTGGTAACCAAAAAAGCCCAGTACTGCGATGGCAATAATTGCGATCGTGCCTCTCATGTTCTTCGTCCTTCAAAAACTTGTAGCCCCAAAATGGAACTCCGGCGGACATATGCCATGCTGCGCGTGCAAAGAAAAGCGGGAAGCGGGGGCTACCTTCCCCCTTAGATAGAGCCGTCGATTTAGAATTTTTGCGCCTTGAAGTGCACCGCACTCGGGTTTACGATGACCGCCTGAAAGCAGAACAATCAAAGGAAAAGTCCAATAGCCCGCAGACCCCATAACGCACCGCCGCAGCGTGACACCGGCCCCCGCGTCAATGACCGAATTCGCGCCACTGAAATTCGCCTTATTGGCGCAGATGGCGAAAACGCCGGCGTTGTGACGCCTGAGCGCGCTATGCAGATGGCGGATGAGGCTGGCCTCGATCTGGTAGAAATTTCACCCAATGCGACGCCGCCCGTCTGTAAAATCATGGACTTCGGCAAATTCAAATACGAGACCCAAAAGCGCGAGGCCGAGGCCCGCAAAAAGCAGAAAATCATCGAGATTAAAGAGGTTAAGTTTCGACCAAACACCGATATCAATGACTACGACGTAAAAATGCGCAACGTGTATAAGTTCCTCGAAAATGGTGACAAGGTGAAGGTGACATTGCGGTTTCGTGGTCGCGAAATGGCGCACCAGAACTTGGGCCGTGAATTGCTTGAGCGCGTTGCCGCCGATACCACCGATCAGGGCAAGGTTGAGAACTTCCCGAAGATGGAAGGCCGCCAAATGGTCATGCTGATCGGACCATTGCCCCAGAAGTAACTGCGCCTGTTTGGATCAAGATTTGGAGCGTCGTTCTCAACTGAACGGCGCTCTCATCGTTTTTCCGACATGTCGTTCATGAAAAAGGCCCGCACTCCCTGTTTGGACAGCGGGTCTTTCTTGACGTCAAACTAAACTGTTAACGCAGCAGTTGCGTTATGTTGCGCACGGTGGCGCGGCGACTGGCCTGTTCAGCCGGTTGCGTCTGAACTTTCAGCAGCGATTCACCGCAGCCTTACGTCGCAAGCTTCGCCGCGGGCACGTCGAAGTATTGCGTCAGCGCCAGTGCAACGGTCTCTGCGCGGCGATCCGACCGCGCAAAATTCTAGCCCTCTGCGTCACTGCATCCATGTGACCCTCAATCAAGAACACTTCGCCCGCACGCTCAACGATCGGGTCTTTGATGGCCGTGCGAGGATCACCAGCTTGCGTGACTGATCAGGCTGGATCGCGGCAGACCCCGAGGGCAACGTGATCGCGCTAAGTTTAATCACAGGGGACAATTCGCTCACCTTACGGATGGACCGCACTTGGCGCAACGAAAACGTCCGATCTAGCGGGACAGCCATTTCAGCCACCAATGCCGCGCGCAATTGGGCCTCGGTGACAGCTGATGATGTCAGATTTGCTAGGACTGGCGCACGCGGCAAAGTTGACCCGCCGATGGCGCGTACTTCTTACGTGTCGTCGAACAATTCAATCTGGCTGCCGTCGGCCAAAACCAAGGCGCGGCACAGAACGCGACCGTCAGCGGCACGGATTGTGACAGCTTCGCTGCCATCAGAGCGGGTCACAAACGAGCGGGTAGAGCCATCATTGAACGTTTCGGTGCGCACTTGGGATCCGGGCTGGCGCAGCAGCACATCATCCATCGTCTTTCAAAACGCGCAACTGCACGTCAGTGCCTTGCAACACAACGCGGTCGCCGAAGTTTGACACAACTCCATCGCCGTTAGACAAAATCGATCTGATCGCAACCGCACCAAGACCGACCAGAAGGGCCTTTGCGAAATTGGTCAAGCCGCCGTTGTTGATACCGGAAGATGCTGCAACATCACTGATTGCTGCGGCTTCAAAATCGTTATCTGCGGTGCGAACGTCACCTTCGACAAATGTTTTGGTCATAATTCCCCCCTCAACCTCATTGTCTGACGCGGCAGCGGCTGTTGGTGTCTCTTCTACCGTTTCCTTAGACTTGAGGGCACTGCTTGAGTGACTTGTGCGGCCTGCGCGACGCGCGCCACGACCCTGGCAGCGGTCGCTTTTTCAGCCGCAACGCCCTCATTTGACGCCTACACAGCAACCTAATCGGCCTCCCCCTGAACAGTTGCGCCAAGTGCGCGAGACCGCGCATCGGCGCTCTAAATCAGCCTGCCGTCGAGGGTGCGCGGCAGTTGTGGCGACGCAGGATCGCGGATCGGGGCCGTTTCTTGCGACTATGCGGGCCCGACAGCCATGCTCGACGACAAGACAATCGACGTTGAAGTGGAATATTAATTTGGACCTTGGAAACCTCAGTTTTCTGGAACTCGGTTTATGTGGGATCGCAGAGATAACGACCAAAGAATGCCAACAGTTCCGGCACAGTTTAAGCGCTTGCGAAATTCCGCCAGCAGCTCAGCAGGTGCCCGCATATTGCCCACAAAAAGGCCCCCGCGACAATGTCGCATAGGCCCTATTTAGGTTTCAGTCGCCGACCACCAACTAACACATCAACCGACAGATTAGTTGGAGGCAGTGACCGCGCGGCCTGTCATGACCTTTACCAAATGGGCACGGTAGGCCCCCGATCCATGCAGGTCAGCAATCATTCCGTCACCGGCCAAAGACAATTCGCCCAATGCGTCAGCTGAGAAGTCAGCGCTCAGCGCAGCCTCGGCGTCACGCCAGCGGAACACGCCACTTTCAGAAGCCCCCGTCACAGCCACCCGCACACCGTCGGCGTATTTTGCGACCATGACAGCCACCAGCGCGAACCGTGATGCAGGTTGGACAAATTTTTCATAGTGGGATTTTTCGGGCACCGGAAAGCGGACTTCAGTGATGATCTCGCCCTCCTCTAAAGCGGTGGTAAACATGCCTTGAAAATAGTCATCGGCGGCAATTTCGCGGCTGTTGGTGATGATGCTCGCACCGGATGCCAAGGCAGCAGCCGGATAACAGGCCGATGGGTCGTTGTTGGCCAAACTACCGCCGATGGTGCCTCGATTGCGCACCGCAGGATCACCGATCCGCGCTGCCAGTGCCATCAAGCCGGGATAGGCTGTGGCCTCGCGTGCAACGCTCCCATGGGTCGTCGCGCCACCGATGCAAACCTCACCGGCGGTGGACATACACACGCCTTGCATTTCGCCGATTGCCGTCAGGCTGACCAAGGTCGATGGCATCGCAAGTCGCTGTTTAAGCGTGGGGATCAACGTCTGCCCACCGCCCAGCGCCTGTGCGTCTTCCTCTTTCAAAGCAGCGACTGCATCCGCAATCGTGTGAGGCCGTGTCATTTCAAAGTTATACATCTCTTGTCTTCCTTTGTGTCGCCAAATGCCGCGTTACGCTTCTTTGGTTCAAAAATACCCCGGGGGGTTCGAAGAACGGGGCAGAGCCCCACGGATCGAACAGGGCACAGCCCTGTTCGATCACCTGTTCATCGCCTCCCATACGCGGCTCGGCGTCAGGGGCATGTCGATGTGGGTGACATTTTTGCCGCCCCGTTGCAGCGCGTCGATCACAGCGTTGACGACCGTCGGCGGCGATCCAATCGCCCCCGCTTCACCGCAGCCTTTAGCGCCCAACGGATTGTGCGTACACGGCGTTCCGTCCTCATGGTTCACCTGAAAAAACGGAAAATCGTCCGCCCGCGGCATCGCGTAATCCATATAGGACGCGCTGAGAAGTTGGCCGTCGCCGTCATAGCTTGTCTGTTCAATCAAGGCTTGTCCGACGCCTTGGCCAATACCGCCATGCACCTGCCCCGTTACGATCATCGGATTGATGATGTTGCCAAAATCATCCGCTGCCGCAAACTTTTCGATAGTGACTTTGCCAGTTTCAGGATCAACCTCGACCTCACAGGCATAGGCGCCTGACGGATATGTAAAGTTCGCGGGGTCATAAAACGCCGTCTCCTCAAGCCCCGGTTCGATGTCTTCAATCGGGTATTGATGCGGGATATAGGCCTTCAGTGCGACCTCGCCGAAACTTACCGATTTGTTGGTGCCTGCGACTGTAAACTGTCCATCGACAAGTTCGATATCCGCGTCCGACGCTTCCAGCATATGCGCTGCGATCTTTTTGGCTTTAACGATGATCTTTTCCGTTGCCCGCACCACTGCCGATCCGCACACCGCCAAAGACCGCGACCCGTAGGTTCCCATGCCAAAGGGGATTTTCGCCGTGTCGCCATGCACAATTTCAATGCTTTGTGCATCAATCCCCAGCATATCCGCGACGATCTGCGGAAAGGCTGTTTCATGCCCCTGCCCGTGGCTGTGCGCCCCGACCATAACGGCCAGACTGCCCGTCGCGTTCACCCGTACCGTGGCCGCATCGTACAGCCCAACCCGCGCACCAAGAATGCCAACCAGATTGGACGGAGCGATACCACAGGCCTCAATGTAAGCGTTCAGACCAAGGCCGCGCAGTTTGCCGTTTTTCGCGCTCTCAACGCGGCGCGCCTCAAACCCGTCGCGGTCAATCATCACCTCAAGCTTGTCCATCTGCCGGTCGTAATTGCCGCTGTCGTATTCAAGACCCGCCGCTGACGCGAATGGATACTGATCAGGTTTAATGAAGTTCATCCGCCGCAATTCAATCGGGTCCATCCCCAATTCGCGCGCGGTCATGTCGATCACCCGTTCAAGGGAATAGGTGGCCTCAGGCCGCCCAGCGCCACGATAGGCGTCAACAGGTGCGGTATTGGTGAACACCGCCTTCACGTTCACATAGACATTTGGAACCGTGTAATTGCCTGCCATCAATGTGCCATGCAAAAACGTCGGCGTGACGGTAGCAAAGTTCGACAAGTACGCGCCGACGTTCGCCATGGTTTCCGTGCGAAACGCGATGAATGTACCGTCTTTTTCGCAGGCCAGTTCGATCTTGGTGACGTGATCGCGCCCGTGGGCATCGGCCAGGAAACTTTCAGACCGTGACGCGGTCCAGCGGACAGGGCGTCTTAGCTTTTTGGATGCCGCCAGCACCAGCGCCTCTTCGCCGTAGTGATAGATTTTGGATCCAAAACCGCCGCCGACATCAGGTGCCACGACCCGCAGTTTATTCTCGGGAATGCCCAGTACAAACGCCGATATCAGCAGCCGCGTCAGGTGCGGGTTCTGCGACGTCGTATAGAGTGTGTATTCACCCGTACCACGGTTGTAGTCAGCAGTAGATGCACGTGGTTCCATCGCATTGGGCACCAGACGGTTGTTCACCAATTCCAGTGTCGTCACATGGGGTGCGGCCTTGATCGCTGCGTCCGTCACCGCGCGGTTGTCTTCGATCCAACCCCAGTCAAAACAAACGTTGGTTGCAATTTCGTCGTGGACCAGATTGCCGCTTTTGACCGCCTCGGCCATGTTGATCACCGATGGCAGTTCTTCTATATCGGCTTCGATCGCAGCCACAGCGTCCATCGCCTGCGCGCGGGTTTCAGCAACGACCGCCGCGTATGCGTCCCCCACATGGCGCACTTTGCCGTGGGCTAAAACGGGGCGCTTGGGTTCTTTCATCGGCTCGCCATCGCGTGAATTTATCAGCCAGCCTGCGGGGTTGCCGCCAACTTCGACAAAATCCTCACCTGTGAACACCGCCAACACGCCGGGCATGGCCGCTGCCGCGCTGGTATCAATTAACTTAATGACCCCGTTGGCGACGTCAGATCGCGCAAACACTGCATGGGTCTGTCCCTGCAGTTGGATGTCATCGGTATATGTGCCTTCACCGGTTAAAAACCGGATATCTTCGCGGCGCAGCGTGCTGGCGCCAATTCCGCCATCTACCTGTGTATTGTCTTTGGGCATTCTTAGTCCTCCCTAAAAGCCGCTCATCCGCTTTGATGCGCCGTCCTCGCCTCCCCGCGAAAACAGCCAAAGCTGGATGAACTGGCGAATTTATTCAGCGGCGATGCGCGATACATCCTGACCAGACGCAGCCATGATCGCTTTGACGATGTTGTGGTATCCGGTGCAGCGGCAGATATTGCCGTCAAGATAGGTGCGTATGTCTTGCACCGACGGTTTCGGATTATCCTTGAGCAGGGACGCCGTAGACATCACCATACCCGGTGTACAAAATCCGCACTGCAATCCGTGGTGATCTTGGAACGCCCGCTGGATCACGTTCAGCGACCCGTCTTCATTTGCCTGACCTTCGATCGTGCCAACGTCTGCACCGTCCGCTTCGGCCGCAAACATCGTGCAGGCCTTTACCGCTTCGCCATTCACATGCACGACGCAAGCCCCGCACTGGCTGGTGTCACAGCCAATATGCGTGCCGGTCAAATTCAAATCTACGCGCAGAAATTCCGACAGCAACGTTCGCCCTTCGACGTCGCCGCTGACAGCTTTTCCATTCACCGTCATTGAAACCTGTGCCATGTGCGATCCTCCCAGATATGCAAGTGTTGGTGCGAGTTAAGCACGCCATCAACGATCTGAGAACACCTTTTCGCGATCATTTTCCTTGACGCAAGATTTGCGTCACCTGCGCCATGACACTCACTGCAATCTCGGCGGGTGAACGCCCGCCAATATCAAGACCAACTGGCGCGTTAATCCGCGCGATTGCGTCCATGTCAAATCCAGCTTCAACCAGCCGTTGCACGCGTTTGGCGTGGGTGCGTTTCGACCCAAGACATCCAAGGTAAAACACATCCGAGCGCAGTGCCGCCATGATCGCCGAATCATCCAGTTTCGCATCATGGGTCAACGTAACAATGGCGCAGCGCGCATCTAAGCCCGCGGATTCTAACGCCGCATCCGGCCAATCGTCCAAGATTTTCAGGTCGGGAAACCGCTTTGGCGACGCGAATGCGGGGCGTGGATCGACCAGTACAACGTCATAGCCGCAGGCGCGCGCCATCACTGCAAGGAATTGCGCGATATGCACACCGCCGACAATAAACATCCGCAAGGGTGGGTTATGAACGGCGACGAACGTGCGCCCATCGTCTTCCACGCCTGAGCGATCCAGTCGAAATCGGTCAGGGTAAGCATCTGCGCCAAATATCCGTCTGGGAACTGAACCGTGAAGGTCATCAATATCAACGGCGTAGGCAACGGGCTCTCGGCGTTCCCGCCTTGCTACTAATTCGGTAAGCGTTCCTAAATCCCAAGCTTCCCCATGTATTGCTTCGACCAACACCTTGATGCGGCCACCGCAGGCAAGCCCCACCGCAAAGGCCTCATCGTTGGTAACACCGAATTCCATCAGTCGCGCGCGCTTTTGGTCTGGGCCACCCTCTAGCGCGTCCAGTGCTTCGGTGATCACCGCGCCCTCAACGCAACCACCCGACACGGACCCTTCCATGTGGCCGTCATCGCGAATCACCAATTGGCTGCCAACGGGTCGCGGGGCGGACCCCCATGTTTCGACAACGGTGGCCACAACCACGCCGCGCCCTGCAAGATGCCAGTCCAATGCTAGCCGAGGCAGACCACCCAGATCGCTCAATTGTCGCCCCCGCTGTCGTCTGGGCTAACGTCTTTGCGGTCGGGCGGCGGTATCGTGAACACCTGACCGGGATAAATCAGGTCGGGGTCGCGAATCCGGTCGCGGTTGGCCTCGAATACTTTGAAATACAAAATCCCCAACCCGTAGCGTTCTTCTGCAATCGCCCACAGTGTCGCGCCGGGCTGTACGGTCCGCGTTGCCACGGTGAAGTTCGGGTTGGCTACGTCCTCGGCCATGGCCGCAATCACATTCTCAGGGTCTTCGCGCAGAAACGGCGTTTCAATCCGGCTGACAACGTCGCCCTCCGCGTCAATTTCATCAATGCGCAAGGTGTAAACGCCGGCGTCCACGTCCGGCAGATCGCCGCGCCAAGTGCCGTTTTCATCGATTGGCAGGCGGCTAACGGGCGTGTTGTCGACATAGACCTGCACAAACCCGTCCTCACCCTGTAAGGTGGCGCGGCCGCGCAAGGTTACATCGCCAGACGGCTCATAGGTGATGGCATCGAGGGCGACATTGGACATGACTTCTGGCGGCGTGTCCGCTGCAATCGCTGGCTGGATCACCTCGACGCCGTCTGGCGTGATGGCAAGAATGGCGGGGGTGGACGGGTTGGATGGATTGCTTTGCGCATCTTCGCTGGCAATCACGACCTCTGTTGGCGTTTGCTCTGCTGGAGTGGGGTCTGGTGTTGGCGTGTCAGCCGGAATCTCAGTCGCTGTCACGACAGGTTTTTCAGTATTTACGGCTTCAACCGGTGCTTGGTCAACAACTGCGACGGGCGCTTGGGCAATGGTTTCTACGGGTGTTTCATCGGACATTTCATCGGGTGTTTGGTCGAGCGCGGCAACTGGCTCATCATTCGGTGTCTCGGTGGATGCGCCGCTCGGTGTTTCAACAACTGGCGATGGCGCGACCTGTGTGACGACATCTGCCGCTACACCTGTGACCACTTGCGCCTGAGCCTCAGCAACATCAGGCGTGCCATTCTCGCCTGCGGGGACTTCTGGCGGGGTATCAGGCGCCTCAGCAATCGCAACAACAGTCGGCGCCGGATTGGCGGCCAGCGCAAACGTTCGGTCCGGCAGCATCGCCGCCCCATCAGGATCACTCAAGACTGTCAATATCCGCGGCGTATCTGAAAAGCCCAAGAAACCGACGACAAAGAACGTACCGTCCGCGCTGGCCATGACGCGTTCGACTTCAACATCGTTCACCATCGCGGCGACGGGCAGGTTCGGCGTGGCCAGACCGGACACAACAAACCCACCATCGGGTTCAAACCGCAGGTCGCGCAATGTGACAATGGCTTCAGGAGGCCGGTCCGCGGGTTGCAGCACTTGCCCTTCATCTACGGGGGGGGACGCGCCGATGTCTTCTTCGGCGACGGGATCAGGAACGACGGATTCAAGCGCCACATCTTGCCCCCGATCTTGGACTGGGTTTTGGATGGGCGCAGGCTGCGCGCTGGACTGATCCGGTATCGGTCGTAGATACATCGCAACAGCAATCGCCAACGCCGATACAAGGCCACCAGTGATCATTAAATTTCTCGTTTGCAAGATTTAGCTCCCCAACAGTTGGCAGACTGTAGCAACGGGACTATCAGGGGTCAAAAGGTGCTTTTGCCCTCCACCCAACTGTGATCGGATCGCGTCATGACCCCCAGCACATCCTTCAAGCGCAGCTTTTCTGTTTGCGTCTATTGTGGTTCACGCGATGGGGCCGATCCTGCCTATGCCCAAGCCGCAACCGAATGCGGCACGATGCTGGCACGCAATGGCTGGCGATTGGTCTACGGCGCGGGTGATGTCGGCTTAATGGGACGCGTGGCGCGCGCAGCGCAGGCGGCCGGCGGTGATACATTCGGAGTGATCCCACAGCATCTGCTGGACTGGGAAGTTGGGAAAACTGACCTCACCACGTTTATCGTCACCGAAACCATGCACGAGCGGAAAAAAGTCATGCTGATGAACGCCGATGCCGTAGTTGTCCTCCCCGGCGGCGCGGGGTCGATGGATGAGTTGTTCGAGGCTGTAACGTGGCGGCAGCTTGGCCTGCACGCAAAACCGATCTTTGTTTTGAACACAAACGGCTATTGGGACCCGCTTTTAGCCTTGATGGATCAGATCATCAACCAAGGGTTCGCCGATGCCAGCCTGCGCGATTTCCTGAACGTCGTCCCAGATGTGGACACTTTGACCACTGACCTTGCGGCGACGCGCGCCAGCGCAACCTGACGAATCAAAACCATTGGTGAAAATTCGCGAATTATTCCCCCTAGAGGAGCCCATTGTTATCACGCTACGCAGTATTGCAGCACATTTTTGACACATAGGGCAACGATACTTTGCCAAACACTAAGGCCACGTTAATTCGACTTTCGCCTTTTTGTACCTGATTTTGTTGATCTGATTATGTTCAGCCATAATTCAGGAAAAACCACTGGCAATCCCCCCATTTCTAACGGGGTGGTGCGGTAGAACTTACGCGGCCATCTTTAGTTTCTGGGCGGGTGTTGTGCCGCCCATGCCCATATTGGGGCGGTCCACTGCCCGGCAGGGCATACGAAGTATGCTCCCGAGAGGGATTGTTGTAAGTCCATAGCCATTGTGTGGCGAAGTCTTGCGCCTCCGGTATGTTTTCAATGATATGTTGGTCCAGCCATTCATGCCTAACCGCGCGGTTATAGCGCTCGATGCAAGTGGTCTGTTGCGGCTTTCCCATTGCGCGGCAATGCATGTTTACATGCATGAGAGTGCGGTTGGATATACTGGATGGTAATACCTTGTTTTTCAGCCCATTCCTGCAGCTTGCCACTGATGTATTCCGGCCCATAACACCTTCGGAATATCGCTAATTTAAGGCTATGACTGCCTGCGCAGCCCCAAATAACGCAGCAGGTGGTCATAGCCGTGCCTCAGGTCCCTACGGTGGTTTTGTACAAACCACACCGCAAAGGAGACCAACTATGACCGATATCATTATTACACAAACTGCGCCCGTTTTGGTGGCCATCGATATCTCGAAGGCCCGCGACGAAGGTCTCATTGCTATTGCGGACAAGAAGCGCCGCCGTCGTTTGACTGTTCTGAACCAGCTAGACGACTTCAATCGTCTAATCACATCGCTTGCCTGCTACGGCCGCCCTGTCCGTGTAGCTTTTGAAGCAACGGGTAATTATCACCGTGCCTTGGCTTATCATCTTGCCGCAGCAGGTTTTGAGTTGAAGTTGGTGTCATCTGTGGCCCTGGCCAGAACGCGAGAGGCCTTGCACAACAGTTGGGACAAAAACGACCCTAAGGATGCCCAGGTCATTCTTCACATGATGGAGATCGGGAACGAGCAGTTTTATCATGCCCCCCTCGTGCGTGGCACTAACGACATCCAAGAGCGTTCCAAAACGCATGACATCGTATCCAAGTCGAAGACCGAGTTGTGGCACCGAGTTGTGGCACCGAGTTTTAACCCATTATCTGCCGCTGTATTTTCCTGAAGCTGATCGTTTCCATCGCAGTTCTCGCAGTTCTCGCAGTGACTGGTTCTTTGCTTTCCTTGAACGTTATCCGTCACCACACTTGATCTCAGCCATGAGCAAGGAGGCATTCATCGCTGACGCTTGGGATGTGGTGGGCCGCAAGGTTGCAAAAGAGCGTTTACTTTCAGATATCTACGAGACTGCCAAAGTATCAGTCGGACTGCCGGTTGCCGCAGATTCCGACGCGATAAGCATGTTCCGCTTGGTTCTCGGGGAAGGCCGCAGTCTTATCGCGCAACGCAATCAAATTGAAGATCGCGCCGTCGCGCTTCTCAAGGACCTACCAGATTATAAGCTACTGACATCGATACCTGGAATCGGTCCCATCAATGCTTTGACAATTTTGGCAGAAGCTGGGGATGTACGGCGCTTTCGTCATCACCGGCAGTTTTTGAAGTTCTGTGGAATGGACCTTGCGACTATGCAATCAGGTACATTCAGAGGGCAAACCAAACTGTCAAAATATGGCAATGCTCGGCTTCGTCGAACGCTTTGGATGGCTGGACAGGTTGCTATTCTGCAGCGCACCAACAGCTTCCGCGACAAGTTCGAGCGCTACATCGCCAAAGACCGTCACAACACCCATTTGCGCCGAAAGGCGTACACCGCAATCGCAGCGAAGATGGCCCGAACCGTTCATGGGATCATCAAGCACGGCGAACCATATCGCCCCTTCTTTGAGGGGTGATCGACAGCAGTAGGACCTTTCTCTGTAAGGGCCGTGGAGGCAGACAACTGACCTCGTAGATAATGTTTAGGCCTTCTGCTCAACGACCCAAAGATCTCGTCTTAAGGACGGTGAGAGCCGCAAAAGCGTACTCTGTGTTTGTTATGGGAGAGACAGTTCGTTGACCAAAATGCCAAACTGAGCAATGCTTCTAACGTGTCGAGACGCCTCGATGCGACAATAACCTGACGCCAATTCAGCTAATCATTCCGCGCATAGGACGTTATCCATTGCCTGGCTGGGTTATACGAAGCACGATCCCGAGAAGGAACCCGAATGGTTTCTGGTTTCCCACGCCATTCAATGATCCTATTAAGGCTGCGAATGACCCGTTCGGCGGGTCAGGGGAAGTCGACCACGATGCCTAGCCCTTCACGGTTAAAGTCATCCAGTACGTTCAATAGCCGGAACGCCCGACCATCCATTGCCCGACAGGCGATTGCAAAGCAATCAACTGCCGGGCAGCGATCGACCACGTCATGTTTGGCGCTTCTGGCACCGCCAGCGCGTCGGGCTTGTCCCGCTTCAATCGCTTTCAGGGCTTGATCTGTTACCCGGCAGTGGTTTGCCTTCAAACCACGAGAGGGCGCAAGTTCAATTCCAACGCGCAGTAAATCCGCCTAACGGTGATTGCATACAATCACCCTTAGGCCAGTGGGATAAACCCTTTTGTGCCCTCTCATGCATGTAAACATGCACTGCCGGGTGACAGTATCCACGGATGGCGCTGCACGTTACGCAGATGCAAAAAAACATAATCCACCCCCCCAAGTCTTCCGCGCGGCCCTTCTTGGGCATTTACACTGGCCTGTCCATTGCGTGGCAACACATGCAAAGCATGTGTGAGAACCCGGCAATGGTCAGGCCAACCCGCAGTTCGGCAATCTCTTCGTTCTCATCGCTCAAGAGCAGGCTGTAACGATAGCACGTCTCACTGACATCAAAGGTGCGGCAGGCCAGCGCAATACTGATGCCATGACGTGCAACCGCTTGTTCGGCCAGACCCCGACGCAAGGCTGGCCGGATCACTTTTTTCCGAGGGCTTCCTTCAGCAATTCTGCTTGCATCCTCATCTCGCCATACATCATCTTCAGCCGTCGGTTCTCGTCCTTAAGCCCCTTCATCTGGCTGATCATCGACGCGTCTATTACCCGGCACGCGATTACGGAGTGAAAGCCTGAGAGGGTATTCCACCATACTTCGCCCGCCACTTGTAGAAACTGGCGTTGCTCATCCCGTGCTCGCGGCACAGCTCCGTTACAGGCACACCGCCTTCAGCCTGGCGTAGGATCGCAAGAATTTGGGGTTCGCTATATCTCGTCATCTTCATCAAAATCTCCTCATGCATGTTTGCCGAGCAAATTCAGCGTCCGCATTCCCTTAGCTTCGGGGGGGATTACCGGGGCAGCGGCTTTATCGCATTTGAAAACCTGTCTGTCGGCGATCATGCAATGACACGCGACAACGGACTCTAGAAATCGCGCTGGATTGGCCGCAAGGATCTCGTTCGTGCAGCCCTAGTCGCGGATGCACGGCTCTGCCCGATCCGCATTCAAAAAGGCGCATTGTGCAACGGCGTGCCGATGCAAGATATACTTGTGTCACCCAATCACCGCATCCTGCTGACCGGCCAGCAACTGACCGTTAATTTCGGTGAGGATGAGGTGCTGGCAGCAGCCAAGCATCTTGTCGGCATGCCTGGTGTCGAAAAAGTCGCGCCGCGTGATGTCAGATTTTTGCACCTATTGTGTGCCCGCCATGAGGTTCTGATGGTCGACGCCGTCTGGACCGAAAGCTATCAGCCTTACAAATATGCGATGAATGGGCTGGCGTCTGATCAAGCTCATAAGATTTTGGCGCTGTTCCCCGAATTGCGTGATCGTAAACTCAACCTCAGTTTTCGCGATGCGCGAACTGTTTTGCGCAGTCACGAAACCCAGATCGCATGTGCGTCATTGGGATTTGAAGCGCGGCACTAAATTTAAGCCCTGACCTAGAATTCAAGGTGAATGGCCTCCCAGGTGGGAGACACTTTTTGCTGGTCACCATCACCACTGTGGGTCCGTTTTTAAGCTGCGTTGTGACGGGGCATAGGCATTGATTACGTCTTCTGCCAAAAGCAGCGCCCACACAGAAAAAAGGCCCGCCATTTCAGGCGGGCCTTTCCGATAGAAAATCAAGAACTCATCACATACGGGATGCGACGTTTTCCCAGTTGACCAAGTTATCGAGGAAATTGGTCAAATACTTCGGCCGCGCGTTGCGAAAGTCGATGTAGTAGGAATGTTCCCACACATCGCACCCTAGTAGGGCAGTCTGACCAAAGCAAACAGGGTTTACGCCGTTTTCGGTCTTGGTGACTTTCAGGCTGCCGTCAGTGTCTTTGACCAGCCACGCCCAACCGGACCCGAACTGGCCTGCGCCCGCAGCAGAAAACTGCGATTTAAAATCATCCACAGACCCAAAGCTGTCTTTGATCGCGGATTCGAGCTCGGACGGCATCATAGCCCCGTTCGGACCCATCATTTCCCAAAACTGGTTGTGGTTCCAAAGCTGGGAGATGTTGTTGAAAATGCCCGATTGCGCGACGGCAGATGCATCATGCGTGCCTTTGATTATCTCTTCGAGGGACTTGCCATCCCATTCAGTTCCCGCAATCGCCTTGTTGCCGTTTTCAACGTAGGCGTTGTGGTGCTTGTCATGGTGAAACTCAAGCGTTTCGGCGGACATGCCTTTGGCCGCAAGCGCGTCGTGGGCGTATGGAAGATCGGGAAGTTCGAAAGCCATTAGGAAACCTCATGTTTGGAATTACGCTGTCTGCCTCTTAACAAAGCCTTAAGGGTCCCAACGTCAAGGCTCATGAGTCAAATTGGTCGCATTCGGCATTTCGTCCATGCTTGCAACGGTAGACTTTGGGGCTGTTTTCCTTATGGTGGTTGCAACGACCGGACCAACCGGCAAATCCGCCAAGATAAATCACGGCGGCCAATTGAGAGCAGATAACAGATGTACCAGACCCAGCGGGGCCGCGTTTGATGGCCAAACATCAGTTTACAATTTTGTCGATGATGAAAGATGAGGGTCATTCGCTTGTAGAGTGGGTCGCCTATCACAAACATGTCGGCTTTGATAATATCTGTGTCTACACCAACGATTGCAGTGACGGGACGGATGACATGCTCATTCGTTTACAAGAATTGGGTTGGGTTCAGCATTTCGAAAACGATGTGCCGGAGGGCAAGAAACCCCAACCTAACGCCCTGACACTGGCCAGCCAAAACGAAGAAGTCGTGGATTCTGAATGGATCCTGACCATGGACGCGGACGAGTTTGTGTCCATCAAAGTTGGACGTGGCTGGATTAGCGATCTGATCGAACGGATCGATCCCGTGGCTGATGCCATCGCGATCACTTGGCGTTTCTTTGGCTCAGATAATATCACCGACTGGAACCCCGGCTTGGTGATTGAAAATTATACCCATGCGGCACCGGACATGTTCAAAAAGGGTTGGGGCGTCAAAACAATGTTCAAACCCTTCCGCGATATGAAGATGGGCATCCATCGACCCCACATTAAGAAAGCCAAGAAAGAGCCTGCGAATGCAAAGCTTTTGTTCGATCAACTCTGGCTCAACGGATCCGGTGATCCGATGCCAGACGAATTTTCGCTGTCCGGCTGGCGATCCACCAAGCCGACACTTGGCTACGGCATGGTTGAACTGAACCACTACGGCGTCAAATCGTTTGAAGCGTATTTGCTGCGCCGTGTGCGTGGCAACGTGAACAACAAAGAAGGCAAATATGACGCGGCTTATTTCGCGCTGTTCGACCGAAACGAACAAGAAAATATGAACGTTTTACGCCATGCGCGGGGCGTGAAACGTAGAATGGCCCAAATACTGTCCGACCCGATCATGCGCGACCTGCAAGACAAAGCGCTGGAATTTCACGCAGCCCGTGTTGAAATGCTGCGCGCGTCCGGTGAATACGACACTTGGATTAGCAATCTCAAAGAGGCATCAGAAGTTCCGCTTGATAAGCTGGACGAAGTTTTGTTCGTCCAGCACCTGCCCAAAGAATGGCAACTGAAGGTCAAGGAACTTCAGGGCGCGGGGATTTCCGACAAGAGGATCGCCAAGATGATTTCGCAAACTCAAACCGCCAAAAAGGGTGACACCCGCAAGGCGCTGCTTGAATCTGCGGGTGAAAACGCGGAAGAAAAGCTCGACTCACATCAGCTTAGGGATAGAAAATCCAAGGGCGACACCTTGGAAAATCCGTTCATGAACACGCGAGCGGCAGCGGGTCTCGGTGTGCCTTTGGCCAACGAGCGCACGCAAAAAATAGCACTTGCCGCGCAGGCCGCCGACCCCGCCGACCCAAGTAGCGCCAAGCTGATGGAGAAGGCAGCTGTCGCGAAACGGGTGATGGCCAAACACACCGCGACAATTGATCTGAAACAACCGTCGCCATCCATGAATAAAATAGTGGAAGAAGCCACGCTTGATGAGTCCACAACCATCGAAAGCCCTGCAGACACGGTCCCGGCCCCCAAAGTTGCACCAAAAAAGGTGGCCGCGAAGAAACCCGCCGCGCGCAAAACGCCCGCTAAAAAGCCGCGCTCCAAGGCCGCGGCGACGAAGGCGGTTGTATCAAAAACAACGACTGCAAAAACGGCTCCCGCAAAGAAACCGGCAGCCAAAACCTCGGTGGCCCCAAAGAAAGCGACAACAAAATGACCAAAGCCCCAAATGCGGGCCGCAAGGTCCTAGTGTCCACAATGAAAAACGAAGGCCCTTACCTGCTGGAATGGCTAGCCTATCATAAATCCATCGGCATCGATGAATTCTGTATATTTTCAAATGATTGCACCGATGGCACCAACCTGATGCTGAACCGGCTTGACCAGATGGGTGTTATCAAACATTTCGACAATCCGCTGGGCCCGCGCATGGACCCCCAACGCGCGGCCTATTCGCGAGCCAATAAAATGGATTGGGTCAAGAACGCCGACTGGGTGTTGATTGTGGACGCTGATGAATTCCTGAATATCCACGTAGGTAATCGATCTGTCGACGCGTTGATTGACGCCTGTGGTGCACCTGATGCGATTTCGATCAACTGGCGTTTGATGGGCAGCCAAGGCCAATCCAAAATGTCGACCGATTTGGTGAGCGAACGTTTCACCCGTGGATCCAGCTTCGACGATCCTGAGAACGGCCTAGTTTGGGGGTTCAAAACCCTGTTCCGCCCCGCCAAATTCAGCTTTTTCGGCGTACACCGCCCCAAATTCGATAAAAAAGTCGAAGTCGTTGATGGCATGGTCACTTGGACCAACGCCGCGGGGCAGCCAATGGGCGACAGATACCTGCACAAAGGCTGGCGCGGCAATCAGGACAACGTCACCAATAAATTTGCGCAAGTGAACCACTACGCGATTAAATCGCGCGAAGACTTCCTACTGAAACGTCTGCGCGGCACGGCCAATTCCAAGAACAAAGACCGTATCGACATGGAATATTGGGACAAATACGACATCAACACCCACGAGGATAAAACCATCCCGCTGGACGGTGTGCGCGCACAAATGGACGACTGGTTGCAAGACGGCGATCTTGCGGCACTGACGCATGCCTGCGCAGACTGTTCGCAACGGGTGCTGGACTACCAGCTCACCGTGGCGGAATTTCGCACGTTCATCGACACAGGGCATTTTGCAAAGATGAAGGAAGCGACGTAATGTCGTCTCGCTTCCTTTGTGTCGGCACCCACCATAAACCGGAACTGTCTGGATGCGCCGCGTCCTGCATGAGATAAAGCGCGACCAAGACGTACCCCTGATGCAGTGCAACCGCGCCGCCAAGTTGGAAAAGGCCGCAAAAACCGGCCCCCAGATCATCGTGAGTTGGCAAAGTACGTTTCCCGCAGAACTGCGCGCCTTGCCCCATGCCCGCTTTTTGCATTTGATTCGTGATCCGCGAGACGTTCTTTTGTCGGGCATGCGTTACCATCGCAAAGCCCCGCTCGGGCGCGAAAAATTCCTTGCGGAAAAGCGGGATGATCTTGGCGGGCGCACTTATCAGGGCCACTTGAACGGGCTCCCAACTGACATGGACCATTATCTGTTCGAAACGCACAGCAAACACGCCCAAAGCGTGTTCGAAATGCTGGCATGGGGTCGCTCGGGTGCAAGCACGGTTGACTTGCGATATGAAGACCTGAGCACAGATGTCTACTGTGTACAGCTTCGCGAAATTCTTAATAACTTCGCCATCAAGGGCATCTATATTGATCGCGCATGCCATGGTTTCTAGCTGCACAGCCTTTTTGGTGGCGTCGCCAAAGAATAGTATTCCGACTCGCATCATGCGTTGTACAAGGCATCAGGATAAGTTGCACAGCAGAAAAAGAAACGCGCCACCCGCTGGCTGAGATTAACACAAATCAATAGGGTTCCGCATGCAAAACACTACTCTTTGCGAATAAATATAATGGGTTACCAAGCGTTCCAAGACTGTCGCTAATCAGACGTAGCACTTGGGATAATGCCTCGATTATCGCGCTGGTGACGCCGCACACGTCGATATAACTTACTGCTTTCAGACCCATCCAGAAGCTTCGCAATACGGTCTTTGTGATGCTTCACGGCACTGATATGTAACGCGTCCAATTCGGGGTCATTGCGCAATTCCGCCACGGCCTGCGAGACGCGATCAGACCAACGCTGAATGCGAGTGTCATGGACATCGTTGTGATTGTACTTTCGCCAGTACTTCACATCTGCGGCGCGGTCTTTGTGATTGGCATTTCCTCGGTCAGCCTGCACCAGAAAACTTTCAGCAGATTTGATCGCATAAGGCTTATCCCTTTTAGTCTGGTTGCCCCACATGTTGACGCGGCGCAGAACCTCGCCCTTGTGGCTTGAGAGGCGGATCGGATCAGTTTGTAACATCTGGTGGGTTTATGGGGCGTGGCTTTTGCCGTGAACAAGGGCCTTCAGGCGCGCTGTTCAACAAAATCACGATATGTCGCTGGGCCAATACCAACACCGATCCCCAGCAGCGTGTCGAAGGCGCTTCGCATGTGTCGCCGTCGGTTCCAGCGGAACACAAATTCGTCGAGATAGCGTTGCAGATGGCATTTTCTGAGGCCGTGGAAGACGCCTTTTGCCCACGTTTTTAGGTTGGAGAACACGCGGTGGACCCAGTGGAGTATGTCATGTGCCTTCTTGCCGCTGACGACCTTCGCCTCATGCGTGTTTGCAGGGGGATTTTCGTAACCTAGCCAGCCATCCGTGATGACGTGAGCGCCAGGCTCTACAGCCTGACCAATGAACCCGTGTAGCGTCTTTGATGCGCCGTCGGGAATGTGTTTCATCCTGATACGGCGCGGATGTCCGTCTCTTGATAACTCGACGGCGCAGACGACAAACATCTTTCCGACCGGGCTCCGCCCACCCTTTGGCCGGTCCTCGGGATCATGCCGGGACCGGAACGGAATCTCTGTTTCATCGATCTCGACAAGGTCTTTCAGGGGGTTGCGGTCAGGGTTGACCATCGACCGCCGCAGCTTTTGCAAGAGGAGCCACGCCGTCTTGTAGCTGCCAAGGCCAAGTTGCGCCTGAAGTTGCAGCGCTGACATGCCGTTGGAATGGCTGGTGATGATGTGCGCGGCAAGAAACCAAATTCGCAACGGCAAATGGCTGCTGTGCATCACCGTGCCAGCCGTCACGGATGTCTGCCGTGCGCAACCGGCACATTCCCAAGTCGCGCGATTTCGCTTTAACGGCCAGCCCTTGCAGGTGCCACAGGAAGGACACACAAAGCCCTCAGGCCAACGATGTTCCGCCAGATAATGCGAACACGCTTCCTCATCAGAAAACCTGGCGTCGAACGCCGGGCGGGACATGGGTTTGTCGTTTTTCCATCTGGCTGGCATGGGTAGAACAATACAAGAACATTGTAGATTGGCAAGCCGCTTCACACTACATCAGGTGCCGCCGGAGCAAAGGGGATAAGCCTTTGATCGCATAATGGTTCAACTGCACCAGATCGAACCCAAAATCAGGCGCTAAAAGCGATTTTACATCTTCGCACAGCATTTTTTTGTCTAAAGGAACACCGCTGCCATTTACATATTTAACACCAGCTAGGTTCTGTTTCTCTATGTTAGGCGAATGATTGGCAAAGTATGACGCATTTGCGGATTTATGGGTTAGTGTCTTTGTGCCGCGCTTCTCCTCTTTGACGTTGTAACTACCGAAATAGTTACAGCCATATTCAAACTGGCCGATCACCAATTTATCATAATACGTGTTCAGACCGCATGATCCAAAATCCTGTTGGCTCATTGTGATGACGTTCGCACCGTCCACAGCCGAAAATAAATCGTGCAATGTTCCGTCACCGACATTTATACAAATAAATTCATCCACATCAAAGTTCACCACCCAATCAGACCTTTTCAGGCGCGCCGGCGTGTTCACATAACGTATTACCTGCCAATGGTGGTGCGATTTTTTGTTAAAAACAGAAGGGTTTGTTAAATGCCGCACGATTCCTAATTCATCCAGACGTTCCGGTATTATATCGGTCCCGTCCGTGCAATCGTTGCTGAAAACGATCATGTCGTTGATGCCGATCAACTAGTGATACGCAATCCATTCCAGAATAAACGGCGCTTCGTCTTTCATTGGTGTGATGGATGTGATGCGCATGCAGGAACCTTAAAATTGCTCTCTTTTTTTTGCACAACGGGATACCGAAACAAAGGGCACGGTTTGCGCCGCGCCCGTATTGCTGTGACTAAGTCACATATCGGGGGCGTAAAATCCGGTTCCCGTCGCGTTTTTGGCGGCCTGCGCCAAAAGATCTTGCGCGTAATGCCCAACCGACTGGAAGCACACCACTTCAAAACCTGTGTCGTGCATCCAGAATGCCGCAGCGACCTGCGCCATGCGGGTCCGCCGGAATTGCCCAACGCCAAAGCTATCAGGGTGTAAATCGACGGGGCAAAGCCGCGCCAAAACATCGCGCGCGCGCACACCCGAAACGTTAAACACTGCCCGTGCATCGGACACATCAACAGCCAGATAGTGATGCCCTACCAATACCTTATCAATCTGCGCCACGTTTTGTGCCACGTCAGCATAGGGCACAACCAACAGTAATTCATCTGGCGACATCCACGCCACACCTGACGTCGCGTCGCCCAAAAACTGCCCCGACGTTGGCATTGCTTGCCCTGTCACAGCCTTGACTGCTTTGGTCAGCTTCGCACTGCCCAAATCGCCGCGAAGCGTGATCATTCCACACGCCGCAACGCGTGTTACCTGCGCCAAATCAGACATTCTGCTTCTCCCCGGTTGGGTCATAGAAAACCGCATTCACAATCTTCGCCTGCACCCCGGTGCCGTCAATTTTCGGGAAGGTAATCACCTCACCCATCCTATCTGGTCCGTCTTTCACAAGGCCCATCGCGATACCGCGTTCCAAGTTGGCGGAATAATAGGTCGACGTGATGCGCCCTTGTGTATTGCGCTGCCCGTTCGCATTTTCACCATCCGCAACGGCGTAAGCCCCGTCCGGAATGACCGACCCGTCGATGCTTTCAAGCCCGACCAGTTTCCAGCGGTTCGGATCAATCATGTGACTGCGCAACTGGCCACGCTTACCCAAAAAGTCTTCTTTCTTTTTGGAAATCGCCCATGACAACCCAAGGTCTTGCGGAATGACAGTACCATCCGTCTCGTCACCAATCATGATAAAGCCCTTTTCAGCACGCAAAACGTGCAGACACTCGGTGCCGTAGGGCATCACGCCGAACTCCTGCCCTGCCGCAAACAGCGCCTCCCAGAACGCAGCACCTTCGCTGGCTTTCACCGCGATTTCGTAGGACAATTCACCAGAGAACGAGATGCGATAAGCGCGGCAGTCAAAGCCGCCAATCATCCCATCTCGCCATTGCATGAACGGCAACGCCTCAGCGCTCAAATCCATCCCTCCAAGCTTTTCCAGAACATTGCGTGCGTTCGGTCCAACCACCGCGACCTGCGCGTATTGCTCGGTCACATTGGCGACGTAGACGTCCCAGTCCCACCATTCGGTTTGCAACCATTCTTCCATATGCGCATGCACCGTGTCCGCGCCTCCCGTAGTCGTGTGGCACAGCCATGTGTTGTCATCGATGCGTGCAACCACACCATCGTCGCTCAGGAACCCGTTTTCACCGCACATCAAACCGTAGCGGCATTTTCCGATGGGCAGCGTCGACATCATGTTGGTGTACATCATATCAAGGAATTTGCCCGCATCGGAGCCTTTGACAATCAGCTTACCCAGCGTAGATGCATCCAGCAGACCAAGGTTTTCGCGGGTGTTCTTGACCTCACGATTGACCGCGTCCTCGATGCTCTCCTCGCCGCGCTGATAGGTGTAGACACGACGCCACTGGCCCACAGGTTCCCAGTAGGCCCCGTTCTTGTCGGACCATTCATGCATCGGTGTTTTGCGCACTGGCTGGAACAAGTCGCCACGTGCTTCGCCCCCAATGGAACCCAGCGAAATAGGCGTGTACGGCGGCCTATACGTCGTCGTGCCCGTCGCAGGGATCGCCTGACCTAGCGCATCCGACAACACCGCCAAGCCGTTGATATTACTCAGCTTGCCTTGATCCGTGGCCATGCCCAACGTGGTATAACGTTTCGTGTGTTCAACGCTTTCATAGCCTTCTTGCGCGGCCAATTGCACGTCGCTGACTTTGACGTCGTTCTGATAATCCAGCCACATCTTCGAGCGTAATTTGTACCCAGCACCCTGTGGCATAATCCAGACCGGCATCATCGCCGCCTCTTCTGGCGCGTCGCCTTTGGATGCTTTGCCAGCCTTGCCCGTGGCCCCCGCCAACTTTGCTGCAGCAGCACCCGCATCATGGCCACCCGCAAGGCAATCACGGGTGGTCATCGCGCCATGCGCAATGCCCGCAGTTGACACAAAACCGGTGCCATCAGCGCCCAAAGGCGGGCGGGATGGATCGGGGCGGAAATGGCTATGCCCCTCGTCCCAGATCAATTTACCACCGCAATGGGACCACAGGTGCACCACAGGCGACCAACCGCCGGACATCGCCACGACGTCGCAGTCGATTTCTTCCAACACACCGCCGTCCTCGCCCGCTTGCGAACAGATCGCCACGCCAGTGACGCGCTTGCCACCGTGAACGGAACTGATGGCTTTGCCGTATAAAATTCGAATGCCAAGTGCGGCTGCCTGGCTCGCCAGCGGTCCAGCCACCATGCGCGCGTCAATGATCACCGGAACATCCAGCCCCGCCTGTTTCATCGCAATCGCAGTGCGGTAGGCATCGTCGTTATTGGTGACAACAACGGTGCGATCCCCAACAGACGTGCCAAAATTTACCGCATAATCGCGAACCGCAGATGCCAGCATAACGCCCGGAATATCGTTTCCTGCGAATGACAGTGGCCGTTCAATCGCACCAGTAGCAGTCACGATCTGACGCGCACGAATGCGCCACAACCGATGCCGGGGTCCGGTTTTTTCGCTCAAATGGTCGGTCAAACGTTCGTAGGCCAACGCATAGCCGTGATCATAGACACCAGCGCCCATGCAGCGGGCCACTACCGTGACATTATCCATTTTATCAATCGCTTGCAGGGCGTCTTTCACCCATGTATCCGCGTCTAACCCATCAATCTGGGCACCATCAACCGGCGCGCGACCACCCCAATGGGCGGTTTGTTCAACCAACAGAACCCGTGCACCAGCACGACCCGCAGCCAATGCCGCAGACAGTCCCGCGATACCGCCGCCAACGACCATCACATCCACATGGGCATAAAAATGTTCGTAGATATCCGCATCGCGATCTTTCGGGGCTTTGCCCAGACCTGCGGCGTGGCGAATGATCGGTTCATAGACGTGCTTCCACATCGGGCGCGGATGGATGAACATTTTGTAATAGAATCCAGCGGGCATAAAGCGCGCCAGTTTGGCGTTCACAGCGCCCACGTCAAATCCCAACGATGGCCAGTGGTTTTGCGATGTCGCGGTCAGCCCGTCAAATAAATCCTGCGTCGTCACCCGTTGGTTGGGTTCAAAATGCCCACCAACGCCCAGATTAACCAAACCGTTGGGCTCTTCAGCGCCAGACGCCACAATGCCGCGCGGACGGTGGTATTTGAACGACCGACCGACCAGCATTTGATCATTGGCAAGCAGGGCCGACGCAAGCGTGTCGCCTTCAAACCCATGCATCGTTTTGCCGTTGAACGTGAAGCTTACGGTGCGTTCGCGGTCGACCAGACGCCCACCCTCGAAAACAGTTTTTCCCAGACGCGTGCTCATGTCGCTGCTCCCCCAAATTCGCGCCAGCTCCAATCGGGACGCTTGGCTTTGATCTTATCCACCAACTCTTTGGGTGGCTCCAACGTCTGTGCTGAATAGGTACCAAAGACCTCTAATGTCATTGTGCAGCGCGCCGCATGGAACCACTTGCCGCAGCCAAAGCTGTGCCGCCAGCGTTCCAGATGCACCCCTTTCGGGTTTTCGCGCATGAACAGATAACCCTCAAAGGCCGCGTCGTCCGACCCCGGCCCAAAGCGTTTCAAATGCGCTTCGCCGCCCGCATGCAGTTCGGTTTCGTCGGCGTGAACCCCGCAATAGGGGCATTCAAAAATCAGCATGGGCGGACCTCCGTAACGGAGGCATGGCCCCCAAGTTCAGAATGATGGGGCGGGGTCGTGGATAGAACCGGAATCGGGGCAGCGGACACACCTAAGCGGGCGAAGATTGCGCCTCGCCCGACAGCTATTGTCCGTGAGAGATGTCTTTTATTCGGTTGGCACCGCTTGGGTCGTTGGTGCAATAGCACTTGGGTCTTGCTCAAGTGGCACACCTGCCCCGCCAAAGACGGCGTAGAGCACGACAAGCACGATGACGATGCCCACGATAATGAACCCCACACCGCCCATGCCTGTACCCGCCCCGATCGGAACCCTGTGCGACCGGTCAGGCGCCGGTTTTGAGAAATCATAGTCAGCCATTTCAAGTCCTCCTGTTTGGGTGAGGACATCATGACGGGTTCTTCGCGCGATGGAACATAGGCGGAAAACGCCGGGGTGTTTGCGCGATGGGTGGCCGAAACCCGCGATTTGCGTCGGCTGGAGTCTGCCGGATTGTATGAATTTAATAACATACTTTCCACCCCTTGCCGTCATTCCAACAGTGAAACAGGTCCCCGTAGCCCCATATCAATGTTCCCACGAGCAGCAGTACACCCTCAATCAGGACTACGCTCGGCACTTTCAGCTTCACGCCAATTTCTATCATTGCGACTAACGGGAACCTTAAGACTTTTCCATATTCCACGTTGGTTCCAGCATATTTTGCCTTGTCTACGAAGTAGAGCACGATCGCTGACGCAACCATAAATGAACCAAACCTCTGGAAATACTGTGGTGTCCCTTCCAAAAGCAGTAAGACCGCACGTATGGTTAAACCTACAACGAAAAAGAAACAAAAAAGGTCAAGCAGTCTTCCATTGAACTGAAAATTAAGAAAACTGAACCGAAAATCATTCAATGCGCAACCCCCGCCGCAACGCTCTCGTCAATAAACTTACCTTCCCTAAACCGGTACATAGAAAACTCATCCGTCAACGGTGACGCGCCTTTGGCCATCAGTTCTGCCATCGCAAACCCTGACCCCGGAATCGCCTTAAAGCCACCCGTGCCCCAACCACAGTTCACAAACACGCCCTCAACAGGTGTCTTAGACAGGATCGGGGAGCGATCGCCAGTGACGTCCACAATACCACCCCATTGGCGCAGCATTTTCAGACGGCTCAGAATCGGGAATGTCTCATTCAGGGCCCGCACGGTTTCCTCAACATGGTGGAACGATCCGCGCTGCGTGTAGTTGTTGAACCCGTCCGTGCCGCCACCGATGACCATTTCGCCCTTGTCGGACTGGGACAAATAGCCATGCACCGTGTTGGCCATCACAACGATGTCCATGCAGGGCTTGATTGGTTCAGACACCAGCGCCTGCAACGCGACACTTTCCATTGGCAGACGGAAACCCGCCATTTCAGCCAGTGTGCTGGCGTGACCCGCAACAACCATCCCAAGCTTATCACAATCAATCGCGCCCTTGGTGGTGTCGACACCGACGACCTTACCGCCCTGCGTGCGCACATTCGTCACTTCGCACTGCTGGATAATGTCCATGCCCATATCAGAACACGCCCGCGCGTAGCCCCACGCCACCGCATCATGGCGCGCTGTGCCACCACGCGCCTGCCACAGACCACCCAGAACCGGATAACGCGGCCCTTCGATGTTCATAATTGGGCACAATTCCTTAACCCGCGCGGGGTTGATCCATTCTGTCGTCACCCCCTGCAACGCGTTGGCGTGGGCTGTGCGCTGGTAACCGCGCACTTCGTGGTGGGTTTGCGCCAGCATGATCACGCCACGCGGAGAAAACATGACGTTGTAGTTCAAATCCTGCGACATGGTTTCATAAAGCGAGCGCGACTTTTCATAAATCGCCGCCGATGGGTCCTGCAAATAGTTGCTACGAATGATCGTGGTGTTGCGCCCCGTGTTGCCGCCGCCCAGCCAGCCCTTTTCGATCACCGCCACATTGGTGATGCCGCAATGCTTGCCCAGATGCCACGCCGTCGCCAGACCATGCCCGCCGGCACCGACGATGATAACGTCGTATTTCTTCTTTGGGGTCGGGGCGCGCCAGTGACGCTCCCAGCCAGAATGATAACGTGTCGCTTCGCGGGCGATGGCAAAGGCGGAAAAGCGGCGCATATCGTGTTCCCCAATCTTAAAGTCAGTCTTGCAAATCTGTCGGTTTGTTCTGCGCCGTTCCCTAGAAAAGAGGATACTCGGCGCGGCACTTCAGTACACATTTACGACAACACGCGTAAAGGTCGCAAGGCGTTGCGCGATTGACCCTTTTGCGGCGCGACCGAAACGGCTACATCCTGCCTCATGACGTTTGGGATTATCATTTTTTGGCTTATTTGTGCCAGCGTTACAGCGCTGGCGATTGCAGCGGTGCTCGTGCCGTTGCGGCGTGACCATGTGGCAGATGCTACGCCCGATTTTGGCGCAGATACCGACATCGACATTTACCGCTACCAACTGGACGAGGTGGACCGCGATCTCGCCCGTGGCGTACTGGAAGTGACTGAGGCTGAACGCACGCGCATCGAAATCTCGCGCCGCCTGCTACATGCCGATGCCAACACCCGCACCGCAACCACGGATGCGCCGCAAATCGCCAACCGCGTCGTGGTGCGTGTGCTCGCCGCCGTGATTGTGCTCGGCGCAGGTGGCATTTACTTGCAGCTTGGTGCCCCCGGTTACGGCGATGTTCCGCGCGCGCAACGCATCGCCGACGGCGAGGAACGCCGCGAAAACCGCCCCTCCCAACAAGACGCCGAAAGCGCCAATCGCGAAACCGATGCGATTTCGCAAGCCGACGTTGGCACCCGCGAAATTCTGCAAGCCTTGCGCGGGACGGCGTTTGAGCGCCCCTATGAAGTGCGGGCCTGGGCCTTCCTCGCGCAGACCGAAGCCAGCATCGGCAACATGCAACGCGCCGCCCGCGCACAAGAAAGAACCATCGCTTTACTGGGGGGAGCCACCGTTAACCCCGACTACGTCCGCTTGCTGGATTTTCTGGTGATCGGCGCGCAGGGCTACGTGTCCCCCGAAGTCGAAGCCATCACCATCAGCCTGCTGCAATCTGACCCCGACAACACTGCTGGACAATATTACGCAGGCCTACTTTATGCGCAAAACGACCGCCCCGACCGGGCATTCAGTTTCTGGCGTAGCGTGGTTGA
The DNA here is from genome assembly GCF_000155675.2 of Octadecabacter antarcticus 307. Taxonomy (GTDB): domain Bacteria; phylum Pseudomonadota; class Alphaproteobacteria; order Rhodobacterales; family Rhodobacteraceae; genus Octadecabacter; species Octadecabacter antarcticus. The sequence continues at coordinate 3,261,691 of NC_020911.1, forward strand.
AGACGGCGAACAGGGCACCTTGTACTGGAATTCCGCCGCCAGCCAAATAGCGGACGTGGCCGCACAGCTTGGCATCGATTACGCCCTGCCCAACCAACGCGGCCCAACGGCAGACGACCTTGCGGTGGCGCAATACATGCCCGAACAAGACCGCAACGCGATGATCCAAGGTATGGTTGGCCAGTTGGCAGATAGACTGGCCACGACCGGTGGACCACCACAAGACTGGGCGCGGCTGATTTCATCGCTGGCCGTCTTGGGCGAAAACGAAACTGCCCTAATCGTGCTGGCAGAGGCCGAAGCAACCTTTGGTGGTGACGTTCAGGCCGTGCAAATTCTACGCCGCGCCGCACAAGAGGCCGGATTGATGGAATGATTTTTGAAGACGTCATCGACTTTGCGGCAGCACTGCCGCCCTACGCGCCGCTCGCGGGGCTTGATCTTGGTACCAAGACCATCGGCGTTGCGGTTTCGGACGGCGGGTTGACCATTGCCTCGCCGTTGGAAACCATCAAACGTAGCAAATTCCAAGCTGACGCCCTGCGGCTTTTCGAAATCACCTCGCACCGCGCGATTGCGGGCATCGTGCTCGGCTTGCCGCGCAATATGGATGGTTCCGAAGGTCCGCGTGCACAATCAACCCGTGCGTTCGCGCGCAACCTGTCGCGCCTCACCGATCTGCCGATCACCTATTGGGATGAACGCCTGTCCACCGTCGCGGCCGAACGCGCCCTGCTTGAGGCGGACACATCACGAAAGCGTCGCGCAGAGGTCATCGACAACGTCGCAGCCAGCATAATACTTCAAGGAATGCTGGACCGCCTCCGCAACATCAAGGCCCAAGGATCGATCACGTCATGACCGCAAATGAAAATACCGACAACATCTGGAAACGCGGTGAAATCGACAGTCCGTGCATCAAAATTTGCGTCATCCATCCTGAAACCCGCCTATGCACTGGCTGCCTGCGTAGCATTGACGAAATCGGCGCATGGTCACAGCTCACGCCTGATTTGCGCGCCGCGGTGATGGCTGATCTGCCAAACCGTACGAAACTCATCACCAAACGTCGCGGCGGACGCGCCGCGCGTCTCAAAAACGGGCCAACAAACGGATAAACCCGAATTTGAGTTTCTTTTCCAAGATGAATATAGGAGCGTCTTCTCCCTTCATCTTGGCTCCTAGAACTCTCCCCGAAGGGTCGATCAGCCTAAAATCCAATCCTTCGGATCGTCAAACTCCGGTCGAAAATACGCAATCATCCGCCCGTCAGCTGGCACCGTCATCCCGCTGCGCCATGGAGCTACCCCGTGCACCGCAAAACGATCCACAAGAACCGCCTGCCCAACGCGCAAAGGCACCTCGACGGCCTCACAGGTGTCAAAAACCGCCCCCCGCGCTGCGATATAACATTCAGTTACATCCACGCCGCGTGGATCGCCGGACCCAACAGCGTCGGCCAGCGCCGCCCGCATTGGCAAATGGCTGCCCCGCCAAACCACAAGCGGGCAGGCATCACTTTCGTTCAAGGGCAGCCCAAGAACGAAAGCATGCGGTTCTCGCACGATGCGCCGGCCCGCCTCAAGATGCAGCCCGTCCACATGGGCGCTGCAGCGGTATATTCGAAACCAGTGCGCCGCCTCGCTCTCAAGCGGATCTCTTTTGGGATATCCCTCATAAACCACGGACACTTGGGCGCGGTGCCATGTGTTCGGCGCTGTCACGATATCATCCCACGGGCCTGACAAATCCACATCCCCAATCGACCCATCCACACCATTGGGCAATGCATCCACACCGACAAACCACGTCTCCCCATGACGCAGCCATTTGGCGCGCTGGACCGGATCATTTGATACATCACAGGCGGCGACACGCGCGCACGTGGCCCAACGGGTCACGCGTGGATCGGCGTCGAAGACGACGAAACCATCTGTTGCCAGATCAGCCAAGCATCACCTTTCGCAGCATGTTTAAGGCCACCAAAATCAGAAATATCCCGAACACCCGCTTCAGCGGTTTCGGGTCCATCCGGTGCGCCAATGCCGCACCCCAAGGCGCTGTGATCAGCGTCATCGCGACAACAACACCAAAAGCGGCAAAATTCACTGCGCCGACGGTCAATGGCGGTGCGACCGCAATATCTGTAAACAAAAACCCGATCACGGCTGGAATCGCGATGATTACGCCATACCCGCTCGCGGTGGCGACCGCGCGGTGAATAGGCACGCCGAACAACGTCATCGTTGGCACACCGAACGACCCGCCACCAACACCCATCAGCACGGATAAGAAGCCAGTCAGCGACGACCCAATCGCACGGAAAAGGCCCTTTGGCATCCCATCCCCCAAACGCCATTCAGACCGTCCAAACGTCATGTAAAGCCCGATACACATACCAATTCCGCCAAACAACACTTGCAGTACACTTGACCGCAGTTGCGTTGCGACCGCGACCCCGATGACCGCACCAATCACAATCCCAACGCCCCAGCCGCGCAGGATGCCCCATTCCACAGCGCCCTTTTTATTGTGCGAGTTCAAAGACCTTAGCGAAGTTACGATGATCGTTGCCAGCGACGTGCCCAGACATATCTGCATCAATTGCGGGCTGTCATACCCAAGTGCCCCGAACGCATAAAAGAACGCGGGCACCAAGACGATGCCGCCGCCAACCCCCAAAAGCCCCGCCAATACCCCGGCAAACCCGCCAATCACCATAAGCAGCCCCACAAGGGGCAAAAGGACAGACATTTCTGGCATGGGTCGCTCCGATTTTTTGTTCGCGCCAGCTTTGCCCCGAACGCGCCGCCACGACAACCCTAGGCAGCCGCCACTTGCTCCATCGCGGCCAATGCGTCTTCAACCACGGCCCAACCTGCGCCGTCTCGGTGTGCGTTTTCAGATAGGTAGCGCCGCCATTGCCGCGATCCAGGCTGGCCTGCAAACAGCCCCATCATATGCTTGGTGACATGGGCCAGCTTGCCGCCACCACGGGTTTGATCGACCATGTGCGCGTCAATATAATTGCGCATCTGCATCACAATATCCAGCGGATCAGGGCCAACATCATCACCCCAAATCACCGCATCGGCGCGCTGCAAGATATCTGTTGGGTTGTGGTACGCCGCCCGCCCGATCATCACGCCGTCCAGCCCAAGGTCGAGCAGCTCTTTCGCGTGTTCCAGCGACGCAATCCCGCCGTTGATCGAAATATGCAAATTCGGGAACAATCCCTTCATCCGCAGTACCAAATCGTAATCCAGCGGCGGAATATCGCGGTTTTCTTTCGGGCTTAGCCCCTTTAGCCATGCCTTTCGTGCATGGATCGCCACCCGCGTTACGCCTGCCCCGACAATGCGCGCCAAGAATTCCGGCAACACGACTTCGGGGTCCTGATCGTCCACCCCGATGCGACATTTTACTGTAACCTCCGATGGTTGCGCTTGGATCATCGCGGCGCAACACTGCGCGACCAAGGCAGGCCGCTCCATCAACACCGCGCCAAAACAGCCCGATTGCACACGATCCGACGGGCAACCGACATTCAGGTTAATCTCCACGTACCCCGCGTCCGCGCCCATCACTGCCGCCTTAGCCAGCTCAGCCGGATCAGACCCACCAAGTTGCAGCGCAACGGGTTGTTCGGCCGGATCAAAGCGCAACAAATGCCGCGCCTGCCCGCGCACCAGTGCCGGCGACGTCACCATTTCTGTGTATAAAAGTGCGCGTTTGGACAGCAACCTGTGCAGATAACGGCAATGCCGATCTGTCCAGTCCATCATCGGGGCTACGGATAATCTGGCGCTTACGCCAATCTGCGATTTTACTGCCTTTTCCAATACTTAACTCCAAACCTTCATGCTCACCCGTGTTCGATATCTTGCCATTCTGGCCCGTTTTTTGCTACGTTTACAACACGTTTTGTAAAATGAAAGGCCATGTTGTAAATCATGTGTACAATCATAAAGCGTCGCCGCAAGAATGGCACCATAGCTTGGCTCGCGCAAATCTCAGTGATGCGGCATGGCAAGGTCTTACTCCGTGAAAGTCAGACTTTCGAGCCCAAGTCGACTGCTCCAGCTTGGATTGAAAACCGCGAGGAAACTCTTGCGCAACCCCGCGCACTTGACGCGCTCGTAGCTCAACCGGAAAGCAAGAAGACTCCGACACTAAGTGTTCGGTCCCGGCATCTGTTGGATCGGATTAACGATGAATCTTTCTGGTTCTGAAGTCCCTATCTTGCAGATGTATTCGTACGGCGTCAGGCCGTTGAGCGTCTTCAGCCTTCGAGCGAAATTGTAGGCCGCTATGAAGTCTGCGAGATGGGTGTGCAGCTGATCATGCTTGTCGTAGTGATACCGCTTGACTGTTGCGTCCTTGATCGTGCGGTTCATCCGCTCAACCTGGCCATTGGTCCATGGATGGTTAGGCTTGGTCAGCCGGTGCTCAATCCTGTTGGCATCGCAGATCATGTCGAACCGCATAGTGCTTTTTCTACAAGCCGTGCCACGGCAAACTTGCTGGTTCGGTCCCTCTCGTGACATCGCTTTGCGATTCACTGCCGGGCAATGAATGGCAACAAAGAGATAAAGTTTTCCTTCGTTGGTGCGCAACTCTGCAATGTCGATATGAAAATATCCGATCGGATAGCGTTTGAACTTTTGTCGTTTCGGCTTGTCGCCCTCCATATCTGGCAGTCGGGATATCCCATGCCGTTGCAAACAACGATGCAGGGAAGATCGCGTCCCCCTCTCATTGCTTGCTCCGCAAGCAATGAGAGGGCAATGGATGTGGGATAGTTGGCTGCAAGGCATAAAGACAATCATCCAGCGGTAGGAGCGTATGACGTCGAAAAGAGACGATCATCGCCTCTTCACCCGCGCTGAGAACGGTCGAACTGGGGTCCGTGGGGCCAGTCTTGCGGTCTTCTACAGTTTTGCGCTTGCGTCATTTGGAGACCGTTTTGACATTTATACCAAGTTCTCGACTCAAAGCTGCGGTCGTAGCTTGCGATCGCTGTATTGTTGCTCTGATGGCGTGCGTAGTCGTGGCGCAGCCATGACGTATTTGTCCCATGATGCTTCCTTCCATTCCAAAGAATAGATCGCACCATCAAACCATGGGATCAAAAACCTAGGGACAGGACCCATTAAACTACTTGGTGCTACTATGGCTGCGTGATTCAAAGTCCCAAAGTTGGGGGATAGAATGAGCAATCTTTATTGGCTGAGTGAAGCGCAGATGGATCGGCTTCGGCCTTACTTTCCGAAGAGCCGAGGCCATGCACGCGTAGATGATCGCCGCGTTCTGAGTGGCATTATTTTCACTAACCGCAACGGGGCGAATGACGGTTCGGGCCGCGGGCCCGATGAAACGTCCAGTGGATGTTTCAAGGCATGAGCGGGCGGAGCCCCGTCTACGGTGGTGTGACGCGCCTGCGGAATATGGGCGGCCGAAGACTTTGTATAATCGTTGGAAGCGCTGGAGTGACATGGATGTGTTCGCCCGGATCATGATGGGACTGGCCGAGCAGGCCCCAGACAATAAGACAATTTCGATCCCCTCTCATCGAAACTGTGTTTCGACTGCCGGGCAGCGGATCGAGGATATGACGCTGAATGGTTCCGAGAAGGCCTTATAGACAAGGGAACTCGCCCCTCTATCCCTAGACGCAAATCACGCAAGACAACCATCAAATACCCCTTTCGTGACATTGCTTTGCAATGCACTGCCGGGCAATGGATAAGAGACGCGACAAACGACGCAACCGTATCGAGCGCATGTTCGGCAGGATCAAAGACTGGAGACGCGTCGCAACACGCTACGACAGAAGCCCAACAGTCTTCCTCTCCGCCATCATGCTCGCCGCGACCGTTATATTTTGGTTATGAGTCCTGAGCCTAGACATGACATATTAAGCGGAAGAGCGGTACTGCATTGAAGAAGACTTGGCAGCTATGCGCGCTGCAAAGTCCTATCTTGTGAGCCAAAGTTATGAGCCTCCAAGCGTATTGGAACACGTCTTGAAACGTTGGAGTGATGGCACTTAAAAACTTAGCAAACCTATTGAGTTATACGCTCTGGGTTTCAAGCCATACATTTTGAAGCGCGTGCCCAATTTAGCACTCCAACTTTGGGCGCAAAGAGCCCCTCTTCGTGCCAGTCAATCAACAGAACTCCTGCTTCTCCAAGCTCTAAATCCATAACTCTGACCAATAGAACAGGCCCATGCAAATATCATCACTGAACCTCCCCCCTCCCGACAGGCCATACACTCCAGATACGCACGCAGATCGGTGGCAGTGCTCGGCTGAAACTATACGCCAACTCATCAAGCAGAAACGACTCGTCGCTTTTAGACTTGGTCGACTTTTTCGCATCCCAGCTCAATCAGTAAAGGACTTTGAACAATGCCAGACTTCTCAATTGGAAACCTCAGAGGTGGCTTCTGCGTGTATTGGCGGAAACCAGACGGAAAACGGACCCGCTTTAGTTTACAGGCACGCTCCCGAGCGCAGGCCGAGGCAGAAGCTTTAGACGTTTGGCGTAAAGAAAACCGATCCACATTGTCACAAAAAGTTGCCGACTTTTGGGAGGCCTACCGTGACCATAACCATGGGCGTCAGATTTCGACAACTATGTTTTATACCGGAAAATCCATACGACCTCACGGGATGTGACACCTATGCCGTATCTGAGGTTGTCGCCTACGGCATGAGGGCTGCCGCTGGCGGGAGAGCCACAGGGCATCTCCCTAATGCTATTGTCGCTGCCTACGAAACTTATGAAGTGCTTCAAAAGAAGAATGTTTCGCCGCGTGCAATCCACCGTGCTCTCCGTGACGTGTTGACGGAGGCGGTGCCGCCACTTCAATTTAAGCAGTCGCCCTTCGAAGATCACGAAAGTTCGATGGTTTCGTATGCGGTGCGGATTGCAGCGGGTCGCCTTCTTGATGATCAGACCCGAGTATCTGGAACGACGGCAGGTCTAAATGACGTTCTGAGGCGGTATGGACAGGTCCTCACTACTTGGCAATCCACACATTAGCTTCAAAGAACCTGCGTACACTTCACAATGAGTGATATTAGAAAGGGAATCAACACAATTACAGTGCCTTAGTGGTGGGTCGTGAGAGGCTCGAACTCCCGACATCTTCGGTGTAAACGAAGCGCTCTACCAACTGAGCTAACGACCCGATGATGCAGCGTTTAGCGTCCCTTTTCACGGCGCGCAAGCCCAAGTGGCACCTAGGTCAGCAAGTTTTGCACACCACCCTTTAAATGATAGACGCAGCCCTGCCCGCCGCGGATGCTCGGGTTGGCCAAAGCGTGCGGCCCGACAACGATACTGCGGATCACGCGGCTGGTGATCCCGTGGGTGATCAAGACCGCGGGGCCGTTCAAGTCCGCCAGAAACGCCTGACACCGCGCGGACAAGACCGCCATGCCTTCGCCACTCGGGGCCATTTCGTACTGCGCCATATAGGGGTCATCACCTGTCCCTTGCGGCAACTCATCGCGCAACCGGCCCGCCCAGTCGCCCACGCCAATCTCGCGCAGGCGCATATCCGTGCACACACTTTCTGCGATCCGTCCACAGGCGATCCCCGCCGTCTGCACTGTGCGCCCTGACGGGCTGCACAGATAGGTAAACCCGTCCAAATCAAGGCCGCTCAAAATCTCGCCCTGGCGTGCCGCATCCGCCTCCCCCTTCGGGGTCAGTGGCGAATTTAGCCAGCCCTGCATACGGTTTTCTGCGTTCCATGTCGTCTCACCGTGGCGGAGGATATATAGCTCTGGATATGTCATGCCGCGTGCCTACTCCGCGCGTCCAGTTTTGCAAAGCCAAATTGGATGTGTGTCTAAGTGGTCAAACCTCCACACGCCAAGCCCCCCCCAAAAATCCATTGCACCGAATCGCATTACGCCCCATAGAGCTTTTGCATCTCTCGCCCGCGGGAGAGACCGATTAACCTCGGCGCCGAAGGAGCAACGACCCGGAAACTCTCAGGCAAACGGACCGCGGAGCGTAAGCAATCTGGAGAGCGGTGTTAAGAAACGCCCACCGAAGGAGACGTCACGGTAACACCCCACACGGCGGGGAGGTGGCGAAACTCTCAGGTCCAAAGACAGATGGGTTCACTGTTGGCAATCGCCAGCCCGTAACTGAACCGCTATTGAGGACCAATCTCATGAAATCTATCGCTGTCATCGGTGCAGGAATTACCGGAATCACCACCGCCTATGCCCTGCTTGAACGTGGCTTTGACGTCACCGTGTTTGACCGCAACCGCTACGCGGCGATGGAGACGTCCTTTGCCAACGGAGGGCAACTGAGCGCCTCCAACGCCGAGGTCTGGACCCAATGGTCCACGATCATCAAAGGCATCAAATGGATGGCATCGCGCAACGCGCCGCTGTTGGTGAACCCCAAACCGTCGTGGCACAAATACAGTTGGATGGCGGAATTCATGTCCAACATCCCCAACTACCGCAAAAACACCATCGAATCTGTGCGCCTTGCGATCAACGCGCGCCAACACCTGATGGGACACGCCGAAAAAGAAGGTTTCAAATTTGACTGCGAACACCGCGGCATCCTGCACGTCTACAACTGCAAAGCCGACTTCGATGGTGCCGCCAAGGTCAACGATATGCTGGCCGAAGGCGGTCTTGAACGCCACGCCGTCACGCCAGACGAAATGAAAGTAATCGAACCAACCCTAAAGGGCGATTTATACGGTGGATACTTTACCGAAAGCGATTTCACCGGCGACATTCACAGCTATGCCAAAGGACTTGGCGATGCCTGCAAAAAGCGTGGCGTTGTCTTCAAATATGGCCGCGACGTCGAAACTCTGACGGCACGCAAAAGTGGTGGCGTCGATGTCGGCTGGACCAACACCGAAAACAGCAACGTATCCGACCATTTCGATGGCATCGTCATTTGTGCTGGCGTGCGCAGCCGCGCCTTGGCCGCACAAGTCGGGGACCGCGTGAATATCTACCCTGTCAAAGGCTATTCCATCACCGTCCAGCTTGATGATGACGAAAGCCGCGCGGCGACCCCTTGGGTGTCCCTGCTCGATGACAAAGCAAAAATAGTAACCTCGCGCCTTGGGCAAAACCGCTTCCGCGTTGCTGGAACGGCGGAATTCAACGGCTACAACAAAGACATCCGCGATGACCGGATCGCACCACTGACGAAATGGGTGGAAAACCTGTTTCCCGACGTCAGCACTGAACACGCCATTCCTTGGGCGGGCCTACGCCCGATGATGCCCAGCATGATGCCCCGCGTGGGCGCGGGCAAAGCTGCTGGTGTGTTTTATAACACTGGCCACGGACACTTGGGCTTTACGCTGGCAGCAGCAACAGCAGAACTTGCCGCAGATAGCGTGCTGCAAGCCTCCCAAAGCAATTCTGTCGGCGCCGCAGAGGGTTAAGTACTGACAAAATTCAGATCGGCGCGGCCACTATGAGCTGCGCCAATCGTCCAGCGCTTTCGCTAAATTGGGCCTTACTCTAACGTCTCCACAATCGGGTCTGCGTCTGGGGCATTGTTCTTGACCCTGTTTCCATTCGGATGGCGCAGCTTGATATTTATGATCGTCGCGTTCGCCACCTGTTTGGAGCGGTTGATCATCACCTTACCCAAAGGCGGCACGATCAATTCTTCGCCCGCGATCAACGCGCGACCCAACACCGCCAACATCGCCTCAACAACGGGTTTGACGTCTTTCTTCTTCAAGCCAGTCTCGGCCATCACACGATCAATGAACTCTGGCTTTTTGATAGGCGCATCTGCGACCACAGTCTTGACAGTTTCGACCACGACCGCGTTGGGCATCCCGCCCACTGGCGCGCGCCCAACAGATGTGGCCACAACTGGCGCAACATCTGCTTTTGCCGTCGCTGTGCCTTTCGTGGTCGCTGTGCTTTTCGTGGTCGGCGTCTGAGCGGTTGCAGTCGATTTGCTTGTGGTCTTTGTCTTTGTGCTGCGGGTTGCCATTGTGTTCTCCGGACTGCGCACGGAATTGTGCCTATTTGGGACATAATAGCCGGATTTCCGCATCATTTCCATCAGGAATACTCATGAAATCCGGCATTGTGTCTCTGCGCCCCAGCCACATTCCGTGGCATGCGTTGACCGATGGGGCAACTTCTGGCGGGCTCACGCCAGAAAATGAGCGGCATATTTTGAAAGATTCAGAAATTTTGCTGACACCAAACGGCGATACTACCTCAATCGAAAGGTCGCAGACTGACAGTTAAGCGATTCAAAACATCAATGGTTCAAAATAAAAAGGCGCCGAAGTTTCCCACGGCGCCATTTTTCACATGTTTAATCTTGAACCTAGTGGGCGACAGGCTGCGTCCCTGCATCTCGCGCCCGCAAGGCGGCATCGGCGGCAGCTGCATCTTCCGCCTCCTGGTCCCATTCAACAGCGCTCGGCGAACGGGTCAGCGCATGCTTGAGCACCTCGGACACATGCGTCACGGGGATAATCTCAAGTCCCTCTTTGACGTTGTCTGGGATGTCCGCCAAGTCTTTGACGTTCTCCTCTGGGATCAAAACCGTCTTGATGCCACCACGCAATGCCGCAAGCAGTTTTTCCTTCAAACCGCCGATTGGCATCGCATTGCCCCGCAAAGACACCTCGCCTGTCATCGCAATATCGCGGCGCACCGGAATCTTCGTCAGCACCGATACAATCGACGTCACCATCGCCAGACCGGCACTCGGCCCGTCCTTTGGCGTCGCGCCGTCGGGCACGTGCACGTGAATATCCAGCTTGTCAAACTCCGGTGGTTTCACTCCGATTTGCGGCGAAATGGATCGCACATACGACGACGCCGCATCAATGCTTTCCTTCATCACATCCCCAAGCTTACCCGTCGTCTTCATCCGACCCTTACCGGGCAGGCGCAACGCTTCGATATTGAGCAGTTCACCACCAACAGACGTGTAGGCAAGCCCCGTCACAACACCGACCTGATCTTGCTCTTCCGCCAACCCGAAACGGTGCTTTTTCACGCCGAGATAGTCGTCAATGTTGTCTTCATTCACAACAACAGCTGTCGCCTCTTTCTTGACGATCTTGGTCACCGCTTTACGCGCGATCTTGGCGATCTCACGCTCCAAGTTTCGCACGCCAGCCTCACGGGTGTAATAGCGGATGATCGACGTCAGTGCTGAATCCTCAAGCGTGAACTCAGCTGCTTTAAGCCCGTGATTTTTCATCACTTTTTCCAGCAAGTGCTGCTTTGCAATCTCGCGCTTCTCGTCCTCAGTATAGCCTGACAGCGGAATAATCTCCATACGGTCCAGCAATGGGCCCGGCATGTTGTAGCTGTTGGACGTCGTCAAAAACATCACATTGGACAGGTCATATTCGACCTCCAGATAGTGATCTACGAAGGTGCTGTTCTGTTCGGGGTCCAAAACCTCAAGCATTGCAGACGCAGGATCCCCACGCATATCGTTGCCCATCTTGTCAATTTCATCGAGCAAGATCAGCGGGTTCGTTGTCTTCGCCTTTTTCAGCGCCTGAATGATCTTACCGGGCATGGACCCGATATAGGTGCGGCGGTGGCCGCGAATTTCGGACTCGTCACGCACACCCCCAAGGGAAATGCGGATAAATTCGCGCCCTGTCGCCTTGGCGACAGATTTACCAAGCGAGGTTTTGCCAACGCCCGGCGGCCCGACGAGACACATGATCGGCCCCTTCAGCTTCTGGCTGCGCTGCTGCACGGCCAGATATTCGACGATGCGTTCCTTGACCTTCTCAAGCCCGTAGTGGTCGCCATCCAAAATCGCCTCGGCCGCAGCTAGATCTTTTTTGACACGGGATTTCTTGCCCCACGGGATCGACAAAATCCAGTCGAGGTAATTACGCACAACTGTGGCTTCCGCCGACATCGGTGACATGTTCTTGAGCTTCTTCAGTTCCGCATCGACCTTCTCTTTGGCCTCTTTGGACAGCTTGGTGTCAAGTATTCTGGCCTCAAGCTCAGCCACTTCGCCTTCCCCCTCTTCGCCGTCCCCAAGCTCGCGCTGGATCGCTTTCATCTGTTCGTTGAGATAATATTCGCGCTGCGTGCGTTCCATCTGGGTCTTTACGCGGGTCTTGATCTTCTTTTCGACCTGCAACACGGACATTTCGCCCTGCATCAGCCCGTAGACCTTCTCCAAACGTTCAGACACGCTCAGCGATTCAAGCAATTCTTGGCGTTGTTTGACCTCAATCCCCAGGTGCCCCGCGACCAGATCTGCCAGTTTCGCAGGTTCGGACGCCTCAGACACGGCGCCCATTGCTTCTTCGGGGATGTTTTTCTTGGCCTTGGAATAGCGTTCAAATTCTTTGGCGACCGTACGCGTCAGCGCCTCAATCGTGGTCATGTCACCGGGCATTTCGGTTAGATATTCTGCCGATGCTTCAAAATATTTGTCGTTCTCGATGAAACCAGTAATGCGCACCCGTGCGATGCCTTCAACCAACACCTTAACAGTGCCATCGGGCAATTTCAGCAGTTGCAGCACATTGGCCAGAACGCCAGCCTTGTAGATGCCGTCTTGATCCGGATCGTCCACACCGGGGTCGATCTGGCTGGACAGCAGGATTTGCTTGTCGTCGTTCATCACCTCTTCGAGGGCGCTGACAGATTTTTCGCGCCCAACAAAAAGCGGCACGATCATATGGGGGAACACCACAATGTCGCGCAACGGCAGCACTGGGTAGGACGAACTCAACGGTTCACGAATGATTTCTGACATGCTCTTTTTCCTTTGTTAGCAAAACGACGTGTCCCTCTAAAAGGCAACAGTGTCGTTTCCGGTCTTGGCTAGTAATGTGGGGGTCTTGCGCCCGCTTTCAACCAATAACCGCCTCGATTGAAACCATGGTGCCTGTCCCGCAAAGCACCTGCAAGGCGACAATCTGTCAAAATTGGGGATAATTCGAAAAATTCGGGTTATTTTGACGTCATCCAGTGGCGCACATCGGACTTGTGTGTCGGTGTGGTCGGTTCTTGTTGCAAAACCTCGGGCCGCAAACCTGTGACATCGTCAAGGGTTCACAAAAAGTTGCTCAGCGCTGGGCTTTTGGGTTGACTTGGCGCCAACGCCACCAGTTTACAGTTATCGTCCAACGCCATCAGATGTGCGACAGCAACGCGACGGTTCACGCCAGCCTCACCGGGGCGGTTACTGGTCTACTGCGGGTGGTTTCAAACGGTCCAAGGCGGCGCCCAAGCGTCACAGAACAGACCCGGTTGCGCAACGCACGCGGCTGGATAATTTCGTGCGGCGTCGGAATAAGCGACGGCATAAGCAACGGCGAAGACGCGCTGAACAGCAGCGTAAGCATCCGCCAGGTTATGAATGCCAGAATCACAACAGCGACGTTCCCAATGCTGCAGAAATCCCCAATTCGATCGACGCTTTGATTGCCTCGCGTTCGTTTTGTGCGCTGCCCTACTCCCGCTCTGTGTTCCCGCAGACTAGCATTGAAAACAGACCGCACGCCCCCAAAACAGGTTAGGTTTTACAGCGGATCGATATCCCCCTGCGCGCGGGTACGGTGGAAATCAGCCTCCCACGCCGCAAACGTCTGCGTCGCAATCGCATTGCGCATTCCCGCCATGATATCCTGAAAATACGTCAGGTTATGCCACGTCAGCAACATGCCAGAAATCATTTCTTGGCTGCGGAACACATGATGCAAATACGCGCGGGAATAGTTGCTACACGCCGGACAGCCACATCCCTCATCCAGCGGCCGAGGATCATCCGCATGACGCGCGTTTTTGATGTTCAGCACGCCATTGCGGGTAAACACCTGCCCCGTGCGCCCTGATCGGCTCGGCAAAACGCAATCCATCATATCAATGCCACGCTTTACTGCGCCAACAATATCATCCGGTTTGCCGACGCCCATCAAATAGCGCGGCTTTTGTGTGGGCAATTGATCCGGCGCGAAATCAAGACAGCCGAACATTGCCTCCTGCCCCTCACCGACGGCCAGCCCGCCGACGGCGTATCCCTCAAACCCAATCTCCTGCAACGCATCCGCTGATTGCTTGCGCAACCCCTCATCCAACCCGCCCTGCTGGATGCCGAACAGCGCATGTCCAGGGCGACCCCCGAAGGCCACGCGGGACCGCTTGGCCCACCGCATCGACATCTGCATAGAGTCCTCAAGGCGCGCGCGATCCGCTGGCAATGCTGGACATTCATCAAAACACATCACGATATCGGACCCAAGCAGCGCTTGAATCTCCATCGACCGTTCCGGCGTCAGGTTGTGTTTGGACCCGTCATAATGGCTTTGAAACACAACGCCTTCCTCAGTCAGCTTTCGCATCCCCGCGAGGCTCATCACCTGAAATCCACCCGAATCTGTCAAAATAGGGCGGTCCCAGTTCATGAACTTGTGCAAGCCGCCAAGCCGCGCAATCCGTTCCGCCGTGGGACGCAGCATCAAATGATAAGTATTGCCAAGCAAAATATCCGCCCCGGTTTTGCGCACGCTTTCGGGCATCATCGCCTTGACCGTGGCAGCCGTGCCCACAGGCATAAACGCAGGCGTGCGGATGTCGCCGCGCGGGGTGTGCATCACGCCTGTGCGCGCAGCCCCGTCCGTGGCTGCCAGATCAAACGAAAAAGGAACAGTCATAGGGGTCCGCCTTTATCCAATAACAGGCTTGCCGCTACCCGAAATGCCACGCAAACCCAAGACCCTTCTCACGACGTGCACGTCTACACGAAACCGCAACACTTATTTAGGGCTGCAACAGCATCAGCTTTTAATTCGGCGCACACCTGTTAGCTTCTCCGCTGACAAACCCCGAAGGAACGCAACCCATGAGCGATGACACCACAATCAAACTTGGCTGGGAAGAGTGGTTCGGGTTGCCCGACCTCGGGTTGCCAACAATCAAGGCCAAGGTCGACACCGGTGCGCGCACGTCGGCGCTACATGCCTTTGACATCGAAACCTTTGGACCTGCAGCCAAACCCAAGGTGCGCTTTGCGATCCATCCGGTACCAGACCGCGATGATCTGACGATCCCGTGTTCTGCGTTGGTGGTAGATCGCCGCGAAGTCACGTCGTCCAACGGCGAAACCGAAATGCGCTATGTGATTGAAACCATGCTCGACGCGGGCAACGGCAATAGCTGGCCGATCGAAGTGACACTGACGCACCGTGGTGGCATGTCCAGCCGCATGTTGTTGGGCCGCCAAGCCCTGCGCGATGACGTCATCGTCATGCCCACCGACCGCTTTCTGCGTCCTGAACGCAGCTACGACGTTTATTCGGCCAAACGCATCAAGTCCGTTACGCCAAGCCGCGCACTGCGCGTCTGTGTTCTCAGTCGTGAACCCAACAGCTACTCCACCAAACGCCTCGTGCTTGAGGGCGAAAAACGCGGCCATGTTGTTGAAGTCATTGACACAACGCGCTGCTACATGGCGATCAACGCATTGGCCCCAGAAATCCATTACGACGGCGCGCGCCTGCCCCGCTACGATGTTGTTATTCCACGCATCGGCGCCTCCGTCACGTCCTACGGCACCGCCGTTTTGCGCCAGTTTGAAACGCTCGGCACCTATTGCGTCAACGGCAGCGCTGGCATTACCGCCAGCCGCGACAAATTGCACGCACATCAGGTCCTCGCAGGTCACAAAATCGGCATGCCTACGACGGCGTTTGCGGCCTCCCCCAAAGACACGTCCAACCTGATCGGGCTGGTCGGCACCGCGCCCCTGATCGTGAAACTGCTGGAATCCACCCAAGGCAAAGGCGTCGTGCTTGCCGAAACTAAAAAAGCCGCCGAATCCGTGATCGACGCGTTTCGCGGGTTGAAGGCGAATTTCTTGGTGCAAGACTTCGTCAAAGAAGCCAGCGGCGAAGACATCCGCTGCTTCGTTGTCGCCGGCAAAGTCGTGGCATCGATGCGCCGCAAATCGGCGGGCGATGATTTCCGATCAAACCTGCACCGTGGCGGCACAGCCGAAAGCTGCAAGATATCAGCCGAAGAACGCCGCATGGCAACTAAATCCGCCAAAGCGTTCAACCTTGGGCTGGCGGGCGTTGACCTGTTGCGCTCAAACGACGGGCCGAAAATCCTCGAAGTGAATTCGTCGCCGGGGTTTGAAGGCATCGAAGCCGCGAGTAAGAAAAACCTCGCGGGCCAACTGTTTGATCACATCGAAAATCAAGTTCGCCCCGCACCGCTCAAGGCCACGCGCAAAAAGCTCTGACTGATTTTGTACCTACCATGCAATCGGGAGCCAATTTTTGTACAAAACGTGTGGGTTTGCCGCATACGCAGCCCTTTACGCCCGCGATTCTAATCCCTATATGTTTTGTCAGGAATTACAGGAATAATTGACATGTCCGATGCAAATACCCCGATGGAAGGCACTCCGCTGATCCAGCCGTCCACCACGGATCACCCGCTTTACGACAATGTCGTTGAGGCATGCCGCTCCGTCTATGATCCAGAAATTCCTGTTAATATTCAAGATCTTGGGTTAATTTACACGATCAAAATCAATGACGAGAACGAGGTGAAAGTGCTTATGTCACTCACCGCACCAGGGTGTCCTGTAGCAGGCGAAATGCCCGGCTGGGTCGCAGACGCGATTGAACCCTTGGCAGGCGTCAAAACTGTCGATGTGGAATTAGTCTGGGAACCACAATGGGGCATGGACATGATGTCCGATGAAGCCCGCCTTGAGTTGGGCTTTATGTAGAGAAAGCCATTTAGCTTGCATTTTACAAAAGAAAGCAATATAGCTTGCTTTTTAAGTAGGTGTTAGATGGCACTTTGTGTTCTTACAGGTGATATTGTCGGGTCGACTGAGCTGTCGGCAGCTGAGCTTTTTGAAATTGGCCAGATTCTAGCTGACGCCAGCAGTAATCTTCAACTTGTGGCAGGACCTCCTCACTTTGATATTCATCGCGGTGACGGATGGCAGGCCACCTTCACTAATCGACGAAAGGCATTACGGGTCGCACTTCTATTTCGCGCAGTTCTCCTTGCGCGAAATGACAAGTATGAAACCCGTATTGCCATCGCATTAGGTAGTGAGAGCCTTGAAAATAAAGATATTTCTAAGGCAACTTCACCAACATTTATCATATCTGGTCGCACATTGGACACCATGTCAGACGATCACTTCATGGCCCATGCATCAGGTGGGTCACACCATGCCGCAACAGTTCTCGCAGACTATATTAGCCGCAGCTGGACCACTGCGCAGGCCCGCGCGATTGCTCCCTTTCTCCATCCAGCTGAATCTTGGACACAAAAAGAAGTCGCGCGTATCCTCGGCATCTCCCGCCAAGCCGTCGGCCAAGCCCTCGACGCCGCAGGCTACCCCGCAATCAAAGCCGCCCTCACCGCAATTGAGGAGCAAGCATAATGACTTTCTTTTCCAAAAAGAAGGTCAAATCACTTGCAGAGGCAACCCCATGATCGCGACGTTCACAGCCCTGATCTTCGCCCACGTCCTTGCCGATTTCATGCTGCAAAACAGCGCAATGGTGAAACACAGACGCGACCCGCGCGTCATGGCCCTGCACACCGCCATTGTCCTTTTAACAGCCCAAGCAACAACCGGCCAATTCGCTGCGCCAGAACTGCTCGCGCTCACGGTGGCCCACTTGATCATCGATTGCATCAAAACTTACGGCGGCTTTCGCACCTTCACAGCATTCATGGTCGACCAAATCGCCCACATCACAACCATCGCAGGGATCGCCAGCTTTGCCCCGACCCTTTGGATCACGGGCGCATGGGCCACGCATCCTTGGATTCTCCCAGCTATGGCACTTCTCACAGGCCTCATCGTCACGCTCACGGCAGGTCAACATGCCATCGCACTGCTGATGCGACCACATACAATGCACATACGTAACAATGGTTTACGTGATGGTGGCCGCCAGATAGGGCTGCTCGAACGTGGGCTCATCGTCCTCTTTATCCTCACAAACCTCCCGATCGCAGTTGGCTTCCTAATCGGCGCGAAATCCATCCTGCGTTTTGGTACCGCGTCGCGCGATCAACGCACCGCAGAATACGTTATTATCGGCACGCTCGCCTCATTTGGTTGGGCCATCCTTGCTGCTCTCGCAACACAGGCCGCACTCGTCCACCTTCCCCCCCTTGAGATCGTGCCACCAGCACCCTAGATTATACCTAAAGGAGACTTAATATGTTCGGCATTCCAGGCAAACAAGCAGTATCCATCACTGACAAAGCTGCGATCCAGATCGCCAAGCTTATGGCCAAAGAGGGCAACCAAGGCTTGCGCATTGGGGTCAAAAAAGGCGGCTGTGCAGGCATGGAATACACCATGGATTACGTCGCTGACGTCGATCCGCTGGACGAAGTCGTGGAACAGGACGGCGCGCGCGTGATGATCGCACCTATGGCGCAGATGTTCCTTTTCGGCACGGAAATCGACTACGAAGTTTCCCTGCTCGAATCCGGTTTCAAGTTCCGCAATCCCAACGTCACAGAGGCCTGCGGTTGCGGTGAGTCGATCAAGTTCGACGAAAGTCTTAGCATATGAGCGTCACCCCAGAATAGATTGAATTCGCAGCCGATTTATTCTCTGATCTAGGGCGGCTCAACAGCTATAAAATGATGCGGGACCTGTGTCGTTATTCAGACGAAACCATTTTTGCAATCGTGCATTCTGACGATGGCACGATGCTCAAGGGTGCAGGTGCATTCAAAGACGCACTCGACGCGATGGGCATGACCCGGTGGACCTATCAGCGCGACAATTCACCGAAACCGACGGCGATGCCGTATTGGAAACTGCCCGACAGTGCGCTCGATAATCCAGATGAGGCCTGCGATTTGGCACGTCGCGCCTTGGCACACTTGTAATCCAACCTAACGTCGCGCCTTGGCACACTTGTAATCCAACCTAGACGTTGAGAGCGGCGACCGCCTGCGCTGCAGCTACCGGCGTTGTGAAAACAGTGATGCCTTGCGCCTCAAGCTCTGGCGCCGCCACCGCCATCGACGCCTGCGCCAACAAGACCCGCGATCCCTGCCCCGTGACAGATGACACAATTGAATTTGCAAAACCTATCAAATCGCCAGCCTCAAAATACGGCCAAGCCGCATCACACAGCACCAACTTTGCCACAGCGCGGCCTGCCGACACGTGGTCAAACAGCGCCAACGTCGTTGCCCGCGTACTTTCCAGACAGATTGCCACAACGACCTCGCCGCCATGCGCCACCGCTGCAACCATCGCAGGCCGGTCGATCCGCACAATTTTGTCCATCCCAACCGAATCCACCAACGGCCCCAAGGTCGAACAGGTACACAACACTGGCCCCGATTGTGCCAGTTCTCGCAGCAACGCTGTCACCTCAACCGCCAAAGCCGCCACGCCATCGGCCCACGCGCGATCCAGCAAATCAGCCCGCACAACGTGTTTAGCGTCGGGCAATAGGGTCCCGAATGTCGCCACATGGGCTTGGGCCGTATGCAGACAGGTGATCATGGCTTATCCTTCAAATGCAGATAGGTTTCATCAAAGCGCCTTTGCAAATGATCGACAGCTCGGATGACTTTACCTGACCCGACTGGGGCCACATTGGTAGATGCATTGGGGTTGTAAAACAAAGGCACAGACATGCGTTCAACAGCACCACCAACAACGCGGTGCGGCGTTGCCACGACGCGCTTTTTCGTCCACATTTCAAGCATTTCACCGAAATTCACCACAAACTCCCCAACGGGCGCAGACACCGGGCTCCACCCGCCACCGCGCCTGCGCACTTCCAATCCAGGTGTGCCATCCATGGCCAGCAATGTCAGGCAGCCGTAATCCGTGTGCGTCGCGATGCCAAAATCTTTGCCTCCCGCCCACGCGGGACGTTGCGGATAATAATTGCCCCGAAGCAGGGCCATGGGCTGGTCGAACTGGGCACGGAAATACCCCTCATCATCGCCAATCCCACCCACAATAGCGGCCAGAACATCGCCAGAAAACGCCAGTGCACGGGCATAGTAATTCTCAATCGCAACGCGAAAACCAACAGGCAGCACCGGCCATTGATTGGGCGCATATGCGGGCAAATCAGACCCCGCCACCTCAAATCCTGAATCGAAAATCTGTTTATAATCAGGGCTTGCATGCGGATCGACCTGTTCACTGCCGCCAGCACCCCAACCCCGGTTGGATCCAGTCCGCGCCATGTCGACCACGTCTTTTTGTGCCGTGGGGAGCGCAAAAAAGCTGCGATACGCCGCGAACACGTCTGCAATATCACCCGCCGGAATAGGCGTGTTGTGCAGTGTCAGAAAACCGACTTCGTGGGCCGCCACGCGCACCTGTTCAACGACCGACCTGTCAGCTTCCAACAATGCCTGCGCATCAATCCTCGGGATCATCGCCTACCCTTTCGCTTACACTCCCCACTTGCTACATCATGATACATCAAATGAGGAGAGTGAGATGCGCAAACTGATCGCAGGCAATTGGAAAATGAACGGAACGCAGGAAGATCTGCCAGATCTGGACACGCTGGCAAAAGCCCACGGCGATGCCAGCGTTGATGTTGTGATTTGCGGCCCTGCGACGCTGCTTGGCCGCATGACGACGACGGGTCTGACCATCGGCGGCCAGGACTGCCACCCCAGCACGTCCGGAGCCCACACGGGCGATATTTCCGCCCCGATGATCGTAGACGCCGGCGCAACCTACGTCATCACAGGTCATTCCGAACGGCGCACCGATCACCACGAAGACGACGCATTGGTCATGGCCAAAACAGCAGCGGGATGGCACGCAGGACTGCATGTCATATTGTGCATCGGCGAATCCGAAGCCCAATACCGCAATGGCGAAACCCTCAATGTTTTGCGCGCGCAAATGGACCGCTCCATTCCCGACGGGGCCACCCCAGAAACAACGACAATTGCCTATGAGCCCATCTGGGCCATCGGCACAGGGCTCACACCAACCCCTGATGAAATCGCAGCCGTCCACGCGGCCCTGCGGGCTTATCTTGAAGCACGCTTTGGCGCGGCTGGAACTGCCATGCGCCTCCTCTACGGCGGCTCTGTCAAAGCCAGCAACGCCGGTGGAATTTTTTTGCTGCCGAACGTCGATGGCGCATTGGTTGGCGGTGCCTCCCTCAAAGCCGCCGACTTCTCCCCGATCATTACCGCCCTCGAGCAAAGCGCCTAAGCCTTTCCGCTTCTTTGGTTAAAAAATACCTATTCCACAAAAACAAAAGGCGACGCCCCAACTTCTGAGCGTCGCCTTTCAGTTTTTCGTATCTAGAATGCGCAGTAGCGCTCCTTTGACTACCGTCATCCCCCTTATCTAATCCAAGAACCGGATTCCACCTTATGGGATAAGGGCGGCTAGTTCGTTATAATCTCCGGCCCCATGTAGGCGGTCGGCAGTACTGTGGACAGCCATGGGATATAAGTGATCAAAATCAAGAACACGAACAGCACCGCAAGGAACGGCAGCGCCGCGCGCACGACCCGCATCATCGACATATTCGCGACACCAGATGTGACGAAAAGGTTAAGTCCCACAGGTGGCGTTATCATCCCGATTTCCATGTTCACGACCATGATGATACCAAGGTGAATGGGGTCAATGCCAAGCGTGATTGCGATCGGGAACACCAGTGGCGCGACAATCACGATAAGGCCGGACGGTTCCATAAACTGGCCACCAATCAACAGAATGATGTTGACGATAATCAGGAAGGTGACAGGGCCCAACCCTGCGGCCAGCATGGCCTCGGTGATGTGTTGCGGAATCTGTTCATCCGTCAGAACATGCTTCAAAATCAGCGCATTGGCGATGATGAACATCAGCATGATCGTGAGCTTGCCCGCCTCAAGCAGGGTCGCCTTGGTGTCACGGTGAAAGAACGCGGGGATCGCAAAGATCACATTCTCGACGTTCGCGCGGACAAGGTTCTTGCCGCCTACCATCATCGACTGCCCAAACCCGCCGCCAGCAACCGCCAACCGCTGCGCACCGCGCACCAATGAAAACGTGAACACCGCTGGTGGCAGCAGAATGATAAAGATTGACCCGATGATCTGGATGATCGCAAACAACGTCGCCGCATCCCCCGCGATGATCCGCACGATCAAATATAACGTCGGCATCACGCCAAAGATCGCAACAGCCACGGTGGCCAATTGCAAACCCTTGCCCGCAGGCACCGCTTTGGACATCAGTAAGGCCAGCACGAAGGCCACCACAAAAAACGCGCCCGCCGCGACAAAGGCTATCCACATTGGCTGGCCCATCATAAAACAACCAACCGCGTAAAGAATGAACGTCACCAACGTGAAACCCCAAACGCGCAGTCCCAACAGACCGATGTCCGCCTCCCCTTCGGGTAACCAAGACCGCCCCTTAAGCGGCCCCATATCGCGGTAGATAAAGATCGACACGATGAACGCATAGATTGATGCGATGGCCGCCGCTTCGGTGGGTGTGAACACGCCGCCATAGATGCCACCCAAGATCACAACCATCAGGAACAACCCCCATGACGCATCAAGGATTGAGGAAAAAATCTGCTCCCACCCCTGCCATTCGCCTTTGGGCAGGTTCTTGATGCGCGCGATGACATAGATTGTCACCATCAACATAGACCCCGCCAACAGGCCGGGGATCACACCTGCAAGGAACATCCGACCCACGGACACATCCGTCGCAGAGGCGTAAACCACCATCACAATCGATGGCGGGATTAAGATGCCAAGTGTGCCCGCATTACAAATCACGCCAGCTGCGAAATCCTTAGTGTAGCCAGATTTGACCATGCCTGCGATCACGATTGATCCAACGGCCACTACGGTCGCGGGCGATGATCCAGACAATGCTGCGAACAACATACAGGCCAACACACCCGCAATCGCCAAACCACCGCGCACGTGGCCAATCACGGCGATCGCAAAATCAATAATCCGCCGCGCCACGCCGCCCGTCGACATAAATGACGACGCAAGGATGAAGAACGGGATCGCCAGTAGCGTGTAATGCCCTGCCATCGCCTGATACAGCGACTGCGCCACCGACGCCAAAGAACTGTCTGACAGCACCAGTAAGAACAACGTCGAGGAAAGGCCAAGGGACACTGCGATCGGCACGCCAATGGCAAGGAGGGCAATCACCATCCCGAATAGAATTGCGACATCCATTTTATGTGTCCTCACTCAGGGATTTTCCCGCGTCTTCGACTGCATCTTCAGCCTCGTGGCTGACGATAATCATATCAATTTCACCGCGCAAAATACGCACCAGCGACTGCACCAGACGATACAACATCAACGCCATTGCGAACGGAACGATCATATAGGGAATAAAACGCGGCATTTTTTCATAAGGCTCACCGACGTTGAATGTGTTTTCCAACCACGTCTGGCCAAACGGGATCGGCAGTTGTTCCGTTTCATACCAACCCTGATCGCGCGTATTTTCAAAGAAACCACCAAAGGTGAACCCGAACAAACCAGCACCATCTTCGGCCCGGACGATTCCCGGAATGACCCGCCCAGTGGTGGCGTCCAATCCGGCAAACGGCGCCCAGTAGTCCCAGCCGCCCTTCAACAAAAGCATGGCATAGAAAATACAAACCAGTGACGCCCAAATGCCCATGCGTTTGCGTAATTTCGGCCCAACCAAATTCAAAACCGCGTCTACCCCAAGGTGACTAACCACTTTGAAACCGTACGAAATACCAAACAAAACCAGCCATGCGAACAGGACGAGCGTAAGCTCAAGCCCCCAAATCAGCTGACTGTTAAATCCATAGCGCATCACGACGTTGATGAACGTGACGACTGTCATCAAGCCAAGCAGCACTGCAATAATGCTCTCTTCGAGCGTGTGAACAATCGCGCCCGCGCGACTTTTCGGATGATCGGCCCCAGACATGTTTCGCCCCCCTGCGCGACGTGTGCGGATCGGCCACTTAAAATGGCCGATCCAGAAGTAATGCAATCAAAACTCCGGCTTACAGCGCCGCGTTGATCGCTTGTGCTGCGTCGATGTTGTCTTGGCCTACGTCCTCGACAAACTGCTCCCAGACGGGTTTCATTGTCTCAACCCAAACTGCGCGCTGCTCTGACGTTAGTTCAAGAATGGTGCCGCCTGCGTCGATAATGGACTGCTTGGCAACCTCGTTCACTGCAAAGGATTCAGCGTTACGCATCGTCGTGACTTCATCCAGAATGGTCAGGAACTGGTCGCGCACATCGGCGTCCAAAGAGTCGAGAAAATCAACAGACGTCACAACAAGATAGTCGATGATGCCGTGGTTGGTTTCTGTCGTCCCGTCTTGAACTTCAAAGAACTTTTGACCCCAAACGTTAGACCATGTGTTCTCCTGACCGTCGACAACACCTGTCTGCAAAGCGCCGTATACTTCGGAAAACGCCATTGGTTGCGGCGATGCGCCCATGGCTTCCATCTGTGCGACAAGAACATCAGACGCCTGAACGCGAAACTTCAGACCTTCTGCATCCGTTGGCAATGCCAGCGGCACGTTTGCCGACATCTGCTTCATGCCATTGTGCCAGTACGCCAGACCCTGAAGGCCGCGACGCTGCATGGAATTGAGCATGCCTTGGCCTGTTTCAGACGCTTGGAATTGATCAACCGCGTCGATGTTTGTGAACATGAACGGCAGATCGAAAATGCGGAACTGGCGGGTGAAGGCTTCGAACTTGGACAGCGATGGTGCGGCCAGTTGAACGTCGCCCTGAAGCATCGCTTCAAGCACTTGGTCATCGTTATAAAGCGACGATTGCGGGAACACTTCCATGCACATCACACCGTTCATTTCAGCGTTCACCCGTTCTTGCAGCAATGTTGCCGCGATGCCTTTTGGGTGACGGTCGGTGTTGGTGACGTGGCTAAACTTAACAACGATCTCGCCGTCATCACACCCTTCATGGCCGTCCGCAAATGCGGCACCAGCAGACACCGTCAAAGCAGCGATGGACACTGCATTCATGAGAAACTTCATTGGTTTACTCCCTAGGAATTTTAATCGGTCCGACCCCTCCCGGGCCGACCACCCGCCTATAAAGGGTGAAATGTCGGCCACGAGGAAGAGAAGACTCCAAAAGCCGCCAAAGCATTGGTTAAGAACTATAAAAAACGAACAAAGTCACACTTTATAAACGATCAACGCGGATTGTCACACGCCTGCTACCGCCAACCGTGTGGAAAACCGCACAGTTAGCTGCGAAAATCCTCGGGTTTGATCCGGTGGCGTGTCAGCTTATCATAAAACGTTTTGCGCGCCAGTTTCAGCGCATCAGCGGCTTCGCCAGACCGCCCCTCAGACTGCTGCAGGGCTTCGATCAACAACGACCGTTCCACCTGCGCCAGCTGTTCCGCCAACCCGCTGCCCTTCCCTAATACCAAAGCGTCCTCGTCAGTGCCGCCCGAAATGCGCAAGGCAAACCGCATCGCGGTGTTCATCAGCCCGCGCGCATTGCCCGGCCAATCCTGCGCCATCAGCCCCGCAATGACATCTTGGGTGATTTGCGGTTCAACTAAATTCGCCTGCTCGCAGGCTTGGGCGACATAGTGGCGGAACAGCGCCGGAATATCCTCAGGCCGTTCACGCAGTGCGGGCACATGCACCCGCATCAAATCGAGGCGATAGAACAAGTCCGTGCTAAACCGCCCCTGCGCCACTTCGTCAACGATATCGCGTGATGTGCCGGACAAAACCCGCACTGTTCCGCCCACTTCTAAGGCTTCAAGCAGTGCAAACTGCACGGCGGGCGCCAACGCTGTGACCTCATCCAGATAAAGCGTGCCGGAACCAGCCTCAAGCAAAGCTGCCGCCAAATCAACCGCTGACAATTGCGCCGCAGGGCGCTTGACAAAGGGGCGACTGGCGGCGCCTGACAACAAATGGATTACTTCGGCGATCTTTGGCGTTCCGGTCCCCGGCTCGCCCGTGATCAAGACTTCAGCGTTGGTGCGGGCAACTGTGCGAACCCGCCCGCGCAATGCATCTGACATCGCGGACACACCAACCAGCATCCGCGCCGCCGCATCGCCGCGATCCAGTTCCAGCTTGAGGCGGCGATTTTCAATAACCAGTGTTCGCGCCTGCAACGCTTTCGCAACGACTGCCAATAACTCCTTGGCACCACAGGGTTTTTCCAAGAATGCAAAGGCACCTTCTGACATCGCTTTGACGGCCATAGGAATGTCACCTTCGCCCGTCAGCAAAATCACCGGCAATTCCGGATCCACCTTTCGCACGTGGTCCAGCAGGAAAAATCCATCCCGCCCGGGCATACGGATATCCGTGACAATCACCCCATCAAAACTGGTGGAAATATGATCCTTGGCCTCAACATAAGATCCCGCCCTTACGGGTACCAAATCGGCCAGTTCAACTGTTTGGCCCAAGGCCTCACGGACGTCACGTTCGTCATCAACGATCAAAACATGGGTGCTCATGGCGCGGCCTCTCGAGGGTGTGTTCCATCCAATGTCACAGTGAAAATCGCACCGCTGCTGGGGTGATTGCGACCACGGATCATACCGCCAAAGCTTTGAACCAAACCATAAGAAATCGACAGCCCTAAACCCATACCATTTTGCCCCACGCCATCCTGTTCTGTTACGTTTTGGTTCACCTTCTTGGTCGTATAGAACGGATCGAAAATGCGGTCCGGTTCGTCCAGACCCGGACCCGTATCGCGCACAAACAGCTCTACCCGCCCATCCACTTGCTCGGTGTCAATCTCGATGCGTCGGACAAAACTCTGGCCTTCCATTGCGTCCATCGCATTGGTCACGAGGTTCAACACAACCTGTTGCAAACGCACCTCTCCGCCGCGCACGATCAGCGGCGTTTCAGGGGCGGTCCAGATTATGTCCACGCCACTGGATTTTGCCCGCGCCTGTGTCATCTCCAACACTGCCACCATGACCGAACGCAGGTCCACATCTGTCAGACCCTCGCTTTCTTGTTTTGCAAAGCTGCGCAGGTTGCGGATGATGCGCCCCATGCGGCGGGCAAGGTCGGCGATACGGCTAAGGTTCTCACCCGCGACGCCCGTATTGCCACGTTCCAAATAACTTTCGGCATTTTCGGCGTAGCTGCGAATGGCCATCAGCGGTTGGTTCAACTCATGGCTGATCCCAGCAGACATTTGCCCTAGCGCGGACAGTTTCCCCGCCTGCACAAGATCGCTTTGCGCCTTCTTAAGCTGCGCCTCTGCCTCCGTGCGTACACGAACTTCGTGGCGCAATTCGGCGTTGGCGTGGGATAATTCTGCAGTGCGGGTCTGTACCGCGCCTTCCAACTTGGCGTTGGCATCCGCCAAGGTGCGGCGGCGTTCTGTGGCCAAAAACAACATCGCGCCAAATGCCAGACAGATCGCAGCCGCAACCCCCGCCTGCAACTGCGCAAGAAGCTGCGCGGGTGCAACGTCCAACAACGCTTCACCGGTCATCTGAATTTCGGGCAGCGCCAACGACAAATGCAGCGCCTTACGTGGCACGTAGCGTTGCCCCTGCACGGTCCAAATCGCACGACCACGACGGTCTACGATCGAATGAGTCATGAAGGGGCGCGGCAAGTCCGGCGCATATTCGGCCGTCGCGCTTCGTGTCGTGCTTTCGACCTCGCGGGCCATAAAAACCATTTCGGAGCGGTTGGAAATAAACGTAACACCCAGTTCATCAGTGAAGAAAACTGTTGGCCGCGCGCCGCGCCAAACGGACTCAACCGCATCAACATCAACAACAACGATCACCACCCCGACCACAGGGCCGGCGTCCGAAAACACCGGCGATGCAAACAGAAACGTGCGCTTGTCGTAGCGTTCCTGTACAAGGTGAAACACCCCCAGCGCGCCATCCATCGCGCGGGTAAAATAGGGTTGATCCGCGTGGATCTCAGCGCCATTGCCTGACGCGGACGCCAATTCGCGCCCGCCAACAGACACCACCAGAATATCCAAACTACCTGTCTTATCAGCCGTTTGACGCAACAAATCTGCCACCCCAGTCGCTTCCCTGTCCCAGTCCCCGTCCACCGTAGCCGCAACTGTGGGATGATCCGCCATCAACACGGCCAATTCACGGTAGCTATGCAACTCACCTGTCAGGCGGTCCGACGCCAGCGCCAGATCGGACCGGCCCCGTTGTGCTAACTGATCAAGTGCGGACATATAACCGACCCATCCGACCCCCGCCGACAACGCCGTTACTGCGACCAGAAAGGTCACGACTGCTATGATGCGAGTGTGCAAGGCGTTTGACATGTGGCGAGACTAGGAACCAAGGCTTGTAAAGACCAGAGGTGTCCTTCCTTGCAAAGGACAAATCACGACGCTCCTTGCAAAGGACAATTCTCACTGGCATCAGACAGCCATGCAAAGCCTCACCCAATCACCCACCGATCCCACCTTCGTGCAAGACCCCTACCCGTTTTATGAAGCGGCACGTTCCGCGGGGGATTGGGGTACGGGGGATTTGTTTTATTGGACCGATTACGGCGCAGTCTGTGCTGTGTCGCACGCGGCTGTCGCGGCATGCCTTAAAGACAAACGCATGGGGCGCGAAATTCCTGCCGAATTCGCACCTGCAATCCCCGCCCACATCGCCCCGTTCTACGCGGTCGAATCCCATTCGATGTTGGAGTTGAACCCACCGCGCCACACGCGTCTGCGCGGTCTGGTTTTGCGTGCCTTCACATCGCGCCGAATTGCAGAATTAGAACCAGAGATTGCGACGCTGTGCCACCAGTTGATCGACGAATTTCCAAACGGGGAATTCGATCTGCTTAACGCCTATGCCCGCACCGTTCCCGTGATCATCATTGCCCGCCTTCTAGGGGTGCCGGAAACCCGCGCGGATGATCTGCTTGCGTGGTCCAACGCGATGGTTTCGATGTATGTCAGCGGTCGCACCCGCGCCGTCGAAGACAAAGCCGTCGCTGCAACCGATAGCTTCGTTGCGTTCCTGCGCGGATATGTTGACGAAAAACGCAAAACCCCCGCTGATGATCTGTTGTCGCACCTGATTGCCGCCGAAGAGGACGGTGAAAAACTGACAACGGACGAATTGATCACCACCTGCATCCTGCTGCTAAATGCCGGCCATGAGGCGACCGTGCACACCTTGGGCAACACCGTCAAAACCCTGCTGGACCGCGATATTCGCACGGTGGATGCGCAGATCGTAGAAGAAGCCCTGCGGTTTGACCCGCCGCTGCACATGTTTGATCGCTACGTGATTGAGGACTGCGTGGTCTTTGGCCATGCGTTCAAACGCGGTGACACAGTTAAATGTCTGCTCGGGGCCGCCAACCGTGACTCAGCAGCCTATCCCGATCCGAACACGTTTGATCCAACCCGCAAAGGTCCAGTCAACGTAGCCTTTGGCGGCGGCATCCATTTTTGCGTCGGCGCACCGCTGGCACGGCTGGAATTGCGCGTGGCGTTGCAGGTTTTGTTTGACCGATGCCCAAATCTGCGCCTGACAGTGCAGCCACAATATGGCGACACCTACCACTTTCACGGGCTTCAGGCCTTGCACGTCCGCACTTGACCCCGCGCCAACAGGACGCCACATTAACCGCCAAGGGGCGCACCGCGAACACCCCCGTGAGGCCCAGTCGTGTAGAATTGGGGCAAAAGGTTCGCATGTTCACCGAAAGGAAGCATGCGCTATGGCTGCCCCAAACGAAATCAACTGCAAAGAAATGTTACGCCTGATCGGGATGCCCGACTGTCCTGCGATCGTCGATATCTCAATCGATCCCGATTTTGCCGAAGATCCGTTTCTGATCCCACGATCATTTTGCCATCCCCACTCCGACCTTGGAGGCTTGATTGCACGACTTGACGGGCACGCATGTATTGCGGCCTGTCAGCTGGGCATCAAACTCAGCCAAGGTCTGAAATCGCGCCTGCGCGGACGCGGCGTTGATGCGCAATACCTCGCAGGTGACATGTATGGTTGGCGCGAAATGGCGAATGCACCGCGTATTCCGTTTGCCGCTTTGCCCGCGTCCAACATGTGGGTCACACGGCATCGCCCGAAGATTGATCGTATTGCCTGCCGGTGGCTGATCCGCCGTTTTGTCGACGGCGGTGCAGAATTCATGTTCGTGTCCCCCGACCAAGTGGCGGGTGTTGCAGGTCGCTACAACGCCACGCCGTTCGACATCCCCGATGTGGCGCTGACCCGCCACGGCGACCTTTGCAGGTTTGATGCCATGCTCGACTTGTTTGATCTGCGCACTGACGCGCTGAATCGCCTGTCCCAAGTCATCCGCGCCGCTGACACAGGAAGCGACGACACCCCGCAAGCCGCTAGTTTACTTGCGTTTTCCGTTGGTCTGTCGCGGATAAATCACGATGATCACCCGCAACTAGACGCCGCCATTCCGCTGTATGATGCGCTGTACCGCTGGGCCCTTGATGGTGCCCATGAAATCCACGCAAGTCTGTTGGACCCATCATGACGAATCAGGAAATGGTGCAGATTTTTGGCCGTATTGGGTGCCTATCATTCGGCGGGCCAGCCGCCCAAATCGCCCTGATGCAAAAAGAACTGGTAGATGACCGTCCACTGTTAAGCCAAGCCGATTTTCTCAAAGCGCTTTCGTTTTGCATGATGTTGCCCGGCCCAGAAGCGATGCAATTGGCGACCTACGCGGGCTGGAAATTGAATGGGCTGCGCGGTGGACTTATTGCGGGTGGTTTGTTCGTCCTCCCCGGTGCGTTGCTGATCGGCGTGCTGGCTTTTGCCTACGCCTCCTTTGGCGCGCTGCCGCTGGTGCAAGCGGCGTTTCTTGGCATTAAAGCGGCGGTCATTATCATCGTGGTGCAGGCGATCATAAAGCTGCTTGGCCGCGCATTGGGGCGTCGCGATCACCGCATCGTTGCGGCCCTCGCGTTTGCGGCATTGTTCCTTTTCAACATGCCGTTTCCAGTCGTGATCGTGCTGGCGGCCACCTATGGCGCTTGGACTTGCAGCGATCATTCCTCGGTGAAAACCGCCCTGCCGTGGCGTCAATCCATCGCGCCAGCCGTTGTCGGCGGGTGTTTGTGGGTCGCGCCGCTTTTTCTGGCTTGGATCGCAGGCGCGACATTCCTGCTGGCAATCGGGCTGTTCTTCTCGAAACTCGCGCTTGTGACGTTCGGCGGCGCCTACGCCGTGCTGGCCTATATGACGCAAGCGGTGGTGACAGATTACGGCTGGCTGACCACACCACAAATGATCGACGCGCTTGGTCTTGCGGAAACCACCCCCGGCCCACTGATTTTGGTGACACAATTTGTCGGCCTTCTGGCGGGCACAGCGAAGGGAGGCTGGGCATTGGGGTTTCTTGCGGGCCTGATGACATTGTGGGTGACGTTCGTGCCCTGTTTCATCTGGATATTCGCCGGTGCGCCGCTCATTGATTGGCTTGATGGCTACCCGCGCATACGCGCTGGATTGGCCGCAATCACCGCCGCTGTCGTCGGTGTCATCGCCAACCTATCGCTGTGGTTTGCAGCACACGTGATGTATAAAGACGTCGCCGTTTCGTCTGGCATGGTGTCCATCCTCGCGCCCGTCTGGTCGTCGTTCAATATCGCCGCTGCGCTGCTGACCATGCTTGCCTGCGCACTTTTGTTGTGGCGCAAATGGGGGATGATACGGACGCTGGCTGTTATGGCAGCTGTGGGCATCGCGATGATGCCATTGACCTAATCCCCCCCTTTTATCCGGCCCAGAACCCCGTATGGTGGGCATGTCTGAAAATCCGGAGCTGCCCCGTGTCCAATACAATTCATAAAATCGATTACGGCAACCTGATGCACAAAGCGATGCGCGGGCTTATCCTTGAGGTCTTGACCGACGTGTGCGCCAAAGGCCTGCCTGGGAATCATCATTTCTTCATAACCTTTGACACCATGCATCCAGGCGTCGAAATCGCCGATTGGCTGTCAGACCGCTACCCGGGTGAAATGACAATCGTGATTCAGCACCAATACGAAAGCCTGAGAGTCACCGACCAAGGGTTTTCAATCACGCTGAGCTTTGGTGACAAGCCAGAACCTTTGTATGTGCCCTACGATGCGATCAAAACATTCGTCGATCCGTCCGTTGAATTCGGCCTGCGGTTTGAAGCCCAAGACGAAGACGGCGACGCACCAGAAGCCCCGATGGATGTCATGGCAGAACCCGAAAAAGATGCGCCCAAAAAGGACGCTGATGTCGTGTCTTTGGATCAGTTCCGCAAGTAATTTGCGCGGATTGTTTGGTTGCGACGCACGGGCCGCGCCGCTAAACGGCATGCAACTGTATACAGAACCACATCCCCCTGCGTGAGGACCATTCTATGAGCAAGACCCGTACTGAAACCGACAGCTTTGGCCCGCTTGACGTCCAAAGCGACCGTTATTGGGGCGCACAAACGCAGCGATCCCTGATGAATTTCCCTATCGGTTGGGAAAAGCAGCCGGTTGCGATTGTGCGCGCATTGGGGGTCATAAAGAAGGCCTGCGCCATGGCAAACAAGGCGTCAGGCAAGCTTGACAGGACACTGGCAGACGCCATTATCGCAGCCGCTGGCGAAGTGATCGACGGCAAGCTCGACGAGCATTTCCCATTGGTAGTTTGGCAAACAGGATCCGGCACGCAATCTAACATGAACGCCAACGAGGTCATCTCAAACCGCGCAATCGAAATGCTGGGCGGCGAAATCGGGTCAAAAAACCCAGTCCACCCCAACGATCACTGCAACATGGGCCAGTCGTCCAACGACACATTTCCAACGGCCATGCACATCGCTGCCGCGATGACGACGCGCGACACCATGCTGCCCGGTTTGGAAAAGCTGGCAGATGAGCTGGAAGCCAAGGCTGCCAAATTCAAAGACATCATCAAGATCGGGCGCACCCACACGCAAGACGCGACACCGCTAACTCTGGGGCAGGAATTTTCCGGCTACGCCATGCAAATCCGCAACGGCATCGCACGTATCAAACTGGCCCTGCCCGGCATTTATGAACTCGCGCAGGGCGGCACCGCCGTCGGCACCGGCCTGAACACCTCCAAAGGCTGGGACACCACCGTCGCCGCACACATGGCCGACATCGTTGGTCTGCCGTTCATCACCGCCCCCAATAAATTTGAGGCTTTGGCCGCCCACGATGCCATGGTGTTCATGTCGGGTGCGATCAAATCAGTGGCCATGGCTTGCTACAAAATAGCCAACGACATGCGTTTCTTGGGCTCTGGCCCGCGATCAGGCTTGGGCGAATTGATCCTGCCGGAAAACGAACCCGGCAGTTCGATCATGCCCGGCAAAGTGAACCCGACGCAGGCCGAAGCCATGACGCAGGTCTGTGCGCACATCCTCGGCAATGACGCAGCAATTGGATTTGCCGGATCGCAGGGACACTTTGAACTTAATGTCTACAACCCAATGATGTCGTATAACCTGTTGCAATCCATGCAGCTTTTGGGTGATGCGGCGGACAGTTTCACCCTGCGGATGCTTGCGGGGACTGAGGCAAATGAGGCACGCATCGACAAGCTGATGAAGGAATCACTGATGTTGGTCACGGCATTGGCGCCCGAAATCGGTTACGACAACGCAACCAAAGTCGCCAAGACCGCCCATAAAAACGGAACGACATTGCGGGTTGAGGCGGTGGCGCTGGGATTTGTTGACGAAGAAACCTTTGATCGCGTCGTGCGACCCGAGGACATGATTGGCCCGAAATGAGTATCACACCGAAGGTGGATAAATGACCGAAATCGTTAACCTCAACAAAACCAAAAAAGACCGCGAACGCACGGCCAAGAAAGCCGAAGCCGACCTGAATGCCAGCAAGTTCGGTCGCACCAAGGGCGAACGGCTTGCCGAAACCACCCGCCAAGGCCGGGCGAAACAGCAGCTGGATCAACTAAAATTTGAGGACGAATGACAACTGGCCCACAACAGCGCCCTGCCAAACATTCCGTCACCCTGCGCGGGCATCGCACGTCCATCTCGTTGGAACCTGAATTCTGGCAGGAGTTTCGCAGCATCGCCACGCTGCGCAATCAAACGCTCAACGGTCTCGCGATTGAGATCGATGAGGCGCGCGGCGATGTTGGCCTCGCGTCGGCGATCAGGGTGTTCGTGCTGAATTCCTTAAAAAGCGAACGCATCACTCCCGTTCCGTGACCTTCAGCCAAATCCCGTCTTTCGCGCGCACCGTTAGATGCGCTACAGGCACAGGAACACGTTCGGTCAATTCAAAACTGAACCGACGTATCAGCATCGACAGAAGCAGTGGTCCCTCGACCATCGCAAACCCCGCGCCCGTGCAGACGCGCGGTCCGGCTGAAAACGGAATATAGGCGTCACGCTGGCATATCTTACCATTTTCAGTACCCCACCGCGTCGGATCGAACCCGTCTGGATTGTCCCAGAGTCGTTCATGGCGGTGTAAATGCCACGGCGATAGCACAACTTGTGCACCTATCGGGGCGGCGCGACCACGCATGTCCTCGGGGCATTTGGTCTCGCGCACCATCATCGGCACGGGGGGATACAACCGAAGCCCTTCACGGAAAACATCGCGGCTGAGGCGCAGTTTTGACACGCTAGAAAAATCCGACGTGACTGCCGCCGCCTCGACCGCCAACCTGTCCTGCCAATCGGGATGCATCGCCAATAGATACAGCGTCCACGCCAATGCCGACGCGCTGGTTTCATGACCTGCGAGGAAGAAAATCGCGACTTGGTCGACCATTTCTTGCGTGCTGAACGTCTGGCCCGTGACCGGATCGGCAGTTGTCATGATCTTGGTCGCCAGATCATCCGGCGCCGTTCCCGCATCAATTTCAAACATCCGCCGTTCTGTCAGATCAGTAATCAGACGGCGAATATCGCGCGCTGTGTCTTTTGTTGCGCGACTGAAAAACCGCGGCATCCAGCGTGGACCAGGAATAAAAGCGCGCAAATTGAGAATGGGCTGCGTGCGCTGATGATCGCGGAATTTTTCAAACACAGCCGTCGCGGTTTCATTTTCAATCGGGATCGAAAACAGCGTGCGAAAGATCACGTCAGCAGCCACATGGGACGTTTCGGGTTCAATATCTTGCACGCCCGTGTGTGCCGCCATCCGCGCCACCGCAGCCTCCCCCGCCGCATACATCGCACCATAAGTGTCGCGCAGACGGCCACCCTCGAATGCGGGATCAATGATGCGGCGCTGACGTTTCCACGTCTCGCCGTTCGTCAGAAAAACCGAATTTCCCAACAACGGGCGTAGCCCTGCGCCAACGCGATCAGATTTCGGGAAATCGTCGGGGCGTTCTTTCAAGACCCGTTTCACCAATGCCGGATCGTTCGCCAGATAACTGCGAAAGAACGGCGTGCGAAACTCTGCCATCCACGCGCGATATAACTTTGCAGGTTGCGCCGACAGGATGTCTTGGCGAAACAATTTCAGATAGCGCCAAAGCGAGACCTTTTCAGGACGTGAGGGGGGTTTTGGCGGGATCATGATTCATACTGGTAAACTTGGACGCGGGGACGTCAATGCGCGATTTTGACGGCGCGCGGCCTTCAAAGCGGTCTGCCAACGTTTGTGGCCCCGCTGTGATGCTGAAATAGTCGTAATCCCCGACGCGATCGAACGCACAAAGGTACTGAAAATGCAGGCGGAAAAACTTCCAGCGCAACTCCTTCCAGCGTTCAGGGCTAAGGGTTTGCGTGAAGGCTGCCGAAATCACCAGCGGCCATTTCTGACCCTGTGGGGCGACGCCGGACACCGCTACCGGATCACACAACGCGAACGCACAGCCGTCCCCAGGGGCTGTGACGTCAATCCAAGCCAGTTCATTACGGGTGGACAGGTAGTGCAGATCGGCGCGCAACCGATCCGCTTTGGGCAAGAAACTGACCATCGGAACCACTTGTCCAAGGCTGAGAAAACCGAGCGCAGGGCCATCTTTGGACACCCCGCCCTCGCGGATCAAATCCGCCAGGATCGACACAGCCAAATGCGCACCCGATGAATGGCCGACGACCAAAACTTCGTCCACGTCTTCGTCCAAAGCGCCCGCAATAGCGCCACGAAAATCGGCCATTCGGTCTTCTAGATCGGGCAAGTTCGCACCCTTCGATTGTGCAGAATAGGCGTAGTCATGCATCAAATAATACGCGAAAAACTTGCCATCTTTCTTTTTGAACCACTGCAAAACCATCACAGAAATCCATGCGCCCAAGGCCCATTGTCCGACTGAGCGGCCAATAAATAACGTCAAGAAATTCAAATCTGACGTGTCGCCGCTGCTGATCAAACTCATCAAGGCGCGTGCACCTGCCGTCAACGTACAGCCCAGTAAACTGCCCACCAACAGACCAAGAAAAACTGCGATCAGCAATTGTAAAAGTAGCATCCCCACGGGGTATAACGCCGCAATCACCGGCCCCTTGCGCAACCACATCAGACGGCGCAAGGTGCCGGACCCGATATAGATGAACGCCGTTCGCACCAGTTGTAGGTAGGTCGCCAGAATGGTCGACGCCATTGAATTGCGCACGATATCGGACCAAACCAGCACGTCAACCTGCGCATCAACTGAATGCCCGTCAATACGCGATTCCACCCGCCAACCGTAATGTTCGCCCTTTTTAGGGGTGATCCCGATCTCGTAGCCGGAAATGAGAGATTGTGCAGTTGATTCAGTTCGGTATAGCTCACGGTAGCGGCGTGGATGTATCGGGTCATACCCTGGAATGTAGAACACCTTGCGGTTTCTGACCGTCCGTTTCACGGGTGATTGTGGTACCTGTTCCATCGCGCGCCTGTCCCTAATTTGCAGGCACTATAGACGTGAATTTCGGCAGAATTAAGTAATCCACTAGCCAAAGATCGCAAGGAACGGCAGCGCCTCAAGCATCCAGAACGCGAACATCGACATAAATCCGGTGGCCATGGCCAGCCCGATGACGATCAGCAACACGCCAGACGTCTTTTCGATCACCCCCATGTTGCGTTTCATCCACGCCATTGGGCGTTTCATTTGCGGGAATAATGCCGCGACCAATATGAACGGCACACCAAGTCCGACGGCATATAC
The DNA here is from genome assembly GCF_000155675.2 of Octadecabacter antarcticus 307. Lineage (GTDB taxonomy): Bacteria > Pseudomonadota > Alphaproteobacteria > Rhodobacterales > Rhodobacteraceae > Octadecabacter > Octadecabacter antarcticus. The sequence goes on from NC_020911.1 coordinate 3,298,837, forward strand.
ACCCAGAAGCAACATACCCTTGCTGACGTCCGCTTGGCTCCCCGCAAGGCTCAGAATCGCACTGAGGATTGGACCAAGGCAAGGCGTCCAACCGAACGCAAATGCCAGACCAAGAAAATATGCGCCAAATGCCGATCCACCCTGATCGCCCGCTTCCATGCGCATTTCACGATCAAGAAATTTCAGCCGAAACAGACCGAGGAAATGCAGGCCAAAAATAATGACCACAACGCCTGCTCCAACTTCAAGGTAGGGGCGGTATGATGCGAACGCGCGACCGATCGCCGACGCCCCGGCGCCGAGGACCAAAAACACCGTCGACAGGCCCAGAACAAAGAACAGCGACGCCACAACAGCGCGCAGACGCGCGGCGCTGTTGTCTTCCATATCGGTGACGCTGACGCCGCCCATATAGGCCAGATACGGCGGCACGATTGGCAGAACACAGGGGCTCAGGAACGACAGGATGCCCGCCGAGAATGCAATTAAAAGTGCGGGAAGCAATGAGGCTACGAGGAAGGTTTCGGTTTCGAACATAGAACTGTCTTAACTGGCCCGTCTCGCCGCGTCACGTGACAGACGGTCACATCACCGTTGAAACGTGTTTCAATTCTTTCGAAAGGTGTTTCGAACTAGTGGACATTTGTGGCGACGCGGGGCACGCCTTGAACATGGATAATATTGTAGACACGCGCGGATTGAAGTGCCCTTTGCCGGTTTTGAAAGCCGCCAAAGTGCTGCGTGACGTCCCGTCGGGTACTATTGTGACTGTTTGGGCAGATGATCCGATCGCAGTGATCGACATTCCGCACTTTTGTGTTGAGGCAGGACATCAATTACTGTTGCAGTCCGACGCTGGCAGCCACCAAATTTACATGATCAAGCAGACGGCCTCAATATAAAAAACGCCGCCTCAAAAAAATTGAGGCGGCGTTTAATTTCAGTGCCTTAGCGGGCGCTGTTCAGGAAGAACTTTAGCGGCCCAAAGACCACCATCCGCGCTTCTTGGGTGCGTCATCAGCGACTGGCGCTTCTGTCACAGGAGCCACTTCTGGTGTTGGCGCCGCCTCAGGCTCAACTTTTGGCTTGGATGTGGTTCTACGCACTCGCTTGGGCTTATCAACCGCCACCGTTTCCAGAGTTTCAGTAGGAGCCTCAACCACGGTTTCCGCCGGAGTTTCAGCAACTGCGACCTCTACTTCGGCCTTAGCAGCAGGTTTTTTACGATTGCGCGGCGCACGTTTCGGCTTTTCAGCAGGTGCATCAGATGGCGCAGCTTCTGCAACGGGTGCAGTCTCCTGCACCGCTGCTGCGTCCCCGCTTACCACATCATCGGCTTTCTTGCGGCGGGCGCGGGTCCGCTTGGGCTTTGGTGCATCGTCAGTCACAGCCTCATCAGTGACAGCCCCAACCACGGCCGCATCAACGCTTTCAGTCACTTCAGCACTTTGCACAAGCGCCTCCGCTTTCTTGCGACGGCTGCGTGTGCGCTTGGGCTTGGGGGCATCCTCAGCTGCAACGGCATCAGCGGCTGGCGTGTCGCCCTGTTCAGTCGATGCGACAGCAGTCTGCGTGTCCGATGGCACGGCAGCCGCCGCCTCGCCATTGTTCTGTGCGGTGGTGTCACCATTGGCATCGACGTTGTCACCACCACCGCGACGGCGGCGACGGCGACGACGGCGCTTTTTGGTGGGTGCTTCGCCTTCTTGCTGTTCAGGCGCGGTGCTGGCACCCTCATTTTTAGTCTCAACCGTAGCGGCCACTTCGATCTCCACCTCTTCCATCGGGGCATCGTCCACTTCGGCCATCACAGCAGTGTCAGACGAAATCACAGACACAATTTCAACCTCAGCTACGACGCGGCTGGCGGTCTTGAATTTCTCAAGAACAAAATCTGGCGACACGAGGTGCGGATCACATTCTATGCGCACAGACAGGCCGTATCGGGTTTCGATCTGTGCGATGTGTTCCCGCTTTTGGTTCATCAAGAAGTTGGCAATAACGATCGGCGCTTTGATCAAGACTTCTTTAGAACGGCCGCGCACGCCTTCTTCTTCCAACTGGCGCAGGATGCCCAAAGCGACGTTATCGTCAGAACGCAAAAGGCCCGTGCCGTGACAATGGGAACACGGCTGGGTCGTCGATTCCAACATGCCCGGACGCAGACGCTGACGCGACATTTCCATCAGGCCGAAACCAGAAATTCGACCCACTTGGATGCGTGCGCGGTCGGTCTTCAGCTTGTCCTTCATCAGCTTTTCAACGGACGCGTTGTTCTTACGCTCGTCCATATCGATAAAGTCGATGACAATCAGACCCGCAAGATCACGCAAACGAAGCTGACGCGCCACTTCTGCCGCGGCCTCAAGGTTGGTCTTGGTAGCCGTTTGTTCGATTGACCCTTCTTTGGTAGCGCGACCAGAGTTCACGTCGACCGCAACCAGCGCTTCTGTCGTGTCGATCACGATGTAGCCGCCGGACGGCAGTTGCACCGTCGGATTGAACATGCCGGACAGATAACTTTCGATCTGGTGACGCGCAAACAGCGGCATCTGTTCTTTGTAGTTTGTCACGTTCTTGGCGTGGGACGGCATGATCATTTTCATGAAGTCCTTGGCAGTGCGGTAGCCGCCCTCGCCCTCAACGATCACTTCGTCGATGTCTTTGGAATACAAATCGCGGATCGAGCGTTTGATCAGGTTGCCTTCTTCGTAGATCTGCGCCGGAGCGGATGAGCGCAGCGTCAATTCGCGGATTTGTTCCCACAGGCGTTGCAGATATTCGTAATCGCGCTTGATCTCAGTCTTGGTGCGTTGGCTGCCTGCGGTGCGAATGATCAGGCCGGCGCCTTCGGGCACGGACATATCATTGGCAATCGCTTTTAGCTTCTTGCGATCCGCAGCAACGGTGATCTTGCGCGAAATGCCGCCGCCACGTGCGGTGTTCGGCATCAGCACACAGTAGCGACCCGCCAGCGACAGATAAGTCGTCAGGGCCGCACCCTTGTTGCCGCGTTCTTCTTTGACCACTTGGATCAGCAGAATTTGGCGGACTTTGATAACTTCTTGAATTTTATAACGCTTCGGGCGTGGCTTGCGAACAGGACGCACATCTTCGTAGTCGTCTTCGTCCGCGATACTTTCGATGCTGTCGTCTTTGGCAGACGCATCGCTGCCACCGTCGCCATCCGTATCATCGCCATCCCTGTCATCGTTATCCGCCACGTCATCACTGTCGCCCGCACTTTGTTCAGGTGTGTCAACAGGTGTGTCAGCCACAATTTCCATCGGCGACGATCCTTCGTCCGACAGATCAATCGTTTCCATGCCTGCGATATCGCCGGACGTTTCGTCCTCGGTCGTCGCAACTGGATCAGCGGTTGCAACGGCGTCCTGCCCGTCAACCTCTGCAGCGCGTGGTTTACGGCGACGACGTGTGCGTTTGGGCTTCTCAGCCTCGGCCTCGGCCTCGGCTTTCTGGCTTTCAGCGTAGGCTTTTTCCTCCGCAATCAGCGCAAGACGATCGGCCACCGGAATCTGGTAGTAATCGGGGTGGATTTCGTTGAACGCCAAGAAACCATGGCGATTGCCGCCATAGTCAATGAACGCCGCCTGCAGCGACGGTTCTACCCGTGTTACTTTTGCGAGGTATATGTTGCCAGCAAGCTGGCGGCGGGATTGGGTTTCAAAGTCGAATTCCTCAACCTTGTTTCCGTCAACCACCACAACGCGGGTTTCTTCCGCGTGGGTGGCATCGATAAGCATTTTCTTAGCCATTGTGTCCTGTTCCACGCAAAGCCTGGCGACACTCCCAGTGATATTTCTGGGGGGGCCGCATCATCTAATGCGTGTTCATTAAAGGCGAGGCGCGCAACAGCGGATGCGCGAACCAATTGGCTCGTCGCTCTCTCGCTAGTTAATGTCGCGCGTTCCATCGCGTTGGTCTCCGACCACCAAAATGGGTGGCCCGTTCAAGGCCCCTGCGATTAAGGGTTTTCCGTCACCGCCGAGGGCTATTCATCTGATTCCGCCCAAAATTAGTCAAAGGGAACCACATTCTTTCGGTCTGCTGTTGGGTATGACGGGATCGTATGATCGGGTCGCTGCAACCAAAAACAGAAAAACTCACCGGGATTTTGCGCAAAGCGTCATGGCAACCGCCCGTGATTTATACATAGGGGACGATGGGGGCACTTTACAACGCCAAAGTGTAACGGTGCGGTGTGTCATGACATTTAGCGGCGCGGCAATCAGTTTACGGTTGAAATCATCGGGCGATGGTCCGAGACCACGGGGTCGGCGGGTACGTCAAAGGATCTCACGTCGACCGACGCAGTGACCATCATGTAATTGGCGTGCCGGATGTCTTTGGGATAAATCGCCGTGCGCGTGTCTTGCCGCCCAACGAGATCGCGAAGGCTCCAGTCCGCAAAGATTGCCAGTGCCTCACTATCGGGTAAAACATTGAAATCACCTGCTAAGATGATGTTGTGTTGTGGTAATGCGATAGCTGACAACAAAGTCATGGCGCGCTTGGCCTGATCTGCACGCGCGGGGGTGTCGCCTTTGCCGCCCGCGTCGCGTAGCCCGTGAAAATGCGCCACTGTCAGCGGCCGTGCCCGCCCATGTGATCCGGCAGCTTCGCACTCATATCACCAAGTAAGTCGGACCGCTGGTTCAGGCTGCGGTGGGGGTCGCGATAGGCTAGCCAAGGGGGACTCGGCTCACTTGGGCGAATGACCTCTTTCTGACACATGACATCGGCGCCACAGCTGCCCGCCCAGCTGCCAAGGGCAGGCCAGACCTGCCCAAACCATGCATTCAGGCTGATAATTTTCATCGCGTGCAGCCCTGCTCAGCCGAGGTAATCAGACCGTTGCAGACCATATTTCGCCATCTTTTCGTTCAGGGTCCGGCGTGGCAGGCACAACTCGTCCATAACATTCACAATCGACCCTTTGTGGCGGCGCATGGTGTTGTCGATCAACATCCGCTCGAATGCCTCGACAAATTCCTTCAACGGCTTGCCTTCGGTGGTAATGGCGGGTTGGCTTTCATCGTCTTCCGTCATTAATAGCGACGCAATCGAACCTGTGCCACGGCGATTTTGCAGCACCGCGCGTTCGGCCACATGATACAACTGGCGCACGTTGCCGGGCCATGGGGCCTGCAACAATTGCGCGACTTCCTGTGCGGACACTGCAGGCGCTTCGCAGCCGTATTCTTCGCCAAACCCTTCACCCAAACGGGTGAACAACGTCAGAATATCTTCGCCGCGCGTGCGCAGGGGGGGCACTGTGATGCGCAGCGCCGCGAGGCGGTAAAACAAATCGTTACGCAACACGCTTTCGCAGGTCTTGCCTTCGTCCTGTAGGTTACAAATCGCCACAATACGAGTTTCGGACGGCGTGCCTTGTTCATTGATCGCCGTCAGCAGACGGGCCTGATTTGTTTCCGACAAGGCTTCGACGTCTTCAAGTACGATTGTGCCGCCGCGGGCTTCTTCAAGCGCGGGGATCGGGTCGTCTTGTCCGGCGGGGCCGAACAAGCGTTTGGACAAATCATCGTCTTCGTAAGCCGCACATGAAATCAGCATGAACTTCTTGTTGGCGCGTGCACCAACCGCGTGCAGCGCATGGGCCACCAGTGTCTTGCCGGTTCCGGTTTCTCCTTCGATCAACACATGGCCATCCGCCTGCCCAAGATCGAGGATATCTTCTTTCAATCGCTCCATCACAGGGGACGCGCCGATAAGCTTCTTCATCAACGCCCCGCCATCGCTTAGTTCACGGCGCAACGCGCGGTTGTCCAACGTCAGACGCCGCGCAACGGTGGCTTTCTTGGCCAATTCGGTCATGCGATCGGGGTTGAACGGTTTTTCGAGAAAATCGAACGCACCGATGCGCATCGCTTCGACAGCCATGGGCACATCGCCGTGGCCGGTGATCATGATAACGGGCAGCGAACTGTCGACGCCCTTTAGCTTCTTGAGAAACTGCATTCCGTCCATACCAGGCATTTTAATGTCACTGACCACGATGCCAGGGTAGTCTTGTCCGACACCTTTCAGTGCCTCTTCCGCGCTGGCGAATGTTTCAGTGTCGTAGCCCGACAACGCCAGCCATTGGCTGATCGACTGGCGCATGTCCTGTTCGTCGTCCACAATTGCGATTTTCATGGCTTGGGCCATTTAGCTACTCCGCTACTTCTATGTTCTGGTTTAGTTCTTGGTCTAAGTCTAAGTCTAAGTCTGGGCCCAAAATAGGCAGTTCCACTTCAAATACAGCCCCACCCTTGTCCGAATTGCGCGCGGTGAGTCGTCCCCCGAAGTCGTTTACGATGCCCGATGAGATAGCAAGACCCAGCCCCGTGCCATCACCCGCTTGCTTGGTGGTATAAAATGGCTCAAACAATTCATCGAGGTCTTGAATCCCCGTGCCATTGTCGCGCACCGACAACCGCGCCACATCGCCCTGCGCAAGCAGGATTTCAACGCTGGGTTCTGCGGCCATTTTTGTGGCGTCCAATGCGTTGCGCAACAGGTTGATAATGACTTGTTCCAGCCGCATCCGATCACCGTAAATCATCACCGGATGATCCGGCAAAGTGCGCGCAATTGCGACCTGCCGTTGGCGCAATTGTGGTTCCATCATTGACAACGAAGACAGCACCGCGTCCTTCACATCAACGGGTTCAAGGTTGTCTTTGCCTTTGCGGGCATAGGATTTTAGCTGCTTGGTAATCGCCCCCATCCGGTCGATCAAACCATCGATGCGTTGCACAGCAACAACGGCCTCTTCAGGGCGTTCACGTGCAATCAAAAGCCGCGCCCCCGCGAGGTAGGTTTTCATCGCCGCAAGCGGTTGGTTCAACTCGTGCGAAACAGCAGCCGACATTTCCCCCAACGCGGCCAATTTGGACGTCTGCGCGACGGTCTGTTCCGCCACCTCAAGGTCCTTCTCAACCTTCTTTCGCTCGACAACTTCTTGCTGTAGACGACGGTTCAACTGGCGAAGCTCCGCCGATTCCAGCTGGAACATCCGCGCCGCAACATTCGATCTGCGCGACAATACCCAGAACAGTCCCGCCAGCAGGATCGCAAAGCCCATAATTTCGAGCGCGAGGATTGCGTTGACCCGTTCGCGCACAGACTGAAAAGTCGTGAAACTGATAATACGCCAGCCTTGAAACTGCACCCGCACTTCTTGACGCATCACACCGTCCCCGCGTAGATACGCGTCAATCGTCAGCGCGGACCAATCGGGCGTGCCACGCAGCGCGCGTTCAATTGCAGTTTGCGGTTCAAAAAGAGCTAACGCGTCAGCTTCCAGACGGCCCCGCCAACGCGGTTCGGTCGCCAAGATCGCGCGGCCTTCGCTGTCCAGCACCATCACCGCATCCGAAATGCCCGCCCAAGACCGTTCTAGCTTGGCAAGGTCCACTTCAACCGCCACGACACCAACGCCAAGACCGCTGTCATCGATGCGCCGCGAATAGGTGAACGAAAACCCGCCCTCGTCGCGTTCATAGACCGTGAAGACCGTGCTGTTGGATCGCAGTGCATCCAAAAACGAGCGCTGGCTGCGTTGATTTTCGCCAAGCCTTTCGCGGTTAGTTGCCGCTACGATGCGCCCGTCCGTGTCCATCAATACCAAGGACGCCGCGCCGATCTCATCCACGAATGACAACAGCCGCGCAGAAGATTGGGCATAGTCACCAGAATTCAGCGCGCCGATCAAAGCAGGATCGCGCGCCAACAATTGCGGCACAATGGAATTTCTCTGCAATTCGCTGATAAGGTTGGCAGAATACAGTGCAAGTCGCACATCCGCCGCATTGCGCGTACGTTCGGTAAAGCGTTCGGTCAAAAGCCGATTAGACGTGGAGACGACCACGCAGCCTAACGCCACGAGCGCGATCACAAGGATACGCGTCCACCAGACCGCTGAAAGGCGGCGCCGTCTCAAATGATCCCCCAAAACATGGCGCAATCTTACCGCCCCGCACCTGCGTCGTCCATCTTAGCGTTCAGGCAGACGTCAGCTGTGCTATCAAACCGGCGAAAAGGCGCTGACCATCGGTGTTGCCGTGCGCGTCTTCAAAGGCACGTTCGGGGTGTGGCATCATCCCGAGAACACGGCGATTCTGCGACAAAATTCCTGCGATATCCGAACGGCTACCGTTGGGGTTGTCAGTATAGGTAAACGCCACGCGATCATCGCCCTGAAGCCGCACAATCGTGGCGTCATCTGCGAAATAATTACCGTCGTGGTGCGCAATCGGCACGCGGATGTCGGACCCCAGATCATAGCCATCGGTGTAGGGGGAATTGGACGTTTCAATTTTCAACCCCACCGTGCGACAGATGTATTTCAACCCCGCATTGCGCAACAACGCACCGGGCAACAACCCTGTTTCGGTCAGAATTTGGAAGCCATTACATACCCCTAGGACATACCCACCCGCATTGGCGTGATCGACAACCGCGCGACAGATCGGCGAATTCGCAGCAATCGCACCGCAGCGCAGATAGTCACCGAACGAAAACCCACCGGGGATTGCGACCAGATCAACACCGGGTGGAAGGGCCGCGTCCTTATGCCAAACGACCTGCACATCCGCACCGGATTTTTCCAGCGCAATGGCCATATCGCGGTCGCAGTTGGACCCTGGAAACTGGATCACAGCCGCCTTCATAGAAAGTCGATCCGGTAGCTTTCGATGACCATATTGGCGAGCAGCTTTTCACACATCTCACCGACTTGGGCCTCAGTTGTACCCTCGGCCAGATCAAGCTCGATCACTTTGCCCTGACGCACGTCGTTGACGCCCGCAAACCCGAGCGCACCAAGTGCGTGTTTCACGGCAGCACCCTGAGGGTCCAAAACGCCGTCTTTCAACATCACGTGTACGCGGGCTTTCATACGCTGTTCCTAAATTTATTGCGAGTGAAAATCTTATTTTCATCCCTTGGGCAAAAAACGGAAAATTCCGCGGTATCAGTTAATAAGTGTAGGTTTCGGCATATGCGTCGCGTTTGACGGCAACACGCCAAGGCGTTTTGCGACCTCGGTGTAGGCATCGGCCAAATCACCCAAATCTTGCCGGAATACATCTTTGTCCAGCTTGCGGCCGGATTCGATGTCCCACAAGCGGCAGCTGTCGGGGCTGATTTCATCGGCGACAATCAGGCGCATGAAATCATTGTCCCAAACGCGGCCCACTTCAATTTTGAAATCGATCAGCTTGATGCCTACACCGTGCATGACCCCTGCCATAAAATCGTTCACCCGCAACGCCAGCGCGATAATGTCATCAAGATCCTGCTGGGACGCCCAGCCAAACGCGATGATGTATTCTTCCGGCACCAACGGATCGCCCAGACTGTCGTCTTTATACGAAAACTCAACAATCGGGCGCGGCAGCGGCGTACCTTCTTCCATTCCCAACCGTTTGGCCATGGTTCCGGCAGCAAAGTTGCGCACGATCACTTCCAGCGGAATAATCTCAACCTGACGGATCAGTTGTTCGCGCATGTTTAGGCGGCGAATGAAATGCGTCGGCACGCCGATGCGCGCCAGTCCCATCATAAAAAACTCCGAAAGACGGTTGTTCAGCACACCCTTGCCGTCGATGATTTCTTTCTTTTGGGCGTTAAACGCGGTCGCATCGTCCTTGAAATACTGAACAAGCGTTCCCGGCTCGGTACCCTCATAAAGGATCTTCGCCTTGCCTTCATACACCAGTTTACGACGTGCCATGCTGTCTCCTGCGGGGGCAGCGATTAATCACACCACTTTGAAGTTCAAAGCAGGCAGAATGTCCCCTATAGCGGCGTCATAAGCCAAGCCCCCCTTGCGGGCAAGCGTGGACGTGGTCATATCTTGTCGCAACGCCGCAAGAACAGCTAAAGGAAATACTAATGTCCGGTTTTGATGATCGCGAAAGAGCATTCGAAAACAAGTTTGCCCATGACGCAGACATGCAATTCAAGTCAGAAGCCCGTCGCAACAAGCTGGTCGGCCTGTGGGCTGCCGGTTTGATGGGCAAAGAAGGCGACGATGCCTTGGCCTACGCCAAAGAAGTTATCAAAGCCGACTTTGAAGAAGCGGGCGACGAAGACGTCTACCGCAAGCTGTTCAAAGATGTCGGTCATCTGTCAGATGAGGCAAGCATCCGCGCGAAGATGGTCGAATGCATGGCGCAGGCCAAAGGCCAGTTGATGAACGAGATCTGACTTCCAGTCAGTTTTCTGGTCGAATTTTGACCGATCTCTGGGAAATTCAATTCTAATCCGCGATACATTTTGGGGCCAGTCCATCGAAAGGTGCGCTGGCCTTTACGTTATGAAAACCTACCACCCCTTATATCCATGTGATGGCGGGGGCGCTATTTCGACACGTGGTAGGAACCGGCATGACAAACAACAGTGACGCTGCGGCGAAAACGTCGCCTAAAGTGGCTTTGATAACAGCGCTTGCCATCCGCGCCTTCAGACCAGCCAAATCCATCGCCAATCTCGTGCCAATCATCGCACTGAGCGTGTTCGCCACATTGTTCGTGCGCCATGTCTGGGCGATGGACGGCACTGCCATCTGGTTGGCGCTTTCGGCACTTGTTTGGTGGCAATGGAGCGCGGCTGTGGCGTTTACCGCTCTTAGTTTTCGCGCCATTGGCGTTTATGACGTCCTTGTTCACCGCGTTCTCCATACCGGACAATCGCCACGTAGCGCCCGTCGTGCAGGCATGAAAGCCATCGCGATGTCGCAGACATTGGGCTTTGGTGCTGTGACAGGCGCTTTGGTTCGTTGGCGTTGCCTGCCGAATTTGACCACGCGCGATATCGCCTGATTGTCTGCTGTCGTCACCTTGTCCTCGCTCGCGGCAATTGCGGTGACCGCCGCCTTTGTCGTGCCCTTGTCTGGGCTCGTTCCACGCTCAAGTGGTCTTATCAGCAGCGGATTGGCCGCCATTATCGCACTGACCCTGCTCGCCAGACTGAGCCACCGTTTGGGATGGATTCCTGCCCCCGTGCGCGCCCGCAATCTGTTAGCTTTGTTGATCGCGGCGGCGGCGGACACCGCCTTTGCAGCCACTGCACTTTGGGTGCTTTGGCCAGAACCAGTATCGTTTCATCTGCTGTTTGCAGCCTACCTCGTGGCACTCGGTGCGGGTCTTTTGTCCAATGCTCCGGGTGGCGTCGGCGCGTTCGATTTGACGCTCCTGGCCCTGCTGCCTGTCAACGATGCCGCCGCAGGGATGGCCGCTCTTTTGGCGTTTCGGGTTGTTTATTACGCCCTACCAGCGGGTTTGGCCCTGATAGGGTTGATCCGTCCCGTGCAGGCCCACACCCCCCGCAGGTTTCACCACAACGAAGCGACATTGGCCCTGCAATCTGCACAAATATTAAATCACCCCAAAGCCGACCTCTTGACGCTGCAATGCGGGGGCTCTGGTGCGATTTTGGGTGATTTGCCCGACGCCATGACACTATTAGATCTACGCGGGTCAGACGCACCGCGCGCTCTTTATAAGTGCTCCGCTCCGCAAGCCGTGGACGCACGGACAGCCGGCTGGCAGGTGCTGCGCTGCGCGAACGAAGCAGTGCTGGACCTTGCCACTTGGTCCTTGGATGGCGCAAAAAAGCGGCAATTGCGCCGCGCTCTGCGAACATTCGCCGCATCAGGTCTGCGCATTGCAGAGACGCGCAACATGACATCGCTCGCCCCGATTGCGGCAACGTGGGCACGCAGCAATGGCGGCGAACGCGGCCTGTCTATGGGGCGATTTTGCCCCGACTATCTGCAGCGCCAGCGCGTCTTTGCCGCCTTTGACGGCGCCGTTCCAGTGGCCTTCGTCAGCTTTCACGCAAACGCGACCTGGACCCTTGATCTGATGCGTAATGGCACGACGCGCGGCGGCGCCCAACTGCCAAACGGTACGATGCAAGCCCATGTTTATGAAGGAATCCTTGCGGCGATGTGCGACGGCGCGGCCACGCTATCACTTGCCGCGGTCCCGACGCCTCCACCGCACCTGCCTTTCGCAAAACAAACCCTTACCAAGTCTTCAGGTCTGGTGCAGTTCAAGCAGGCCTTTGCCCCGATCTGGCAGCCGCGCTATCTGTGCGCACCCAGTATTTTTCATCTGACGTTAGCGGTGACAACGCTGACCTTTGGCATCCACCGGCCACCGCCACTGCCGGACCTCAATCGCGTTCAGCGAAATGATGAAGATTATTCATTTGCACACACGGCACTGCCATGCGAAGCGAATACATCCTCATTAGGAGCGTTCTGCGATGTCCCCGACCCTGCCTCATGTTCAGCCAAATGCCCTGACTGACCTACTTGCAACCCGTGATTGGCTGCTTGCGGATGGTGCGACTGGCACGACATTGTTCAACATGGGGCTGCAATCAGGCGACGCACCCGAGTTTTGGAATTTTGAACATCGCGACCGGATCACGGCGCTGTATCAAGGCGCAGTGGATGCCGGATCAGATATCTTTCTCACCAATACCTTTGGCGGCAATGCATCACGGCTAAAGCTGCATGGCGGAGAAGACAAAGTACACGAAATCAACAAAGTGGCCGCCGAAATCGCCCGTGAAGTTGCGGATAAGTCTGGCCGCAAGGTGGTCGTCGCCGGATCCGTCGGCCCAACGGGTGAGATCATGACACCAATGGGCTCACTGACCCACGCGCGCGCGGTGGAAATGTTTCACGAACAGGCAGAAGGCCTGAAAGCGGGCGGTGCGGACGTCGTATGGTGTGAGACAATTTCAGCAGGTGAGGAATACAAAGCGGCAGCAGAGGCTTTTGCAATGGCCGACATGCCATGGTGCGGCACCATGAGTTTTGACACCGCAGGACGCACTATGATGGGCCTGACAAGTGCAGAATTGGTGAAACTGGTCGGCAAACTGCCCAATCCACCGATTGCGTTTGGCGCAAACTGCGGCGTTGGCGCGTCTGATCTATTGCGCACCATTTTGGGATTCGGGGCCGCTGGACCGGAGCAGCCGATCATTGCCAAAGGCAACGCAGGCATTCCGAAATACGTCGATGGACACATCCACTACGACGGCACACCGGACTTGATGGCGGATTATGCCTGCCTTGCCCGCGACAGTGGGGCCACAATCATTGGCGGTTGCTGTGGCACGACGCCGGACCATTTGCGCGCAATGCGCGCAGCGCTGGAAAACCGCCCCAAGGCTGATGCGCCAACGCTTGAAGCCATCGCCACGGCACTTGGCGGGTTTTCGTCGGTTTCAGACGGGACAGACGGCGCGGGGCCCGTGCGTGCACCACGACGTGGACGTAAACGCAGCTAGGGCAGACGCAATTATGTTGACCCATTTTTTAGGCAGATGATCCGCTGTATCCACAAACAACATTGCACGACCAGGTGAACCCACCTCACGACAATCGTGCGAAGTATTCATTTGCACACTCGTCGCTGGATGGTCACTCTATGTCGCAATCGTTCCAGACCAAATGGGTCATTTGGGCGCAAATCAGACAACAACACTTCAGAGGGTTCTGACATGTCCGACGATCAAGATGACATCATCCTAAGCGATTTGAATGACGACGATCTCGTCGCGCAAATGTTTGACGACCTCTACGATGGCTTGAAAGAAGAAATTGAAGAAGCCGTGAACATCCTGCTGGCACGCGAATGGACGCCCTACGACGTTCTGACTAAAGCGCTGGTTGGCGGCATGACGATTGTGGGCCACGATTTCCGCGACGGCATCTTATTTGTGCCAGAAGTTCTGCTGGCCGCCAATGCCATGAAGGGCGGGATGTTCATTCTGAAACCTCTGCTGGCCGAAACTGGCGCGCCGCGTGTCGGAAAAATGGTCATCGGCACCGTAAAGGGCGACATTCACGATATCGGCAAAAACCTCGTCTCAATGATGATGGAAGGCGCCGGTTTTGAGGTCGTGGACCTTGGCATCAACAATTCGGTTGAAAAATACCTTGACGCGATCGCGACAGAGGAACCCGATATTCTCGGTATGTCCGCCCTGCTCACGACGACGATGCCCTATATGAAAGTCGTGATCGACACGATGATCGAACAAGGCATTCGCGATGAAATGATCGTGCTGGTCGGCGGCGCACCGTTGAACGAAGAATTCGGTAAAGCCATCGGCGCAGACGCCTATTGCCGCGATGCGGCCGTCGCCGTTGAAACCGCCAAGACGTTTATGGCCCGCAAACACAACCAAGGGGCTTCGGCCTAAGACCGATCGGTCCGTTATTTCTAGGTCCGGTGGTCACTTCGCCGGACCAGTTTTCGTTCGAAAGGCAATTCTGATGCTGACCCTATTCGCCGCCAAAGGAACCGTCGCCGTTGCACCCCACATCGCGCTCGAAGAAACAGGCCTAGCTTACGAAATCAAGTGGATCAGCTTTGCGAACAATGACCAGAGAGCGCCAAATTATCTGGCTATAAACCCCAAAGGCCGCGTGCCGGCTTTGGTCGTAGTACATGGCGTTCTCACTGAAGCACCGGCAATTCTCGACTATATCGCGGAAATTACAGGACAATTGATGCCCGAGGATATCTTTGCACGTGCAAAAGTGCGCGAGATGATCGGGTACCTTGCGGCCACAATGCACATTAACCACGCCCACGGCGTGCGCGGAGCGCGCTGGTCCGATGACGCGGCGGCGCATGCGTCAATGGTCGCCAAAGTGCCCGAAACCATGGCGGCGTCCTGCGCTTACGTCGAAACATGCCTGCCCGATGCGGGCTGGCTGGTTGGCGACTATACCATAGCTGACATCCACCTGTACAACGTCAGCCGTTGGCTTGCAGGCGACGGTGTGGAAATCGCTGACTACCCAAAACTCGCGGCGCATTTCGCGTCCATGCAAGCCCGCCCAGCCGTGGCCAAAGTCGCAGTGCTACATGGATGACGCGACCCTCACTACCGACGGCCTCGCGCCCAAAGGACAGGGCCGCATTCTCTTGTTGGCGTGCGGCGCATTGGCGCGTGAAATCCTTGATCTCATCAAGATAAACAGCTGGTCGCACATGGATCTGCACTGCCTGCCTGCGATTCTGCACGTCCACCCAGCCAAAATCCCCGATGCCGTAGAACACGCGGTTCTAAAACACCGCGATGCCTATGATGAGATCTTCGTCGTTTATGCGGATTGCGGCACTGGCGGCATGTTGCAACGGCTCTGCGACAGGCTCGGGGTTGAAATGGTGCAAGGCCCGCATTGCTATTCCTTCTTTGAAGGCAACGAAGCCTTCGCTGCGAAAGACGAGATTTACAGCTTCTACCTGACCGATTTTCTGGTCCGCCAATTCGATGCTTTCGTGATTAAACCGCTGGGTTTGGATCGCCACCCCGAATTGCGTGACATGTATTTCGGAAATTACAAATCGCTGGTCTATCAGGCCCAAACAGATGATCCCGCTTTGACCAAACTGGCACAGCAACATGCCAAACGACTGGGCCTCGCATTCGAACACCGCCTGACGGGGTATGGAGATTTGGCCAGCGCGCTGAGCAACGTCACACTGGCGCCAACACGTTAAGCCGACCTAACTTCTTAGGCTCAAGATTGAAGTGCGACACCTGCCGCTGAGAGCGTCATAGGATGTTGCTATGGAAAGTCACTACAAACACCTGGACGCCGAGGAACGAGGAACGAGGCGTAATCTTTGCAGAACATCAACGTGGCTCGAGCCTGCGTGAGATTGGCCGCCTTCTGGGGAGGCATCATGGCACCATCGGGCATGAATTGAAGCGGCGCGGCGCGTCCGATAGCTACGATCCCCAAGAGGCGCGGCGTGCTCATGATATGGCACAACGGCGCTCTGGTCGGCGGCGGAAGCTGGCCCCTGGTGCCCCGTTTTATGATTGGGTGCGCAACCGTCTGATCTATTGGTGCTGGTCGCCAGAGCAGATCGCGGCCAGATTACGGCTCATGCATCCAGATGATCTCAGTCAGCGCACTAGCCACGAAGCGATCTATGCTGCGATCTACGCTCAGCCACGTGGCGGATTGAAGGCGCTGATGATTGAGGCGCTGCGGCGGGCCAAACCAAAACGCGGTGCTCAAAGCACCAGCTTAGCGGGCTCCGCTATGGTGCCGGAAACGTTGCGTATTATCCATCGTCCCGAAGACATCGAGGCACGTCTGGTTCCTGGCCACTGGGAAGGAGACTTGATTAAGGGGGCTTTCAATCGCTCAGCGATAGGTACGGTGGTGGAACGCAAGACGCGCTTCGTCATTCTCAGAAGTTCAAGCGTCAAGCAATTGATCCGGGGGATCAATTGTAGCGCAGAACGCAGGGTTGTACCGCCAATGCTGCTCTCGAGGGCTTTACGCGGCAAATGAAACGTCTGCCCGTGGCGTTGCGCCGCTCGATGACCTATGATCGTGGCTCTGACCCTCTCATGGTTTGCGAGCAAACCACTGCCGGGCAGTGGATGGCTTGCCACCCAGAACTCTCTCGCCGTCTGAAGATCGACATCTGGTTTTGTGACCCCCACACCCCGTGGCAACGCGGTTCAAACAAAAATACAAACGGGCTGCTACGCCAGTTTTTCCCGAAAGGAACTGACCTGGGCTGCCTCAGTCAAGCCGCCCTGAACGACGTCGCAAGCCTGATGAACGACCGGCCTCGTAAGACACTAGGATGGAGAACTCCCGCCGAAGCCATGGCCGAAAATCTTGCGGCCATTAAATTAATCGTCGCACTTCAGTCTTGGATCCAAGGTATCCAGATGCAGTTGATACGGCAAAACGACGTCCGGCAAATTTACCTCGCCGCCATTCAGCTCAAACTTGATCGGATAGGTTGGCTTGTGGCAATTCTCTGGCACCGCCGCGCTATGCGGAAACACGGTCTGCCCCATCAGCGTGTTCGATTTGGCATGGGTCGGATCGCAGACCACCCGGTTTTTCATGTAGAACCTCAACTGCGACCGCTTATTCGGCTGAATTTCGAACTGTAAGATCAATTGCACCTTATCCTCTACGAAGACGAGGTTCATCGGTCACCGGATGGTGAAGTCCCGCCAATGGCGCAGCGTGTCGACGGAGCCCAAGCTGGCGAAAATCGGCCTAAACCAAAACGTCCGAAGCCCTTACGTCGTCACCAATCTGATGCGTTCGATCATCGCGCGCAGCCCGTTGGACCGCTGCGCCGACAGGTGGTCGTTCAATCCCAAGCGTTCAAATTCCGCCCGCGCATCGACCGCAGCGACGTCGTCGACAGTCAAATCATTATACAGCGCATGCAAAATCGCGATCAAGCCACTGACGATCATCGCGTCGCTCGCACCCTGAAATGTGAACACGCCATCTTCAACCTTTGGCACCAGCCAGACCTGCGACGCGCACCCGTCCACTTTGGTCGCAGGAACTTTGAACGCATCGTCGAGCGGCGCCATCTCGCGGCCCATGTCGATAACATGTGCGTATCTGTCTTCCCAATCGTCAAGAAACTCGAATGTTTCGGCGATGTCTTCGAAGGCTTGCGTGGCCATGTTAGTCCCCTATCTTACACTTGACTTAGGCCGCTCCCCCTTAAACGTCCAGTGGTCGCCGCGCCGGCGTCTACATTTTCCAGTGTCTGCTTTTCACCAAGGCGACTTTGGGCTAGCAAGATATAAGCGACCAAGACCAAAAGGGGTTCATCCATGCTGCGCGCAACATTTCTCGGCACCGCCGTCCTCATCACGCTGACCGGATGTGCACGCATCGCCGACAGCCGTTTCAACCCCGTGAACTGGTTTGGCAGCAGTACTGCCGCCCCATTGGACGCAAACGGCCAGACCCGGCCGTTGGTCCCAGAAAACCGCCGTAGTGTCGTGGTCGACAATCGCACATTGGTGCAAAGCATCACATCTCTGAGTATTGATCGCACCCCAAGTGGTTCGATCGTCCGCGCTGTCGGCGTCGCCCAAACGCAAGGCTATTTCAACGCGGAACTGGTAAGTCGCGGCATCGCGGACGGTGTGCTGGACCTTGAATTCCGTGCCCAAGCGCCGACCGCTTTTGAAGTACCCGGCACCACACAATCACGCGAGATAAGCGCCGCTTATGTCATTGATCGTGGAGACCTTTCCGCCGTTCGCAGCGTCCGCGTCACGGCAGCAACAAACGCACGGACTTCGGCGCGATAAGCCGTTTGGTAAGGTCAGGTCACAATGTAAAGGTCACAACCTTTTCGCCTTTTACCGCCAAGCCGATTTCGCCGTCGCACAGCCGCAACGCATCCGCGCCAAACACTTCTTTGCGCCATCCGCTTAGCGCTGCAACGTCGCGCAATCCGCCTGCGATCGCATCCAGATCGGCGCTGTTCGCGATCAGTTTTTGCGCAACACCTTCATTGTCCGCCGCCGATTTTACCAAGACGCGCAGCATATCCGCCAGCGCAGGGTTCACCTGCAGCTTTTCAAGGCTGGTATCCACGCGCGGCGCATCCTCGGGCTTGGTGTTCAGACCTGCCTGCACTGCCGCCAAAATACCATCCGCAATGTCGCCACGCCGCGCTTCACGTAAAAGCAATCGGGACCGACCAAGGTCATCTTCGGACGTTGGTTTGGTTGATGCGATTTCCACCAGGGCGTCATCCTTAAACACACGATTGCGCGGAATATTGCGCGTTTTCGCGTGGATTTCCCTGAATCGCGCTAATTCACGCACGATTGACAAGAATTTACCTGAACTCGTCCGCGTCTTGACCCGTTTCCATGCGTTATCGGGATCCGCTTGATACGTCGCCGGATCATTCAGAACGGCCATTTCCTCAGCCACCCATTTCTTGCGACCAGACTTGTCGAGCTCGGCTGACAAATACTCATAAATCACCCGCAAATGGGTCACGTCAGCCAGCGCGTAAGTCTTTTGAGCATCGCTCAAGGGTCGGCGTGACCAGTCGGTAAAACGCGACGATTTATCAACATTATCCTTGGCGATTTTGCGCACCAGCGTCTCATAGCCTGCCTGTTCGCCAAACCCGCACACCATCGCCGCGACCTGTGTATCAAACAGCGGCTTCGGTATGATTCCCTGATCGACAAAGAAAATCTCTAGATCTTGACGTGCAGCGTGAAAGACTTTCACCACGTTCTCGTCTTTAAACAGATCATACAGCGGTGCCAGATCAAGGCCGTTCGCTAGCGGGTCCAGCAGCACCGCATCATCGTCGCCGTCGCCCATATAGGCCAGCTGGATGAGGCACAGCTTTGAATAATAGGTCCGTTCGCGCAGGAATTCAGTGTCCACGGTCACGTAAGGATACTTGGCGGCCTGCGCGCAATACGTCGCAAGCTCGGCTGTCGTTGTGATGGTCTTCATCTGCGCCTTTTCATATTGTTGGGCCCACATTTTGCTAGGGCCACGCTCATTTCATCAAACTCTAGGGGATTGATCGGGTGATGGGAAGATGCACAGCGTGGCGATTTTGGGCAGCAAAACGCCGCAAGACGGCTGGGTAGAGTTCGTGTTCACGCGGCAACAACCGCGTAGCCAAAGATTCAGGCGTGTCTCCTGCCAAAACCGCGATCCGCGCTTGGCCAAGGATCGGCCCATCATCAAGCGCAGCCGTCACTTCATGCACACTGCACCCATGTTCAGTGTCGCCTGCTTCCAGTGCGCGTGCATGGGTGTGCAGGCCTTTGTATTTCGGCAAAAGTGACGGGTGAATGTTCAGCATTCGACCTGCATAGCGGGCTGTAAAACCGCTGGTCAGGATACGCATGAACCCCGCAAGGCATATGATATCAGGCGAAAACCGTTCAAGCGTTGCATGAAGAATACCTTCGAACGCACTACGATCACCGTTGAATTCATTATGATCCACAACAGCCGTTGCAATCCCCAGGTCGCGTGCCTTGGCAAGACCATCCGCGTCAGGGTTATTTGACAAAACTACAACTGGACGCGCCGGATGATACCCAACCATGCTGTGCGCAAGGGCCACCATGTTCGACCCACCCCCAGAAATCAGGATGGCGACGCGTTTGGTCAAAGCAGCGAACCGGTGTAACGAACGCCCTCACCCGCAGCAACTTTGCCGATCTCAAAGACATCGTGCCCCGCCCCTGCAAAGGCCGCCCGCGCCACATCGACCTTATCGGGTGCCACCGCCGCAACCATGCCGATCCCGCAGTTAAAGGTCTTGAGCATTTCACCTTGGTCTAGTCCGCCCCGATCACCCAACCATTTGAACACAGGCAAAAGATCCCAAGCGTCCAGATCAATTTCAGCGCCCAAGCCAACGGGCAGAACGCGTGGTAAGTTTTCCGTAAGACCGCCGCCCGTGATGTGCGCCAAGGCGTGCACCGTGTCAGGTTCACAAATCGCCGCAACCGCGCCTTTGACATACAGCGTTGTCGGCGCAAGCAATGCTTCGCCCAAGGTTTCATCACTAAACGGGCTGGGATCAGCCCACCCGAGACCGGAAAGCTCAACGATCTTGCGCACAAGGCTATAGCCGTTGGAATGCACGCCGTTGGATGCCAGCCCTAACAAAACGTCCCCCGCAGCCACGCCGCGCGGTAAATCCGCACCGCGTTCCATCGCGCCAACGCTAAATCCCGCCAGGTCGAAATCACCCGCTGGGTACATCCCCGGCATTTCTGCTGTTTCGCCACCAATTAGGGCGCAACCAGACAATTCACAGCCCCTTGCGATCCCATTAATGATGCGCGTCGCTTGGTCTAATTCCAGCTTGCCAGTCGCGAAATAATCAAGAAAGAACAAAGGTTCAGCGCCTTGGCAGACCAGATCGTTAACACACATGGCAACCAGATCAATCCCAACCCCGTCAACCAATCCGGTATCAATGGCGATGCGCAGCTTGGTGCCAACACCATCCGTGGCCGCAACCAGTATCGGGTCTTTGAACCCAGCACCCTTTAGATCGAACATCGCGCCGAAACCGCCCAAACCGGCCATCACGCCAGATCGATTGGTGCGCTTGGCGGCAGGTTTGATCCGCTCCACCAACGTATTGCCAGCGTCGATATCGACGCCCGCGTCCGCATAGGTCAGACCATTTTTACCTGTCGTCGTCATCGCCCAATTCCCCACAAACATAATACACCGCGCGATATCGCAAAGCGGTGCTCCCTTCAACCGGATGGTTGACCCGGACCCCACAAAAGGGCCGCGATTTGACGATGGACAGTTTTGTGCAAAATCTTCAGGACATTTTTGATACGGGCGAGGTACTTTCGCCCCCTCACTTACTGGCCTTTGTCAGGCTGGCGTGGCTCGTCTATCTGACGCGGCGCGGAACCGGCAGATTTCTGGCGTAGCTTTTTTTACGCGTCGCTGGAAACACAAATCCACAACATCTGGAAAAAGGGCCTACAAATATGCACTTCGGCACACGTTCAAAAACTGACGTTCATTATCGAACGGCAGGCGTTCTATGAACGGAATGTCAGTTTAAGGTGCGCTGTCTGAAAGTTTCCCGTCAATTCTGCTCAGTCATAATTTGTGATTGGGCCTCATGCATTAGGCTGGACATCTTGGCGCGGATTGTAGCTTCATCCGCCTTGCTCCCCAGATCACTGGACACTTTGCCAAAAACAGCCTCGTGTCCTCCTTCTTCGAAATAGGATTTGACGACGTCTTTAGCGTGAGCGGCGGCGTCATCACCAGATTTTCCCATCAGTTCAGCCGCCCAGAGACCCAGCAATTTGTTGCGCCTTGCATCAACTTTGAATTGTATCTCCGCGTCGTGCGCAAACTTGTTTTCAAATGCGTTCTCACGATCGTTGATTGTGGCCATTTGGTGTCTCCTCAGATTGATGGTTCTTTGTTTCTGATCAGATGGTGTTCACGACGCTTCAAGATACGCATCAGAACTATTCGCAATGTGAAATACTGACGATAACTTGAGGCCAAAAATATGTTTTTTGGGATCGTCGGTTAGCAGAAGCGGAGCGGATCGCGAGGCGGCGCGTATTGACGCCCAAGGGCAACCGGTAATGAGCGTTGCAATTACAAAGTGGTGTACAGTTGGAATTTTGCTATGAGTTTCATTTCTCAGCTGCGGTTTCTGGCTGTTTTGGATGTCCTTCAGGCGTAATATCATGGCGGCTAAAAGTACGATCTTTGGACGCGTCCAGTATGGCGATAACCTCTCGGCCAATCGCACGATCTTGCTCGGCGCTAAGTATCATGTCACCAACGGCATCAATCAGTCCTTCCCGATGAAGACCGAGCAAGTGCAGTTGATGGTTGGGCAGGCGGTCAAGTGCGATCACAATGGAGGCGACGTCTTTGCCGAAGCGCCAGTTGGCATAAGCGTGCCTCAGAGCGCCCAGCCCACGGCCTTGGTTTGCGGATGCGTGATCAGGCGTCATTGCATCATCAGTTCTGAGAAGTTTTTTGAACATAGGAAAGTCCTCTTTTGATGTTTGGTCTGGATCAGATGGCCAGCACGCCAATCACTTCTTCAAGCTGCAGAATCGCGCGTTTCATAAAGAAACCCTGCAGAGCGAGGTGGTTGGCAAAGATGGATCTGTCGAGATTTCCGTTCAGCACAATGGCGGGACGCAGCTGCGATCCCAGCCGGAGACTGTCCATGGCCTGCCCCCAGATCTGGCCGAGGTTGTTCTCATCGATGACCTTGACGTAATCCTCGCCCAGTGACTCGAGAATGACGTCGTAGGCGTAAAGCATCCCCTTATTCTGGTAAAATACGTCGTCGGCAGCTTGGCTGAACATCCACCATCCGGTGTCTTGAGCCTGATCAATAAGCGAGGTCTGCGATCCAAGGTCGTCAGAGATGCGCGAAAGCGCGGCGGCAAGCGTATCGTTGCGTAGTTCGAACTCCGCCTGACCGCGTGCAAGGCGGGTATTGTAGCTTTGAAGTGCTGCAAGCCCCTGAAGGTATTGGCGCTCAGACGGGACTGAAGGAAGGAAAGAGGTTGACGGCTCCCAAAGCCAGATATTGGGCGGGTATTGCAAGAAGCCCGAGGCGCGCTCAAGATCGGGATCGGCGCTGGACGAGCCGCTCCTGCGACCAATCTGGTCCAACATCTCAAAACTGAAGCGGCCTACTGCATTGATCACGCCAATCTGGAAATTCGGCATATTGTCAAGAATCCCAGACGGCGCGAAAAACGGATCGTTGGGTGTCCAGCCATGTACGTTTAACTCACGGTCCAGCAGGGCGGCGGCAGTTGCGACGGCAGCGCTGCCATTCGCAGGTGCAACGATGGCCTGAAACTCAGGATTGGCATCAACCTCATGTTTCATAAGGCCGAAAACGCCGTAGTTGACTATGATCGCGAGCGAAAGTCCCACAACCAAAAATTTGCCGCTTCGCCAACTTAAGCGCGGCCTGAACCAACTTAAGCGCGGCTTGAACCGGCGCCACCACTTACGTCGCGCAGTCTTGCCGCCATTAGGTGCAGTCTTGGCACCATTCGGAACAATCTTATCTTGCGGGGTTGTCGGCACGTCAGTGGCCTCCTTGCGTATCTTAAAACACAAACGCGCTGGCACCGGGTTTCATCCCTAGAAATGCGGCAGAAAGGATAAACAGAAAATAGAAGCGTCCCACGGGGATAAAAGTGACGCCACGCGCGTACTTGTTTTTTACGACTTAGATAGGCTTACGCAAAGAACTTGGACGAGGCATTCCTGACTAAGTCAGCAGTCCAAGAGGCAACAGATCGAATAATCCGTGCCACGCCGTCGTGTGATACAGTCCTAACAGCTTATGGAATCCGCCCTTCAACCGCCGACCGTCGTTCACGCAGGCTTCCTCGAGCGCATCGACGATCCCAAGACCAACTGCCTTAACGCGCTGCTGGCGTGTAACTGGACCGTCGTCACCTCGCGCGATTGCGCCGACTAAGGCGCGGTGCCAATTGGGCGGTTACAGATCATCGCAGACTTTAGTCGCTGCGTTATAGAACGTTAATATCCCAACAATTTCGGATGAAAAGTCGGCCGTGACTTACAGTTTTCCATCCGCTGGCGGGATGAAACTGCGACCCTGCGCGTTCTTGGAATAACTGCGGATGATTGTGTCACACGATTGACAACTGGCGACAGGGCGAATGTCCACACCAGCCAGGCCGCCGAAATTATAGGAGAATATCCGTGCTTCAAGACACCAACTTCGAAATCGAAGCTCCGAAAGATCACACGAACCCGTCCCGGAAAGGTGCCCCGCAAGAGTCGGGGTTTAGGCTTAGCCGTTACCGGGTCAGCAACTTTCGCTCAGTCTTTGATTCTGGCTGGTTATCGGTGGACAATGTGACCGCTCTGGTCGGCGTGAACGAATCCGGGAAGACCAATCTTATGCTGCCGCTGTGGAAGCTAAATCCAGCCGGTGGCGGTGCACTTCAGCCGACTTCGGACTATCCCAAGTCGCTATTTGTCATGATCCGCAATGCGCCAGACCAATTCGAGTTTATTACCGCCGAGTTCGAGACTGGCATCGAAGCCACGGCCTTGGCCGACTTGGCAGACATCCCGGTCGACACAGCTCGGCGGATCAGCGTCGCGCGTTTGTATGATGGCAACTATCGCGTTGGGTTCCCCGATCACCAGAGCGACAGAGGCGGCTGCATCCAGCGCGCGCTTGCGGCACTGCGGACCGCGCAAGATGATCTTGCCGCCGACCCAAAGGAGGAGGACAGCGCCGCTGATGCTCGCGCAGTGCTCGGCAAACTGATCGACAATTTTGACGAACAGCAGGACGTCACGTTCAACGAACTACGGCTTGCCCGCAATGCTGTTGCTGCCCTGATCCCAGAGGATCCGCCAGCGGTCAGCCATGTGGTTTCCATACTGCGCAGGTTGCACGTCGTTCTAGATAAAGCTGTGGCAGAATTGTATAGGCCCGATCCAGGCAGCCGTGACGATGTGCACGCTGCCGTAATCGCGCGGCTCCCACGGTTCGTCTACTATTCCAACTACGGCAATCTCGACAGCGAGATATACCTTCCCCATGTTGTCGAAAACATGAACCGCGGTGATCTCGGTGCTAAAGAAAGCGCCAAAGCCCGAACTTTGCGGGTTCTGTTTGATTTTGTAGGAGTGCAGGCAAAGGAAATTCTCGAACTCGGCCGCGATTTCCGCGATCTGCGTGATGAGGCCGAGGCGCTGATGATCGAGGAACAGGGCCGGACTGGGCTCCTGCGCAGCCTCTGGGCGCGCGCGCGCGGGCACGAAGACACGCCCGATCCTGCATTACTGGCCCAGATTTCAGAGGCCAAACGCACCCGGTCGATCTTGTTGCAATCTGCAGGAGCCAAGCTTACCGGTCGGTTTTCCGAGTGGTGGAAACAAGGCGATTATCAATTTCGGTTTGAGGCGGACGGCAACCATTTCCGCATCTGGGTCGCCGATGCCCGCCGCCCACAGGAAGTTGAACTTGAACACCGTTCAACTGGATTGCAGTGGTTCTTGAGCTTCTTCTTGGTTTTCCTGCACGAGGCAAAGGGCGAGCATGACAACTGCGTGCTGTTGCTGGATGAGCCAGGTCATTCGCTTCACCCGCTCGCACAGCGTGACCTTTCGGCATTCTTTGAAGGGTTGTCCGAAAACAATCAAATTATCTATACGACACATTCGCCGTTTCTTGTGGATGCAGACAGGCTTGCGCGGGCACGTAAAGTTTTCGTAGATCGTGACGGGTCGACCCGTGTTAGCAGCGACCTGCTCGACACTGAAGGCAATGATACCAAAAAAGGGGCCGGTTACGCCATACGCGCCGCCCTAAATCTGGCGGTTGCCGAGGCAAGTCTGGGCGGTGCAAAGCCTGTACTGGTGCCGGGCCGGGTTGAGCAAATCTACCTTTCAGTGATCCGCACAGTCTGCATCGCATCGGGCCAGTTTCAACCGCGCCGCGACATGATTTTTGCCCCAGCGTGTGACGCCCAAGTCGTGAAAATGATGGCAAGGCTTCTCAGCGATGCAGATGCCTGTCCGCCCCGCCTGATGATCGACGACGCCCTTCCGACCCAAGACCTAGATGGGATGGGCATAGCGGGACAGACTGCAATCCGTATCTCTGACTTCGGCGGCCTTACTGGAGCGACGATCGAGGACTTGATACAGCCGAACGACATGGCCGTGATGATGGATCGGGTGGAACGTCGTCCCGAAAAATTGTTTGCCGACTGTATTGTTGCCGGGCAACCGTTTCGACGACAGGTGTTGGACTGGGCAAAGTCGCAGGACATCGTTCTGGCTTCAGACTGGCGTACGCAACTGGCCGAGCGGATGCGTAAGTGGCTTCTTGGAAAAGATGACCCCCGGGTTTCCGAGGAAACACTGTCCCGTTGGCTTGCGCTCATGCAGGCTTTGGACGCGGCTTAAACGGCAGGTCCTGCCCGCCATATCTATCAGTCACTGTCAGAAGGCCATCAATAGCCCACAGCTATTGTGTGGTAACCTAGGTCTGGCAGCCTGTATTTTCAAAGGTGTGGCGGGTGGCGGATTTTCGATGAACCAGCAGCGATTTGGAAAATGTGCGATCTGAAAATAGTCGTGGGGATCGAAGGCTTCGGCCATCTTGCTGATGCCCAGATTTAATGCTTCGGCCAGCAGCACATTGGACAAGCCGACTAGGTCCCGACAAGGCGCGCCTGTCGGGTAGGGAAGATGTTGAATTAATGGTTATTGTCCATCTTGCGTGGGTAAATCTGATCCCCTCTGATCAAATCCTTAACCCATCTCACCTTATGTTCGCCCCTCGTTTCGCTCGAACTGCTGTTTGCAGGCACTCCCCCTAGAGTCGCTGCAGGGCAATGGTATCTAGCCTAAGATACTTCGTTCTGGCGTATCAAACGACCGGCAGTTGATCGCGGAACAATCAAAGAGAGGGGATAGCGCTTTGATGTATGCCAAAGAGACAATCAAAGCGCTGCCTTCGGCTGCGGGGACGGATTTGCAAAGCCTGCAATTCGATTGAATTAATGTCCATCTCATGGAAAAGGCGGACGAAGCTGGCTTCCTCCAGACGGCGGTTCAGTCCAGATACCTGCCCATCCGAGGATTATGCTTACGCAGGGCCCACGCGCTTAGCCCGGGTTCCGTTTTCCCCAGCTGAAAGAGCCCCGATCGTTCGGCGCCACAGGTACAGTGGGCTGTTCTTCTAGATCGGCCGATTCTTCTACGGCGGGCTGTCCTTCGCTCGGTGGGCTGACGTCGAGAGAGACATTTCGCAACGCGTCATACAATTCGCTCCGCAACCTCGGAATGTCCTGTTCAATTAACTCGTTGAGAACCTCGCGATCCAGCCAGTTCATTTTCTCAAAAGACTGCAATCCGCGCTTTTCGGCGACCTCACGGGCCCGCGGGTGCACCTCTTCCCACATCGCGCGCAGATCTTCCGCCCGGTCGCGCACCAACAATTCACGATCATGGAGCCCTTCGAAAATCTCGTCAAACTGATTGATAAGGCGTTTCTTCTTGCGGGGTAAAGACACCAATTCGAGGAGCGCGGCGGCAGCGGCCGCGACGACGGCCAGTGCAGGAATCGCGAGGATAAAGCCGGTTACAAAAGCACCAACGCCAAGGGCGGCGAACAGAAGCACCAGGGTGGCATAAGAGCGTTCCCGCGATCGTCTGTACCGCCTCGCGGCCTCATCGATGACAAAGACGTGCAGGCGCAGCCGCTCGGCAAAGGCCTGCATTTGCGTGATCTGATTGTCCATCCGGCGCGTTGGGGCACGGCGGAGCTCATTGATCAGGTCGTTCCGGGCCTTATCGAAGTCTTCCAACGGCAGCTCTGATTTAGGCTTTCCCTCAAGCGGCACAAAGGTGTTGTAGATCATAGGCAAGTCTTTGCGCGGAATGACCTTGCCCAAGTTCCAACACAGCGCACCATAAGCGCGGGCGAAGTCGTGCAGGTTTTGGCACTGATCCATTTTGTTCAAAACAATCAGCAGCTTGTGATCGATCCCGTTAAGCGACTCCTTGAACACCTGCAGTGTCTCGCCGGTCGTGCCTGGCTTGTCCGGATCAAAGAAGATCATCACCAGATCTGCGCGATCGGCGAACCAGCGGACGACTCCGGGAAAGTCGAAGCCCCGACCATTTTCTTCTTTTGCTTCGTCGATCATTCCAGGGCTGTCGATGAGCGTCACAGTGCGAAGCAGGTCGGCCGGTTGCAACTTCAAGCGGATATGAGAGACAAGCTGGTCGCCGAAGTGGCGCAGGCCTTCGTAAGGTAGGTCTGGATTGCTGACGACCGAGGGGCCGTCGCGGTCAGTTTCGTGTGGGCCATACGTGATGATCGTGAAGTTGTCGTCGGTTGGCGCAACGCCGGTCTTCTGCACCTCCATACCAAGCAAATGATTCACGAAGGTGGACTTGCCCGACGAGTGATTGCCAAGCATAAGCACCTGCGGAGGACGCCGTAGCTCCCCGATGGTCGGGGGGCGTCGGAACATGAACTGCTTTGCAAGGGGGTCGAGAGGGTCGCTATAGAACTCCCGGATCATATCTGCGTACTGTTCCATTACTTGCTGCAAAGGTTGCTCCCTTCCGGTGCCGTGAGGCCATGTCGGCGATGATAGTTTGATGCCGACGGTAAATCGGTGACCCTGCGCCACCACTGGCGTCGTGCAGTCTTAGCATCACACGGAACAATCGTGGTTTGCGGGGTTGTCGTCATTTCTGTTGCCTCCTGGCGTATCTGAAAACACAAACGCGCTGGGACAGGGTTTCATCCCTAGAAATGCGGCAGAAAGGACAATCGAAAATTAAATCCTTTCTGCGGGGATGAAAGTGGCGGAACGCGCGTTATTTATATAGGCTCATAAAAGTGTGCCAAAGGAGAATTCGGTGAGCGTACGCAAAGAGCTTGAAAGTGGTATACATGACTATGTGACCAGTCTAAGACGATATGCGCTTGTTCTGACCCGCAACGGCGACGCGGCAGAGGATCTTGTACAGGAAACGCTGGTTAAGGCGATCGGCGCTTCGGACAGCTGGCAGCTCGGTACCGACCTTCGGGTCTGGATGTTTCGCATCATGCACAACACGCACGTGAGCGAGCGTCGTCGCCATCAGGTGCGCGAGCAGGCAAAGCCTATGCTGCCAAAGCCGGTAGACACAACTGACCCGACCATGCGGATTGAGCTGCAGCAGGTTCTTGATGCGCTTGACCAACTCCCCGAGGCGCAGCGGCAGCCCATCGTCCTCATCGCTCTGCAACAGATGAGCTATGCCGAGGCCGCGCGTGTTCTCGATGTGCCGCTTGGCACGTTTTACAGTCGGATAGGCCGAGGGCGCACAACCCTACGCCGGATCGTTGAGGAATTGAAACCGACGCCACCCAACCTGGTTGTTTGTACGGAGAAAAACGGATGACAGAAAATCTAAATATGGGCTTGAACGCCTATCTTGACGGCGAACTCGGACCCGAGGAAGCCGCAGAGATCGAAGCGCAATTAGACGTGGATCCTGAGGCACGCGCTCAGTTTGATGCCTTTTCCCGACAGAAGGCTCAAATCAGCGAAGCTGTGAATTTCCTCGATGAGAAACCCCAGAATCTTGAGACCGCGCGGCTTGAGCGCCGTCTTTCATCAGCCATTCAACGGCGCAGCACGCCGCACGGGGCAATCGCGTTCAATGCATGGAGCCGCATAGGGTCTCAGATAGCTGCGGCCTGCGCGTTTGTGGCGTTCGGCTGGTGGGGGCATGGCGCATTATCACCGCAGGCCTCAGGCTTGCCCGAATACGTATCCGAAGCGTTGGGGGCCCATCTCGTCTTTGCAGAGGACGCGCTGCACCCCGCAGAGTTCACCGGCGACGCGATTGATGACGCGACAGAGTGGTTCTCTGAAAAGGTTGGTGTGCCCATAGCTGCGCCAAACCTCTCAGAGCATGGCATGGTACTAGTCGGGTCGCGCCTTCTGGGAACGAAGGAAGGACCACTTGCGCAATTCATTTATGAAAACGCAAATGGGGGACGATATTCTCTTACACTAAGTAGACATCTCGTCGACCAACCAGTTTCGGCGTTTCAGATGGCGGAATACCCAAGCCGTTCAGTGGGGTATTGGAGTACATCAGATATCGATTTTGCACTGGTTGGCGATAGCGATTTGGGATTGATACAAACAATGGCGCAAAATTTGGGTGGAAGCCTCTGACGTTATTTGGCACCACTGTCGACAAGAAAAGGCATCGCTGTGCGGTGCCTTTTCTTGTTTTTACAGCTGCGCGACTTTCATGCTCTACCATTCTAAGCGGCCTCGATAAGCAAAAAGCGGTCCTGCATCAGAACCATTTCCCACAGAGCTGATCCGCATATTTTTAAGCTGTGCAGGGATGGAAAAGCCTCGCGGCGCGTTATTAGTTTGTGGTCGACGGGCAATAGTACCAGCCCGATGTGCGGCCCCGCAATAACTGAAGGAGGAAGCGATGAAACAACAGATTCAACCCGAACATGAGGAACAGCCACAAGAGGATGCGGCGCAGTCACAGGTTCAGCCCGAGCAGGAGGAACTGCCGGAAGCGGAAACTGTGATTAGCTGGATGATGAACATCTGGCGGAGAATCTCAGGGAACGGCTGATTTCATCTTGTTATCAGGGGCTCGTTATGGCGGCGCTCGCCGAGGCAGCATTGCTGGCCTTCACCACGTTGCAGTCAGGCGACGGGGCTGTGGCGACCCACCCGATGGGACTGGCGAAAGTACCCGTCGCGGCCAAGGCAATCTAGCGTTCCGGTCGCGACGACGGTTTGCCACTGACTGGGGTGACCCACAGAGGGGCCTTGTATCATTCTTGGCATGGCAGATGCAGATTGGCGCTGCCTGAATATTGCTGATGCTTAGCGCAGGGATTGCCGCGGCTGGGTGATGGTACACATTTCTTGGTGACCAAAAACTAATGGCCGTCCACGTTGATCAAGAGCAACCAATCGCCCAGGTTACTGCCCGGCGCGGTTTGCCTGGTCCCTCACCTACATGAGGTCGACCTTCGCAGCGGCCTCTTTTTTCGACACCGCTCAGGGATGAATCGCGCGACCTGCGCGTTTTTATGATGAATGCGGGTCACAAAGGAATCCGCTCCATCTGGTCATTGTTCAAACGACCGAAAGGGTCCGGGCCCCTCTGGCAACCGCATGGCAGCGGGTTGCGATGTCGGAACCTTCGCTCCAGCGCCTTTTGACACTGCCATAGGAGATTCTATGACCAATCGGGACGTTCCTTCAATCGACCGGCAGAAAGCGCCACCGGTAGCAACAGAGCTCAACATAGGGGTTCCAGACCCTGCGCTTTCACCCGGGCGCGTAATAGGCGCGCTTAAAACTGCTATGGTGCTCATCTTCCTTTGGGCCGGGTTCCACTGGGGCGACTCGGCAAGTTGGACGGTGGGGGTCCCTATGGCACTGATCGGCGGGGCGCTTACACTGTTCTTGCCATCCTCCGCGCCGTTCCGCCTCTCACCCGTCGCCGGGCTGCGCTTTGCCAAATTCGTCATCGTCGGAATCCTACGCGGCGCGATCGATGTAAGCCGGCGCAGCTTATCGCCGCAGTCGCTCCAGCCAGGGTGCCTATCTTGGCGTACACACCTGCCCCAGGGTCGACCGCGTCGACTGTTTGCAGTGGCGATCACGCTTCTGCCGGGTACGCTGACCGCCCAGATTGAGGATGACATGCTCACGGTACATGCACTCGACCTGTCGGATGCCACGCGCGCCGAACTCAAAGCGCTCGAGTCGCGCATCGCCGAATTCTACAGACTTGATCACACGGAAATGGTGCCATGATCCTGAATTTTCTCGCGCTTTGCGCGCTTGTTGCCACGCTTGCCGCCTTGCCCAGGCTCATTGTTGGCCCGACTGCCGCAGACCGCATCCTTGCCGCACAACTTGCCGGGACAGGAACGGTCGCAACGCTGATCGTTCTTGGTGTGGCGGGTAATGCGCCTGAATTGTTTGATACAGCGCTCGTTTTTGCCGCACTTTCTGCTGTAACGGGGCTTGCCTTCGTCGCCCTAAGGAAACCTCGGCCATGACGGTGATTTTGGATGTGCTGGGCCTGACGCTGATGGCTTTTGGCGTGGGTTTCCTGTTGATTGCGGCTTTGGCAGTATGGCGCCTTCCAGATGCTTTGTCTCGGCTCCACGCGCTGACAAAGGCGGATTCCGCTGGATTGACCTTAATCGCACTGGGAGCCGTCTGTCTTAAAGGACGTCTGGACGCACTTCTGGCTCTTGGTCTTTGCGTCGTATTGGTGGCGCTGTCGGGCGCAACCTTGGGCCATCTCATCGCGCGTTCACATCTACCCGAGGATGACATCGAATGAGTTTGGCATTTGATATTTTGCTCGCCCTTGGCATCTTCTTTACGGCTGGTGCCGCACTGGGCACGCACGATCGTATCGCTTCCGTTACGGGCTTTGTGGTAACTGGACTTTTGGTTGCTCTGTCTTTCGTGCGCCTCGGAGCGCCCGATGTGGCACTCGCTGAAGCTGCAATCGGCGCTGGCCTGACTGGAGCGTTACTGCTGCGAAGTGCCCGTCGTTTGAAGCCAGCGGAAAACCGCATATCGCCCCCTGTTCATCGGTTTTTTGCGGCGTTAATCGCGAGTGCTTTCGCCGGCGCGGTTGCTTGGGCCGTTTACACGGCGTCAGGTACCGCCGTCTATCCAGCGCTCGTTAGCGAACGGCTGGCCGAAAGCGGCGTGACCAATCCCGTGACGGCGGTTCTTCTAAATTTTCGTGTTTGGGACACCTTGCTTGAAATTGTAGTGCTGTTCGTAGCGCTCGTTCTGGTGCGCATCGTCGCGCCTGCCTTTCCACAACCCAGCGCCTTGGGGCAGTTAATGCTGCCGTTCGCGCGCATCATTGTGCCGATGTGCGCCTTTCTCGCCGGACATTTGCTTTGGCAGGGCGCAAGCGTTCCAGGTGGTGCCTTTCAAGCCGGGGCGATGTTGGCCGGCGGACTGCTTGTGCTGTTGCTGGGCGGTTTTGCAGTGCCTACGACGCGCCTCCTAGCATGGGGAACGATGCTCGCTTTTGCCGGACTTGCAGTGTTCACACTTGCCGCACTTGGAACTGAGGCTTTGACGGGCACACTCCTGCTCTACCCCGACGGTGCTGAAAAAGTCTGGATCATCGCAATCGAGTCGGCACTCACGCTTTCCATTGCCGCCATGCTCTGCCTGCTGTTCTGCGGCACGCCCCGGAGGCCCCTAAAATGACGTCCGAGCTGATTTATATCTGCGCTGGGTCTAGCCTAGTCGGTCTGGCACTTTACCGACTTGCCACCTATGGCGACATGCTTTTGCGCGTCCTGTCGCTGAACGTGCTGGCAATCGGAATTGCAGTGCTTATTTTTGCGTCTGCGCGGAACGCGGGCATGACCGATCCAGTGCCGCAGGCCTTCGTTCTGACGGGAATCGTTGTACTTGTCGGGGTCACTGCTGCGCTGTTGGCTCTGGCTGAACGGATCGACGGGCACGATGATGAGTGAAATTTCATTGCTCGTCTTGCTGCCCTTGCTTGCCGCTGTCGGCGCGGCGGCGACCCCGCGCGCTTCTGGGCTTTGGGGCCTACCAACCACTGCTCTGACTGCCGTTATTGCCCTGTGGCTGGCGCTGGATATTCTCCAAGATGGCGCGCGCGTTGTCGCAATCGGCGGTTGGGCCGCACCGCTCGGGATCGTTTTTGTCGCAGACGGGCTTGCGGCATTGATGTTGCTCATGACGTCAGGGGTCGGCGTGGCGGTGGCTCTTCAGGCAACAAGCTGGGGCGTTTGGCCGTCAAGCCGCATAGACGAAGAAAAAGCATCGCTGCGTGCTGGTTTCTGGCCACTCTGGCTCGCGACACTTGGTGCTATGAACTCCTTGTTCCTATCCGGTGACCTCTTCAATATCTATGTCGCCTTCGAGATCCTGGGCCTGACTGCCGTCGGCCTGACGGCGCTGAAGGGCACGCCCAGCGCGTTGCGTGCAGCCTTCGACTACCTAAGCGCAGGCCTCTCAGGCAGCCTTCTGCTGTTGCTCGGCGTGGCGATGGCCTACAGCGCAACTGGGCGCGTGGATATTGAGGCGGTGCCGATGTTGGCCGAAACGGCCGCAGGACGGATCTCGCTTGCGCTTCTTGTCGCCGGTCTTGCTGTCAAGGCCGCGCTCTTTCCTCTACATTTTTGGATGCCTGCGGCCCATTCGAGCGCGGAACCGTTGGCCAGTGCTCTGTTGTCGGCCCTTGTGGTCAAGGCCGCGCTTTATGTCATCCTTCGCATCTCGATTGAGGGTGGCGCAGGCATAGAGGCTCTGCGCCTCGCGCTCGCGTTGATGGGGACTGGCGCGATGCTTTGGGGGTCGTGGGGCGCGCTTCGCGCCGCGCGGCTCAAGCTGCTGGTTGCACATTCGACAGTCGCGCAAATCGGCCTGATCGCGCTGGCAATTGGCGTCGCAGGCGACACCTTGCAGCAAAATGGTCTTTGGCAGGCCGCAGCACTTTTGATGCTGTCGCATGCACTTGCCAAGGCGGCGATGTTCGTCGCTGTCGGGCGCATCGCCGAAGAACTAGGACACGACTACATCTCAGGTTTAAACCGCAAAGAGATCCGCCCCGGCGCTGCAGAGTTTGCCTTTGCCATCGCCTCAGTCAGCCTAATCGGCTTGCCACCCACCGCTGGATTCATCGGCAAGTGGATTCTGATAGACGGGCTCATCGCGCGAGACGCATGGATTTGGGTCGCACTGATCCTGATAGGAACGGCGCTTTCGGCTGCCTATCTTTACCGCGTCGTGTCGCGTTGCCTACGGGGTGGCCCGCATATTGCCCCCGCCGCACATAATCCGGCTTGGCACACAGGCGATATCACTGCCCTTGGGCTTGCCACGTCGGCTCTGGTCCTTGGCCTTGCCTCGGCATTCCCGCTCACTCTTCTGGAGATCACTGTAAAATGAGCGAGTTCCTACCCGTCGCAATCTTGATGACATCGCTCGGTGTCGCGCCGATCATCCTGATGATCCCAGAGCATGCCAGCCGGCTGAGGTCGATCGTAAATCTCACCGCGGCGAGCGTAAAGGTCGCGCTGGTCGTCTGGCTGACGTTCGTGGTCGTGCAGGGTGGATCGCCCGATCTACGTTTCACGGTCGCACCGGGGCTGGACCTGCATCTACAGGCTGATGCGCTATCGGTTTTGTTCCTTGCCCTTTCAGCAATCCTGTGGCTGATTACCACCGTCTACGCGATCGGGTATCTGGAAAACGGGGTGGATCGCAGCCGCTTTTTTGGCTTCTTCACCTTGTGTGTGGCGTCAACCGTGGGCATCGCGATGTCTGGCAATCTCTTTACCTTCTTGATCTTCTTTGAACTGCTGACACTTGCCACCTACCCACTGGTTGTCCATCGCGGCACGGCCGAGGCGCATCGCGCAGGCAGGATTTATCTTGCCTATACGCTTGGTGGGGGGCTTGCGCTGACGCTTGGTACGATCTGGCTATATACATTGGCGGGTGAGGTGACGTTCACGCCGCGCGGCGTGCTGGTGGGCGATCTTGCGCAGACCGACGCTATCGCGCTGATCGCCATCTTTGTGCTGCTGATCGCGGGCGTCGGCGTCAAGGCGGCTCTGGTGCCGCTGCACGGCTGGTTGCCACTATCAATGGTCGCCCCCGCACCGGTCAGCGCACTCCTACACGCAGTCGCCGTCGTAAAGGCGGGTGCGTTCGGCATCATGCGCATCGTCTATGATGTCTTTGGGGTGGAAAACGTGCAAGCGCTGGGTCTTGCCACACCGCTCGCCCTACTGGCCGCTGCCACGATAATATGGGGTTCTGTTTGCGCTTTGAGACAGGACGATCTGAAAAAACGGCTCGCTTATTCGACCATCAGCCAAGTCAGCTACATCACGCTTGGGATTGCACTCGTCTCACCTTTGGCGGCGATTGGCGGGCTGACGCACTTGATCCATCAGGGCATCATGAAAATCACGCTGTTCCTTGCGGCTGGCAACTTTGCCGAAGCGCACGGGGTCAAGACGGTAAGCGCAATGAATGGCATGGGCCGCCTCATGCCCGTCTCGATGCTTGCCTTTACGATCGGCGCCCTCGGGATGATCGGCATCCCACCCCTCGCTGGATTTCTGAGCAAATGGTATTTGGTTGCCGGTGGTCTTGAGGCGGGGCAACCTGCGGTCATTGCACTGCTTGTGGGGTCCAGCCTGCTGAACGCCGCCTATTTCCTGCCAATCCTCTATCGGGCATGGTTTCTCGATCCACCAGAGATTGGACCAGTCCGCCGCACTCTCGGCTGGATGCTTGTCTTGCCGCCAGCTGTAACCGCTGCTCTGGTCGTTGCCGCCGGTCTTTTTGCAAACGCGCCATTCAGCCCACTTGGCTGGACCCGCTTTATCGTTTCTTTGGAATACCTATGATCGAAGTCCCTCTTTGGCTTGTGCCCGCTGCGCCGATGGTGCTGGTTCTTGCACTCTGCATTCCAGTCCTGCGGCCCTGTGTTCGCGCACTGGTGCCACTGGCACCGCTACCGGCATTACTGGCGGCACTTGCCGATCCGGGCCCTGTGCCGCTGCGCCTCGACTGGCTGCTGCTCGGAACTGACTTTGCAGTAACCGAAACCGCCGCACCCTTTTTAGTGTTCACAGCACTTCTCTGGGGACTTGCAGGGTGGCAGATGATGCGGCTGATGGCACACGATGAACATGGTGAATTCGTCCAGAACCGTACCACCTTTTGTTTTCTTTTTGCTATGGCGGGCAATCTAGGCCTCTTGATAGTGCAGGACATGGCCGCGTTCTATACTTTCTTCGCGATGATGAGCCTTGCCTCCTGGGGGTTGGTGCTGCACGGCGGCGGTGTGGCGCAGACCTTTGCAGGACGGATCTATATCGCCTTTGCCATCGTCGGGGAGGTTGCACTTTTTGCAGGTCTGGCGATCGGTGCCTTCGCCGTGGGTGATTTGCAGCTGTCTTCTATGAAGGGCGAAACCGTACCCTTGCTAGCAACGGTTCTGGCGTCGATCGGGTTCCTGATTAAACTTGGCGCCGTGCCCCTGCATCTTTGGCTGCCAGTGGCACATGCCGCGGCCCCTGCCCCGGCAAGCGCTGTGCTGTCGGGGGCGATGTTAAAAGCCGGACTGTTCGGTCTAATCTCCGTGCTGCCGCTGGGCCAAATCGCACTACCTGAAATCGCTGTGGCGTTCGCCGCGATGGCGCTGGCCGGCCTTATCCTCGCGCCCATCCTTGGGTTGGTTCAAGGAGATCCCAAAGCGGTGCTCGCCTATTCCAGTATTGGCCAGATGAGCCTAATCCTGCTGGGATTGGCCGCAGCACTTGCCGCGCCCGAAACGTGGCCTCTGATCGCCCCGGCAGTTGTTTTTCTGGCTGTCCACCACGCGTTTGCAAAGGCAGCGCTGTTCCTTGGCGTTCCAGCGGTCTGGGCCACGCAAAGGCCTGCGGCGCGCTTTGCAGTTCTGGCTCTGATGGCGCTGCCCGCACTGACCCTTGCAGGGATCCCCGGCACGAGTGGCTGGCTGGCCAAGGACGCCCTGAAGACCGCGCTTGGGGATGCGCCTGAAGGATGGACAATCTGGCTTGGCGCCGCGCTTTTTGTAGCAAGCCTCGGGACCGCACTTCTGATGCTGCGCGCACTCTTCTTGCTGGCACGAGCAGCGTATAAACCCGAAATTGCGCGCGATGTCGCACTGCCGTGGTTTGCAATGACGGCACTGGTTATCTTTGGCCTCGCGATTGCCGACATTACGCCGGACGCAGCCAACGCCACCACAGTGGCCGACCTCCTGCCCTTTGCGACTGCAGGTGTTCTCGCAGCGCTGTTTGGCATGGTTTTCCACACTGCAGGGCTGCGCCTGGAACCTGCGGCTCCAGGTGAATTGCTTGGATTTGTGCGCGGCGCCTCGCGGCCAGAGCTGGCTCTCAAACTCATGTCGCCCAACCCAGCCCGCACTCTTTACATTCGCCGTCCCGCTGCTTTCGGTCGCCGCCCCGCTGCGGCCCTACTTCGGCCAGAGCGCGGGGCGTTCGCGATCCTGGGCATTGTGGTGGGACTGGCGCTTCTCATGGTGCTAACGCCAGCGCCCGCACAACTGGTACCTTCACTACCTGAAGTGGTCCGGCAAAACTGGACAGCGTGCTAAGATGTATCCAACACGAACGAATGGATACGAGAATGACAAAGCGACGGAACTTTTCAGACAACTTTAAAGCTACTGTGGCGCTTGAGGCGCTGCGCGGTGACAAGACGGTTCAGGAGATTGCGGCCAAGCGGCAGCTCCACCCAACGCAGGTGAGCACATGGAAACGACAGGCGATCGAAGGCATGGCCGGGTTTTTTACCGACAAGGTCAAAAGTGGACTTGTCACGCTTACGTTCCGGTCTCTGAACTCTTTTATGCGGCCTTTCGTTCAAATGCCAAGGGGCTTTTACCACCTAGCGACGAGTGCCTGCGCCTTGGATTATAAAATCCGTTGATATACTGGAATATAGCACCTTCTGCCTGACGGCGTGTATCCCATCGGTTACGCCAGATCAGCTCAGCCTTGATGGATTTAAAGAACGTCTCAACCATAGAGTTATCATAACAATTTCCCTTGCCGCTCATCGAGATCTTGAAGCCGTGCTTGGACAGGCGCTTCTGATACTCATTTGAGCAATATTGCGAACCACGATCCGTATGGTGAATGCAATCCTCCGGTGGTTGGCGCAAAGCAACGGCCATATCTAACGCCCGGATTGCCAGATCCTTCTTCATGCGGTTACTGACAGCCCAGCCGATGACGCGGCGAGAATACAGGTCAAGGATGACGGCAAGATACAGCCAGCCCTCACTTGTCCAGATGTAGCTGATGTCGCCAGCCCATTTCTGATTGGGGCCAGTCGCTGAGAAATCTTGATCCAACAGATTTGGTGCGATGTTGAACGTGTGGTTGCTGTCCGTTGTCGCCTTGTACTTCTGGGTTCTGATGATCTTGATGCCATTCTCGCCCATCAGACGTCCGACCCTACGATGGCCCACCTTCAATCCCAATTCTTGCAGTTCCTCGGTCATCCGAGGCCGCCCATAGCTTTGCAGGCTTAAGCGATGCTGTTCACGGATATGAGCTAGGATCACCATATCATCTCGTTGTCGCTGGCTCATCGGGCGAACCCGCCACGCGCGGAAACCACGTGATGTGACCCGCATAACGCGGCACAGAAACTCAGCTGGCCATTCTTCTTTCCAGACGTCGATGAAAGCAAACCTCACCGGCTTTGGCCTGCAAAGAAGATCGCCGCCTTTTTTAACACTTCCCTCTCCTCGCGCAGCAGACGGACTTCCTTGCGAAGCCGCGTGTTCTCCTTCTCAACGTCTTGATGCGGTCCTGACATCAGGTCATCGTGTTGATGCTGTTGAACCCATTTGTTCAGCGTCGAAAGCCCAACCCCTAAATCTGATGAAAGTTGAGGCCGCGTTAACCCACTCGTCGTCGCCATGCGCACCGCATCACGCCGAAACTCATCTGTGTATCTCTTTGCCATTCTCTATCTCCTTCATAGCAAACATTGCTCGAAAGAGACGGGAACTAAACCGTGACAAGACCAAACCACTTGATCTCATGACTGTCCTGTCCGTGCATTCTTTCCGATGAAGTTAGTTCAATCGAAAGCTGGAAAGGATGACAGCATGGCCAAACTCTCAAAGACTTCACCCGTCGTCGGTGGCGTCGATACTCACAAAGATCTGCACGTCGCTGCTGTTGTTGATCAAAACGATCAGGTGCTTGGTACGCAAAGCTTTGCCACCACGCGGCAGGGATACAAGCTGATGCTGGCTTGGATGCTATCCTTCGGAAACCTACAACGTATCGGGGTTGAATGCACTGGCAGCTATGGCGCAGGACTTTTGCGATATATGCAGGCTGCTGGTGTGGACGTCCTAGAGGTAAGCGCACCTGACAAGCTGGACCGAAGACGGCGCGGCAAGAACGATGACTTCGATGCGGAAAGTGCGGCTCACGCAGCCTACGAAAAACGGCGCACAGTAACCCCGCGCAGTCGAGATGGGATGGTGGAATCCCTGCGTGTGCTGAAGGTTTGTCGCAAAACCGCCGTCCAAGCGCGGCGGATTGCACTGCAAATTATCCAGACGACAATCGTTTGCGCGCCTGACCGATTGCGCGACACCCTGCGCAAGATGACCCGCATGCAACTGATCAGGACTTTAGCAGCCTGGCGTCCTGACCTGACTGCGTTTCGAGATATTGAAGAAGCTTATCGGATAGCTCTCAAATCACTGGCCCGCCGGTATCTTGAACTGCATGATGAAGTCGCCGAGCTGGACATTATGATCCAAGCAATTGTCACAGATTTGGCCCCAGAGCTGATCGCACGCAACTCAATCGGGTTGAACAGCGCAGCCCAATTGTTGCTGACCGCAGGCGACAATCCTCAACGCCTCCGATCCGAAGCCAGCTTTGCTGCATTGTGTGGTGTCAGCCCAGTTCCTGCCTCATCGGGCAAAACCACACGACACCGCTTGAACCGAGGTGGCGACCGTGCCGCGAACAGTGCGTTACACATCATTGCAATCGGACGGTTGCGGTTGGATACGAAGACCCAAGAATACGTCGCACGTAGAGTAGCCCCAGGCCATTCAAAGCTAGAAGCGATCCGCTGCCTCAAACGATACATTGCGCGCGAAGTCTTCAACATCATCGCGCGTCGCCACAAACAAATAAATCAGGCTCAGATCGCGGCTTGACACTTAGAAGGGCGTCCAGGGCAGCCAATACACTGGCGCAGGCTGGATCACAACTTTGACCGAAGCCAACATCAAAATATCAATGGACGGACGCGGCCGCTATCTCGACAATATCTTCATCGAACGCCAGTGGCGATCCCTCAAGCAGGAGGCCGTTTACTTGCATGAAATCACCGGCGGGTTCCACGCAAAACGGATCATCGATACATGGGTTGGGTTCTACAACTCAGAACGCCCTCACACGGCCCTTGATAAGCGAACACCGGACATCGCATACTTTGGCCACGCGGAGATACGAAAATCGGCATGAACATAAATTAGATGCATCTTAGCCAAGCCACATACCTGTCCTGAAAAGCAGGACCACTTCAATCGGCGCGGTCTGTGCTGCCACCATTTTGATAGACCCTCTCATGATTTGCATGCAAATCACTGCCGGGCAGTGGATGACGCGTCAATCGGGCCAATGGCGAGGAAAATCATTCATTCAGGGCGGCCAGAAAGTAGTGAGGGACGCACTCTATATGCCTGCCCTTGTGGCGATGCGGCACAACCCCGATCTCAAGACCAAATACCAAGCCATGATTAAAGCTGGAAAGCCACCAAAAGTCGCCCTTACGACGCTCATGCGAAAGCTCATCGAGCTCGCTAACGCCCTCATCAAAGCAAATCGAAATTGGGTGGAAAAGGGGGCTTGATCAAGACGGATACTTATCCACTGGCCCGGCAGTGCATGTTTACATGCATGAGAGGGGGATACCTTGAAGTCACGTTGGCGGAGGACCTTCTGATAATCGTGAGAACAGTATTGGCTGCCACGATCCGTGTGATGGATGCAGCCTTGAGGCGGAGACCGGAACGCTATTGCCATCTCCAGCGCCAGCGCTCTGATCGCCAAGTCCCGCTTCATCCGGTTGCTGTACCACTGATATACCGTTCTGGCGCATCCATTGCCCCGTCTCATCGCCGCAAGCGGCGACTGCCGGGCAGCGGGACAGGTAATTGCAAAGCAATCTGCCGAGAGGGGGCGGCCCACGCGCCGGTGCCCAATATCCAAGCCAATCTCTTTGAGTTCCTCAGTTATGCGCGGCCTGCCATAGCTGTTGAGGCTGAGACGAGATTGTTCTTTGATGTGCGCCAGTGTGACCAGATCGGACCGCTGTCTGCGGCTGGCAGGACGGCTGCGGAACGGCCGCAAGCCACGAGAACTGACGTTCATGACACGACACATCCGAATGGTGGCGAAACTTTCGCGGTGTTCTTCCCCTCTCATCGATACTGCGTATCGACTGCCGCGCAATGGTGTCTCGCGTCGAAGCCGATCATTCTCTTGGGCGAGGCCTAAGTCCTCTTTCGATACGACATCCCAACACCAAGATCATCCGCAATTTGTTTGCGCTTCAGCCCACGGGTCAGCGCAATGCGTACCGCATCCTTGCCGAATTCGTCCGCTCTTCTGTGTCCCATAGTTCATCTCCTTTGTTGCAGTAAATGTTATCAAAGGAGCGCCATCAAACCGCGACAGGTCAACACAGGATGCCTGGACGGAGACAAACTTCTGCAGACTTCGCATGCGCCTAAAGCGCAGCATGGCCCGTTCCCGCCTTCGAAATGGCTGGTGTGAATTCTCAGCGCGGTTGTTGAGCCTGCGGCTAGTTTCCTGCTGGTTGGCGCTGCCAATGACCTTCATCGCAGCGCCATAGGCACGTAGCTTGTCGGTGACAAGAACCTCAACTTTGCCGTGGCGTTTCATAGTTTTTCTGAGGAACTTCAATGCTGCTTTACGGTTACGGCGCTTCGTCACATAGCTTTCGAGCACTTCACCCTCATGATCCACGGCCCGCCAAAGATAGTGCGTCTCACCGTTAATCTTCACGAAAACCTCATCGAGATGCCACTGCCAGTTCGAGTAGGCGCGCATTTGTTTAACGCGCGTCTGGCGTATCCCAGTCGCGAACAGCGGGCCAAATCTATTCCACCAGAAACGGACTGTTTCGTGGCTAATGTCGATGCCGCGCTCATTCAGTAGGTCCTCCACATTTTGGAGTGAAAGCGGAAAACGGACATACATCATCACGGCCAAGCGGATGATTTCGGGAGACGTCTTAAAGTAGCGGAAAGGGCTGCGTTTAATCATCCCTCTATGCTAAGTCGCGGCCCTGCCAGCCTCAAGTCAGTTTCCTCTGACAGTGCCCTGTAGAAAACTAATGACGGGTTTTGGGTATTCATAAAGCTTCGTATTCAGCCGATACTCGTCACGTCAAAACTAACGCCCATAGTCCAGATTACCATTTTGGCCGCTGCGGTACATGTCGGCAATATCACCACCAGAACAAAAGGCCCATATGCCAGCCGCGTCAATCATCACCAAATCAATGTCTGCGTCGCGCCATTCATCAATTGCGGATTCAATCGCTAACGTCATTTCAGTAGTTAAAGCATTCAGAGCATCGGGTCGGTTCAGCTTAATGCGCCCCGCGCGCCCTTCGATGCGAATGTCGATATCGCTCATTTCGCGATCATCCCGCGACTGACAATCATGCGCATAATCTCGTTAGTACCTTCAAGAATTTCATGCACGCGCAGATCGCGCACCAACTTTTCTATTCCGTAATCGGCCAGATAGCCGTAGCCGCCATGCAGTTGCAGACAATCATTGGCCACGCGGCTGCCCGCCTCGGTCACGAACTTTTTGGCCATGGCACAATGCGCAGCGGCATCGGGCGTACCAGTGTCCAGTTTCCACGCGGCTTGGTGAAGAAAAACACGCGCGGCCTGCAATTCAATTTCCATGTCCGCCAACCGGAACTGCAACGCTTGAAATTGATCAATGGATTTTCCAAATGCCTTGCGCTCGGCCATATAAGCCACAGTTTGGGTCAATGCCGCCTGCGCCGCGCCCAGCGAACAGGCCGCGATGTTCAAACGCCCGCCGTTCAGCCCAGCCATCGCATATGTAAACCCTTTGCCTTCCTCGCCCACCAGATTGGTCGCAGGAATGTGGCAATCGTCCAATTGCACTTGCCGCGTTGGCTGCGCACGCCAGCCCATTTTGTCCTCAAGTCCACCAAAAGACAGCCCGTCGGTTTTATCCTCGACGATCACAGTAGAAATGCCTTTGGGCCCGTCATCACCAGTGCGGCACATAACGATGTAGGCGCCAGAGTACCCCCCACCCGAAATGAACGCCTTTGTGCCAG
Organism: Octadecabacter antarcticus 307; assembly: GCF_000155675.2. Classification (GTDB taxonomy): domain Bacteria; phylum Pseudomonadota; class Alphaproteobacteria; order Rhodobacterales; family Rhodobacteraceae; genus Octadecabacter; species Octadecabacter antarcticus. Next base: position 3,342,748 of record NC_020911.1, read on the forward strand.
TCAGCGCATAACCTTCATTCGTGCGCTCAGCACGGGTTTTGAGGGCCGCAGCGTCAGACCCGGACCCCGGTTCAGTCAAGCAATAGGACAAGACCATCTCCATGCTGAGGGCACGGGGCAGGAACTGCGCCCGTAGCGCGTCAGAACCGAATTTATCAATCATTGCCGCGCACATATTGTGGATCGACAAGAACGCCGCAACGGACGGGCAAGACATGCTCAGCGCCTCAAACACCAGCGTTGCATCCAGCCGTGACAGCCCCGATCCACCGCTTTCTTCGCGCACGTACAACCCGCCAAACCCCAATTCTGCCAGCTTGGGCCACAGGTCTTTCGGGATGTTTTCAGCCTTTTCCCACGCCTGCGCATTGGGTTTGATATGTTCGTCGCCAAAGGCCTTGGCCATGTCAAAAATCAATGTCTGTTCTTCGCTCAGCGCAAAATCCATGTCTTACCTCATTGCCAGTCGGGTCGCGCCATCAAGGCGTATGACCGACCCATTTAGGAATGCGTTTTCAATGATATGCAGCGCCAAGGCTGCAAATTCATCTGGATCACCAAGGCGTGGTGGAAACGGTATTCCTGCCGCCAGACCATTCTGAATGTCTTGGCTCATGGAGGTCACCATAGGTGTGCCAAATATTCCTGGCGCGATGGCCATGACCCGCACACCGCTCCGCGCCAGATCACGCGCCATGGGTAACGTCAGCCCCACGATACCGCCCTTTGACGCCGCATAGGCCACCTGCCCCATCTGTCCTTCAAAGGCCGCGATGGATGCCGTGTGAATGATGACGCCGCGTTCTTCACCCACAGGATCTGCGGCCACCATACCCGCCGCACTTTGCGATGCCACATTAAAACTGCCGACCAGATTGACGTTGATAACCATTTGAAACAGCGCCAAATCATGGGCCTCACCACGCGACACAGTTTTGGCAGCAGGCGCAATCCCCGCACAATTCACGCAGATGCTTTCCTGGCCGTGCGCACCGCGTGCTTGTGTCAGTGCCGCTGCGACAGATGTAGCATCGATCACATCCGTTTCGTAAAAATTTGCGCCTATTTCTGCGGCATAGGCCATGCCCTTGTCGGTATCGCGATCGAGTAGCGCCACTTTAACGCCTTTCAGACGCAACGCCGCAGCCACTGCGGCACCAAGTCCCGATGCGCCGCCAGTGACAACGGCAGCATGATCAGAGCCAAGCTTCAAGGGCGCTCAACTGCGATCGCAGTCCCCTCACCGCCACCAATACAAATCGCAGCGATACCACGCTTAAGACCCCGCTTTTCCAGCGCATTCAGCAGGGTCACGATGATCCGTGTTCCCGATGCGCCAATCGGATGACCGAGCGCACAGGCCCCACCATTTACGTTCATCTTTTCACGCTCAATTCCAAGGTCTTGCATGAAGGCCATCGGTACCACCGCAAAGGCCTCATTGACCTCCCACAGATCGACGTCATCGACGCTCCATCCGATACGGGTCAGTAACTTTTGCGTTGCAGGCACCGGTGCTGTTGTGAACCATGCGGGATCTTGCGCATGGCTTGCATGGCCCACTATGCGGGCCCGCATTGTCAGTCCGCACACCTGAGCGTGCGTCTCACTGGTCAAAACTATCGCCGCCGCCCCGTCTGAAATTGACGATGCATTAGCGGCTGTCACAGTACCATCTTTCTTGAAGGCAGGCCGCAACGTAGGGATCTTGTCGGGCCGTGCATTGCCCGGTTGTTCATCAAGCGACACGGTCACATCGCCTTTGCGCGACATAACGGTGACGTTGGTGATTTCACCGTCAAACGCACCGGACTTTTGGGCGGCCAATGCGTTTGATAGTGACCCAAGCGCATAGGCGTCCTGTGCCTCACGTGTGAACTGATATTGCTCGGCGCAGGCTTCGGCGAATGTGCCCATCAACGCGCCACGCGTGTAAGCGTCTTCAAGCCCGTCGAGAAACATGTGGTCCTTCATTTCGACATGACCCAACCGCGCACCATCGCGTGTCTTCAACGACAAATACGGCGCACCCGACATGCTTTCCATGCCACCCGCGATCATCAAGTCTTGGCTACCAGCAATGATCTGGTCATGCGCCGCCATCACTGTTTTCATGCCCGATCCGCAGACCTTGTTTACCGTGCTGCACGGAACCGATTGCGGCAATCCAGCGCCCAATGCGGCCTGACGTGCGGGCGCTTGGCCCAATCCTGCGGGCAAAACACAGCCCATCAAGACCTCGTCGACGCCGCCCGGCGACACGTCTCCATTTTCCAGCGCACCACGAATGGCTGCTGCCCCAAGATCGGTTGCCGTGACGGTGGACAATGCACCTTGAAATCCGCCCATCGGGGTGCGGGCTGCACCAACAATCACAACCGACATCAGCTGACCTGTCGCAGGTCTGCGATCACGACACCGTCACGCGGAAGCACCCCACGCGAGACAATCTCGACCTCACCGCGCAACTTTAACACTTCTGAAATGGACGCCGCATAGGCTGCCAAATCGGACCCGTCGGTTTCCAGTTTGACCAGCATAGTATCGGTCTTGCCGTTATGGCCGACCTCAACTCGGGCGCGATGAATTTCAGGATGGCGTTCAACCAATCGCGCAACCTGTTCGGGGCGAACGAACATACCTTTAACCTTGGTAGCTTGATCAGCGCGGCCTTTCCAGCCCGCCAAGCGCATGTTCGTGCGGCCACAGTCGGACATGCCCGGTACGATTGCGGACAGATCGCCCGTCGCAAATCGGATCAAAGGATAATCGGCATTCAATGCCGTCACGACAACTTCACCGACTTCTCCAATCGGAACCGGATCGCCTGTGCCCGGAGTAACGATTTCAACGATTGCGCCTTCATCAATCACCATGGGCGCATCGGCCTGCGTTTCATACGCAATATGGCCCACGTCCGCCGTACCGTAGCATTGCAAACACGTGATGCCGCGCGCAGCATAGGCTGCACGGACCTGCGGAAACAACGGCCCACCGGACACAACGGCCTTGGTGATATGGCCTAAATCGACGCCCATTTCATCGGCCTTGGCCAAGATTGCACCCAGATAATCAGGCGTTCCTGCATATGCTGTCACACCAAGATCAACAGCCGCGCGGACCTGCAATTCAGTCTGCCCTGGACCCGCGGCAAACACCTGAGCGCCAACGGCTATCACCGCGCTTTCAAACATCGCGCCGGCAGGGGTGAAATGATAAGAAAACGTGTTCTGCACCACATCATCTGCACCAATACCCGCCGCCCGTAAAAACCGCGCAAATCGCCACCAATCAGGTGTCGACCCACCGGGTTCATAGATCGGCCCCGGCGACTGAAACAGTCGCGTAACACCGTTCGTCAGAATACCACCAAAGGGCGGTTTTTCAGCCTGCCATTTGCCAAGGTCAGATTTTCGCAGCACGGGAAGATGGCGCAGGTCGGCAAGAGATTGGACCTTATCCACACCAGTCAGGCAGCTGTTTTGCGCAGCGTTGATGTGGGCCAACAACGGCAATAGCTGCGCCAGTTGATCGGCCTCGCGCGCATCAGCGGAGCGGGTTTCCAATTGATCCAAATTACTCATGACAGCCACCTTTTGCGGCGACGATAGGATCGCACATCACGAAACGATTTGCGCCCCTCCTCCGACATACCGAGATAAAATTCTTTGACGTCTGGATTTTCGCGCAGCTCAGAGGCTTTACCGTCCATAACCACGCGACCACTTTCCAGAATGTAGCCGTAGTGCGCAAACCGCAGAGCCACGTTTGTGTTCTGTTCGGCCAGCAAAAACGACACACCTTCGTTTTCGTTCAATGATTTAACGATGCCAAAGATCTCTTCGACCAGTTGCGGGGCTAAGCCCATGCTCGGCTCATCCAGTAAAATTGTTTCGGGTTTGGACATCAACGCTCGCCCAAGTGCCACCATTTGTTGTTCGCCACCTGACGTATATCCGGCCTGCGATTTGCGGCGGGTTTTCAGGCGAGGGAAGTATTCATACACCATCTCAAGCGCTTGCGCGGTCTTACCGTCAGTCCGAGTATAGGCTCCTGTAAGCAGGTTTTCTTCAACAGTGAGGTGTTCAAAACAGTGACGGCCTTCCATCACTTGCACGACACCGCGTTTGACCAAAGCCTCGGGTGATAGATCCTGCACAAGATCGCCGCGATAATGAATTGATCCTTTGGTGACTTCGCCACGTTCAGATTGCAGCAGGTTAGAAATCGCCTTCAACGTTGTGGTTTTGCCAGCGCCGTTGCCACCCAGCAGCGCGGTAATCCCTCCCTTTGGCACAGATAGCGACACGCCCTTCAACACAAGAATCACGTGATTGTAGATCACTTCGATATTATTGACCTCAAGCAAGGTCTCGGTCTTTGCACTATCCAGCATGATGTCCGTACTCCTGCGTTGGGGCCCGTATTGGAAAAAGTGGGCTTTGGCGGCAGACAGAAATACCCGCCGCCAAAGTCCGAATTACATCACAAGCACCCTGGAGTGATGTTGTTCTCAGCTGCAAACGCGGCTGCATCTGCTGTGATAAGTGGGCCTGTCACGCTATCATCAGGTGCGATGTAGTCCGTCAGCGCAACAAACGCGCCTGCTGCTGCATCCCACTGCTGAACGATGCCCATGCCGGAACCGCCGTGATCCTGACAGGATACGCTGAACTCAGGACCAACCAAAGGCATGCCCAGTTCTTCCATGCGTGCATTTGTGATCTCGAGGGCTTCCATCCCGTCACGCATCATCGCGGGCGTGATGTCTGCAACACCGTGGATTTCCTGTGCCTTGGCAATCGCTTCGGCTGCAAGCATCGCAGCATACATGCCACGGACGTACAGAACGGACCCGACGTTGGACCCGTCGCCAGCACCGTTACCAGCATCAACAACCATCGACTGCATTTCAGCCAGAACCGGCATGTCACCAATACGGTTCATGTTCAGCGACAGATAACCGTTCGCCGCAGCACCCGCAGGCGTCACGTCGTGTTCAGCGCCAGCCCACCAGTTGCCGATGAACTGATCCATTGGATAGCTGATGTTCGCGGCTTCCTGAATTGCGACTTGGTTCATAACGCCCCAGCCCCACATCAAAACATAATCAGGACGCTCACGGCGGATTTGCAACCATTGAGCGGTCTGTTCCTGACCCGGGTGATCCACGGCAAGTTCGCTGAAGTTAAAGCCATGCAATTCGGCCAATGCGTTCAACGTAGCGATAGGTTCTTTGCCATAAGCTGAGTTGTGGAACAGCAACGTGATGTCTTTACCCTCAAGGCTGCCACCGTTCTGGCCCAACAGATAGTTGACCATCACCGACGCAGCATCCCAGTAGTTTGCAGGATAATTGAAGACCCAGTTGAACGTTTCACCATCGGCGGCAGATGTGCGGCCGTAGCCCATTGTGTGAATAGGGATGCCATCAGCTGTAGCGCGTGGGATCAGTTGGTATGTGATGCCTGTGGACAGCGGTTGATAGACCAACGCGCCTTCGCCCTTGGTGGACTCGTAACACTCAACGCCAACTTCGGTGTTGTAGCCCGTTTCACATTCAACGATGCGGATCGCTTCGCCGCCGATGCCGCCATCGCGTGCATTCAACAAGTTAAAATAGTCCTGATAGCCATCCGAGAACGGCGTACCGCCAGCAGCATAAGCGCCCGAGCGGTAGCTGAGATCGGGGATGACCAAGTCGGCCATCGCTGCGGTTGCGCCAATTGTGGCTGTCAGGGCCAGCGCCCCAAGTGTCTTAAGTGTCATCGGATATATCCTCCCATTGGTTGATCCGTTCGTATGCCAAGTTGCCTCGGTCGTGTCGCGGGGCGGACCCCACGGGTAATCTTGTACTCGTAAAGGGCCCTAGTAAGGGAACGGCCAAAGCCGCAGCTTTTCCTTGGCCAATCGCCAAAGCTGCGCCAGCCCGTGCGGTTCCTTGATCAAGAAAAACATGATTAGCGCGCCGATGATGACCAACCTTAGATGGCTCACCAAATCAGTGGGCCACCCTAACAGATCAACCCCGACCACCTTGAGCAAAACCGGCAGCAGCACGAGGAACGCGGCCCCTGCAAAGCTGCCGAAAATGCTGCCAAGCCCCCCGAGGATAATCATAAAGAGCACCAGAAACGATTTTTGGATACCGAATGCATCGCCCACTTCCACGGCCCCAAGGTAAACACTGAAAAACAGCGCGCCCGAGATGCCGATGAAAAACGATGACACCGCAAATGCGGTTAGCTTCGCCTTGAGCGGGTTCACCCCGATGATCTCAGCGGCGATATCCATGTCGCGGATCGCCATCCAAGAGCGGCCCAGTGTTCCACGGGTCAGATTGCGCGCGATGATCGCGCAGATCGTCACAAATACGAGGCACACCATGTATTGAACCCACGGCTCAGTGTTTGGGCCCGTCACCGCTGCGCCGAACACCAGACGTTCAGGCGCTGAGATCTGGCCAGATGCGGAGTAGTTGTAAAACCACGACACTTTGTTGAACAACCAGACTAGAAAGAACTGCGCAGCGAGCGTTGCGACCGCAAGGTAAAACCCCTTGATACGCAGACTTGGAAGACCAAATGCCGCCCCGACAATCGCAGTGATACCGCCAGCTAGAATGACGTGAATAAGGATGGAAACGTCCGGAAAACTGGTCATCAACTTATAGCAGCTGTACGCACCAACAGCCATGAAGCCGCCAGTACCAAGGCTTACCTGTCCGCAATAGCCCGTTAAGATGTTTAGTCCGATCGCCGCAATCGCATAGATCAGAAACGGCACCAAAATAGCATTGGCCCAGTAATCGTTGATCAGGAACGGGATAACTAGGTAGGCGAAAGCCAAAATAGCCCAGTAGCGATAGCGATCAAAGGCAATCGGAAAGGTCTGATTGTCGGCCTTATAGGACGTCTTGAAATCACCAGCTTCGCGATAAAACATCAGGACGTTCCTTGGTTTGTGGAAAGGGATTTAAACACGTTCAATGATCTTCTCCCCGAACAGGCCTTGTGGACGAAACACAAGGAACAAGAGCGCCAGCATGTAGGCAAACCAGTTTTCAGTCGCGCCACCAAGGAACGGCCCGCCAATGGTGTATTCAAACAGCTGTTCGCCCACGCCGATTATCAGACCGCCGATAATTGCACCGGGGATGGACGTGAAACCGCCGAGCATAAGCACCGGCAACGCCTTGAGTGCGATCAACGACAGCGAAAACTGCACGCCCGATTTTGCGCCCCACATGATGCCTGCGACCAATGCCACGATGCCCGCAAGCGACCACACCAACACCCAGATAAAGTTTAGCGAAATACCGACCGACAACGCCGCTTGGTGATCATCCGCTACAGCCCGCATCGCGCGGCCTTGCTTGGTGTATTGGGCAAAACAAATCAATGCAGTGACCAGAACGATGGCCACAAGGGCCGCAACAATGTCCAACTTTCGGACAAAGAAGCCGAAGAAACTGTCATCCCCGAGGGTCGATGTTATATCCTCAAACCAACGCGCGTTGCCTTGCGGCAGACCCAGCGCGATTGTCTTGATCTCAGATCCCCACATCAGATCACCCACCCCTTCGAGGAAATAGGCGAGGCCAATGGTGGCCATAAACAAAATGATCGGTTCCTGTCCGACCAGATGTCGGAACACGTACCTCTGCACCAGCCATGCAAATATGACCATCACCACCACCGTCAGCGCGATCGCCAATAAGGCTGGCACCTCCCATCCAAAGTGATGAAATTCGGTGCCGAAAATAGAGTTGATCAGATGGGCGAAGGGTATCTGTCCGTCCATGATCCCCACGAGGGTCAGGGCGGCAAACAGCGCCATAACACCTTGGGCAAAATTGAAAATACCCGACGCTTTGTAGATCAACACGAACCCCAGCGCGACCAGCGCATAAAGAACGCCAGCCATCAGCCCGTTGATGACAACTTCGATGCCGTAAAGAAAATCAGCCGACATGTTTGCCCCCTGCGTGTGCGGTGAAATTAGTCATGTGCAACCCCCAGATAAGCATCAATCACGTCTTGATTGTTGCGCACTTCGTCCGGCGTGCCGTCGCCAATTTTACGGCCATAATCCATCACGACCACACGGTCGCTTAGATCCATCACAACGCCCATGTCGTGTTCGATCAGGGCAATCGTGGTGCCAAATTCGTCGTTCACATCAAGAATAAAGCGGCTCATGTCCTCTTTTTCCTCAACGTTCATGCCCGCCATCGGTTCGTCCAGCAGCAGCAATCTCGGTTCCGCGGCAAGGGCACGCGCCAACTCAACGCGCTTTTTCAAACCGTACGGTAGGCGCCCAACCGGCGTCTTGCGGATCTTCTGGATTTCCAAAAAATCTATGACCCGTTCTACAACTTCACGGTTTTCGACTTCTTCGCGCTCAGCCTTACCAAGCCACATCGCTTGGCTAAACATGCCCGCTTTCATGTGGTTCAATCGGCCCGTCATGACGTTGTCCAGCACTGACATACCCTCAAACAGGGCGATGTTTTGGAATGTACGCGCAATGCCTTGGCGCGCCACTTTATAGGGACGCATCGGGGGGCGCTCGACGCCGTCAAACCAGACTTCACCTTCTTGCGGTTTATAAAACCCCGAGATGATGTTCAGCATGGATGATTTGCCCCCACCGTTTGGCCCGATAATCGCACGAATCTCGCCTTCGCGGATATCGAACGAAATGTCTTTGATCGCCTCGACCCCACCAAAACGCAGGGTGATGTTGCGCAGATCAAGCATTACGTCCCCGATCAGGCGGCCATCATCCGTCACATATGGTTCGACACTATCTTTCATTCCGCAGCCTCCAATTTTTGGACAGGCTGCACGGCAGCATCGACAATCATGAGGGTCGCCTTGATCTGGCCTTTGCGGCCATCTTCATAGGTCACTTCGGTCTCAGTATAAATTTCGGCCTTGTCGTTATACATCGCGATCAGAATATCGCTGAATTTGTCTTCAACCACCACACGGCGCACCTTTTGAGTGCGGGTCATTTCACCGTCATCCGGATCCAACTGCTTGTGCAGTACTACAAAGCGGCTCACCTGACAGCTTGACAGCATCGGATCAGCGGCAACAGACACGTTCACTTCTTCCACGTGCCCGCGCAAAACTTCCAACACACGAGGATGACCTGCCAATTCTTGGTAGGATGAATACGCAATGTTATGACGTTCAGCCCAGTTGCCCACCGCCATCAGGTCGATGTTCAGAAACGCAGTGCACATCGTACGGCCATTGCCGAACACAACGGCCTCAAGAATGTTGGGGAAGAATTTCAATTTGTTTTCAACGTATTTTGGTGAAAACATCGCGCTATCGCTCATCTTGCCAACGTCTTTTGCGCGATCAATAATCCGTAGGTGCCCGGACTCAGGGTCGATGAAGCCAGCATCACCTGTCGCAACCCAACCATCGGCATCCTTGGTCGATGCAGTACTTTCGGGATTATTGAAATATTCAACAAACACACCGGGGGATCGATAGAAAACTTCGCCGCTTTCGGCTATTCTCAATTCAACACCCGGACTTGGTACGCCAACAGTGTCGCTGCGCACCTGACCGTCTGGTTGCTGCGTGATGAACACGCTGGCTTCCGTCTGACCGTACAGCTGTTTCAGATTAATCCCGAGCGAGCGATAAAACGAAAACAGCTCCGGCCCAATCGCCTCACCCGCTGTGTACCCAACGCGCACACGGCTGAGGCCCAAAGTGTTCTTAAGGGGGCCATAGACAAGCAGATTGCCAAGTAAATAACCGATCCGGTCGCCAAAACCCACGCTTTCACCATCCAGCAGGCGGGGACCGACCGTTTTGGCATGTGCCATGTAGCGTTTAAATAGCCACTTTTTGAACCGGCTCGCATCTTCCATGCGGATCATCACTTCGGTCAATTGGCTTTCAAAGACGCGCGGTGGGGCGAAAAAATACGTGGGGCCAATTTCACGCAGGTCAGTCTGCATCGTCTCGGCGCTTTCGGGGCAGTTCACGCAAAACCCTGTCCACAACGATTGGCCTACAGAGAAGATGAAATCGCCGACCCATGCCATTGGCAGATAGGCCAGTACATCCTCATCGGCGCGCAAGTTGTCAAACTCAGCCGAGTTCTTTGACGTCTCAATGATGTTGCGATTTGACAGAACCACACCTTTTGGGCGGCCGGTGGTGCCAGACGTATATAGCATCACGCAGGTATCATCGTAGCTTTTGGTAGCCTGAATAGCCTCAAGGCGCGGCCAAATCTCGGCACGTTTATCACGGCCAATTGCGCGCACCTTTGCCATAGCGGACAGGTTTGGGGCATCATATTTCCGCATTCCGCGCGGATCATGGTAGATCATCTGCTCAACCTGGGGGATCTGGTCTTGGACTTCGTGAATCTTGTCGATTTGTTCTTGGTCGCCCGCAATTACGAACCGCGCCTCGCAGTTGCTCAACACATAAATCATCTCTTCGGCGACGGCGTCTTGGTACAACGGTACCGGTATCGCGCCGCACATTTGAACAGAAATCATCGCCCAATACAGCGCGGGCCTGTTGCGTCCGATGATCGCAACACTATCGCCTGGCCCAAGCCCCATATCGGCCAGACCGCAAGCAAGATCTTCGATTTCAGTCGCGGCCTGCGCCCACGTCCAACTTTGCCAGATACCAAATGCTTTTTCACGGTAGGCAGGCTTGTTTGGGTGACGCAAAACATTGCGTGCCAATAATTTTGGCAGCGTTTCACGGCCCTCTTTTGGCGCAATTGCGATCATTGGTCCTCCCAGACGTATGGGCCGAATCTCCCGTTCAGGCCCACATCACAGAAGTACCCTCATGAATTAGTCTTTCACAAGTGTGTCACAAATCCATCCAAATCTTACAACGCAGCTGATCTCTAGCCAAGTGTCTAGCATTGGTGTTACGCTTGATGACATCATGCACCACAGCGCCGATTATATTCAAAAGCTAACGTCCGCGGGCTTGAACCTGATCACGCAAGCAATCTCCATTTATGACAGGGACTTACGGTTGGTCGTCGCAAATGAGCGGTTTCAAAAGATGTTCGACCTACCGGTCCGTTTGGTGGAATTTGGAGCATGTTTTGAAGACACGGTTCGCCATCTGGTCTGGCGCGGCGACTATGGCGATGTTGTCGATATTGAAGCATTTATTTCCGAACGTAAGACCCAAGCCCGCGCATTTGAACCCCATTATTTTGAGCGGACACGCTCAAATGGCACGACCATCTCAGTTGAAGGCGTGCCCTTGGAAGAAGGCGGCTGGGTCACGGTTTACACCGACATTTCGACCGTCAAAGCGCAAGAACACCTCTTGCGAAAACGCTCGGCCAACTTGTCAGATAAATTAATATCGCGATCCGAGGAACTGTCCCAAACCAACCGCGCATTGATGGCCACTATCACCGCCTTAGAGGAGGCCAAGCGCAATCTGACAGCGTCGCAGGATCGACTGAACCTCACCAATGCCATGACCCCCGCACACATCGCGCGCGTCGGGCCAGATGGCGTATACACATATTCCAACCGAAAACTGCATACGATCTTGCCCAGCCAATCCAGCAACGTGATTGGCAAGCATCTGCTCGACGCTTTGGGGGAGGAAGTCTACAGTCTCATCAGCCCCGACTTTGCCCGTGCGCTCAACGGGGAAGCGCCTGTTCTCGAGTTTACGGACAGCCAATCTTCAAAACACATTCGCATCGCGTTCACGCCCGAAATGGACAGCGCTGATCACGTCACAGGCGTCTATCTATTGTCAACAGACGTCACCGAGGAGGTCAACGCAAGACAAGCGTTGGTTCATGCTCGCAGACGTGAATTGGCGGCACAGCTGACCAGTGGTTTAGCGCACGATTTTAACAACTTACTTACGATCATTCTAGGGCAACAAGGTCGTCTTGCTGCACAATCCAACCTATCCCCTATTCAACACGAGATCAGCCAAACGATTAGATCAGCAGCCTTTCGTGGTGCTGCCCTTATTGAAGGCTTGTCAAAAGTTGACGCCAAACGCGAATTGGAAATCCAACCAGTCCAGATGCAGCCTTTTATCGAGAACTTCGCGCTTTTGGCACAGGCGGCCCTTCCGTCTGGCACAGTTTTGGACATCGCGCATGATTTGCCCGATCCGGAACTGATACTTGACGCAGGCTTCGCACAAGATGCGCTTTTAAACCTCGTGCTGAATGCTGGTGAAGCCATGAAAGATCCGGGTCTCGTGAAGATTGACCTGCGCCGCGCCGATGGCCCGACTTTGCTATTGTCGGTCCGTGACACGGGCCCTGGATTTACAGAACACGCGCTGAAAAATGCGCTTGCGCCATTTTACACCTCAAAGCGCGGGAAACCGGGGCGGGGTTTGGGTCTATCGACCGCCTTTGATTTTGCCAAATTAAGCGGTGGTCGCATCCATTTGGGCAACCATAAAGATGGAGGGGCGGAAATTACACTGCGCCTTCCCTACCAGACACCACCACAAGATCTGCCCGGTCTGATCCTGCTGGTTGAGGATGATCCGGCATTGCGCGAAACCATCCGCGAACAACTGCGCGATCTGGGTCACGCTGTGATTGAAACCGACAATGTAGCGGAAGCCGTTCGGCTGGCCCAAGTTCCTGACGTGACATTGATTTTAACAGATGTGATGTTAGCACAGGGTGGCACAGGGTTTGATTTGTCGGAAGCGTTGGTCGATGCGGGCCTAGACCTGCCTTTGCGGGCTATTACTGGCCTGCCCGAAAACGATCCAGTGCGCCAATCTTTAGCCCGTTTTCACCCTGTTCTAAGTAAGCCATTCACTTTGACCGCCCTCAAAAGCCACCTCCAGATCTCACAAGGCCCCACATGACCGATGCCCCTCTGATCGCAATTGTTGATGACACCCGCGAGATCCGGACATTGCTGCAAGACGCATTGGAGGACGCCGGATTTCAAACAGTTTGCTTTGCAAGTGCGACGATGTTCGAGCAATCGATGCGCTCACTCACACCGCAGGTCTGCATTGTCGATCTGGGGCTGCCAGATCGTGACGGCCTATCCCTAGTCAACAAATTATCGAGCGAAACAAACGCGGCAATCATGATTATTTCAGGGCGAATTGCCCTGCCCGACAGGATAGCGGGATTGGAGCTCGGGGCTGATGATTACGTCACTAAGCCGTTCGAGCTGGCCGAGGTTGTAACGCGTGTCAAAGTCCTGTTGCGCCGCCGCAAGCCCAGCCCCATAGACGTACCTGCCGCAGCGATCCGGTTAGGGAACTGGACAGCCAATCTTGATCAACACGCGTTGGTTTCGGACACGGGTGAGACAAAGCGATTGTCTTACGCCGAGGTCAAAATCCTTGAGCTTTTCACCAGCGCACCCAATCGACTAATCACCCGCGATCGCCTGCTTAGTCATTTGCGCGAAGACGGTTCGGAAACCTATGATCGCGCGATAGACGTAAGAATTTCTCGGCTACGCAACAAGCTCGGCGACGATCCCGTCAATCCAAAGATGATCAAAACGATCTATGGTGCTGGCTATATTTTTATAGCAGAGCTGACCTAATATAAGAGTGATGAGGAAACAGCACGCAGCATCTGTCACATTGGGCGGCGGTTTCAACCGGTCGACGCAACACTTCGATCTTTAAGAAAAGTTGGAGCGTAAGCCATGAAGTATCGTCGTCGTGTATTTTTCACGGACAAGCAAAAGTCAGAGATATGGGATCGGTGGCAACGCGGGGAGACGATGAGTTCGATCGGACCTGTCGCGGTTTGATGGCGCTCCTTTGATAACATTTACTGCAACAAAGGAGATGAACTATGGGACTGAAACGAACGGACGAATTCCGTAAGGATGCGGTGCGCATTGCACTGACCAGCGGGCTTACACGCAAGCAAGTGGCAGATGATCTTGCCATAATTGCCCAGCAAGCGATTACAAAGCAATCTGCCGAAAGGGGGATGTCGACGCTGAACAAATGGATCACGGAACATCCCACTGCCCGGCAGTCGTTTGCCAGCAAACGATGAGAGGGGGAAGAACACCGCGAAAGCTTCGCCACCATTCGGATGTGTCGTGTCATGAACGTCAGTTCTCGTGGCTTGCGGCCGTTCCGCAGCCGTCCTGCCCGCCGCAGACAGCGGTCCGATCTGGTCACACTGGCGCACATCAAAGAACAATCTCGTCTCAGCCTCAACAGCTATGGCAGGCCGCGCATAACTGAGGAACTCAAAGAGATTGGCTTGGATATTGGGCACCAGCGCGTGGGCCGCCCCCTCTCGGCAGATTGCTTTGCAATCACCTGTCCCGCTGCCCGGCAGTCGCCGCTTGCGGCGATGAGAGGGGCAGTGGATGCGCCAGAACGGTATATCAGTGGTACAGCAACCGGATGAAGCGGGACTTGGCGATCAGAGCGCTGGGGATGGCAATAGCGTTCCGGTCACCGCCTCAAGGCTGCATCCATCACACGGATCGTGGCAGCCAATAATGTTCTCACGATTATCAGAAGGTCTTGCGCCAACATGACTTCAAGGTATCCCCCTCTCATGCATGTAAACATGCACTGCCGGGGCAGTGCATGAGCGGGAAAGGGGATTGTCACGACAACGCCGTCGTCGAAACGGTCCTCAAAACCACTCCTCTCGGTGAATATGAATATTCACCTGCCGGGCAACGCAAGGCGGAACTGATCTGGCGGGACACATGGGAAACCCGCAGGCGTGCCAAAATGGCGATCTTTGGATACATTAATGGCTTCAATAATCCACGACGGCGGCACTCCGCATTAGGCTGGAAAAGCCCTGTCGCATTCGAACGGAAAGTGGCCTAAATGGGCATCTGGGGCGGCACGAAAGCGCGACAGGTCCAGATCGGACGTAGCGACCTGCGCCCCTAGCTTCCTCAAACCGAACATTGGTAAGGTGGCTCAACATTTTGGTATCCATATGACCGCTGTGCGGTGTCTTGTTTCAACTGTCCGGCTGACATCATGAGAACGTTTATGTCAAAACAGTGCAGCTTATGTGGACGCTACTTAAATCGTTCTGCATTCATCGGCAGCGCCAACGACTGTGCAGAGAGTCGAGACATCGAGACGGCTTTGTTGCACAAATCGTCATGATGTCAGACCTCCCCTTAAATCTTGACCGATTTAGCCTACGGTCTCGGTACGGGGGATGCCAAGGGCTGTGAAACCGTTCAGGATCGCAGCACGGATTTGGATTTCCGCGACCTGACGATCGCACCGCCTCGCTTCGCGCCCTCGCACCGGGCGTGTCTAACTTCCACAATTTGGCGTTCTTGCGCGGGTGATGGGCGTCTTAGAATTGATCCTGTGGATCAATTCAGCCCAGAACGGGCGTGGCCCTGGGGGGATCACAGCCTGAGCATTACGGGCCGCAATAGCGTCATGGCATTTGAGCGTATTGTATGCCCCATCTGCCGTGACGCTGCCGATCTCTTGGTCTGGTGGAATTTGGTTGAGCAAGTCAGGGAGCACAGGCGAATCCCTTGCTCAGCAGGCGATTGCAAAGCAATCTGCTGAGAGGGGGCAATGCTGCTGCTCGTCGCCTCAATTGCGCGTATTTCCAGTGTTTGTTCGTCGATACCTATATGTATCCTGCGCCAGAGGCGGCGTTTAGGGCCACCCTTTGCCCGACAACACATGCTTGCATGTGTGAGAGGAGTGCTTGCGCGCATTCCACTCGCCTTCGCCCTCCGCTTTGATGCCCGTGCTGTCCAATGCCCGTCAGGGGTTTGCTTGCAAACCATGGGAGGGGATCAGAAGGTGCAGCGGCCCCGCTGACCTCTGGTATGGAATAGCAACGGACAACGTCTTTTGCCCCTCTCATGGAAACTGTGTTTCGACTGCCGGGCAGTCGTCGACAGAAGGTGCTGAAATCGGGCACCCCCCAGTCCAGTCCAACCAGTTCCAAAAGGCTTTCTACAAACCCAGTGGTTTGCCTCAACGGCAAACCAAACAACACTTTCATGGTTAGGCAGGTTTGTATGGTCGCATCACTATAAGCTTGTTGACAGCCGCGATTGCCTGAAGGCTCCGCTTCCCAATCCATCTTGGTGTCAAACCAGATCGAAAGGGACCCCCGTAGCTTCAGAGAAAGGTTATAGTTCGACCAATTCCTGGTCTTGCAAGTCCTTGGGATCCAGCTGCTCATGACGCAAAGCCATCACTCTGGATCCACAACATGAATCCCTTCGGGCAATTTGTGCAACAAAGCCCCAACCGACCATCAACTCCCGCCGCCGCTCCAACAAATCAGACCGCGCATAAGCCCGCTCTACGTTTGACCCAACTTGATGCGCCAGTGCCGCCTCTGCAAGCTCACGCGGTGCGTTTGCCGCCTCCGCGGCCTAATCCCCTGAACGAACTGCGGAAACCATGCACGGTGAAGCCATCGCGCCCCATACGGCGCAACAGCATCAGCATCGACATATTCGACACCGGCTTGTGGCGTTTCTGCCCCTCAAAGACATAGGCCGACACCATCGCTTTGAGCGGTTCCAGTATCGCCAGCATGTCCTCCGTAAGTGGGACGCGATGTTCTTTGCCACCTTTCATCCGCGCGGCTGGCACGGTCCACAAACGCGCCTCAACATCAACCTCAGGCCATGTCATGTCCAATACCTCAGACGTGCGGCTGGCCGTTAGGATTGTGAATTGCAGCGCCTTCGCCGCCGTCGCGCTGCGCCCGTTCAGTTCAGCAAAGAACGCTGGCACGTCGCGCCACGGCATCGCGTCGTGATGTTGCACCTTGGCCTTCACTTTTGGCAAAAACTGCGCGTCCTTGATTGCTGTCACTGGATTTTCGCCTGAGCGAAAGCCCTTAGACTTCGCCACGTCCAGAACAGTCTTGATGCGCTGTGCCAGCCGCCGCGCCGTTTCGTGCTTATCCGTCCAGATAGGCGACAGGCACATCAGCACTTCAGGCTGGCCGATGCTATCAATCGGCATGCGGCCAATCTTGGGAAAGGCATAGTCGCGCAAAGTGTTCAGCCATTGCTGGCCGTGTTTCGGGTTTTTCCACGTCGGCAAACGGTCAATATGCACTTAGCGGCTGACCTCTTCAAACGTGGGGATGTCGCGGTCCGCGTTGAAACGTGGGTTCAAGCCCGTCTTGGCCATCCGCCGATATTCCAGCGCACGGTCGCGAGCTTAGTTGAGCGTGACAATATCTGCGCCGCCTAAACCAAAGTCAGTGCGCAGTGGCGCGCCCTTGCGGTTCTTCTGGCCTTTGAAGGTGACCCGCACAATATAACGCAGTGCCCCTGAGGGATCGACAACCAGATAAAGGCCCGCGCCATCGCCATGACGACCAGCCCCTAGGTTCTCAACCAGCTTCTTCGTCAGTTTGCCGCTCAGTGCTGCAAAGATAAATACCACTCTTCATACCACTCAAGGAAAGTATACAGGGGCAATTGGATGAAAGCCAATGAAACGTACAACAACGATTATCAGCATATAAATAAAGGCTGATAGCAACTTAAACTGATGGGAAAAAATTTATACAAATGTGGTAATGGCGGATCGACAGAAAGAAGTGAATTCTGCCCAATAGCCCTCAGAAGCCGTCAAGACTTACCTTTAACCGATTGTATTTCATATCTTATTTCCACCGCCTGCCCCCACGTGCCCCGAGGTTGGGTTCGTGCAGTTCAGTGCCGTTTTGTACCCTGTTTTCAAAGCAAAACGGAAAGGAACAATCAATGTTAACAGTCAAACAGATCGAAGCAGCACAACACGGATCGTCACCAGATCGGCTTGCAGACGGCAATGGTCTTTATCTGCGTTTAAACAAAGGGGCGGAAAAACTTTCCAGCTCCGCATGACGCCCAACGGCAAAACTAAATGGATCACATTGGGTCATTACCCAGAGCTCTCATTGCGCGATGCGCGCATGAAATCGATGCTCACACGAGCTGATATTCTAGATCCAAAGACAGATGTTTATAAACCACCAGAAATCATAGGCATGCCCGACTTGCCTGAAAAAAACGAAGCCATACCCCTCTTCCGTGACGTTGCAAAGGTGTGGTTTGATCGAAAAGTGCTAGGGCTTTCAAACGGCAAACACATTCAGCAAAACTGGAACACACTGAAGACCTACGTTTTCCCACAGTTGGGCGCACTTCCAATTGATCAAATTAAGCAGCGCCATCTGATTGCTGTCTTTGACCCAATCTGGCGGATCAAGCACACAACAGCAAAGCGGACGCTGGGACGTGTGGAAGAGGTTTTCGAACTGGCCAAGTTGCTCGAACATATTGAAATCAATCCAGCGAGCTTCAAACGCCAGATCGCATTTGGCCGCGTCACGATTCAAACACGTCACCAACCGTCGTTGGATCGGTCACGTGCCCCCGATCTGTGGCAGTGGATACTAAAGCACGATGTTGCTGAGGACGTGCGCCAAATGCTGATGGTGATGCTCCTCACGGGCAAGCGAACAAAGGAAGTGCGGATGGTTCAATGGATCGATCTTGAACTGGATCAGCTCATTTGGACCAGTCAAAGGGAGCACATGAAAATGCGTCGCGCGCACCGCATTCCAATCTGCAAGCAACTTGATGTTATCTTTGATAATATGAGCTTGTTGACAGGTACGTCAGACGCAGTCTTTGCCCGACCGAAGAACAAGCTTGGTGTGATTGATGAGAATTGCGCTCGGTTAGAATTTCAAAAATTTTATCCAAATATCACTGAGCATGGAATGCGGGCAACATTTCGGACATGGCTCCGCAAGCAAAACTGCTATTCGCAAGACCTGATGGAAACGGCTTTATCCCATGAGAAAGATCCGATGGTAAACGCATATATGCGTGATGATCTTCTCGACGAACGGCGACCTACGATGCAAAATTGGGCCGATTACGTAACGGGCGGCGCTATGCCTCCTCGCCTACAAGACCAGCTCTAAAGTGGCCACGCTGGCCGGCTCAGGCAGATCCGGTCAGAGCTTATCTGCGGCTTAGAGGCGCTAAAGGACATACTGCGCTCAAAACAAAAAAGAAAGCGCACCAGCATAGAAGCTGAGATGCTGTCTCATTTCAGTGAGACTGAAAGCGGTAACCCGGCCTGATATGTGGTTGTGCAGGACTTGTCAGCCACCCTCTTCTTGTTTCATCCAGTTTACGAACAGGACAAGTTTTGGATCTGGATTTGGCGTCGCCTCAGAAACCACGTAAAGCCCTTGCGGTCGTTCTACCTTAATCGGACTTAGCTGAACAAGGCTACCGGCGACCTCATCCGCCGCGGTCAAGCACGACGGGGATCATCCACATTCACCCAATCAGCGTTTACGGTTGCGTCTCGCGGCATAGCGACGGTCACGTTCTGCCTTACGTTCGGCTTCTCGCACCGCATTTTGCTTGATCTCTCGATCGACAGCCTCAGCTTGCTCAATCTCGAGTTCAGCGTCACGCGCCAGTGTTTGCACGCCCTGCCGTTCAGCGGCCACAGCTTGTTGCCGCTCAACATCCGCTTTGCCTTGCAGCAATTTGGTCGCTTTATTTTTTCGTGCTGCCTCAAGACCTGCCGCTACTTCTTGTCTTTCTGCGCGCTTTGCCAGCCTCTCAGGATCATCCGCCGCAGCTTTGAACCGTTCGAGCCGCTGCTGTTTGGCTTCAGACGCTGTCTTGAGGCGCCCGTCAAAGCGATCTCCAATAGAGTTCTTCATGTATTCTTTGCTCACATTTCCTGCAGTCAGAGGCCTACGAGATTTCCACGCAGAACCGCTGGACTATGTGACCTTGTGATCACTCATTAGGACGGTCGCCTATCTCACAGGATTGCGCTTAGCAATAAAAAGTGGGCACTAAAATTACATATCCGATAAAAGCTGCGCACCGCAAACATCGAATGATCATGAAAAATCCAGCGGTGGATTTGGCGACCCTTCCCTTTCGGTAACCCCTTTCATCTCAATACCAATGCATTCGGTTCTCTAGGTGTTCGGTCCCGGCATCTGGTGGATCGGATTAACGATGAATCTTTCTGGTTCTGAAGTCCCTATCTTGCAGATGTATTCGTACGGCGTCAGGCCGTTGAGCGTCTTCAGCCTTCGAGCAAAATTGTAGGCCGCTATGAAGTCTGCGAGATGGGTGTGCAGCTGATCATTCTTGTCGTAGTGATGCCGCCTGACTGTTGCGTCCTTGATCGTGCGGTTCATCCGCTCAACCTGGCCATTGGTCCATGGATGGTTGGGCTTGGTCAGCCGGTGCTCAATCCTGTTGGCATCGCAGATCATGTCGAACCGCATAGGCCGTGAATATGGTGTGTTCCGGTTACGTGGTTGCTCACAAAATTGAATGCCATTGTCCGTCAGAATTGTGTGGATCTTGTATGGCACCGCTTCCAGAACAGCCTCCAGGAACTCCCAGGCCGTCTTGCGATTTGCTTTTTCTACAAGCCGTGCCACGGCAAACTTGCTGGTTCGGTCCCTCTCGTGACATCGCTTTGCGATTCACTGCCGGGCAATGAATGGCAAACTGAACCGCCCCGGCTTTACCGGAGGGTGATTTATTCAATGACTAGGCGACCATATCGAGTTTGTTCAGGTTTGCATAGAACGCCTCCTCTGCTTCTGCGGGTGTGATGTATCCGATGGGGCCGAGCAGGCGGCGGTTGTTATACCAATCGACCCATTTCAGCGTTTCCCACTCAACCTCACGCATCGATTTCCATGGACCGATTTGGTTGATGACTTCGGTTTTGAAGAGGCCGATGACGCACTCGGCCAGCGCATTGTCGTAGGCATCACCGACGGTTCCGACCGAGAGATCGATTTCGGCCTCGGCCAGGCGCTCGGTATACTTGATCGACAGGTATTGTGATCCGCGGTCCGAGTGGTGGACCAAAGCCTTGTTATCTGGTGTTTTTCTTTGCCAGATTGCTTGCTCCAACGCGTCGAGCACGAATTGGGTCTTCATTGATGTCGATGTGCGCCAGCCTACGATCCGCCTTGCAAAGACATCAATCACGAACGCGACGTAGACTGTCCCTGACCATGTGGGCACGTAAGTGAAGTCTGAAACCCACAGCTTGTTTGGCCGATCCGCCTTGAACAGGCGGTTCACCTTGTCGTCCATTGCCTGGCAGGCGATTTGCAAAGCAAATCTGCCGAGAGGGGGGGGCATGGCAAAGACGTGTCCGGGTTCGTGGTAATGACCTTCTTGCCACGAACGACGCCTTTGATGCCCAAGGCGCGCATCAACCGCTCCACAGTGCAGCGGGCAACATCCTCACCCTCCCGTCGCAGAACATGCCAAATCTTTCGGGCCCCGTAGAGTTTGCAGTTGTCCGCCCAAGCCCCGTCGATCTTGACGCTCAGGGCGGCATCAGACTTGGCACGAGCTGACGCCCGCTCAGGATCACGCGCGATGGCGCGCCGGTCATAATAAGTGGAAGGGGCAAACTGCAGCGCCCTGCAGATTGGCTCGACCCCAAGTGTCTCTCGGCTTTCCGCAATGAAATCCATCATTTGCGAAACGGGCGGTCGAGCTCCGCCTGTGCAAAATACGCCGACGCCTTACGCAAAATCTCATTGGCTTGACGCAGTTCGCGGTTCTCACGCTCAAGTTCCTTGATCCGCGCCTTCTCAGCGCTGGTAGGCTCTGGCCGTTCGCCGCCATCGCGCTGGACCTGACGGGCCCAAACGCGAAGGCTGTCCGGTGAACAACCCAATTTACCCGCGATCGCCGTCAGCGCCGCAGCTTCGCTCTGATATTCATCGCGGTGTTCCATAAGCAGCCGAACCGCACGCTCGCGGAACTCAGGTGAATACGGCTTCGAGGTCTTCTTCTTTTGTGTCTGTTCCATAACGGGCAATTCTCCGAGAGTTTTGCCCTCCGGTAAAGCCGGGCCGGTTCAAACTGGATATTCACCGGTTGAGCGACGGGAAGATGATGTCGTTTAGCAATTGCCCTGCAGGATTTAAGGCGCTTTCCAAGTTCTGCGCAAAGACGCCAGTGACACGCGTTATTTATGAAGCAACAGGCGCCTACCACAGTGGTCTAGAACGGGCCCTAGGCGGGTATTTGCCATTGGTAAAAGTGAACCCCTTGCAGGCGCGCCGGTTTGCTCAGGCACAAGGCGTACGCGCAAAAACCGACGCCGTCCCTTCTCAGCGATGTAAACATCGCCTGCCAGGCAATGGATGCCAAAATGCTGGCCGTTATGGGGATTGCTTTTGTGTTAGAACCAGATGAGCCAGCCACAAAAATACAGCACGATCTGAAGGAGTTACGCGCATTTCGTTCAGGATTAATCAAAGATCGCACCAGCATCATGAGCCGTCTGAAAACCCAAACCCTGTCCATCACTTGCCGTCAAAGCAAAGCCCGCTTGGCTCAAGTTGAAAGACAAATCGCTGAAATCAATGCTGAGGTTGATCGTCTGATACACTCCAACGACACGCTGGCGCATTCGATGAAAATTCTTCGCTCAATTCCCCCCTCTCATGCATGCGAGCATGCACTGCCGGGCAACGGGACATCGGCGCGGTCTGTGCTGCCACCATTTTGATAGACCCTCTCATGATTTGCATGCAAATCACTGCCGGGCAGTGGATGCCTGAGATCGAGTGGACAGAATGCAGGTGGCCAGTTTGACTGGAACATCTAGCCCCCCTCTCACACATGCAAGCATGTGTGAGAGGGCAGTGGATGACGCGTCAATCGGGCCAATGGCGAGGAAAATCATTCATTCAGGGCGGCCGGAAAGTAGTGCGGGACGCACTCTATATGCCTGCCCTTGTGGCGATGCGGCACAACCCCGATCTCAAGACCAAATACCAAGCCATGATTAAAGCTGGAAAGCCACCAAAAGTCGCCCTTACGACGCTCATGCGAAAGCTCATTGAACTCGCCAACGCCCTCATCAAAGCAAATCGAAATTGGGTGGAAAAGGGGGCTTGATCAAGACGGATACTCGTTTGTTAACTCTTCGTCGTGGAGCGCCACAAACCATGCGTCCGAGTAAAACATCAGCTTTTGCAGCTTAAGCGGAGTTAGTAAATCGCCACGCTCACAGCTTTCCACAATCAAAAAATCTTGCTGATTTTTTGATGCGGTCGAATCTGGTCCTGTCGCAATTTTGAACATCATAAACTGCATACAGGTTGATTTTTCTAACAATGGAATCCTTATAGCAAAATGTTATCCCCGCATTACCCAAATCCACGCCGGGCTAGATTCCAATCCGCCATAAACACCCATCCGGCCCGAAGTCCTGCACCACATGCCCGCTATCCCAAAGCCGACACAGTGCTATGTAGGCCCGTTGCACGGCACTCTTGCGCGACACCCCCACCAGTTCAGCTTGTATAACGTCTGCCACGTCTGACGTAGTGCACGGCAGCATCGCCAACACGATCCGCTTGCGCTTACCTGCTCGATAACGGCCTGTCGTGCATCCGCTGGGGTCTATCAACGCCGCGCAGGTCCATTATGGCCTCTACGTCATGCCTCGCTTCGCCAGTGCGATACAGTGCCAGCAGCGCGTTGTTGATGGTTTTATCCTGCATGCCCTATTGTGATTCACATGGGCGGAAAGATCAGCTATATTTTTGGTGCGTTCGATACATAAGGCCGTAAATATCCACTCCGGAGGCACCAACCGTTCAACCCGCACCACGCAAAATGTGCGCGATCTGGCAGCCAAACGGACAAAATTAAACATCACGCGCGGCGTAGCCGCTCCGCTGGATCACGGCCATGAATGCAGTACCTAAAACGGCATCGGGTGGGCGCGGTGGGCGGTGTCGATATCTGCCAAGACCTCAGCCGATAGTTCAATATCTTTGCCCGCCAACAACTCTGCCAGTTGCGCCGATGTGGACGCGCCGAAAATCGCGCTGACCTTGAACGGGCGGGACCGCTGGAACGCCATCGCCATATGCGCCAGCGACATGTCGTGTTTTTGCGCCACCTTTAGATAAGCATCCACGGCGTCAAACACACGCGGCTGCACCCGCCCGCCCAGCTGCGGCCCGTAAGTCATGCGCGACCCGTCCGGCACCACACCATTCTGATATTTACCTGTCAAAAGCCCTGTCGCCAGTGGTGAGAATGAAAAACAAACCACGTCCTCGTTGACCGACATTTCCGCCATATCAGTGTCATACAGCCTGCACAGCAGCGAATATTCGTTCTGCACAGACGCCACACGCGGCGCGCCCAATTCTGTCGCCACATCGATCCATTTCGTCGTCCCCCACGCGCTTTCATTGGACAAACCAAAGGCACGAATTTTGCCCGCGTCTTGCGCCTGCTTTAACTTGTCCAGCACCCCGGCGATGTGATCCATCGTCTGTGCACGGCTCTGCCCGCTTGGATCAAAAGTCCAGTTCTGGCGGAACATATACGACCCGCGTGCCGGCCAGTGTAACTGATACAGATCGATGTAATCAGTGCCAAGCCGCGCCAGATTACCATCCAAAACATCAAGGATATTCTCAGGCGTGAAACCCGCACCGCCACGGATCAGCGGGCTATCACCACCAGCTTTTGTGGCGATAACCACATCCTTGCGCCGTCCGGTCTTGGTGATCCATTCAGCAATGCACTTTTCGGAATTGCCGACAGTGTCTTTGCGCATCGGATTGACCGGATACATTTCCGCAGTGTCGAGAAAATTCAGTCCCGCGTCCAAGGCCATATCAATTTGGCGGTGCGCATCGTCTTGCGGGGTCTGTGTCGAAAACGTCATCGTGCCAAGGCACCAATCGCTGACCATAATTCCAGTGCGCCCAAGTTCGATCTGCTTCATCTGCGTGCCTCTGCTGCTGCGTTTCGCAAAAACATAAAGACCACAAATGGCTGCACAACCCCGAACCAACAATTACACCAAAAATATGGATGACCGGAACGAAAGCACCTGCAAACGGTTTAACGGCGAATTGCGCCGCATGCATTTGTGCGACCGCCGTCGTTGGGCGGGATGGGCTGTGTTGATGGCAACTGTCGGACTGTTTACAGTCTTTTCGCTCAATACCTAAATTAACAAACGCTTTGTTGACGGGGTTGCGGCGCAAACGATGTCGTTTCCCACCAAGCACCGGATGATCATCAAGATGCGTGTACAGGTCGAAGACCGCGTCTGTGATCAGACCTTACCGCCGCAACTGCTGCATCCGGCGCTGGCGAAAACGCTGTGCCTGCGCGCGTCTGAACGGCGTTTAGGCGGACACACGACCTATCACAATGTGTCGCGGACCTTGTGCGATCGCCCGACTGCGACACCAGATGTCGATTAAGCCGCAGTTATCCCTGCGCAATCGGCTTTTATGACCCAATGCGTATGATCGTTTCCTTTGCTGCATTGTTTTTGTCGGTGTTGTTGTTGCAACTGTCGTCAGGTGCCGTTGGCCCTCTGGATGCGCTTGCAGGATTGCAGAACGGTTTCAGCCGTGGCGAGGTTGGCTTCCTCGGGTCCATGCATTTCTTGGGCTTCTTTATCGGTTGCTGGTGGGCACCACGCCTCATGGGGGACGTCGGCCATAGCCGCGCATTCGCCGCGTTCACCGCCATGGGGGCGATTGGCATGGCGGGGCATATTCTGATCTTCGATCCGACAGCTTGGGCGCTGCTGCGCATCATGTCGGGCATTTGCATCGCGGGATGTTACACCGTGATCGAAAGCTGGCTGCAGGCCAAAGTCACCAATGCATCACGCGGTCGTGCCATGGGCCTTTACCGCGTCGTAGACATGGGCGGCAGCCTGATCGCGCAGCTGATGATCGGCACCTTGGCCAGCATGGAAACCTACATCGCCTACAACCTACTGACGATCCTGTGCTGTGCGGCGATGCTGCCGCTGGCCCTGACCCGCGTGCCACAACCCGAAACGCCCAGCGCTCCGCGCCTGCGCCCCTCCCTTGCGTGGCGTTTGTCACCGCTGGCAGTTGCGGGTGTTTTGGTCGCCGCATTGTCCAGCGCATCGTTCAGAATGGTCGGCCCGATTTATGGCCAGGAGGTCGGGCTGGCGGCCACCCAGATCGGCCTGTTTCTGGCGGCCTTCGTGGCCGGCGGTGCCGCAGCACAATATCCGATCGGTTGGTTGGCGGATAAATATGACCGACGCTGGATCTTGGTGTGGTTGTCAGTGGCATCAGTGTTTTCTTGCGCGGTGACAGTCGCCGCCTCCGGTCTTGGCACTGCGGGCGTGATGATAAGTGCCGCACTTTTCGGACTGACCACGTTTCCCGTCTATTCCGTCGCCGCATCCCACGCCCATGATTTTGCCACCAACGAAGAACGCGTGGAATTGTCGGCCGCCTTGATGTTCTTTTATGCGGTTGGCGCGATTGCAGCCCCGTGGGGCACATCATTGCTGATCGAGGCGTTCGGCCCGTCCGCGTTGTTCTATTTCATATCTGCGGGCCATGTCTTGCTGGTCATCTTCGGCCTGCGGCGGATGCGCGTGCGCGACACCCGCGAAGACCGCACACCCTACGTCTATACCCCCCGCACATCGTTTACGATCGGGCGGCTGCTGAGGCGAACGCGCGACCGCTAGTATCACGCCAACCTTCGCGCTACACCACACCTAACAGCGTATTGGCAGGAAAACATGGCACGTCACCTCATCACATCGGCGATTCCGTATATCAACGGGATCAAACACCTCGGCAACCTGATCGGCAGTCAATTGCCCGCTGATCTGTACGCACGCTATCTGCGCGGGCGTGGCCATGAAGTGCTGTTTTTGTGCGCCACGGATGAGCACGGCACCCCCGCTGAACTGGCCGCCGCCAAAGCAGGCAAACCAGTTGCAGACTATTGCGCCGAGATGTGGACTGTACAAGCGGATTTAGCCACGAGGTTCGGGTTGTCGTTTGATCACTACGGACGGTCCTCTTCGCTGCAAAACCGCGCCTTAACGCAGCACTTTGCCGGTGTTCTGGCCGACAACGGGTTGATCGAAGAACGCATGGAAACCCAGATGTATTCCCATGAAGACGGGCGATACCTGCCGGATCGCTACATCGAAGGCACCTGCCCCAACTGCGGTTTTGAATCAGCGCGTGGCGATCAGTGCGACAATTGCACGAAGCAGCTGGATCCAGTCGATTTGATCAATCCGTATTCGACAATTTCCGGTTCAACCGATCTGGAAATGCGCGACACCAAACATTTGTATCTGCTGCAATCCAAGCTCAAGGACGAAATTGAGGCATGGATCGACAGCCAGACAGGCTGGCCCGTTCTGACGACGTCGATTGCAAAGAAATGGCTGAACGACGGCGACGGTTTGCAGGACCGTGGCATCACCCGTGACCTTGACTGGGGCGTGCCCGTGATGCGCGGCGACGCCCCTTGGCCCGGTATGGAAGACAAGGTTTTCTACGTCTGGTTTGACGCGCCCATCGAATACATCGCCTGCGCGCAAGAATGGTCAGACGCGACCGGTGGCCAAGATTGGGCGCGCTGGTGGCGCACGGATAAAGGCGCCGATGATGTGCGCTATACGCAGTTCATGGGCAAAGATAATGTGCCGTTCCACACGCTGAGCTTTCCCGCCACGATCATCGGATCTGGTGAACCTTGGAAACGGGTCGACTACCTGAAATCGTTCAACTTTTTGAACTACGATGGCGGGCAATTTTCCACATCACGCGGGCGCGGTGTGTTCATGGATCAAGCGCTTGAAATCCTACCGGCGGACTATTGGCGCTGGTGGCTGTTGTCGCGCGCACCTGAAACCTCGGATTCAGAATTCACTTGGGACGCGTTCCAGGTGGACACGAACAAAGACCTCGCCGATGTATTGGGTAACTTCGTGTCCCGTGTTACGAAATTCTGCCGTTCAAAATTCTCCGAAGCCGTGCCAGCGGGTGGCGAATACGGCGACGCTGAGAACAAACTTATCGCTGATCTGCAAACCCGCCTGACGACGTATCAGGCCGCTATGGATGCCATAGAAGTACGCAAAGCCGCCGCCGAATTGCGCGCAATGTGGGCCGCTGGCAACGAATATTTGCAGGCCGCCGCACCGTGGTCGGTGTTTAAGGAAGACCCCGACAAGGCAGCGGCGCAAATCCGGCTCGCGCTTAACCTGATCCGTATTTACGCTGTTCTTTCAGCGCCATTCATCCCGACCGCGTCTGCCACGTTGTTATCAGCAATGAACACGATGGATATGGACTGGCCCGACGACATGAACGCATCCGCGCGCGCGCTGTCCGCAGGACACGCGTTTACTGTCCCAGACAATCTGTTCGCCAAAATTTCTGACGAACAACGGGAAGAATGGGTCGAAAAGTTCGCCGGAACCCGCGACTAACGCGTCGGTTCAATCTGCACTGTCCGACACGCCGCCTTTTGTGGGGTAACCTAGTGTTGGGAAGTCACCGTCTGTGAAAATGCGGCGATGACGGCCACAATAAGGCGGGGCAACCACCCGAGCTGTTCCGCCAGTATTGCGATTTTGACAGGTCACAAATTCCTGACTTAACAGGCCGCTAAAACCTACTAACCTTCTGCAAATCAGATTTTTGACCGGAGCTTCAGTATGCGTAGTCTGCTTGCCGCCGCCCTCACCGCCGCAACTGCTTTGGGTGCGACCGCTGCCCTTTCCGCCACGTGCGGCAATGACGCGTCCGGATTTTACGGGTGGAAACTGGCTTTTGCCCAAGAAGCCGCCGCGGCTGGCGTGGGTCAGGCAGGCCTATAAGCCTTGACCAACGCACAGTATTCCACCTCCACCATCCGCGCTGATCGCAACCAGACGGGTGTGCGGTATGAATTGAACGACTTCATCCGCATTCCCCTCGGCTCGCTCGCTCGACAGTTTTGCCAGCCAGATGCGGCGCGAGCAGAATAAAAACCCCAATTTCCACACCTCGCTTAAACAGGCTTACGGTGTCCCCACCGTTATTTTGCTGACGATCCACGGTATGGAAAATGGTTTTGGCCGCTGGATGGGCAGCACGCCTGTGGTCGATAGCATCACCACCGTCGCCTACGACTGTCGCCGCGCCGCGTTCTTTACACCCCACGCCATCGCCGCACTAATGTTGGTCGATCAGGGTGGACTTGGCCCAAACCAACAAGGTGCTGCGCATGGTGAGATGGGCCACACACAGTTCCTACCCGGCAATGCGCTGCGCTACGGCGTGGACGCTGACGGTAACGGGCATGTCGACTTGTATTCGATTAGAGATAGCCTTGCGTCAACCGCCAATTTCCTGCGTCAAAAAGGCTGGCAGCCCAGTCAAAGCTTTCAAGAAGGCAGTGCCAACTTTCGCGTCCTAAACGACTGGAACGCCGCAACCGTCGACCAAAAGGCCATTTCGCTGTCGGCCGCCCGCCTTCAATAACTTTAGCATTGTTTTTGTCTTAAAAAAACCCGGCCTCATGTAGGCTTTGTTGCACAAATCGCCCTTATGGCGTGCTTCCCCTGACCCCTGACGGATTCAGCCTACAGTAACGGTGTTTGGGATGCCAAGGGCGGTGAAGCCGTTGAGTATCGCGGCACGGATTTGGACTTCCGCAACTTGCCGGTCAAAGTCTCGTGCGGCCAGGCGCTGCCCGAGTAGTTTCAAACAATGCATCTTTGTCTCAACACGACTCCTGCGGTGGTATCCGCTCAAGCGACGCCATTGAGCGCGGCCGAGATCCTTTGAGGACTGTACCGCTTCGTTTCGGGCTCTGGCCCCCAGCGTATCCGGCTTCCATAGCTTGGCATTCTTGCGTGGCGGGATGACAGCACGGGCATTGCGGGCCGCAATCGCATCATGGCATTTGCGGGTGTCATATGCCCCATCTGCTGTGACACTGCCAATCTTCTGATCTGGTGTGATCTGACCGAGAAGGTTGGGCAACATGGGTGGGTCTCCAATGCTGCTACTCGTCACTTCGACCGCGCGTATCTCCAACGTTTCTTCATCAATCCCTATATGTATCTTGCGCCACACCCGACGTTTCGGCCCGCCATGCTTGCGAGCGTTCCACTCACCTTCGCCCTCAACTTTGATGCCGGTACTGTCGATAAGGAGGTTTAGCGGGCCCTTTGAGCCCTGATACGGGATGGTAACCGATAGCCTTTTCTGACGCCGACATAACGTGCTGAAGTCTGGGACCTCCCAGTCAAGGTCGATCAATTTCAACAGGCTTTCCACAAAGCCCGTCGCCTGCCTCAAAGGCATTCCGAACAGCACTTTCAACGTGAGACAGGCTTGGATCGCCGCATCGCTATAGCGTGGCTGGCGGCCCCGTTTGCCCCCCTCTCATGGTTTGCAAACAAACCACTGCCGGGCAACGGTAGGCGCAGCTTTCCAAGTGACCTCTGGGTTAAACCAAATGGTCAGTGACCCGCGTCGCTTCAGGGCCTTGTTATACTCAGGCCAGTTCCTCGTGCGGTAAATCGGGGCGATAGGTTTACTCATGACGCCAGCTACCATGCTGGATTTACAACATGAATCCCTGATACGAGACTATTTGTGCAACAAAGCCCCGCAGGAGTCGTGTTGAGACAAAGATGCATTGTTTGAAACTACTCGGGCAGCGCCTGGCCGCACGAGACTTTGACCGGCAAGTTGCGGAAGTCCAAATCCGTGCCGCGATACTCAACGGCTTCACCGCCCTTGGCATCCCAAACACCGTTACTGTAGGCTGAATCCGTCAGGGGTCAGGGGAAGCACGCCATAAGGGCGATTTGTGCAACAAAGCCGGTGTGAGGAACAAAACCTTCGCAACCCCAATTCAGGGGTTTCCAAATGCCACGCAATAGAACGTCGATAGCAATCGCCAAAGTGACCGGACAGGCCGCAAAGCACCCCGAGCGGTTCGATTAGCGCGCAGAGCCTACCTTCAACGCCTTGGGGTCAGTGCCTAGCAATTTAGAGGTGATTGAAGCTGAGGCATGGCAAGATTTTGCCGCCGAAATGCCGTGGCTTTGTGCGTCCGACAGATGGATTGTCGCAATCGCTTGCAGACTTCTAACGCGAACGCATGAGCCGGATTGCCCTATCAGAATCTATGGGCAGTTGCAGCTTTGCCTAACATCGATGGGTGGCACGCCTGCGGACAGGTCGCGGGTCCAGTGGTCGACGGATGACGCAAGCGACGATCAAAAATGTGAGTCTTTAAACTGAGGCTTAACGAATGACTGACAAGCACCGAGCACCGAGCTTAGAGCTTAGGGCTTAGGGCTTAGGGCTTAGGGCTTAGGGCTTAGGGCTTAGGGCTTAGGGCTTAGGGCTTAGGCATAGATTTCGCCTGAGGTATTTTTTGCAAGGCGGGGTAATTTTCATCAGATATCTCATTAATATCGCCAACCAATTTAATACGCTAGGGTAAGCTTCGCCATGACCCCTCTGGTCACTCCTCGAGTCAAACTTGTGGGTACCTGAGATATACATAAGCGTACCTCAAATACGCTTATGTAAAGTTGCTTCGGATGCACCTCAAGTGTACCTTGAAAGCACCTAAGGTGAACTTAGGGTGATCCAAAAAGTGGGTCAAATACCTGTCTAACTTTACACATTCTCCTCCCGTGTAAAGTTCCCCCAGCCCCCTCTTCCTGAACCCATGTCCCAGGCAATGGGAGGGGGGGCACCCCCTGTGTTAAACCAAGGCAAATCATTCAACTTCAACCTGGCTGGTTTGGCTATCAAAGATAATTTCAGCCATTTAATAGATAGAGAAAATTATGAAAAACACGCTTACAGTAGCGGCGGACGAGTTTTAAAGGGGTGTCATCGGTCGATTGATGGGTATCGCAATTGGCCGCAAGAATTGGATGTTCACGGGTTCTGAAAGGGGCGGCAAAGCTATGGCCATCGCCTGTACTGTGATTGAGACCGCCAAGCTCAACAACGTCGATCCGCAAGCTTGGCTGACATGGGTTCTTGGCCGCATCGCAGATCACAAGATGACGCGCCTCGATGAGCTTATGCCTTGGCGCTTTGCCGCTCTGGAAGCATAATCAACGCGTTTCTGCAGGTGCGAAGACAAGTAGGCTGTTTACCTAAAGCCGCCATTGGAACCTAGATTGAAGCGATGAACCCGACAAAAACCATCGGATGACTGCAATGAGTATCCGTTGTGTTCGATATGAGTTCTGTGTCTAGATTGGGGAATCTACCGCTAACGCTCAAATTCTACCATCGCTAACGGCACGACTAACAAAAGCAGATAGATCACGTTGAACATGGCGTTTGACCAGACACCAGAGGCGACGCTACCTGTGCTGTCGACGACGAACCAAACGATGGCTGCGATGATACCTGCGCGCCTTGCGATGCGGTTGGCTTCGATGTTTCTTACCTTAAGTAGCGGGGCGATGCCGAATGCATAGAGCGCGCCAAATCCGGTAATTAATCCGGCAAAGACAGCCCCGAAAAGGCGAGCATCCCGGGTCAGGGTTTCTGTATGGGTTCGTGAAAAATCAAGAAAATCAATTGAGGCATGGGCGAAGCTGTCATAACCGGCGAAGGCAATGGAAACAAAGGGCACCCCAAAAATCATTAATCCCCATCCTGTGAGCCCGACAATGCGGGCGGCGGTATTCGGCGTCATATCTCTCTCCTTTTGATGACTAGTCTTAGGATGACGCAGATAGGCAAAACAATTACCTAGTAGGTAAGTGTATTTTGTATCGCAGGATGTATAAAAACGTATGAGCACATCTTTTGGAAATATCATCAAGCACTGGAGGAACATTCGCCGGTTTAGCCAGTTGGCGCTGTCTGCCGAGTCCGGGCTATCCAGCCGTCATATAAGTTTTCTGGAAACAGGCCGTTCTCGGCCTAGCCGGGGCAGCGTACTGACTTTGGCTCGTGTACTTGATATGCCCAAGCACGTTGTAAATGATGCGTTGCTCGCCGTCGGTTTCTCCCCTGAATATCTAGCACTGGATATAGGCGACGTTGATCTCGCTCCAATGATGGATGCGATGACGACCATACTCGAAAACCATGCTCCCATGCCCGCAATCATTATCAATAGTGCCTGGCAAATTGTTGGCGGTAACACCTCTGCCATGCATTTGATGCAGTTCTTACCCATGCATGGCTCGATGAGTGTGGTAGACGCCTTGATAAATGATGATCCAGAGACACCAATTTTTCTGAATTGGGACGAAATCGCCGCATGGACATTGCTACGGTTGCAGGTCGAAAGCGTCCGTACGGGCAGGCAGGGCCCGCTTATGGAGGTTTATAACCGTCTTATCGCGGACCCCCGTTTGGCCAATAAAGATCTCGCTTCATTTTCTGATAGCGGTCCCTATTTAACCCTGCAGGCGCGGGTGGGCGAACACACCCTTTCGCTCTTCACGATGCTCGCAGAGTTCACGACAGCCCAAGACATCAATATGAGCGAGCGTCGGGTCGAATTGTTTTTCCCAGAAAATGCGGAAACAGAAGCGTATTTCATGGCGTTGAGGTAAGAGCGTTCATCCCTAACCGAAGACATTAGAAACCCATACCCAAGGTGATGGTGGTTTTCCAAAATGGTGCGCGTTTCACGATTGCTGCGAGCGGCGGAAGAGTCCGCAGACCGACGCTTAGGCGGCGAATCTCGCGGCACCACGCTCAGAGGTCGGTTTTCTAGCCGCGCTGCGGCACATTTCTGCCAAAACCGCCCCAAACTGATCCGAAAGGTCGGGTTCACCGAACGCTCACCATAATTTACTGATAATAAATAGTAAATTAGAATATAATGGTGCCCAGAAGAGAACTCTCTGTGTATCTGTCATTTACGAAGTCGCTAGCGACTCTAACGAAGCCCTCTTTCATACGAGCACCAGCCGAACGAAGGGGGACTAATAGGGGGACCAGACAAACTAAGAAATGGCTAGCGACCTGAATTTAAGAGAATTTTCAATATAATTTGGTGCGGGCGGTGGGATTCGAACCCACACGGGCATACGCCCAACAGATTTTAAGTCTGGTATGTCTACCATTCCATCACGCCCGCATCCGGCGTTGTCTTTAATTTTCTGCATCGGGCCTATATCGGGCATGAAAACAGTCTCTCAGTCGCAACGCCTTGCTCCGTATGCATTTTACCGCACAGACACAAGAATTTTAAGTCTCCAGTGCCTACCGTTCCACCATGCAGGCTAGAAGGTGTGAACATAGGCAAATCGCGCCGCGCGTCCAGTGCATTTCTAGTCAGATAGAGTTATAGCTGAAAGTTTGTGACGGCCCTGATGGGCGGCATATCATGGCGTTGTTGACGCGCCGCATTCTCATTGAGTAAGGGATATGCCACATGACCAAGAATACAGTTATCGACTTCACGAAACCAAGCGATTTTTCACCTGATCCGTTGACAGATGTGCTGCGCGCAGGAGCACGGGAGCTTCTGGCCACTGCTGTGCGCGCTGAGGTGTCGGAGTTTCTGGAAGGTCACGTCCACCTTTTGAACGACGAGGGTCGCCAGCGGCTGGTGCAGCATGGCTTTCTGCCGGAGCGCGAAGTTATGACCATTGCCCCCTCTCGGTCATGCAAAGCATGGCCTGTCGGCAACGGGACAGGCGATTGTGAAACAATCTGCCGAGAAGGGGGATCGGCAAGGTGTCAGTCCAGGTTCCTCGGGTGCGCGACCGTGGTGCAAACGCGGATGGTATGAAGGTCCATTTCAACGCGTCGCTTATCCCGCCCTATTTGCGCAAGGCAAAGTCTGTGGCGGAATTGCTGCCATGGCTTTACCTCAAGCACTGCCCGGCAGGCGATGCTTGCATCGCCGAGAGGGGGCATCTCGACGGGGGACTTCAGGGAGGCTCTGGCTTCGTTGGTGGGCCCGCCTGCCGAGGGGTTGTCGTCTTCGACAATCACACGTCTTAAGGCAACCTGGTGGGACGAGTATAAGGTCTGGCGCAAGCGCGATCTGACCTGTTGCCCGGCAGTGCATGCGTCGCATGCATGAGAGGGGGGCAAGCGCTACGCCTACATCTGGGCGGACGGTGTCTACTTCAACCCGCGCCTGGACGATGATCGTCAATGTATGTTGGTGATTATTGGCGCAGACGAATACGGCGACAAGGATGTTCTTGGTATCATGGATGGGTTCCGCGAGAACGCGGACAGCCCCCTCTCACACATGCAAGCATGTGTTGCCGCTCAACGGGCGTGATCTTCTTCGGAGCCTAAAAAAACGGGGACTGATGATTGCGCCCGATCTGGCCTGTGGCTCCTCCTCACGTGACATTGTTGCACAATGCACTGCCGGGCAATGGATGGTGCCCTGGGCTTTTGGACCGCATTGCGGGACGTGTATCCGAGCACGCGCGAACAACGCTGCTGGCTCCACAAGATGGCCAACATCACGGGCGCGATGCCGAAGCCTCTGCATGAAAAGCCCAAGGCAGGGCTGCAAGACATCTGCCCTCTCAGGCATGCAAGCATGCCCTGCCGGGTCATAGATGGCCGCAACAAAGAAAGAGGCCATCGTCGCCTTTGATCTGTTTGTGGAAACCGACGGCGTGAAATACGAGCGGGCTATCAAGAAGCTGACCAAAGATCGTGACGCGTTGCTTACCTTCTACGACTTTCCAGCCAAACACTGGAAGCACATCCGCACGACAAATCCGATTGAAAGCGTCTTTGCCCCAGTCCGCAATCAGACACGCAAAACCAAAGGCTGCCTGAGCCGCAAAACCGCCCTATCTATGGTCTTCAAGCCGATGATCCTTCGCGGGACATTGCTGCGCAATACCCTGTCAGGCAAGGGGCAGCCAAGAAGAAATGGCGAAAGCTCAGCGGCACAAACCGACTGCCCGAAGTCATGCAAGGGGTTGAGTTCAAGGACACGATCAAGCAACCTCAGAACGCCGCCTAATCACACCGTCACCAACTTTCGCGCATAACTCTCAGATATCGGTGCCATCCGGTTCATCCAGCAGCGCACGCTCGGCCAGCCATGGATTGATCGCTAAGGCCGCTCGCAAAACCTCTTGTGCTTCGTCCCTGCGCTCCATCGAGATCAGTGTCAGCGCCTTTCCAGTCAAAGCGCCCAAATGCACCGGCTGCAACGCGATCGCTGCGTCCAGATCGACCAACGCGGCGGCATAGTCACCTTGTAGAAACGCCGCAAACGCGCGTTGATTATAACCTTCGGGGTACGCCGGACAGTAGTCGATCAATTCGCCCAGCACCGCGCGGCTGCTCGTGTGGTCGCCCATTTGCAAAAGCGCCAGTCCATTATCCAGCATCGCTTGCGCCAATTCATCCGGCGCATCCAGCCATATCTCCCACATCTTTCCCGCCAATACGCGCGCAGCGCCCTCATCAGGGGCGGCCTGCATCTGCCCGACGATCTGCCCGATCTCTTCGGAATAATCCGTTCCAACCGAACAGTCTGCGAATGCGGGGGCGGCAAGGAAACTGAATATAGTTGCATATTTCATGATGTATATGGTGGCGCGGTTTGTGGAATCGTCAACTCACCCCGCCTTTGGCGCGATTGCTTCTTCTTTTACCGCCTGCATTGCCACGTATGTCGATGTACTGGCGACGTGGGGCAAGGTGGACAAACGGTCAGCTAATACAAGACGATAGCTGCCCATGCCGCTGGTGCGCACCTTGAGAAGGTAATCGAACGCCCCTGCAATCAGGTGGCATTGTTCAATTTCGGGAATGCGCGTCACAGCGGCGTTGAAAGTCGCCAGCGCGGATTCGCGCGTATCACTGAGCTTTACTTCAACGAAGGCCACATGGTCCCGGCCCAGCAAAATCGGATCGAACAGCGCGCGGTACCCTCGGACAACGCCGATTTCTTCCAGTCGCCGCAACCGTGCTTGTGTTGGCGATTTGGACAGCCCGATGCGTTTGGCCAGATCGGTCACGGTGATTCTACCGTCCACTGCGATCACGTCCAGAATCTTGCGATCAAACCCATCTATATCAGAAGTCACTTCGCCCATGTAACGCCCCCTAATTCAGTCGATATGTATCGCCGTGCTGACAAACACAGGCATATCTTCGCACAATTGCGATGTATATGGGATCAAAGACTCATCTGTAAATCAAGCCCTTTGGAGACGTCACATGCCTAAAAGTGCAGCAAGAAAACTTCGTAGTCAAATTGATGCAGCCTATTTGTTGGACGAACATGTGGCGCTTGAACGGTTGGTGAAGCAGGCCAATTTGACGCCGCAAGATCGCGCCGCCATCGCAGAGCAGGGGGCGGACCTTGTGCGCCGCATCCGCGCCGCGTCCGATCCGGGATTGATGGAAGTGTTTCTCGCAGAATATGGGCTGTCCACCGACGAGGGCATTGCGCTGATGTGTCTGGCCGAAGCGCTGTTGCGCGTGCCGGATGCCGACACCATTGATGCCCTGATTGAAGATAAGATCGCGCCATCCAACTGGGGCACGCATTTAGGAAAATCTGCCTCCTCATTGGTCAATGCGTCGACATGGGCGCTGATGCTGACAGGCCGCGTTCTAGACGACGAAACACCCGGTATCACGCGCCATTTGCGCTCTGCGGTGAAACGCCTCGGTGAACCTATCATTCGCAAGGCTGTCGGGCGTGCGATGCGTGAAATGGGCCGCCAGTTTGTCTTGGGGACAGACATCACATCGGCCATGAAACGCGCCGCTGGCATGGAGGCCAAAGGGTTCACCTACAGCTACGATATGCTGGGCGAAGCCGCACGGACCGAAAAGGACGCAAAGCAATACCACATTTCGTATAGCCGCGCGATTGCGTCGATTGCAGATGCCTGCATAAATGACACCGTGGCCGAAAACCCCGGCATTTCTGTCAAACTAAGCGCCCTGCATCCCCGCTACGAAGAAGCCCAACGCGATCGCGTTATGGCCGAACTCGTGCCGCGTCTGCGCAGCCTTGCAATGCTGGCCAAATCCGCAGGTCAGGGGTTTAATGTCGACGCCGAAGAAGCTGACCGTCTGTCGCTGTCTTTGGATGTGATCGAAGCGGTGGTGTCCGACACTGCACTGGCCGGATGGGACGGTTTCGGTGTCGTCGTTCAGGCCTTCGGTCAACGCGCTGGCCATGTGATCGACTGGCTCGCCGATTTGGCGGCCCGCACGGATCGCAAACTGATGGTCCGCCTTGTTAAGGGCGCCTATTGGGACGCTGAGATTAAACGCGCGCAAGTGCTTGGCATAGACGGGTTCCCCGTTTTCACGGCCAAGCCCCACACCGATGTCAGCTACATCGCGAACGCGCGCAAATTGCTTGGGCTGACCGACCAACTGTATCCGCAATTTGCCACCCACAACGCCCACACGGTCGCGGCCATCCTGCATCTGGCAAATGATATGGGCGTCAGTGCAAAGTCGTATGAATTCCAGCGTTTGCATGGCATGGGCGAAACGCTGCATAAGATCGTACTGAAAGATAACGCCACCAACTGCCGCATTTACGCGCCTGTGGGGGCGCACGAAGACCTGCTTGCCTACCTTGTGCGCCGCTTGTTGGAAAATGGTGCGAATTCATCGTTTGTGAACCAGATCGTCGACGAAGATGTGTCACCCGATGTTGTCGCCGCAGATCCGTTTGATCAGGTTGGCGTCACGCCGAACCTGCCCAAAGGCCAGGACTTGTTCACGCCCCACCGCGCCAATGCCAAAGGCTGGGACATCACACACCGCCCGACGCTGGTTGACATCGACAAGGGGCGCGATCCGTTTCATGCCCACAGGTGGACCGCAACACCGCTGTCTTCCTCTTGGCATGAAAACTCAAATTCCACAGCCAGCCCCATGCGCAACCCCGCCGTCCCTGACGACACCGTTGGCCAGATCACCTTCGCCACGCCCGACGACGCAAAAAATGCAATCGCCGCTGCGACGCCGTGGGATCTGCCCGCGGCCGACCGTGCCGACGTGTTGCGCAAAGTCGCCGTTGCTTTCGAAGACAACGCCGAAGAACTGTTTGCGATGCTGCACCGTGAAGCCGGTAAAACCATCCTCGACGCGGTTGGGGAAATCCGTGAAGCCGTTGATTTCCTGTATTACTATGCGACCGAGGCCGAGACACGAAACCCGACCCCACGCGGTATCTGGACCTGTATTTCGCCGTGGAATTTCCCGCTCGCGATCTTTACGGGGCAGGTTTCGGCGGCTTTGGCAGCAGGCAATGCCGTGCTTGCCAAGCCTGCTGAACAAACCGGCTTGATCGCGCACCGCGCCGTGCAATTGATGATTGAGGCAGGCGTGCCAACAGATGTTCTGCACCTGCTGCCCGGTGGCGGCGACATCGGTGCGGCCCTCACATCTGACGCGCGTATCAATGGTGTCGCCTTTACCGGTTCAACCCCAACGGCGCTGAAAATCCGCGCAACAATGGCTGAAAATTGCGACCCCGGAACCCCGCTTATTGCCGAAACCGGCGGGCTGAACGCGATGATCGTCGACTCAACAGCCCTGCCCGAACACGCGGTGCGCGACATCTTGCAATCGGCGTTCCAATCGGCAGGCCAACGCTGTTCAGCGCTGCGCTGCCTTTACGTGCAGGAAGATGTGGCCGACAAAGTGATCCACATGCTGAAGGGCGCAATGAACGAATTGCGTATAGGCGATCCGTGGCATCTGACCACCGACGTGGGCCCCGTGATTGATGAAACTGCGCGCGCCGGCATCCAAGACCACATCGACGCCGCCCGCTTGGATGGTCGCGTGCTGCACGCGCTGATCGCGCCAGACGCGGGAACATTCATCGCGCCAACAGCCATCAGAGTGAATGGCATCGGCGATCTGACCCGTGAAATATTTGGCCCTGTGCTGCATATCGCGACCTACAAGTCTGGTGATCTCGACAAGATTATCGCCGACATCAACGCGACGGGCTACGGGCTGACGTTCGGGTTGCATACCCGCATTGATGATCGTGTTCAGCAGGTCGTCGAAAATATCCATGCGGGCAATATCTACGTCAACCGCAACCAGATTGGCGCGGTTGTTGGCAGCCAACCCTTTGGAGGAGAGGGACTTTCTGGCACAGGCCCAAAGGCAGGCGGCCCACTTTATATGCCACGCTTTGCCGTCATGATGGAGGTGCAACCGATCCCGTCACCCGAACCCGTCGATCTGCCGGGCCCAACAGGTGAATCCAACCGACTTTCGGTTCATCCGCGTGGCCCCATCGCATGTCTTGGACCTGACGCGCGCACGCAGGCGGACGCGATCACAGCCCTTGGCGGCATCCCGATCATTCCAGACGTCGGGTCGCAGGCAGATGCGGCGACTGTCCTTGGCGGTGTTCCGGTGGTTCCCGAAGGAAACCTGCCGGCTGACGCACTGCTGACACTAGACTGCGCAGCCGTTATCTGGGAAGGCGATGACGACACGGCACGCGCCTATGAACGCGCACTGGCGCGCCGCACAGGGGCCATCGTGCCGCTGATCACGGGTGCGCTGGTTGCGGGGCACGTCCTGCACGAACGCCACATCTGCATTGACACCACGGCAGCGGGCGGCAATGCGGCGCTTCTGGCGGAAGTTGGCGGCACCTGAACACGCATTGGGTCTTGACCGTCCGCGTCCATTCGCGGACGGTCACCCCATGTTTCCCATTCGCGATCACAACCCTGCCGAAAAGACTCCAATCGTCACCTATGTGATCATCGCGATCAATATCGCTGTGTTTGCATGGCAAGAACTGTTTGTGACGGGCATCGCCGCCAGCAACCAGTTCCTGATCGACTATGCGTTCTGGCCCGCACTATTTGGCGAAGGCCAAGGAACCATCGGCTTTTTCACCCACATGTTTTTGCACGCTGGATTCTTGCATTTGGCAGGTAACATGCTGTTTTTGTGGATTTTCGGCGATAACATAGAAGAAGAGATGGGCCATCTGCCGTTCCTTGGCTTCTACATCCTCAGCGGTTTCGCAGCGGCCTATCTGCAATACCTGCCCAACCCGTTAAGTGCGGTGCCGATGGTCGGTGCCTCGGGTGCAATCGCGGGCGTTATGGGTGGCTATTTGTTACTGTTTCCCAAGGCGCGCGTCGATGTGTTCATCTTCCTTGTCGTGTTCTTTCGCATCCTCCCGATCCCGTCGTTCATCGTGCTTGGCGTGTGGATGGCCCTACAAGTTTTCAACGGTTTGGGCAGTGATTTGAATGGTGGCGGCACGGCGTACTGGGCCCATGTGGGTGGCTTCATCGCGGGGTTCGTCATGACCGTTCCAATTTGGCTGCGCCGTGGGGCTATGCGTTATTGGGACCGCACGCGCGGCCACCCGCCACACCCTGAAACGCATTACCCAAGATCGAATATTCCCATCATCAAGAGACGCCGATGACCAGGCTCACCTGCCATTGCGGCGCAGTCGAGGTGCAGTTCACGCCAAATGAACCGCTTACCAATGCACGGCGCTGCGATTGCAGTTTTTGTGTGCGGCGCGGGGCGGCGGTGGTGTTCGTAAACGCAGGTGATTTGATGGTGACCAAGGGCGCGGACCGCCTGACCCTGTATCAGTGGGGCACCTTTCAGGAAGAACATTATTTCTGCACAACCTGCGGAATTTACACCCATCACCAGCACGCGGATGCGACCAAAGGCTATGCGGTAAACCTCGCCGCGATTGATGGCATCATCCCGCGCAATTTTGATCCGATCCCGTGGATCGACGGGATAAACTATACCCCTGCAAATTTTCAAAAGAACCCGACATGACCAAAGTTACCTGCCATTGCGGCGCAGTTGAACTGCGCGTGACACTGGCCGATGGGCTAAAGTCTGCGCGCCGCTGTGATTGTTCGTTTTGTCGCCGCCGCGGAACAGCCGCAGTCACGGTTAATGTTGGCGATCTTGTCGTCGTGCGCGGCGCGGATAATCTCACGCGCTACAGCTTTGAGACCAACACCGCGCAGCATCATTTCTGTAAGACCTGCGGAATTTACACCCATCACCAACGCCGATCAAACCCCAATGAATACGGGGTGAATATGGGCGGGATTGAGGGCGTGAACCCGTCCAAACACGAACCCATCGTCTGGAACGATGGCGTCAATCACCCGTCTGACACAAAGGCCTGATATGATCCGTTTAGATGCCGTCGCCGTGTCGTCCAAGAACATGGCCAAGACCGTTGCGTTTTATGAAATATTGGGGTTCGACTTTCCCGAATGGGGCGCGGACGACAGACATGTCGAACCCAACACCAAACTCGGTGACGTGCGCCTGATGATCGACACCGCAGACTTGATCGAGCAACTGACGGGCCACGCGCCGACACCGCCCAGCCATTCCAGCTTCGCCATGGTGTGTGACACCGTGGCAGAGGTCGACTCGGTCGCAGCAGCGCTCAATCACGCGGGCCACGCCCTCACGGTGGAACCGTGGGATGCGTTTTGGGGCCAGCGCTACGCCACAGCCTGCGACCCTGACGGTTGCCAGATCGATATCTTCGCGGCCCTTTAGGCTTTTTTGGTACGGATCACTTTTGAGAACTTTTCAAAGATTGTCTCAGCGCCACAGATAACTTCGCCGGACTCAATGATATTGTTCGCTGGATTGATCGATTCAACAATGCCGCCCGCTTCGCGCACGATGATCAGGCCAGCAGCCATGTCCCATGATTTCAGGCGGCGTTCCCAGAACCCGTCATAACGACCCGCCGCCACATACGCGAGGTCGAGCGACGCCGCGCCCCAACGGCGCACCCCCGCACAGGTCGGCAGGATACGGGCGAGATCTTGCAGGGTCGTCGGCAAATCGGCGCGGCCAGCAAACGGCAGGCCCGTAGAAAAGATGCTTTCGCTCATCTTGCTGCGGCCCGACACGCGCAGGCGCTTTTCGTTCATCCAAGCGCCTTCGCCCTTTTCAGCAAAAAACAACTCGTCCTTCATCGGGTCATAGATTACGCCAATAACGATCTGGCCCTTGTGTTCCAGCGCGATTGACACAGCCCAATGCGGCAGACCATGCAGGTAATTCGTGGTGCCATCCAACGGGTCAACGATCCAGCGGCGGGTGGGGTCGGCCCCGTCAATCTCGGTGCCTTCTTCGCCCAGAAAACCATAGGTCGGGCGGGCCTCCATCAACGCCTCCCGGATCATGAATTCCGCATTCTTGTCGGCACGGGTCACAAAATCACTGGGGCCTTTGGTGGACACTTGCAGGTTCTCGACCTCACCAAAGTCTTTCAGCAACGCACGCCCCACACGTCGGGCGGTTTTCATCATCACGTTGAGGTTCGCACTGGCAACCATGTCGATCTCCTTTGTGCGTTGACCAAAAACTGGCAGCGCATCATTTCTCGGGGCGTATAAGGGCTGCGTCATTTGCGAACAAGGGGCGATGACTAGCACAAATTGGATTCAAAGGCTGTGCCATTTGTTGGTTCGCTTTAACACTAAGTACGCCAAAATATGTTCAAGTGAGGTGAGCAAGACCATAGGATAGTGTGTGTTTAACCGGATAATTGCGTCAACACGGCCCCACTTTGCCGATATCGCAAAGCTGAGCGTGCGAGATACCGAATTGGTGTTCGCAACCGGGATACTGATGTGTACGTTATGCTGGCATGTGGGACACCCGATTGCCGCGTCAGTGATCGCGGTTACGTTGCTCACCAATGAAACGCTTTTGCGTCTGATGTTTTCACGAAAATTATGGTTCGCGTCGTTTGGCCAATCTCAAACCATTGGTCTTGCTTTGATCTTACACAGTATAAACGCTGCGGCCTATGCGTTGCCCGCCGTTTATCTTGCTGGTGATCCGTCCTTTGCAAGGAAAATAACAGGCCTGATGCTTGCGATGGGCATCCAAGTCTATATCGCCAATACATGGTCGACCGTTCCGGTCTTCGTCTATGCTTTATTGCTCCCTTCAATCGCCATACTGTCACTGTCGTTCTTGCAATTGGCCACGACACAACCCGTTCCATCGTCAATGACCCACTGGGCTATCGCTGTTGGCGC
The DNA here is from genome assembly GCF_000155675.2 of Octadecabacter antarcticus 307. Classification (GTDB taxonomy): domain Bacteria; phylum Pseudomonadota; class Alphaproteobacteria; order Rhodobacterales; family Rhodobacteraceae; genus Octadecabacter; species Octadecabacter antarcticus. Next base: position 3,386,628 of record NC_020911.1, read on the forward strand.
GTTGTTTTTGTTCATTTATTCGGCAGTCGACACATTGCGCCAACATCTTCAAACGCAACTGGCAATGTTTGCAGCACAGCATGACGCTGCGGCCCGCCTTGCCGAGCTCGAAGACTCCTTGCGGCTGGACACGCTCACTAAGTTGCTCAACCGACCCGCGTTTGATCGTGCGCTGAATATCATGTTGGAAGATCGCGCTGCGGGCACTGGCGAGGTTGCAGTTTTCTTAGTCGATCTCGACAGCTTCAAACCGATCAATGACACCTACAGCCACGCGGCCGGCGATCAGGTTTTAATCGAAACCGCACGCAGGCTTCAATCGCGCGTTGGGCAAATGGGCATCGTCGGGCGTTTGGGCGGGGATGAATTTGTCTGCGCGGTTCAAGACCTGTCCGGCACCGATGATGCGATGGAATTTGCCAGAACCCTCAGCGCTTTGATTTCGCGCCCGATCAGGTGGGCCCAACGCCAACTTAAGATCGGGGCGAGCATTGGCGTCACAATGACGGGCGATGGGCAATCTTCCCCACCTGCCAATGTGCCTGCGCTGTGTTCGGCTGCGGATCAAGCGATGTTTATGTCCAAGTCGTCGCCCAACAAGGGGCCCATCTTATACCAAACACACCTGTTCGCGCCACGCATGTCACCGGACGACAAACAAATCCTTGTGGACAGTATCGCCAACGAAACCATACTACCTTTCTATCAGCCCAAAATCCATCTCCCGACCGGCCAGATCATCGGGTTTGAGGCGTTGGCCCGCTGGAATCATCCAACGCTCGGTACCCGCGGCCCATCTGAATTTCTTGATCAAATTAATGAACTGGGCCTTCAGGGTGATTTCATGACGAGCATGGCAACCCAAGTGGTTCGCGACATCGAAACACTGTTAGGGCGCGGATATGATCCCGGCCAAGTGTCTCTCAACCTCTCCGAAGTGACCCTTGCCACACATTCCGGGCGGCAAGATTTGCACCGTATCATCGCAGCCAACCCGACAGCCGCGCAGCACTTGACGCTTGAAATCACCGAAGATGTGTTTATCGCCCGCGCCGCGGATGCGATCCAGGCCTCCATTGCCAGCTTTCATGACCTTGGCGTGCGCATTTCGCTGGATGACTTTGGCACTGGCTTTGCGTCGTTCCATCACCTGCGGCAACTTGATTTTGACGAACTCAAGATCGACACCAGTTTCGTCGCAGGCCTTGGCCACGATTCAACGTCCGAAGTCCTCGTGCGCGGGTTTCTGAACATCGCATCGGGCCTTGGTGTCAGTGTCATCGCTGAAGGCGTCGAAACTGACGCTCAAAGTCAAGATTTGATCAACATGGGCTGCGTGGTTGCACAGGGATATTTGTTCAGCCCCGCCGTACCCTTCGCGCAGGCGACGGACCTTTTGACAGACCAGAAAACGGCCTAGCCACGCTGCATTTTCACCGCCTCTTTGCGCGCCCGACGCACCAGATGGGCGACAAATGGCAGCTCAGCGTCATCTTCGCGCACCGCCGCATAAAGCCTGCGGGTCAGCCCGTTTTCAGTCAGGGGTCGTGTCACATAGTCGGACCCGTATGATGCTTGGCGCACGACCCAATCAGGCAGCACCGCGACCCCGCGCCCCGACGCCACCAGCAGCAAAATCACTGCGGTTAATTCGACCTGTCGCACGGCCAATGGTTGCACTTTTGCGGGTGTCAAAAGCTGCGAAAACACATCCAGACGCGATTGTTCAACCGGATAGGTGATCAGCGTCTGATCGCGAAAATCACGCGCCTCGATAAACGGCTTGCTGGCCAGCGGATGATTTGTCGCCGCGACGAATACTGGTTCGTAGTCAAACAACGGCTGGAACGCCACACCCGGCATGTCTTCGGGGTCCGAAGACACGACCAGATCGACCTGTTCTTTGCGCAATGCAGGCAGCGCATCGAACGCCAGACCAGGGCGAATATCCACGTCGACGTCCGGCCACGCTTTGCGGAATTCCTCAAGCACCGGAAGCAGCCATTCAAAACAGGCGTGACACTCAATTGCGATATGCATGCGCCCCGCGCTGCCCTGCACCAATCCAGAAAATTCCTGTTCCAGCGCGGCCACCTCAGGGAGAATTCGGTCCGCCGCCGCCAACAGCCGATGCCCCGCCGCAGACAGCTTTAAAGGCTTGGACCGACGCACGAAAAGCTCCACCCCCGCTTGATCTTCGATCCCCTTGATCTGATGGCTAAGGGCCGATTGGGTAATGCCGAGACTGTCTGCGGCACGGGCCAGGCCGCCGGTCTCATGGATCGCCTTAATCGTGCGCAGGTGCCGGAACTCAATATGCATAACTGAACAAACCTCATGATGTTCGTGAAACTTATGAATTTGCTTCATGTAGACCAAGGTCGGATAAAGAAGCAACCTCTTGGAGACCGCCACATGACATGTCCGTCCGTATCCTTTGAATTCTTCCCGCCCAAGTCGCTGCAGGCGTCGTTCCGGCTGTGGGACTGCGTGCAAACGCTGGCGCCGTTAGACCCGTCTTTTGTGTCGGTCACCTATGGCGCAGGCGGCACCACCCGCCAATTGACCCACGATGCGGTTGATGCGATTGTGAAGACCACCGATCTGCCCGTGGCCGGCCACCTGACATGCGTCGACGCAACCCGCGCCGAAACGCTGGCCATTGCCGCTGATTACAAAGCGGCTGGTGTGACACATATCGTTGCTCTGCGCGGCGATCCGCCAAAGGGATCGGGTGGTTTTTCCCCGCACCTAGACGGCTTTCAAAGCTCAATCGAATTGACAGGCGCATTGGCCGATAAAGGCTTTGACGTCACAGTGGGCGCCTACCCCGAAAGCCACCCTGATGCGGCAAACCAGCAAGCCTGCATTGATCACCTAAAAGCCAAGATCGACGCAGGTGCATCCCGCGCCATCACCCAATTCTTCTTTGAAGCGGACACATTCCTGCGCTTTCGCGATGCCTGCGCCGACGCGGGCATCACTGCGCCGATCCTGCCCGGAATTCTGCCGATTGAAAATTGGGCGGGCGTGCAAAAATTCGCCGCAGGCTGCGGCACCGCCATCCCGCAAATCCTCAAAGACGCTTTTGCCAATGCCAAAGATCCCGACCTGATCAATCTGCTCGCCACCGCACAGGCGACAGAATTATGTGATCATCTGCTCGACGAAGGCGTCGACCACCTGCACTTCTACACCCTCAATAAACCTGAACTGACCCGCGATATTTGTCACGCCCTCGGCATGACACCTGCCGTGCGCTTGCAAAACGTGGCCTGACCGTCCTCTTCTTTGGTTTAAAAATATCTGGCCTTACGCATCAAACGCACCAACAATATCGCTGATAAATAACGGCCTGTGAATCCGTGATGGTGTATGGGGCATCAATTCTGATTCACGGCTTAATCAAGAAACGCGCTGAACTGGCAGGCCAGCACAAGGCCGCTGTGAAGACTGCTGATGCAATCCGCGATGATTTCGGCCGTGGAACTTGAGTTATGCGCATAACTCGTGGTGTGATCTTGCACCTCCTGAATGCTGTGAAAGATGTGTGTTCCGAGCCATTCATTAACTGCCCGGCAGTCGATGCTAAGCATCGAAGAGAGGGGCGAACCGTCCGATTGTATCGCTCGGTATAGGCATTCTGTTGGGGTTTCCTGGCTGGATGTAGCATAGGGTGATGTGATGCTTTGATGCCCATTCCTGCAGCTTTGAACTGACGTATTCAGGGCCATAACACCTTCGGAATATCGCTAATTTAAGGCTATGACTGCCTGCGCAGCCCCAAATAACGCAGCAGGTGGTCATAGCCGTGCCTCAGGTCCCTACGGTGGTTTTGTACAAACCACACCGCAAAGGAGACCAACTATGACCGATATCATTATTACACAAACTGCGCCCGTTTTGGTGGCCATCGATATCTCGAAGGCCCGCGACGAAGGTCTCATTGCTATTGCGGACAAGAAGCGCCGCCGTCGTTTGACTGTTCTGAACCAGCTAGACGACTTCAATCGTCTAATCACATCGCTTGCCTGCTACGGCCGCCCTGTCCGTGTAGCTTTTGAAGCAACGGGTAATTATCACCGTGCCTTGGCTTATCATCTTGCCGCAGCAGGTTTTGAGTTGAAGTTGGTGTCATCTGTGGCCCTGGCCAGAACGCGAGAGGCCTTGCACAACAGTTGGGACAAAAACGACCCTAAGGATGCCCAGGTCATTCTTCACATGATGGAGATCGGGAACGAGCAGTTTTATCATGCCCCCCTCGTGCGTGGCACTAACGACATCCAAGAGCTTTCCAAAACGCATGACATCGTATCCAAGTCGAAGACCGAGTTGTGGCACCGAGTTTTAACCCATTATCTGCCGCTGTATTTTCCTGAAGCTGATCGTTTCCATCGCAGTTCTCGCAGTTCTCGCAGTGACTGGTTCTTTGCTTTCCTTGAACGTTATCCGTCACCACACTTGATCTCAGCCATGAGCAAGGAGGCATTCATCGCTGACGCTTGGGATGTGGTGGGCCTCAAGGTTGCAAAAGAGCGTTTACTTTCAGATATCTACGAGACTGCCAAAGTATCAGTCGGACTGCCGGTTGCCGCAGATTCCGACGCGATAAGCATGTTCCGCTTGGTTCTCGGGGAAGGCCGCAGTCTTATCGCGCAACGCAATCAAATTGAAGATCGCGCCGTCGCGCTTCTCAAGGACCTACCAGATTATAAGCTACTGACATCGATACCTGGAATCGGTCCCATCAATGCTTTGACAATTTTGGCAGAAGCTGGGGATGTACGGCGCTTTCGTCATCACCGGCAGTTTTTGAAGTTCTGTGGAATGGACCTTGCGACTATGCAATCAGGTACATTCAGAGGGCAAACCAAACTGTCAAAATATGGCAATGCTCGGCTTCGTCGAACGCTTTGGATGGCTGGACAGGTTGCTATTCTGCAGCGCACCAACAGCTTCCGCGACAAGTTCGAGCGCTACATCGCCAAAGACCGTCACAACACCCATTTGCGCCGAAAGGCGTACACCGCAATCGCAGCGAAGATGGCCCGAACCGTTCATGGGATCATCAAGCACGGCGAACCATATCGCCCCTTCTTTGAGGGGTGATCGACAGCAGTAGGACCTTTCTCTGTAAGGGCCGTGGAGGCAGACAACTGACCTCGTAGATAATGTTTAGGCCTTCTGCTCAACGACCCAAAGATCTCGTCTTAAGGACGGTGAGAGCCGCAAAAGCGTACTCTGTGTTTGTTATGGGAGAGACAGTTCGTTGACCAAAATGCCAAACTGAGCAATGCTTCTAACGTGTCGAGACGCCTCGATGCGACAATAACCTGACGCCAATTCAGCTAATCATTCCGCGCATAGGACGTTATCCACGCGTATCATCGCGGGCTTTCCGCGCCATTGGATGACTTGATTAAGGCTGCGCACAACCCGTGCTGCTGGCAGTGAGAAGCCCACGTCAATGGCCAAGCCTTCGCGATTGAAGTCGTCTATGATGTTCAATGTCCTGAACGATTTCCCGTTCCACAACTGGTCTACCATAAAGTTCCTTTCTGCAGATTGCTTCGCAATCGCCTATCGGGCGAGGCATAGACCACACTTGGTTTGGTCGATCTGGCACTGACAACGGATCGGGGCGCTCACGCTTAAGCCGTTTGCGGGGCTTGATCCGCAGGTTCAGCTCCAGCTCACAATAAATCCGGCGGACCCGTTTATGGTTCCATTTGAACCCTTTCACATTGCGCAGATACAACCTCTCGGGACATTGCTTCGCAATACCCTGTCGGTCGATGGGTAACACAATCCAAAGCCCCAGTTCTTACGGGCCTTGGTCAAAGCAATCAGCCAATCTTCAATCTCTTCATTTTCGTTAGCCAACAGCGGCACATACCGAAAGCACCGCTGGCAGATCGCGAATGCCCCCTCTCAGGCATGTAAACATGCCCTGCCGGGCAGCGGGCATGCCAGTGCAATGCTGACACCGCGCACAGCGACTGCTTGTTGGGCCATCTCTCGTCAGAAACCCTCTCGGGATCATGCTACCCATAACCCTGCAGGGCAATGGACGGCCTCATTCCATTTTTGCCAGCGCTTCCATAAACCAGCGCATTTTGCATGCTCACATCCGCATACATACGTTTCAAACGCGCATTCTCTGCCTACAATTGTTTCATCGCAGAAATGAGTGACGCGTCCCTCTCGGCAGATTGCTACGCAATCGCCTGCCGGCAATGCATGCCCCCATACTTTGAACGCCACTGATAAAACGCGGCACTGCTCATTCCGTGGATACGCCACAGCTCAGAAACCGAAACACCACTCTCAGCTTCTTTCAAAACTGAGACAATCCACGTCTCTGAATAACGTGATTTCTTCATCGTGAATCTCCTTGGCTTATCTTGCCGCAAAAATTCTTGTTTTCAACACAACCATTTTTAGGGGGGGACCCCGTAAACCCTGTTTCGGTTGAATGCTACTGCGCCCTGACCAATAACAAGAACCGCGGCCTGAAGCCGAACGTGGGTGGCGATGAAACAACAGTGTCGGATGCGATAAGGATGGTCTCCGCGTCAGTCACTGACAACTGATATACGGAAAAGTGACCATTGGTCTTGATCATGCCAATAGGCTTTGTTGCACAAATCAGTTGAGGGGATTCATGTTGTGAGTCCATAGTGGTAGCATGTCGTTCATGAGCAGCTGGACCCCTACGACTTACAAGACCAAGAACTGGTCAGATTATAACGACGCCCCGAAGCGCCGGGGATCATTGACGCTATGGTTTGATTCTGGTCTGATCCGGTCTGGGAGGCTAAATCTTCTGGTAAGCGTGGGCGGCAGCAAGCCTACAGCGATGCGGCCATACAAACCTGCCTGACCATCAAAGTGCTGTTCGGGATGCCGTTGAGGCAAACTGTACGTCGTCAGGGTTTTTGGCACCAAAGGCGGCTTAAATTAAGAGAGCGTTCGGCTCATCTGGTTGGTGTCATTATGTGGCGTGCAGGCTGTGATGCAAGCGGCGCGCTTCGAGTGTCTTTCGTTTGATCCTTTCCCTTTGTTGTAGAATGGCTTTGTCACGGCCGAAGTAGACGTCAGACGGCGTGACGTTGTTCAGACTCTCGTGGAAGCGCTGGTGGTTGTAGTGATCGACGAATGCTTCAATTTGGGCTTCAAGATCACCTGGCAGGAAGTAGTTTTCCAAGAGGATGCGGTTCTTCAAGGTTTGATGCCATCGCTCGATCTTGCCCTGTGTTTGCGGATGATATGGCGCGCCGCGAGAATGCTTCATGCCTTTCCCTTGCAACCACTCAGCCAGGTCACCGGATACGTAACTGGATCCGTTGTCGCTCAGCAGCCGTGGTTTGTGAACGACGTGAACCTGATCACAGCCGGACGCCTTAAGGGCCAAGTCGAGCGTGTCAGTCACGTCCTCAGCCCGCATATTGGTGCAGAGTTTCCACCCTCTCGGGACATTGCTGCGCAATACCCTGCCGGGCAGCGGAGATGATGTAACGGCTGTAATCGTCTAGGATCGTACTGAGATAGAACCAGCCCCATCCCAGAACCTTGAGATAGGTGAAGTCAGTTTGCCAAAGCTGGTTGATCGCTGTGGTTTTGTCTTTGAACGCACTGGCGGCTTTCATGACGATGAAGGCTGGGCTGGTGATCAGGTCATGCGCCTTCAGCATACGGTATACGGAAGCCTCTGATACGAAGTAGCTTTCCTTATCTGTGAAGGTCACTGCCAGTTCACGCGGTGACAGTTCTGTCTCTTCCAGCGCAAGGTCCACAACCCGACGTCGCACCTCGTCAGGAATACGGTTCCAGACGTGCTTTGGCTTGGGAGATTGGTCTTGCAAGCCAGCCTCACCACGCTGCCAATACCGATCATACCAACGGTAGAATGTGGTGCGTGGAATGCCGAGCTTGGCCAAAGTCAGGCGGGCCGGCAGATGCGACCCCTCGACCAGCTTGATGATCTCCAGCTTCTCTGATGCGGGATACCTCATTCGTGGTCGCCCCCACCGTCGAACATGCTTTTTTTGAGCAAGCGGAGTTCAAGTGTTTGCTCCGCAACGACTTCCTTCAGATCACGTGCTTCACGGCGCAGATCCTTCACCTCGTCGGTTGTGGCGGCGCGGGCGGTATCGCCCGTAAGGCGCTTCTTACCGGCCTCCATAAAGTCCTTGGACCATTTGTAGTAGATGCCTTGGGAGATGCCTTCACCCCTCTCGTGCATGTAAACATGCACTGCCGGGCAGTGGACCACACAGCTCGGCAATGCTGTCTTCCCCACGCAGACCGGCTAAGACGATCCTAATCTTCTCTTCAGATGAATAATGCTTGCGGGTCGCCCGTTTGATATCTTTGACGATCTTCTCGCCCGGGCTTTTGCGTGTTCCAGTTGTCTGTCTCATGTCCCACTCCTCTGTGGTTACGATGAGCCAACAACACTCTCTTATCAAATATGCCTATTTGGACCCAGAAGCGCTGACGTCAGACAGTGCAAACCACTGGGTTTGTGGAAAGTCTGTTGGAACTGGTTGGCTTGGACTGGAGAGTTCCAGATTTCAGCGCTTTGTGTCGGCCACGGCCCGGCAGTCGAAACGCAGTTTCAATGAGAGGGGCAAAGGACGTTGTCCGTTGTTATTCCACACCAAGGATCGGCGGGGCCGCCGCACCTCTTGATCCCTTCTCATGGTTGGTAAGCAAACCACTGCCGGGCAGTGGACAGCACTGGCATCAAAGCTGAGGGCGAAGGCGAGTGGAACGCACGCAAGCATGGTAGCCCAAAGCGCCGCGTCTGGCGCAAGATACATATTCATTGCCCGGCAGGCAAATAGGACATTCGCTGAGAGGGGGATAGACGAAAAACACTGGAAATACGCGCAGTCGAAGTGACCAGAAACGGCGTTGGTGATGCACCCATTCTACCCGATCTCCTTGATCAGATCCCGCCGGGTGAGAAGATTGGCAGCGTCACAGCGCCCTCTCATGCATGTAAACATGCGCCGTCAGGCAGTGGATGGGGCATACGATACGCGCAAATGCCACGACGCGATTGCTTCCCGCAATGCTCATGCTGTGATCCCGCCGCGCAAAAATGCTAAGTTGTGGAAGTCCGACACTCCAGGGGCACAAGCGCGAAACGAAGCGGTCCGATCTTCAAAATATCTGGGCCGCGCATTGTGGCGGCAACTGACTGGGTACCACCGTCGAAGCCGCGCTGAAACGAACCCTCTCGGGACATTGCTGCGCAAATACCCTGCCGGGCAGTGAATGCATTGTGTGAAGCTGCTTGTTCAGCGCCTCTCTGCGCGTGACTTCGACCGTCAGGTCGCGGAAATCCAAGTCCGTGCTGCGATCCTGAACGGTTTCACAGCCCTTGGCATCCCCCGTACCGAGACCGTAGGCTGAATCTATCTGCGGTAAGGGGAAGAACGGCCTAATACCGACTTGTCCAACAAAGCCGGTCATGCCCACCACAGGATCAATAAAAAATGCAGCCAAGCGCAGCTTGGGTTCAATTTGGCTGCACGATCTTGGTGTGATCGGCTCGGTTCTTGGTGACACTAGGGTGTAGACACTCGGACAAGTCACACCCAACCACCCGCGCCTTGCGCGACCAGAACAGCTTAGACCAACCACGCCACTGACCCGATGATGGGGCCGTTGCATTCGTGGGGAACCGTTCGGCCCATCCATCAGGCAATGGGATTTTGCAGCGTGCCAGACGTTCTAACATCCAGACCAGCGACAGGTTGGCCAAGGGGCGCGCGGGTTCATACCCACTGATCTGCCCACCGATGTCGCCGTGGGTTCCCGGAAACCAGACTTGTTCCATTTTACCGGCCCACCCTGGGGGACAGGCCCAAAGCACTGGCGCATACGCTTCGCGCTTTTCATCCAACGCCAAGGCATGAAACCCGTGGCGCACCGACGCGCCCAGCGCGTGGTTGTGAAAGGCATGTTCGATGTTGGACCACCGCCAAAGGATCGGCAACCGCACGCCAAGCGCTTTGACCGTGTCCCAAACCGCCACTGCCTCGATCACAACGACTGAATGACACATGCGTTTGCGGAATGCCTCAGCTGCCAAGCCACGCCCACCACGCCGATAATGGCGGTAAGCCAGTTGTATATTGCGTTCCGTCGCACAGTCGGTTTTCACCAGCCCGACCAGATCAATCACCCCCGCAAGCGAACGCACAGCATAGGCCCCGCGGGAATAACCTGACAAAACGATGCGATCCCCAGTCTGGTAGCGCGTCGCCAAGACACCGTACGCCCGTTTGATCTGGCGATTGATGCCCCGCCCTTCCATCACGTCCAGCGTCTCTCCCCAGTCAGTCCATTGAATACCGGGTTCGTAATAAATTGTCAGGTTGTCTGCGCGTTTGGTGCCCCCACTTGCCTCTCGCAACAGTTTGTACAGCTGCCCTGCATGAGTTTCAAAGCCAACGTCTAACGACGACATCGTCCCATCAAGGATAATCACATGGGTGGCGGGGCCACGGTGTCGTACACCAGCCGTCTCGTGCTGCCGCCCGCGTCCGATCAGGAATTGGACCCAATTACGCAGACGCATCACTGCCCCTTTGCAACATCTGCCAGACGCGGTGCGGCGTGAACGGCATCTGCACATCGCGCACGCCAAGATCCCAAACCGCGTCTTGCACCGCGTTTGTGATGGCGGCTAATGCGCCGACCGTGCCCGCCTCACCGCAGCCCTTCATGCCCATCGGATTATACCGGCTCGGCGTGCCCTCTGTGTCGAAATACATCATCGGGACATCGTCGGCGCGCGCCATCCCATAGTCCATGAACGATGCAGTGAGCAGTTGGCCGTCTTCGTCATAAACAACCCGTTCAAACAGCGCCTGACCAATGCCCTGCACGACCCCGCCATGTACTTGCCCTTCAACCAGCATCGGGTTGATAAGATTTCCAAAATCATCAATCACTGTGTAACGTTCGACAGTGACAACACCTGTCTCTGGGTCAATCTCAACCTCTGAAACATGGGCACCATTGGGGTAACTGCGCTGGTCAAGTGTGATCCGTTTTGACACACTCAACAGGTCATCTCGCCCTGCGTCGCGCGCCATATCCGCCACGTCAAGCATGGTGGGTGTCAGGTTTGATCCATTAACACGGAAACGCTCATCATCGAACGACACGTCCGTTGCGGGCACGCCTTCACCTTGCGCAAGGAACGCCGAAAACCCGTTAATCATCATGTCTACGGCGGCCAGTGTCGCGGTGTTTTGCACGGTGGCGGACCGCGACCCACCTGTGCCACCGCCCGTGGCGATCAAATCAGAATCGCCTTGCACAACTGCGATCCGATCCGCAGGAATCCCCGTTTGATCCGCCAAGAACTGCGCAAAGACAGTTTCGTGGCCCTGTCCGTTGCTTTGCGTGCCGACGAATATTGACACCGTTCCATCCTTGTTGAAATCCACACGGCTCGTTTCGCTAGAATCGCCCAGAATGCTTTCGATATAGTAACACAGACCGATTCCGCGCAATTTGCCCGCCGCCGCAGACGCCACGCGGCGTTCGGCAAACCCATCGCGGTCTGCCTCACGCGTGACACGCGCCAACACCCGTTCGAAATCGCCCACGTCATAGGGCTGGCCCGTGGCGGACATATACGGAAACTGGTCGGGTTTGATGAAATTGCGCTGCCGCAACGTCCAAGGGTCCACACCCATTTCGCGGGCCGCGTGATCTAAGCTGCGTTCCAGCACATAAATCGCTTCGGGTCGCCCTGCACCGCGATAGGCGTCGACCTGCGTGGTGTTCGTGTAGACCCCAACAGTGCGCATCGCCACAGCCTGCACATCATAAACACCCGGCAGAACCTTACTGAAAAACGCCGTCTGGATCAGTTGCCCAGCTTGGGAATTATAGGCACCCAGATTGGCAATTGTATCGACTTTGTAGGCGACTAAACGATGATTTGCATCAAATCCCAACGTCGCAGTGCTGACCAGATCGCGCCCCGCATTGTCGCTTTGCATCGCCTCTGATCGATCCGACATCCACGCCACAGGACGGCCCAAAACCTTTGCTGCGTGGGCACACAGGAATGTTTCGGGGTAATCCATCGCCTTCATGCCGAACCCACCACCAACATCGGGGGTGGTGACACGCACATCCGCGGTGTCCATCCGCAACGCTTGCGCGATTGAATCTCGCGGTGCCCAAACGCCCTGACCATTGACGCTAACGTGTAAACGCGCGCCTTCGGGTTCCGCGTAACAGCCGCGCGGCTCCATTGAATTGACGATGATGCGGTTGTCGTGCACGGGCACTTCGATCACATGCGCAGCACTTGCCAGTGCTTTATCCACCGCCGCGTTGTCCCCCATCGACCAGTCAAACGCCACATTGTCCGGCGCTTGGGGATGCAATGGCGGCCCACCGGGTGCCAACGCCATGTGGACATCCAGATCGTCAAAATCCAGTTCGATCATTTCGGCCGCATCGCGCGCTTGCGCCAATGTGTCGGCAACAACGAACGCCACGGGTTCCCCGACAAACCGCACACGGCCCCGCGCCAAGATCGGGCGTTCGGGGGCTGCGGCTTTCGTGCCGTCGCTGTTGTTGATGATGTTGGCATTCATCGCGACGTGCAGCCCTACGGCTTCAAGGTCCGCCAACGTCGCCACCATGTGCACCCCGTCTGCTGCGCGCGCCTCAGCGATGTCCAGCGTCGTGATCTCCCCGTGGGCGACGGTTGATCGCAGCACATAGGCCCGCAGCGCCCCCTGAGGCACAATATCATCCACATACCGCCCGGTACCGTTTAGAAAACGAACGTCCTCAACCCGTTTGACCGATTGGGATTTTCCAAACTTTTCCATGTGCCTCGCTCCTGTAACCTCACGTTAAATCCTAGACTGCAGGACGGGCGCGTCTACCCCTATCCTTGGCCCTAACCTTGGCCCTAACCTTGGCCCCTTCCCCTTCACGCCCCGCTCGGTTATTTCACGCCCAAACAAAGGGGCCGCACACCATGCCAATGGAAAAGAAATTCGACGCGAGTGAGGCCGAGGCCCGCATCACCGACCGCTGGTTGTCCGAAGACGCCTTCAAAGCAGGCGCAAATGCGTCGCGCCCCGACACCTACTGCGTCATGATCCCGCCGCCCAACGTCACCGGCGTTTTGCACATGGGCCATGCGTTCAACAACACCTTGCAGGACATTCTGGTGCGCTGGCATCGGATGCGCGGGTTCGACACGCTTTGGCAGCCGGGAACCGACCATGCGGGCATCGCCACGCAAATGGTGGTGGAACGGCAACTGGCCGAAACGGGGCAGCCCAAACGCATCGAAATGGGGCGCGAAAAGTTCCTCGAAAAGGTCTGGGACTGGAAGGCCGAATCCGGTGGCCAGATCATCAATCAGCTCAAACGCCTTGGTGCGTCGTGTGACTGGGACCGCGAGGCATTCACCATGTCCGGCGCCCCCGGTGCGCCCGCATCAGCGCAAGGGAATTTCCACGACGCCGTCATCAAAGTCTTTGTTGAAATGTACAACAAAGGCCTGATCTATCGCGGCAAACGTCTGGTCAATTGGGACCCGCACTTTGAAACCGCGATTTCCGATCTTGAGGTCGAAAATATCGAAGTCGACGGCCATATGTGGCATTTCAAATACCCGCTCGCGGACGGCGTAACCTATGACTACATCGAAAAAGACGCGGACGGAAACGTAACACTTAGCGAAAAGCGAAACTATATCTCAATCGCCACAACACGGCCCGAAACCATGCTTGGGGACGGCGCTGTGGCCGTCAATCCAAAGGATGAACGGTACGCGCCACTGATCGGAAAACTATGTGAAATTCCGGTTGGTCCAAAAGAATCCCGTCGCCTAATCCCGATCATCCTTGACGACTACCCGGATATGGATTTCGGCTCAGGTGCGGTGAAAATCACCGGCGCGCATGACTTCAACGACTACATGGTCGCCAAACGAAACGGCATCCCGATGTACGCGCTGATGGACACACGCGGTGCGATGCGCAGCGATGGCAAACCCTACGCAGACGAAGCCGCAGTCGCGCAATCCATCGCCAGTGGTGACACCGAATTTGACGAAGCGATGATCGCCGCGATGAACCTTGTGCCAGACGCCTATCGTGGCATGGATCGTTTTGCAGCCCGCGATGCAGTTGTGGCCGATATCACCGCCGACGGCCTCGCCGTGATGCACGACGTCACCCGCAAGATTAAGGATGATGAGGGCGTTGAGAGCGAGATTACCGAAACCGTGCCCTACGTCGAAGCCAAGAAAATCATGCAGCCGTTTGGCGACCGATCAGGCGTCGTCATCGAACCTGCGCTGACTGATCAATGGTTCGTGGAAACCGACAAAATTGTCGGCCCAGCGCTGGACGCGGTGCGCGACGGCACGGTCACAATCATGCCGGACTCGGGCAAGAAAACCTACTTCCATTGGCTGGAAAACATCGAACCATGGTGCATCTCACGCCAGTTGTGGTGGGGACACCAGATTCCGGTTTGGACAGCAATGGTCCCCACGCTTGAAGGTCAAGTAGGGACATGGAGAGTTGGTGTCGGCGACGGTATTTCGCGAGAGAAAGCCAAGAAATTCCTTGATGAAAACAAGTATGACGAGGAAGCAATGGGCGGCAAGCTCACACCCGGCGGAATGCTAACAATGGATTTCTGTGCAGCCAGTTTAGAGGAGGCTCAAGCACAGATTTCCAAGGTTTGGCAGGAACGGATGAACTTTGTCCCAAAGAATTTCGTAGAACTGGATGGCGATCCCGGCGATTGGCTTCAAAACCAAGCTTGGGTGCTGCGAGACGATAGCGAGTACGACTCACTACCAATGTGGCGCGATCCAGACGTCCTCGACACATGGTTCTCCTCCGGCCTTTGGCCCATCGGCACACTCGGCTGGCCCGAAGACACCGACGCGCTGAAAAAATACTTCCCCACCTCTGATCTGATCACCGGACAGGACATCCTGTTTTTCTGGGTCGCCCGCATGATGATGATGCAGCTGGCCGTCGTGAACCAAGTGCCGTTCAAAACCATCTACCTCCACGGCCTCGTGCGCGATGCCAAGGGTAAGAAGATGTCGAAATCCACCGGCAACGTCATCGACCCGCTTGATATCATCGACGAATACGGCGCCGACGCGCTGCGGTTCACCAATGCCGCGATGGCGTCCCTTGGTGGGGCGCTGAAACTCGACATGCAGCGCATCGCGGGCTACCGCAATTTTGGCACCAAACTGTGGAACGCCTGTCGGTTCGCAGAAATGAACGGTGCCTTCGGTATGTACAGCCAGTGCACAGCCTGTGTACACGATGTGCCACCCACCCAATCGGTCAATAAATGGATCATCGGTGAGACCGCAAAGGTGCTGGTTGTGGTGAATGACGCCTTAAATACCTACCGCTTTAACGACGCCGCGGACGCGCTTTATAAATTCGTCTGGGGCAAGGTGTGCGATTGGTATGTTGAACTGTCAAAGCCGCTGTTGATGGATGGTACGGACGCAGAAAAGCAGGAAACTCAACAGGTTATGAACTGGGTTCTGTCGCAATGCGTCACGCTTTTGCATCCGATTATGCCGTTCATCACCGAAGAATTATGGGCATTGATGGGCAACGACACCTTACTGACGCATCAAGACTGGCCCGAAATTTCCGCAGGCCTGGTGGACGATCAGGCGGACGCTGAAATGTC
Source organism: Octadecabacter antarcticus 307 (assembly GCF_000155675.2). Lineage (GTDB taxonomy): Bacteria > Pseudomonadota > Alphaproteobacteria > Rhodobacterales > Rhodobacteraceae > Octadecabacter > Octadecabacter antarcticus. Next base: position 3,402,369 of record NC_020911.1, read on the forward strand.
GTGGGTTATCCAAATCATCGAAAACATTAGATCAACCCGCGCACAGATGAACGTGCCGGCGGGTCTTTATGTGCCACTGATCCAGACCGAAGCGGATGCAGACGCGCGTACAGCTTGGGCCAACAATGAAGCCTTGATCAAGCGTCTGGCGCGGGTCGATAGCCTGACGGAAGGCGATGCACCAAAGGGGTCTCTGACCGTCGGCACAAAGGGCGCGATATTTGCATTGCCGCTGGCCGACATCATCGACGTAGACGCCGAAAAAGCCCGTATTACCAAGTCATTGGGCAAAGTTGAAAAAGAGGCTGGCGGTTTGCGTGGGCGTCTGGGAAACCCGAAATTCGCGCAAAATGCGACCACCGAAGTTGTCGACGAAGCCCGCGCAAATCTAGCGCTGCGGGAAGAAGAAATCGCGCAACTGTCAGCCGCTTTGGTGCAGCTTAACGAAATCTAAATTCGGGGCGTCCATAATGGGCGCGTTGTCGAATACACCACGCGCCCAACCGCACGCAGCATGGAGAGCGATTTGTCATAAACCAGCGTCAGGATACGGCGACCGGACCCACTGCGCGCAAATGGGGCGATCCCGCGTGCTCCTAAGGCAGCACCAGTTGTTGCCATCAAACCCCTGCGTGTAAGGCGTATCGTGCGTTTGCGTGTGAAATTTTGTCCTTTATTGCACGTGGCGGCCGCGTTAACCCTTTTCAAAGGGAAAGGAAGACCGCAGACTCCTCCCATGAACAAAAACACAGAAAACGACCCCCGCCTGACCGCCCTTGCAGCATCGCTGCCAACCTCAGTCCCCTTCATCGGGCCCGAAGCGCAGGAGCGCAGCGCAGGTGCACCGTTCAAAGCGCGACTTGGCGCCAACGAAAGCGTGTTTGGACCATCACCAAAGGCAATCCGCACCATGCGCATGGCTGTCAAAGATTCGTGGATGTATGGTGATCCCGAAAGCCACGATTTGCGCATGGCCCTCGCCACCCACCACACAATAGATCCGAGCGAGATTGTCGTCGGCGCGGGCATTGACGGACTTCTGGATAGCATCGCGCGGTTAACCGTGACCAAAGATACGCCAGTCGTGACCAGCCTTGGCGCGTATCCGACGTTCAACTACCATGTGACTGGCTATGGTGGCGTGATCCACGAGGTTAAGTATACCGCTGATTTTGAAGACCCAGAACAGCTGATCGCCAAAGCACGAGAGGTCGGCGCGAAGCTGATTTATATGTCTAATCCCGACAATCCGATGGGCACATGGCACAGCAGCGCGACGATCCAGCGGATGATCGAAAACGTGCCGCACGGCTGTCTTTTGGTGCTCGATGAGGCGTATGTCGAACTTGCACCACAAGGAACGGCGCCCGCGATCAATACCAATGATGCGCGGGTGATCCGGCTGCGCACGTTCTCAAAGGGGTACGGCTTGGCCGGCGCGCGGGTCGGCTACGCTGTGGGCCATAAGACGTTGATTTCGGCGTTCAACCGCGTGCGCAATCACTTCGGGATGAGCCGGATTTCCCAAGCTGGCGCGCTTGAGGCATTGGCAGATCAGGACTGGCTGGCTGATGTGTGCGACAAGGTCGAAGCGGCGCGGCAAACGCTTTACCAGATCGCGGAAGACAACGGATTGACGGCGATCCCATCCGCCACAAATTTTGTTACCATTGATTGTGGGCAGGATGGCGCGTTTGCCCGTTCAGTTCTGAGCGCCTTGATCGAAATGAGGATATTTGTGCGCATGCCGTTCGTCACACCACAAGATCGCTGCATCCGGATTTCATGTGGAACCCCAAAAGACATGACGCTGGTTGCCAAGGCATTGCCCAAAGCGCTGGCCCTAGCATCTGGCCAAGCCTTGGGCAGATGCTAGGGCAAAGCCTTGCACGGATCAGGTTCACAAAAAACTTAAGTGATATTTTACGGACAGCCGTCAAAATTGGACTGATACACTACAGGAGCATGCCATGCGCAAAACCTATAAAAGTGACGAAAATTACACTGACGCGTTTTGATCACCGCAGGTCTTTTGTTATTCATGGCATTTTTCACACTGGCGGCCGCCAAGGGGTTCATATGGGTCCTGTTGTGCGCAGCACTGATCGACGGCTTGATCCGCCTACGTGCTGCGCGGCTTCGTGCCGCCTGCACGGGTTAGATCGGCCAACACCTGCGATGCCGCTTCCAATGCGCCTGCGCCGTGGGGAATGCCCAACGCCTTTAGCCCTGCGTCGATCGTACCAAGGAACCCCAACACCATATGGCCATTGACGTGGCCCATGTGTCCGATGCGAAAGAATGCGCTGGCGGGGGAGCGGCCCAAACCGATGCCCAATGTCACGCCCATATTGTCCTCGCACCATGCCCGAAGCACGTCGCCCTGACCCTCATCGAGCCGCAAAGACGTGATCGCACGCGACCGCGCCGCGGGGTCGGCCACGTTGATCTGCATCGGCCCCGCCGATGACCACACATCAGTGGCCGCCCAGATCGCATGGGCCAACCCGTCATGGCGCGCCCAAACATTTTGCAGCCCCTCGTCATTGATCATATCGAGCGCTTCGCGCAGCCCGTAAATGTGATGCGTCGGCGCGGTCCCATCAAAAAATTTCCAGTATTCATCGCCCACAACACGTGGCCGCCAATCCCAATACTTCGACACGCGACTGGCGGTTTCACGCACCGCGTCTGCCTTGTTATTGAACCAGACAAACCCGATACCCGGCGGTGTCATCAAACCCTTTTGGCTGGCGGCGACGGTGATATCCACACCCCAATCGTCCATATGATATTCGTCGCACCCCAGCGACGCGATGGCGTCACACATCAACAATGCCCCGTGGCCTGCACGATCCATAGTCGCGCGTACGCCTTTGATATCATTCAGAACTCCGGTTGATGTATCAACCAGAACCGTCAACACCGCCTTGATGCGCCCAGTTGTGTCGGCTTTCAACACGGCCTCAACCTGCGCAAGGTCAACAGCGTCGCTGTCGCCAAAGTCAATTGTTTCAACCGCGGCACCCAGCCCCTGAGCCATCTCGCCCCAACCGACGCAGAACCGTCCCGTCGCGAGGACCAGAACTGTGTCGCCATCGTTGAGGATATTCGACAACGCCGCTTCCCAGACACCGTGGCCGTTGCCAACGTAGATGGCCACGTCGTGGCGCGTTCCAGCAACCGCCTTCAGGTCTGGAAAAAGGCTGCGCGTCACATCATGAAGCTCACCCGTATAGATGTTGGGCGCCGCGCGGTGCATCGCGCGCAACACACGGTCCGGCATCACAGACGGCCCCGGAATTGCGAGATACGTCAAACCATTGGCAAACATGTTGTGCGTCCTTAAATGAATGGTGTCAGGCGGACATTATCTTGCGAAAATGCAGCGTCAATGGCGGACAGGCGATCCTGAACATGCCAGCACCTTTCACCTGTGTTCAATAGCGCCTAGAAGTAGGTAAATTGAAGACGGAACCGCAATGACCGACCCCGCCCAAACGCCCGCGCCTGCCGCGAAATCTGAACGCACAAGTCGCGCTATGTTCCAGTGGCTGTGGGGTAATTATTTGCGCCGCCACATCGTGTTGTTGTTGGTCGCAGTGGCATTGATGGTCATCGAGGGATCCACATTTGGCGTTCTGAGTTACATGATGCAGCCGATGTTTGATAACGTCTTTATCGGCGGTCAACAGGGGGCAGTCTGGATCATTGGTACGGTCATTCTGGCGCTTTTCATGGTTCGCGCGGTGACGTCCCTCACCCAGCGCGTGATCCTCAAACGGATCGCAGAGCAGAGCGCGGCAGACATTCGCACCGACCTTTTGCGCCACCTGATGCGACTGGACACAGCGTTCCATCAGGCCCACCCCCCTGGCACGTTGATCGAACGGGTGCAGGGCGATGTGCAGGCGTTGGGGGGCGTTTGGACGGGGCTGATCACCGGCCTTGGCCGCGATATGGTCGCGGTTGTCGCACTATTTTCGGTGGCGCTGTGGGTCGATTGGGTTTGGACCGCTATTGCTTTGATTGGCATCCCCATTCTGGTGCTGCCATCCTTTGCAATCCAAGGCTATGTACGCCATAAAGCTCGCGCGGCACGCGAGGTTGCAGCCGATATGTCCACCCGACTGGATGAGGTATTTCACGGCATAAACCCCATAAAACTCAACAGTTTAGAAGACTACCAAGGGAAGCGGTATGAGGCCCTGACAAGTCGCCGTGTGCGCACCGAGACGCAGGCCGCGTTCGGTCAGGCGATGATCCCGAGCTTAGTGGATATCATGGCAGGCCTCGGGTTCTTCGCCGTGCTGTTATACGGCGGCAATCAGATCATTGACGGGCAGAAAACAGTCGGCGAATTCATGGCGTTCTTCACCGCCATGGCCATCGCGTTTGACCCTCTGCGTCGTCTGGGCAACCTGACCGGCCTGTGGCAAGCTGCCGCCGCTGCGATTGACCGCTTGCTCGATCTATTTGACGCACAGCCAACTTTGCTCTCCCCCAACGACCCTGTGGCGATCCCCGTAAACGCGCCAAAGATCAGCTTTTACAATGTCTCACTCAGTTACGGTGATCTGCCCGTTCTCAACGGCGCGACGTTTACGGCGCAAGCGGGCCAAACGACTGCTCTGGTGGGTGCATCTGGCGCTGGCAAAAGCACGTTGTTCAATGTGTTGACCCGTCTTGTGGAACCACAATCAGGCAGTGTCAGCTTGGATGACACGCCGATCAACACCCTAGCGCTTACGGACCTTCGCAGCCTTGTGTCAACTGTGTCACAAGACGCGGCGCTGTTTGACGAAACCCTGCGCGACAACATTTTGCTGGGTAAGACAGCTATCACGGACGATGTCCTGAACGCGACGCTCGATGATGCCCATGTCGCCGATTTCCTTGTTAAACTGCCTGCCGGCCTCGACAGTCCTGCAGGACCGCGCGGATCGAACCTATCAGGTGGTCAGCGCCAACGCGTCGCCATTGCGCGCGCCCTGCTGCGCGATACACCGATCCTGTTGCTGGATGAAGCGACCAGCGCCCTGGACACTAAATCAGAAACCATCGTGCAAGGTGCCCTTGACCGTCTTGCAATGGGACGCACGACCCTTGTGATCGCGCACCGCCTGTCGACGATTCAGAACGCGCACAAGATCGTGGTGATAGACAAGGGCCGTGTCGTTGATGAAGGCACACACACGGACCTGCTCGCACGTGGTGGGCTTTATGCCGATCTGTACCGCTTGCAGTTTCGCGACGGTAAACAGGTGATCGACGGCAAAAACCGCCCCCGCAAGCAAACTATAGCCGCTAAATCGAACGCGCGGCCACAATCCTGGCTTGCGCGTCTGTTCAATCGCCCCGAACGACATTAGGTAACAATTATGATTAATCGCACCCTTATTCGTTTGTCCGGCCCCGATACCGTTGAATTCCTGCAAGGGTTGATCACGAATGATGTGGCCAAGACCAGCGGCGGCCTTGTTTACGCAGCACTTCTGACACCACAGGGCAAATACATCGCGGATTTCTTTGTCACCGCGCAAGACGGCGCGTTGTTGATTGATGTCGCCACGTCCCATGCGGCGATGCTGGCACAGCGTCTGACCATGTACCGTTTGCGTTCGGACGTGCAGATCGCAGAGGCGCCACTGTTAGTGTCACGTGGCACGGGTACGGCGCCCAACAGTGCTCTGCCCGACCCGCGCCATGCAGCCCTTGGGTGGCGTCTGATCGCAGCCACCGACCAAAGTGACGACACGGATTGGGATGCGCTGCGCGTGGCACACGTAATCCCGGAAACCGGCATTGAACTGACGCCCGAAACCTACATCCTTGAAGCCGGATTTGAGCGTCTGAATGGCGTTGATTTTCGCAAAGGCTGCTACGTCGGTCAGGAAATCGCTGCGCGGATGAAACACAAAACAGAGCTGAAAAAAGGTCTCGCGCAGGTGTCGATCTCTGGGGTAGCCCCCGCCAAGTTTCCAATGGGAACCGAAATCACCACCAACGGCAGACCCGCTGGCACACTTTACACGCAATCTGGCGGCCTCGCGCTTGCGCACCTGCGCTTTGATCGCGCGACGGGCGACATGCAGGCAGGTGGCGCAACTTTGCGTCGCACTTAACCCTAACTTTACCCTGCCTTTGTCTCAAAAATACCCCCGCCCGAGGCTCCTTCCGTATCGAAACATATAGTCCCCAACGGATCTGCACATCAGGCAATCGAGCGCGTTCTGAATATTCCATCGTGCTTGTCTTGTGAAGATCTTGGGGCTCATGCGAAGAGCGCGCAAGTGCCTGCCACGCCGAACATAGCGTGCGCCGGCAGTGATTGGATCGCATCGGGCTTAGTTTGACAGACCGTCTTAGAGACAGATCAACCATCGTCTTCGTATAGGGCCTGATCCTCGCAATGATGGGGTTGGCTTTGATCTTATCCTAGACAAACTCAGAAAATTGCAGATCGCGCGCATGTCGTTGGTTAGAGATAGAACCCGCCTGCTGACCGAATCAAAACTCAGACCGTGCTTTTTACGCGCCGCCAAATCAAAGCGCGACTGGGGCAAGTGGAACGCCAGCTCACAGCCCTTGAGGTCGAATTGAAAACGATGCTTTGCCACTGTGCGCACAGCCCCCGTGAGCATGACATCCTGCGTTCGATTCCAAGTATTGGTGAGGTTGCCGCAGTGGCCATCTTGGTTGAATGCCCCGAGATTGGCACATTGGGGCGTAAGCAGGCCGCGAGTTTGGCAGGCGTCGCTCCGATGACACAACATTCCGGAAAATAGAACGGTAAGGCCTTCATCCAAGGGGGGCGCAAATTCCTGCGAGGGGCGCCCTACATGCCAGCTCTCTTTGCTGTACGCCACAACCCAGACCTTGCTCGAAAGTACCAAGCCATGATTGCTGCAGGAAAACCGACCAAACTCGCCCTAACGGCACTCTCATCGAAATGGCAACCGCGCTTATCAAAGCAGATAGGAAATAGTCACCAAACAGCTCTTGATCCAGACGGATACTCTGGGCGCGTTCTGAGTATTCCATCGCGCTCTAAGCGCGTTCTGAGTATTCCATTGTCTCGGTGTTGACGACGATATCTTCGTCCTGGCCTACAAACGGCGGCACCATCACGCGCACGCCGTTGTCCAGAATGGCGGGCTTGAATGAATTGGCGGCAGTCTGACCCTTCACAACAGGTTCCGTCTCGACGATCTTGCAGGTCACTTTCTGCGGTAAACGCGCATTTAATGCCTCTTCTTCGTGGAATTCGATCACAGCGATCATGCCGTCTTGCAGGAACGGGCGGCAATCGCCAAGCAATTCTGCAGGCAGTTCGATCTGCTCGTAGGTTTCGATATCCATGAACGTCAGCATTCCATCGGTCTCGTAAAGGAATTGTTGATCTTTCTGCTCCAAACGGACCTTCTCGACTTTGTCGGCGGACCGGAAGCGTTCGTTTAGTTTGGAACCGTTGCGCAAATTCCGCATTTCGACTTGTGCAAAAGCACCGCCTTTGCCCGGTTTGACATGGTCGACTTTGACCGCGGCCCACAGACCGCCATTATGTTCAAGGACGTTTCCGATGCGGATTTCGTTACCGTTAATTTTTGCCATAACCCAAATGTGTCCAAACGATGTCAAAAGGTTGTAGTGTAGTTGACGAGCTCTATATCTTGAGACGAGGCACCGCGCAAGCCAACCAGATACTGTTTACAGATTGATCGAGCCATGCCATAAACGCATAGCTGCCATTCCAAATAAGGACCCCCGAATCGGTTCGAAACAGGCATATTGCACAAACTGCCAGCTACAAGGGCAAAAATAGAACAAGGACCGAATATGCGAGATTTCGTCGATGGCACAGCATTTAACAATGAACAAGGCAATCGCGCCCGCAAGCTTTTTGCGGCAGTGGTATTGGCCGCGTTGGATGATGCGATTGCGGACGATAAGAAGTATGGCAACGGGCCTGAACAGATCGCACGCTGGGCACGGTCCCGCGATGGTCGCGAAGTTCTTTCCTGCGCCGGTATCGACCCCAACGAACGCGTCGTGACAGGTCTGATGGACTTCGTTGGCAAAGGGGTGCGCACATCTGTGGCTTTGTCACGTGAAGAAAGCGAACGTCGCGCAGTGGCCGAAGCCGCGGATCAAGAAGTCCGCGCCGCTTAACCTGCCCCACGTTTTGTCTGCCGATAGCCTACAAAGAAAAAACGCGGCCCTCTGCTCGGGGTCGCGTTTTCTTTTGTCACTAACCGCCTTGGGCAAAGACGAACATCCAGACGTAAAAGACCGCAGCCTGTGCCGCGCCCAACAGCAAGATCAATGGACGCATGCGCCACCCTCTGAACCGCAACATTGCAACTGTGTAGAAGCCAAGTGATGCGATCATCTCCATCGGCCCGGCAATCACGGCATGATGATTACGATCCCAATAGCTGACGGGACTTTAAAATTTCCAATTGCTGATCGGCTAGAAATGCGCCCATCAGTCATCATGATGGAGCATAAGATCAAGGCCAAGATGCAACAATGCCGCGCAACAAAGCGCAATCGCCCACCTTGATCGAAGCGCGAGCGCCAAACCCAACCCTATCCCCCACAGGATAATCGAGTTATCGACCCAAAAGATGCTTTGCCAAGTATCTGAGAAATACAGTTGCCCAAAGACGATTTTCGGATCCGTGCCCAGCACCCGCCAATGCCGCCGCCGTCACTTTGGATGCATCAGCTTTGCCAAAGACCGCCAGCCCGAAAATCAGGTGCGCTGGTGTGTTCATGCTCTTCCCTCGGACGTCTCGCCTGCCTAAAGAAGTAGCGTGGAGGAACGCCATGACGAAGGCAATAATGATCCAAGGGGCCGGGTCCAATGTGGGGAAATCCATGTTGGTGGCAGGGCTGTGCCGTGCCGCCGTCAAACGCGGGCTGTCCGTCGCCCCGTTTAAGCCGCAGAACATGTCCAACAACGCGGCCGTTACGTCGGACGGCGGTGAAATTGGCCGTGCGCAAGCACTGCAAGCGCGCGCCTGCGGGTTGGAACCGCACACGGATATGAACCCTGTGTTATTGAAACCCGAAACTGACGTCGGCGCGCAAGTCATTGTGCAGGGCAAGCGTTTCGCGACCATGAAAGCGCGGGAATACGGGACCCGAAAGGCCGATCTGATCCCAAAGGTTTTGGAAAGTTATCACCGCCTCGCAAACGCGCACGACCTGATTTTGATCGAAGGCGCGGGTTCCCCCGCTGAGATCAACCTGCGGGCAGGCGACATCGCCAATATGGGATTTGCCGAAGCCGCAGGTTGCCCAGTTATTCTTGTCGGGGACATCGATCGTGGTGGCGTCATTGCGCAATTGGTTGGCACAGATGTGATCCTGCCCGACGCCGACCGCGCCCGCATCAAGGCATTCGCGATCAATAAATTTCGCGGCGATCCATCCCTGTTTGCCGACGGCATGAGCGCGATCACAGATCACACTGGCTGGCTGCCAATCGGCATCGTGCCTTGGTTTGATGACGCTTGGAAATTGCCCGCCGAAGACGTGATGGACATCGCAACGCGCAAAGGCGGTGCCATCAAGGTCGTCGTGCCGCGTCTGAACCGGATTGCAAATTTCGACGATCTTGACCCGCTTGCGGCCCAGCCCGATGTCACCGTTGAAATCATTGAGGCCGGACGCCCCCTGCCCGGTGATGCAGATCTTGTGCTAATCCCCGGGTCCAAATCGACGATTGCCGATCTTGCACATTTTCGTGCCCAAGGGTGGGATACGGACCTGCTGGCCCATGTGCGGCGCGGCGGGCATGTGTTGGGTATATGTGGTGGCTATCAAATGCTTGGCCGTGAGATCGCAGATCCAGATGGAATTGAGGGGCCCGCCAGTCGTGTACGCGGGCTTGGCCTGTTGGATGTCACGACCACCATGTCAGCGCATAAGCGGTTAAATCTAAGCAATGCGACCTATGACGCGACGGGCGACACCGTGTCAGGCTACGAAATCCACATCGGTGACACCGTTGGTCCGGATCGCGCCAACGGCTGGCTGGCGCTGGATGGTCGCTCTGAAGGCGCCGCGAGTGTTGATGGGCGGATAAAGGGCTGCTATCTGCACGGGCTTTTCGCCGCAGACGGGTTTCGCGCCTCGTTTATGGCGGGTATCGGTGCGCCGGTGCAATCAGTGAACTACGACGCCGGCGTGGATGCGACGCTTGATGCGTTGGCGCACCATCTTGAGACCCATTTGGATGTCACGGCCATTTTAGGCTTGGCCGAAACTATCCCTTAGGCGGCGTGACGATCTCCTTTGGCAAGGCGGCCCGCAGCTTGGTCTATTCGAATTCTTTGCTCGACAGGATGCGGTAAATTTCCCGCCGGACCAATTTGCGCACATTGCGGGTGATCCGCTCACCCATAGGTCCCGCTAATTCCTCGCGCACGACTTCTGACACAAGCGTGCGCAGCGCATCTTCGTCTAGCGACACGCTCCCCGTGTCCAGCAACCCATCCAAATCATCATCGCCGTAGTCGTCATCATCGCCTTCGTCATCGCCAAAGTCGTAATCTTGCTCTTCGCCTGCACCCGCACGGTCTTTTGGCGCGGCATCGACAGCGGCGCTGCGGTGTTCAAACGAAATCGTGATATCGTCAATCTCAGCTTCAAAATCAGGGGTTATTTGTGCTACTTCTTCGGCGACTTGAACGTCATCTAAGCTGCGCACAACCGAACCAGGCCACGCGATGGTTTCACCCATCACTTTATCTTCGACTTCGCTGCCGTCAGGTTCAAAGTCTTGAACATCATTGGTGATTGCGGCTTCGAGTTCGGCAATCGAAGCAATCAACTTGGATCGGTCCGGAGTTTGTCCTGCAGTTGTAACGCTGTCGTCTCTGGCTGTGGCTGTATCTGTGGCTTCGGAGAAACCCGCTTGGGCTGGGACGGCTGCAAGGCCTGCTTTGCGCGCCTCGTTTGCGGAAACCCAGTCCATATCTGTCAGTTGTAAACCATCAAATTGGGGGACATCATCATCAGCCACAGCTTCATCGGTTGAGATATTTGCGTCTGAGGCAGATGCGGTCGGGACCCGAACGGACGCGACGTCAGCGGCTTTCTCCTCAGTCTCACCATCAGGCTTGACCGCCTCGGGTTGGTGCACATCTTGTTCTGCGCTGATTTCTTCGACCCAACCGGCGTCTTCATAACCTTCATCGTCTTCTGCGCTGTGATATTCTTCTGCTTTAATCGCGTTTTGGGACGTGGTGTCGTTGTCCACGACCATGAACGCCGGGGTCAGTACGAATTTATCCAGCATCGATTCGCCGACTTCGGCAACGTCTTCGGGCAGGTCTTGTTCTGACGCTTCGTCGGCCACTATAGGGGCCGGATCACGCGTACGCGCCTTATCTCCATCGCTGACAAGCCTGCGGATGGACGATAGCACGTCCTCGATTTCGACATTGGTTACTGGATCGGACATTGTTTATCCTGCTTAAGCCTCAACTCATACTTTAGCCTGCCACACGATTCCAAACAACCGATAGTCGGGATTTGATCTATTCTCCGATGGAGCGTAAAATCCGGTCCAGCGCTTGGCCCTGCTGCGAATAGGTCGCGGGGGCTTCACGCACGAGGTTATAGTAGGCCGCCGGATCATAGGTTTGCACACCAAGGTTCAGATGATCTGACGTCAGCAGGCCCATCGCCGCCAAAACGCGGTAGCTTGCGACGACTTCATCAGCCTGCGCAGAAATCGTGTTGGCCTGCGCGTCGAGCAGTTCTTGTTCCGCGTTTAACACATCCAGCGTCGTGCGTGCGCCCAGCGTTGCTTCTTCGCGGACACCACGAAAGGCAGTCCGCGCAGCGCGGACTTGAAGGGCGGACGACTCACTGCTGGCACGGGCGACGCGCAAACCGGCATAGGCATTGCCAACGTTCTGATTCACACCTTGGCTGGTGATCAAGAGCGTGGAACGTGACGCATCGCGGCGCGCCTGTGCTTGGCGGATAATCGATTGCAGCTGGCCGCCCTGATAGATCATGCCGCCATAGGTCAGGCCCAATTGCTGTGTACTGTCTCCCTGATCCGTCAAGCCAACTGTTCCACTCAGATTCAGTCTAGGATTCAACGCGGCCTCGGCGCGGCGGATGTTTAGCTCAGCCACGGAAACGCCGAGTTGGGCGCCGATCACATCCGGATGGCGGCGCACCGCAAAGGCGCGCGCATCTTCGATATTCTGCTGTACGGCTGCTGGACTGACGACATCCAGTCGACCCGGTGCACGGCCCACTGCAGCGCGGAATTCTTCGTTCGCCTGAACAAGCGCACCTTCTGCGGCAGCCAACTGGCTTTGCGACGCAGCACGCCGCGCCTCTGCCAACGCCACATCGGTACGGGTGACTTCGCCTACGTCAAAGCGGTCCTGCGCCGCACGCAGTTCTTGACTGATGACGCCAACATTACTGCGCCGCAGGACAAGAAATTCAGACTGACGCCGCACATTCATAAAAGCATCTACCGCACGAAACAGGACCTGCTGTTCAATTTGGACCAGACCCTCACGAGTCTGCAAAACAAGCTCTTTTTGGACTTCGGTGGCCAGCGCACTTGCACCACCATCGTGCAGCAGCAGGCTTGCTGTAACAGAGATTGCCCCACTCAAATCATCAGACAAACTACTGGACGAAGGGTCGGCGGAGGACGCCGCGTAAACAGCCTGCGCCTGCCATGTGATGACCGTGCGTAGGGCTGCCAACGACTGCGCCACATCCTCGTCCGCTGCACGTAGCAGCGCACGGTTTTGATCCAACAGACCAGAATTGTGGTACGCATCGCGCAATACATCCGCGAGCGAATCTGCACGCGCTGATGAGCCCAGAACCGTAAGCGAAAGGCACATCGTGGCGAACAGGCGGCCCAGAATCTTGGTCATAGTCACGGTCATGGTTGATTCCTTATCAAATCAGATGCCAGCGTCCGTTCCGGCGCATGCGGCGAATGGGTCTGTCAGAACGTAAATTCGGCTTCTTTAGCAAATCCAGGCAACATAGGGGCGCCAGCATTAAACGACATGCGCCAATTCACCGCGCCGTCAACCTTGCGTCCAATGCGCACCACGCCCAAAGCGCCCTCAGTAAAGATCGCAACGATGCGCCCACCGTCTTTAATTTGTGCCAGCAGGTTTGAGGGAATGTGTTCAACCGCGCCTTGAAGTATGATCACGTCATATGGGCCATTCTTGGCCGCACCGTCCACCAAAGCACCCTCAAATACGGCCGCGTTATCAACCCCGTGATCGGACAGATTCTGCTGTGCTTCTTGCGCCCGGTCCGGTTCATCTTCTACGGCGACGACAAAATCGGCCAATTGTGCGAGAACTGCTGTCGAATAGCCAAGCCCACATCCAAGGTCGAGCACGACATCGTTAGGCTGCACATCGACAGCCTCAAGCATCTTGGCCAGCGTGCGCGCCTCAAGCAGCACACGACCTGCACCAATGTCGACATTTTCGCCGACATAGGCAGCTTCGCGTTTTGCGTCAGGCACATAGTCCTCACGCGCAACACTCAGCAACGCATCAATAATGGGAAATTTGGTCACATCGGATGGGCGCACTTGTGTGTCCACCATCGTCGTTCTACGGGTTTGATAGTCAGCCACTTGCTAAACTCTTTCGTTCAGAATCTACAAGTCTTAGATGCCACAGCGCCCGCCTCCCCGCAACGGCCCATTACGTTGCCGCCTGCATCGCATTTGGACCACGACCAAACATCCTATTGAACCACCCCGGATTCGCCGCTAGAGCACTACCAACCACAGATGGCGAGTTGGCGGAGTGGTTACGCAGCGGATTGCAAATCCGTGTACAGGAGTTCGATTCTCCTACTCGCCTCCAATATATTGTGTTTTTTTACTCAAATAACACCATAAAACACAAGATGTAGTATTAGCCATTCTGTACACAACTCGTACACAGTCCGCCCGCAGTTTTTGCTCTGATTATGACAGCTTTCAAACTAGTGTATGTTGAACAGACACTTAACGACGTTGGCTGGTGATGAGTTACGGCATTTATACAATAAAAGTGCACAAAAAGTTGAAGCTGGATAAACGTGCAAACAGTGCAAACTGGTATGCGCGGCTGACGCTAGACAACGGCAAGCGCATTGTACGCAGCATGAAGACGGAAGACTTGGAGCAAGCTAAAGAGCGTGCACTTGAACTTTACTACGACACCCGAGCACGTATCAAAAACAAGCTGCCCGCCCAAACACGCAAATTTAGGCATGTTGCAGAGTTTGCCGTACAGCGGATGCAAAACGAACTGAATGATGGCTACGGTAAGCAGGCTTACAAAGACTATATATCAGCTTTGACACGTTGGTTGATGCCCTACTTTGGCAGCACAGATATAGACAAGATTGACTTGGCTGCGCTGACCGCTTTTGATCACTGGCGCACACAAAAACATACCAAGCAGTTCTCACAAAGCGGCATCTGCAAGCAAACGATGAGAGGGCAGCGGGACGACGCGAAGGGCTTAGAAGTTTCCCGATGCAGCCTCCTTTAGGATCAGCTTGTCCAACGTAAGGTCCGATACTGCTCGGCGAAGACGCTCGTTCTCTTTCTGTAACCGCTTCAGTTCCTTGAGTTGTTCTGTGCCCGTTCCGCCGTACTTCTTCTTCCAACGGTAATAGGTTTGTTCAGTCACACTGATCTGACGGATCGCGTCAATCCGGGGCATACCTTGCCCCATTAGAACTTCAACCTACCGTAACTTCACGATAATCTCTTCAGGCTTGGGTCTCTTGATGGCCATTTATGGTCCTCCGGTTCCTAACTATAGGGGCGGACCACTTCAAAGGGGGGGGGGGCTCAATAATTCTATAACATTCATAAGATGTCCCATTCCGTACCCTCACATTGATGCTCGGCGCCATGTCTTTTTCATACTAGCGGCCTGAAAGATGGAAGAAACCCACCTGTGCCATCAATGCATTCTCCTGTGCTGGTTTACTGCTCAATTATATCGCAGCGCAAAGTTTAGGGCAATTTATAGAGGTATCTTAATGTTTAATGTGTTAGCGTCACCCAAATCCCTCCCTTTGGTACCATCAAATAAGACACGGACAAGCACGGAAATGAGTAAATCACTTCCCTCACTTTTTACATCCTTCGCTATCAAATCAGTCAGAGCAAGAACGGTATGTTCGTCATCTTTATCAAGATCAGATGGCTTACAGTAGCCCATCTCCCACGACGGGAATGAGCGTTTACTTACGTCACCTTGCCACGCGATATACGGAGATCCATGTCGAGTGTCCCTACAAATGCGAGCATAACAACGCCCTACCGCTTCGGCGTCACCCTCAAGAACTTGAAAAAACAAATTTTTATCGTAAATAAGAAGCCCAGTTATGTCGTCGCCAGCATTATTATACCTCGATATTTCAATAATAGAATTGATGCCATCCAGTGTCATATCATCCTGGGTGTGGCTTACGTAAATAAGTTGCTTTATTACTGACATGCTACCGTTCTCCCAATTCTACACTCCTTAATGGTTATGATAAGCTCAAAATTTTACCTAGTTTTAGTGCACACTATAATAAATTTAGTTTGACAAATATTGTACCTTCAGGAATAATTAAAAAAATCAACACGATACGTTTCACAGCGCTTACACTCATCTTTTCAAATAATATCCTTACCTACCAAGACACATTCAGCTTGAACTCGCTCACCACTGTTTATCCGAAATATAATGTCGCCTAATGGATCATCAAATTGATATTGGGCTGTACCAAATCTATTTTTAACTTCAAAAATAACTAGATCATCAAGTACATTACCACCTGGTTAAAACTGCAAATTAAGGCTTGTACCATCCGGCATATGTCCGTTAATTTCACTTGGCATACATGCGGCAAGAGTTATTAGCGTTGAGGCACATGTACTCAGGCTTAAATACTTAAAGAAATTGCAGTTCACGGCTTACTCCTCTAAAATTCTCTCGGTATTAGAGAATATTGTGTAAACAACTTAGCCAAATCTATACAACAACACGCTTAGACTAAGGCCTAAATTTAGGGCATTTATACCAATTTAATGAACCAAACCGTTAAAGCCATTAAGTCCCAACATGACACTTGTGTGGCATGCCGTCAATGCCTACTTTGCGATGAAGATACCCTATACATTTAAAAGTATACCGAGCATAATTAAAGGCATAATGATTGATGACCAACATTAACTGCCTAGCCAAATTACGAAATCTACTTAGTGGCATGGAAGATGACATGGGGCTTAATAGCCTCGGCGTTGTACAGAAAAATATTGTCTATGCAGTAACACTTATTTTGCAACAACACGAAACTGTAGAGACTGGCAAGTTGCGTTCACACAAACTTTTGGACGGCACGTCGCGCAGCGCGTTTTTTCGTGCACTAAGAGATCTTGTGGATAAGGGTTACATCAAACATAATGAAGGGGCACAAAGATCATCATACACGCTTACAGAAAAACTCAAGTAGGCTCACCATGAACTCAACAGTCTCCTACTATTTACTGTCTTTTGTAATTGTATCAGTAGCATTTTTAGTTACATTTATAGTTGGTCTTCAATCATTATACCAAGGCTTATCCCTTTTAGTCCGGTTGCCCCACATGTTGACGCGGCGCAGAACCTCACCCTTGTGGCTTGAGATGCGGATCGGATCAGTTTGGAATGTCTCGTGGATTTATAGGGCGTGGCTTTTGCCGTGAACGAGGGCCTTCAGGCGCGCTGTTCAACAAAATCACGATATGTCGCTGGCCCGAGGCCAACACCGATCCCCAGCAGCGTGTCGAAGGCGCTTCGCATGTGTCGCCGTCGGTTCCAGCGGAACACGAATTCGTCGAGATAGCGTTGTAGATGGCACTTTCTGAGGCCGTGGAAGACGCTTTTTGCCCACGTTTTTAGGTTGGAGAACACGCGGTGGACCCAGTGGAGTATGTCATGTGCCTTCTTGCCGCTGACGACCTTCGCCTCATGCGTGTTTGCAGGGGGATTTTCGTAACCTAGCCAGCCGTCCGTGATGATGTGAGCACCAGGCTCTACAGCCTGACCAATGAACCCGTGCAGCGTCTTCGACGCGCCGTCGGGAATGTGTTTCATCCTGATACGGCGCGGATGTCCGTCACTTGATAACTCGACGGCACAGACGACAAACATCTTTCCAACCGGGCTCCGCCCACCCTTTGGCCGATCCTCGGGATCATGCCGGGACCGGAACGGCATCTCTGCTTCATCGATTTCGACAAGGTCTTTCAGGGGGTTGCGGTCAGGGTTGACCATCGACCGCCGCAGCTTTTGCAAGAGGAGCCACGCCGTCTTGTAGCTGCCAAGGCCAAGTTGCGCCTGAAGTTGCAGCGCTGACATGCCGTTGGAATGACTGGTGATGATGTGCGCGGCAAGAAACCAAATTCGCAACGGCAAATGGCTGCTGTGCATCACCGTGCCAGCCGTCACGGATGTCTGCCGTGCGCAACCGGCACATTCCCAAGTTGCGCGGTTTCGCTTTAACGGCCAGCCCTTGCAGGTGCCACAGGAAGGGCACACGAAGCCCTCAGGCCAACGATGTTCCGCCAGATAATGCGAACACGCTTCCTCATCAGAAAACCTGGCGTCGAACGCCGGGAGGGACATGGGTTTGTCGTTTTTCCATCTGGCTAGCATAGACAGAACAATACCAGAACATTGCAGATTGGCAAGCCGCTTCACACTACATCAGGTGCCGCCGGAGCAAAGGGGATAAGCCTTCATTAAACCTTTGATTATGCTCGGTATACTTTTAAATGAACAGTGGGTTTGCATTAAAAAAATAGGTATTGACGGTACGCCAAACAAGTGCCATGTTGGGACTTAATCAACTGCCTAGTCAAATTAAGAAATCTACTTAGCGGCATGGAAAATGGCATGGGGCTTAATAACCTCGGCGTTTTACAGAAAAATATTGTCTATGCAGTAACACTTATTTTGCAACAACACGAAACTGTGGAGACTGACAAATTGCGTTCACACAAACTTTTGGACGGCACGTAGCGTTTTTTTTCGTGCACTAAGAGATATTGTGGATAAAGGTTACATCTAACATAATGATGGAGCACAAAGATCATCATACACGCTTACAGAAAAACTCGAGTAGGCTCACCATGAACTCAACAGTCTCCTACTATTTACTATCTTTTGTAATTGTATCAGTAGCGTTTTTAGTTACATTTGTAATTTCAATCCATTTAATAAATCCGTTACAACAGCGGTTCTTCACAGGGCAGACTGAATATGTTAGCCTAATTTACTTGCCGCATGGTGTCCGAGTTTTGTCGGCTTGGTTATTAGGATGGAAATCAATACCAATCATCACTTTAGTCACTCTCTACACTCATTGGTTAGTTTTTGGAGCAAGTGGATTTTCAATAATGGGCATAGCTGGTGCGATGTCTGGCATAACTTGTGCTACATTTAGTTTTTGGACTCTTGCCAAGTTTGGCATGGATTTTCGGATATCCAGCGCAAAAGTTGCCAACTGGAGAGATGTCTTTTTAGCAGGTTGCTTAGCATCTGTTATGAGTTCGTATGGAGTCGGGCTGGCCTTTCAACACGATGTAGTGACGTTGGCGAAGTACTTCGTCGGTGACCTGACTGGAATGTTCGTGTGTTTGTTTGTCTTGATGCTTGTGTTTAAGGCCTTAAGAAAGAATAAAGTGCGCCCTTACACATAATTGTACACATACCGAATATAGCAATATTATACCCATATAAAATTAGTGATTGACGAACTCAACGCTTATTGCAAATCCGTGTACAGGAGTTCGATTCTCCTACTCGCCTCCAAACTATTTCAGTGACTTAACATATATTTTATGTGTTAGTGGTTGCCCCCAGTCTCTTTCTAGTCTCTCTCTAAATAAAGTTTTGTCTGCCATAGGTCCTGGCACTTAAGGCTGCACTTGCACCGGATAACCTTGGTCGCACACGCTCTCAGCAAACGTTTCGAGGAAGAATATTCAAAAATTTATTTTTTAGGGCTCGCAACTCTTTCTGGTCACGGTAAGAAATTTTTGTATCAGAGCGGTAGTACTGCAAGGCAGCTTTGATCCAGTTAATATGGTAAATTTCAGCAAAGAACTTGAGGATATTGCAGCAGTCTATCGCTGGGAGACATCAAAATATGCCGATTTGCCACGCAGCAGCAATGTTGCCCGTGATCTTAAAGGTCTTATCAAACGGATCACAAAATTAAACGATGGGCTTGAAAATTTGCCCGATGAGGCCGCTTATTTTCTTAGGGTGGCTATCGATGGCAATAACACTCACGATGAGTCCCTCAACATACTCAAGAAACTGCCCGGGATAAGCGACGCGTTGAAATGGACCTTCATACCATCCGCGTTTGCACCACGGTCGCGCACCCGAGGAACCTGGACTGACACCTTGCCGATCCCCCTTCTCGGCAGATTGTTTCACAATCGCCTGTCCCGTTGCCGACAGGCCATGCTTTGCATGACCGAGAGGGGGCAATGGTCATAACTTCGCGCTCCGGCAGAAAGCCATGCTGCACCAGCCGCTGGCGACCCTCGTCGTTCAAAAGGTGGACGTGACCTTCCAGAAACTCCGACACCTCAGCGCGCACAGCAGTGGCCAGAAGCTCCCGTGCTCCTGCGCGCAGCACATCTGTCAACGGATCAGGTGAAAAATCGCTTGGTTTCGTGAAGTCGATAACTGTATTCTTGGTCATGTGGCATATCCCTTTCTCAATGAGAATGCGGCGCGTCAACAACGCCATGATATGCCGCCCATCAGGGCCGTCACAAACTTTCAGCTATAACTCAGGCATTGCTTCGCAAGACCCTGTCCACTGCCCGAGAGGGGGGCAGTGGATCTCACGCAACAATATCAGACTGGGCTCGCGGTTTTGAGCACTGCCAACATTAAGTCTCACCTCTCTGCTGATAGTTGAGATCGAACGCCATAACGTTCGGGCAATCGATCGCAAAGACAACGGCCCGATCAGACCCCGGTCAGACCCTGTGATATCTCTTCGCGTTCCGTCAGGGTCAGCACCAAGCGGGACCTGACGGAATCTGGTGGGCGAATGCCACACAGTGCGCGCAAGGAGCGCATAAATCGACAATGATGTGCTCATACGCACCAGCTATCACGTTGGATTATTAACATTAATCTCCACAGCTAGCTATTTGCGCAACAAGGCCTATCGCAGCCCAAACACCGGATCGCCTTTTAATTTTTCAAGAATAGACACAGCCACCGACGACAAAGGCATGTCGCGGCTTTCGCCGTTTTTAGTCTTAGGCAAGTGCGCAACGCGGCGAACTAAATCTACCCACGACGATTCCAGCCCAATGACTTCCCCGGCACACATCCCCGTTTCAATAAAAAACCGGAACGCCATGAACGCCCGAGCCGTAGCGTTGGCAGGATCAGACCCCGCCGATATTGCCAGCGCTGCCAATTCGTCGTCAGTCACCAACCTGTTGCGTCGTGGCGATTGCGGTGGTTTGCGCACATCCACTATAGGCGATGCACGTATCCAACCCCATTTTTTGCGGGCAATGCTGAACACCGACGACATCAGCTGCATTTCACGACGGACCGACGCCCATTATCTCGTGCAACCGCCTGTCTCGCCAGTCAGCTGTGTCGGCTGCAGTGACGTTTGACACACGTAGAGCAGCCAATTCATCCCACCGGAACTTCTCAAGTCGTATGACCTCCCACCGAGCGTCCCGTTTTGCAGGTGATACTATCCGAGCGTAAAGATCGAACGCCCCACCCACAGTGTGACGGTTCACCGCTTCTGCCCCGTTACGACCTTCATATTCAGCTTGGTCTGCCCAATCCTGCGCGGCACGCTTGGTATCGCACACTTTAGACTTGCGAACGCCGCCCTTCAACACTTCTGCCCGCCAACGTCCCTTATGTGGTCTGATACGCGCCAAATCTTCCCCAGTGCGTAATGGATGCGTAATTTAAACACAAACATAGCACGCACAGACACACACCGCACAATCGTCATTTTGTCATTTTGTCATTTTGTCATTTGAGGCTATTTTGTATGACGCAGCACTCACTTTGAGCGCTGCGCATATTATAAGATGGTGCGGGTGAAGGGACTCGAACCCCCACGCCTTGCGGCGCTTGGACCTAAACCAAGTGCGTCTACCAATTCCGCCACACCCGCATGTATTATTAAGGGGACAGCAAAGCCCTCCCTCTAAGTTGCGCGCTTCCTAGCAAAGTGTAGGCAAGGATGCGAGAAGAAAACGCAAGCGATTTGCGATGATCAGACGTTATGTTTTTGGGCCTTGACGAACATCGCACAATGGGCCTACGACGAGGCGAAAAAACTCACATCGGCGACGTGGCACGCAAAAGTTCAATTAATGTCCCACCGGCAGGATTTTGTTGCCATGATCGGGCGAAAGACGGATGCATACTTTGAAATTGAGAGTTGAAAAAGACATGCGCTTGGAAAATACACAAGACTTCAAAAATGGCAGCGTCGTAAAATCTGCCAATGTGTCTGGCCTCGCGACAGGAACTAACGTGATAACGTTGAATGGCGAACTGCCTGTCGAACATCTGAACGCCGGCGACCGGATCATTGAACTTCGTCCCTGTTCCCGGACATTGGGGTGAAGTGGTCCGGCAAAACTGGACAGCGTGCTAAGATGTATCCAACACGAACGAATGGATACGAGGATGACAAAGCGACGGAACTTTTCAGACAACTTTAAAGCTACTGTGGCGCTTGAGGCGCTGCGCGGTGACAAGACGGTTCAGGAGATTGCGGCCAAGCGGCAGCTCCACCCAACGCAGGTGAGCACATGGAAACGACAGGCGATCGAAGGCATGGCCGGGTTTTTTACCGACAAGGTCAAAAAGGCTGAGAACAAGGTCGGTGAGATTAAAGAGCTGCACGCCAAGATTGGTCAGTTAGCGGTGGAGAACGTTTTTTTGTCACAAGGGCTGAAGACAGGTTATTTCGCTAAAGCGAATTCACCGGGGTGAGCCCATCAAAACGCCGCGAGATGATCCGCAAAGAGAACACAAAACTGAGCCTGACGCGCCAGTGTAAGCTGCTCAAGATCAGCCGTTCGTCGATCTATTACACACCAGTTGGGGTGAATGCTGAGACGCTTAAGCTGATGCATGAGATTGATCGGATATTTACGAAATATCCATTCTTTGGCAGCCGACAGATAGCAGCCTATTTGCCCCAGTCAGGGTTCTCTGCGGGTCGGCATCGTGTTCGTCGCATGATGAACATCATGCCTTGTGCCCGGCAGGCGATGCAAAGCATCGCTGAGAGGGGGTTGCAGGCCATCTACAAGGGGCCGAACACCAGCAAGAAGCACCCACAGCACCGCATTTATCCATACCTGCTGAGAAAGTTGGCAATCACCCGACCCAATCAGGTCTGGTGCAGCGACATCACCTACATACCCGTCAAGAAGGCTTATCCCCTTTGCTCCGGCGGCACCTGATGTAGTGTGAAGCGGCTTGCCAATCTACAATGTTCTTGTATTGTTCTACCCATGCCAGCCAGATGGAAAAACGACAAACCCATGTCCCGCCCGGCGTTCGACGCCAGGTTTTCTGATGAGGAAGCGTGTTCGCATTATCTGGCGGAACATCGTTGGCCTGAGGGCTTTGTGTGTCCTTCCTGTGGCACCTGCAAGGGCTGGCCGTTAAAGCGAAATCGCGCGACTTGGGAATGTGCCGGTTGCGCACGGCAGACATCCGTGACGGCTGGCACGGTGATGCACAGCAGCCATTTGCCGTTGCGAATTTGGTTTCTTGCCGCGCACATCATCACCAGCCATTCCAACGGCATGTCAGCGCTGCAACTTCAGGCGCAACTTGGCCTTGGCAGCTACAAGACGGCGTGGCTCCTCTTGCAAAAGCTGCGGCGGTCGATGGTCAACCCTGACCGCAACCCCCTGAAAGACCTTGTCGAGATCGATGAAACAGAGATTCCGTTCCGGTCCCGGCATGATCCCGAGGACCGGCCAAAGGGTGGGCGGAGCCCGGTCGGAAAGATGTTTGTCGTCTGCGCCGTCGAGTTATCAAGAGACGGACATCCGCGCCGTATCAGGATGAAACACATTCCCGACGGCGCATCAAAGACGCTACACGGGTTCATTAGTCAGGCTGTAGAGCCTGGCGCTCACGTCATCACGGATGGCTGGCTAGGTTACGAAAATCCCCCTGCAAACACGCATGAGGCGAAGGTCGTCAGCGGCAAGAAGGCACATGACATACTCCACTGGGTCCACCGCGTGTTCTCCAACCTAAAAACGTGGGCAAAAGGCGTCTTCCACGGCCTCAGAAAATGCCATCTGCAACGCTATCTCGACGAATTTGTGTTCCGCTGGAACCGACGGCGACACATGCGAAGCGCCTTCGACACGCTGCTGGGGATCGGTGTTGGTATTGGCCCAGCGACATATCGTGATTTTGTTGAACAGCGCGCCTGAAGGCCCTTGTTCACGGCAAAAGCCACGCCCCATAAACCCACCAGATGTTACAAACTGATCCGATCCGCCTCTCAAGCCACAAGGGCGAGGTTCTGCGCCGCGTCAACATGTGGGGCAACCAGACTAAAAGGGATAAGCCTTCCCGTCAAGAATGGTTTTTTGTATCTGGTGGCGATCATGGACTGGGCAACGCGAAAAGTGCTGACTTGGCGGCTCTCAAATACGCTGGATGCTAGCTTCTGTGTTGAGGCGCTGGAGGAGGCTATCGCCCGATACGGCAAGCCAGAGATCATGAACACGTCCAGGGCAGCCAATACACTGGTGCGGGTTGGATCACAACTTTGACCGAAGCCAACATCAAAATATCAATGGACGGACGCGGCCGCTATCTCGACAATATCTTCATCGAACGTCTGTGGCGATCCCTGAAGCAGGAGGCCGTTTACTTGCATGAAATCACCGATGGGTTCCAAGCAAAACGGATCATCGATACATGGATTGGGTTCTACAACTCAGAACGCCCTCACACGGCCCTTGATAAGCGAACACCGGACATCGCATACTTTGGCCATGCGGAGATACGAAAAGCGGCATGAACATAAATTAGATGCATCTTAGCCAAGCCACATACCTGTCCTAAAAAGCAGGACCACTTCATAGGATTATTTTCAATAACCGCAACGGGGGTGCATAACTCTTCAAGGCATGAAAGGGTGGAGCCCAGTCTACAGTGGTGTGATGCGCCTGCCGAATACGGGCGGCCGAAGACTTTGTATAATCGTTGGAAGAACTGGATTGACATGGGCGTGTTCGCCCAGATTGTGATGGGGCTGGCAGAACAGGCCCCAGATAATAAGACAATCTCGATCCCCTCTCATTGATTGCTATGCAATCAACTGCCGGGCAGTGGACGTCCCGTCCGCTTCTTTATCACGGCGGGTCAAGTCAGCGATTATACCGGTGCGGCTGCCTTGATGAACGGGCTTCCAGAGGCGGATTGGTTGCTTGCCCCTCTCATCGAAACTGCGTTTCGACTGCCGGGCAGTGGACAGGGGATATGACGCCGACTGGTTCCGAGAAGGCCTTATAGACAAGGGAACACGCCCCTGTATTCCTGGGCGCAAATCGCGCAAGACAACCATCAAATACCCCTTTCGTGACATTGCTTTGCAATGCACTGCCGGGCAATGGATAAGAGACGCTACAAACGACGCAACCGTATCGAGCGCATGTTCGGCAGGATTAAAGACTGGAGACGCGTCGCAACACGCTACGACAGAAGCCCAACGGTCTTCCTCTCCGCCATCATGCGCGCCGCCACCGTTATATTTTGGTTATGAGTCCTGAGCCTAGCCATTTCTCACTTTCGTGAGATGGGTTATGCGCAGTTTCGATCCCAGCCAACGTTGCTGCCGTCGAATTGAATGCTTTGAAGCCGAGCATTGGCCGTGTGATTCGTTTAATACAGTGATGGTCCTGTTAGATGATATTATTGAGATATCTGGATTGAACGATACCCATGGTCTGACCAGCTCCGGCGAATTTAACGATGACGTTCAGACTTTGCAGACCGGCTAGATTGGCGCCACTTTTATCGATGGCGATACGATCAGGGACGCCGTTTTGCCAACTGCGTGCTTGAAGAAACGTCGTGCGGCAGCAGTATCGCGATGCTCTGACAGCATAAGATCAAGAGTTTTTCCTTCGCGATCTACAGCACGGTACAGCCTCTCGGCAGATTTCTTCGAAATCGCCTGACGGCCGACCGATAGGCCCACTTTCCACGAACCTTGATATATGTCTCGTCCATCCGCCAAGAAATGGCTGTCGGCTTCTTTCTGGCCTGAATATTTTCAGCGATCAGCGGCGAGAACTTCCCTACCCAGCTGTTGAGCTTGGCATGATCGACTTCAACATAACGTTTGGCCATGATTTTTTCTAGATCTCAGTAGGTGACGCCGACGCGCACGTAGAAAAAGACAGCGTAAAGGATCACACTTTTGGGAAAATGGTTCCCTTTGAAAACAATTTTCGCGGTTGGGTGCTCGCTTTTAAATTCAAAAACCAGCACCTACGACGCTCGAGTCTGTTCAACCAACCGCGAAGACTTTGCGACAGAAACTCATGATGGTGCTAGACTTTTTCCAATGGGCAGGGTCGATTGGGCCTATGGACCTACACACAAAATATCCGGCTTTGGCTGATCTCAAATCCCACGCGCGCCGCCGCATCCCACATTTCGTATGGGAGTATCTTGATAGCGCAACGGGATCGGAAAGCGTGACACGGCGTAATCGCGATGCTTTGGACCGCGTGTTGTTTCGCCCAGCCGCGCTGCGGGGCGAAATCGTACCGCGCCTTGAGACAACACTGTTAGGTCGCACTTATCCCGTGCCTTACGGCATCGCACCGCTTGGCATGTCAGGGCTCGTCTGGCCTGACGCCGAACGCCATCTTGCCCGTCACGGGGCGCGCGCAGGCATTCCTTATGCCCTCTCGACGGTGGCGACTAAAACGCCCGAAGATATGCGCGGTGCCCATGGTGATCAGGGTTGGTTCCAGATGTACCCACCGCGCGACGCGGACGTTCGTCGCGATATGCTTAAACGCGCAAAAGACGTAGGATTTCATACGCTTATTTTGACGGTCGATGTGCCTGCTGCATCACGGCGTGAGCGCCAGACTCGCGGCGGTTTGGTGCAGCCGCCGCGTCTCACGCCCCGGCTTGCGGCTCAGGTTGCGCTCTGCCCAACTTGGGCGATGGGCATAATGGCCAACGGCATGCCGCGGATGCGGCTTATGGACAGTTATGCGCCAAAACAGACTGGTACTCTGCCGTCGACAGCGCATGTCGGCTACCTTCTTCGCGCCGCACCAGATTGGGAATATGTGCGCCATCTGCGCGATGAATGGGATGGGCCGATCGTGCTAAAAGGAGTGTGTGAACCCGAGGTCGCAGCCAAGGCCCAAAACGAAGGCGTCGACGCTGTTTGGGTGTCCAACCATGCAGGTCGGCAATTTGACGCCACACCCGCCAGCATTGATTTGCTGCCCGACATTCGCGCAGCAACGGACTTACCAGTGATCTTCGACAGTGGGATCGAAGGGGGTTTGGACATTTTGCGTGCGCTTGCGCTGGGTGCAGATTTTGTGTTCATGGGGCGGGCTTGGCACTATGCTTTGGGGGCCCTCGGCGCCAATGGCCCCGCCCATTTGCATGATATTCTGGCCAAAGACATGATGTCCAATATGGCACAAATCGGCGCAACGTCCATTGAGGACCTGTCCGCACGATTGGTGCACAAACATTGAATTCGGCTCATAAATATCTTTTCTTATCAGATTGATCAAAGCTATCATTCGAACAAATTCGGAAACGGCCTCAACAGTACACGCCCCCTAAGCGTCTTTGATCCGCAATATTGAAAAGCCATCTAAGCGGACTTTGATAACCCAACCAAAACGATGCTTTCGAATAGTCAGTCTTCGTAAATCTTCGAAGCCAAGCACATTTACATGGTAATAGAGATCGAATTCCATCGGCATCATTGTTAGACTTTCGACATTTCAAAGATTTCCGCGGAGGCGACCATACCCCCCGCCGCTTCACCAAATGCGGCGACATGTGCTGAGGCCATGTGAGCCAGCCAAAGGTCTCGGTTCGCCCAAGTTTCGTAGAAAACGTACCGCGACGCATCTTGGTTGTCGCAATGCAAATCATAGCGGACACAGCCATCCTCGACGCGAGTCTGCGCGATCATTTCAGCAAACAAAGGCTTTAGTACGGCGTGTTTTTCAGGGTTCACCCTGATAACCGCCACAATTGTAAGCTCATTCATTTTAGTCTCCTATCTGGCCGCCCAAATTGCGCCACGGCGAATTATCTCTGTCACTTGCGGCACCTTAAGATCGCCTAGCTCATGCCCGATGGAACAGTAAAACACCCGCCCTTTGTCCCAGCGACGTTTCCACACGACGGGTATAACTGTGCCCTCAATCCACCATAGATGATCGCCCGAAAACGTCGTCGTTGCCAGCACGTCATTGGACGGATCAACCAGCATATAATACTGTTCTGTCTTCAGCCGGAAACTACGGATACCCCGCACAATCGGATCGTCGGGTTTGCAAATGGTGACATCATAGTCAACGTAGTCTTCCACAGGCTGCAAGTTGTCCGGCCAACCGGGGGGGTGGGCAACGAACTGTCCGCCGATCAGGAAATGGTACGTCGGACGGTCGCGGAAAGCATCGCCCATGTGGCCGTGCCAGCCCGCAATGCCGCAGCCATTTGCGATGAGTTTAAGCAGCCCGTCTTCTTGCGGCTTGGTCATGTTGCCAAACTCTTCTTGGTGGCCAGATCGCGCGGACGACCAGATCGGCGTGATCAGGTCCACGTCGGCCAATGCATTGGGGTTTTCCAGCGGCGCGAGCGTGTCATAAACATCCACTTCAAACCCGTTTTCAATCAATAATGCCTCGTACCAATCGGCGAAATGCGTGGGCGTATGACCTTCCCAGCCTCCAACAAATAATGCGGCTTTCATGTGTGATCCTTTCGCATGTAATTCAGCATCGACGCCATATCGCGGTCAGCAAATCCATCCGCCTCGGCGCGTTGCAATTGATTCAAAGTCTCGAGCCCTTGGGGCATGTGTACGCCAAGCGAATTGGCCAAGCGGGCAGTCACATCCATGTCCTTACGGGCCAGTGCGACGGTAAAGGTCACCGCATGCGCCGCCTCATCCAGATAGATCGGACGGCGGTATTTCAACATCGGCGCGCAGGCGGCACTGGCTTCGATCACATCAAAGGCAGCGTCCGGCGTAATGCCTGCGGCCTCGGCCAATACCATCGCCTCGGCCATGGTTTGGTTGATCCCGTGGATGAGGGAATTTACGGCGAGCTTCATGACTGAACCCGCGCCAAGTTTGCCAAGGAAAATCGTCTGTTTTCCCATAGCGTCAAATAGCTGCATAAGGGGTGCCGCCGTTTCGACCGAACAGCCGGCCATGATCATCAATTGGGCATCTTCAGCCGCCTGTGTGGCGCCCGAAACCGGGGCGTCGATTACCTGCACACCACGCGGGGCGGCAGCGGCCAGCATTTTCATATGATCGGGACTCATCGTGCCCATCTCAATGTAGGTTTTTGCATGGGTGCCCGAAAACAAACCGTCTTGCCCTGAATGCACCGCCTCGGATCCGGCATCATCGGCCAGCATCGTGATCACGACATCACAAGCAGTCGATACATCACACGGGGTCACGGCGACAGACGCGCCAATCTCGTTCGCGAGCGCATCCGCTTTGTCCACCGATCTATTCCACAGCGTCAGATCATAGCCAGCCTCTGCCAGATTGCGCGCCATCGGTGCACCCATTCGCCCAAGACCTGCAAAGCCAATGCGCATCACGCCACCTTATCGTTGGTAATGCCCGAGATGGCCTGAATGAGGTTGTCTTCGGTCACTTCATCGGACGTAAACGTGCGCATAATTCGGCCCGAATACATCGCGATGATACGGTCGGCGACGTGCAAAACCTCAGGCATTTCCGAACTGATGACAATGACTGCATAGCCTTGCGCTGCCAATTCGCGGATCAGGTTGTGGATCTCGGATTTCGACCCGACGTCGATGCCGCGCGTCGGTTCGTCTACGATAAGGACGCTCGGATGCATCGACAACCATTTGCCAATGACGATCTTTTGCTGATTACCACCTGACAGATTACCCACCGTCTGCTTCCAACCCGGTGTGCGAATATCGAGACGGTCTTTGTATTTATCAAAGATCGCATTTTCTGCGCCCGGCGCAACGAAAGGACCGGATTTGAGGGTATCGACCTGTGGCAACGTCATGTTGTCACGACAGTTCATCCCAAGCACGAGGCCCTGCCCCTTTCGGTCTTCGGGGACCAAAGAAATGCCGCGCGAAATAGCGTCGATTGGCGACGCGATCCGCGTTTCTTGCCCGTTCAGCAAGATCGTGCCCGCACTGGGGTCGCGCAGGCCGAACAATGTCTCGGCAATCTCTGTACGGCCCGCGCCGACAAGACCGTAAAACCCCAAGACTTCGCCGCGCCTGACCTCAAAGCTGATGTCGTGGAACAGATCGCCACACGACAACCCACGGACTTCCAGCGCGACATCCCCCAATTCGTGATGGACGGCGTTGCGCGACAGATCGAGCTTTCGCCCGATCATCATTTGCGTCACCTGATCTTCATCGGTTTCAGCAGTGATCGCAGTGCCGGTATGTTGACCGTCGCGCAGCACGCTAATGCGGTCGGTGATCTTGAAAATCTCTTCCATCCGATGGGAGATATAGATGATGCCCACCCCGCGGGATTTGAGGTCGGTGATGACATCAAACAACACGACCTTTTCTGCGTCTGTCAGGGATGCTGTCGGTTCGTCAAAAATCACGGCTTTGGCATCGACAGTCAGTGCACGCGCAATTTCGACCATCTGTTGATTGGCGATGGACAGACTGCCAACGATAGTTTTTGCATTGAACCCGACGTTTAAGCGGGCAAGAATTTCGTCCGTTTTCGCATAAAGCGACGCCCAATCGACGCGGCCAAAACGTTTCAACGGCAGTTCACCCAGATAGACATTTTCGGCCACAGACAATTCCTGCGCGAGGCTGAGTTCTTGGTGAATGAACAAGATCCCCTTCGCCTTTGCCTCAAGCGGTGAGGCCATAACAACGGGGGTCTCATTGACGATAATTTGGCCTTCGTTGGGCTGATAGATACCACCAAGGACCTTCATCAAAGTCGATTTTCCAGCACCGTTTTCGCCCATCAACGCATGGACTTCACCGGGCATCACGTCGAACGACACGCCGTCAAGCGCGCGCACACCGGGGAAGGTTTTGACGATCCCTTCAAGGCGGAGGGCGGGGATTTGATCACTCATATCTTCAACTCCTCTTTGCCTTTGGCGTTCAACTGGCGATCAAGGATCAGCACAGCGATCAAGATGATCCCGATCACGAGGTTCACAGTCGATGTATCCGCCCCGATATGGCCCAGACCCTTGCGCAACAGCTGGATCGCGATGACCCCGCCAAAAGTCGAAATGATCGACCCCGCGCCACCCGTCAGCTTGGTGCCACCAAGAACAACGGCTGTGATGACCCAAAGTTCATAGAGCTGGCCGTCGTTGGGATTTACCGATCCACTTTCCGAATAAAATACCACCGCAGACAGCGCGGCCAGAAATCCGATGATCATGAAGTTGATTAGCATATGGGGTCCGACGCGGATGCCCGCATTTACGGCCGCCTCGCGGTTGTCACCAATGGCATAAGCGTTTCGACCGTGGACTGTGCGGGTCATGATAAACCAGATGATCGCCGTAACAATCAGCAAGAACCACGTCGCCGTGTGCAGCCCCAGAAACTCAAGTTCCGCGAAATCCACCAGCGTCCAGTTCAGGTGTGATGTGGGATTTTCACCGTTATACATGAACACCAGCCCGCGATAGCCAAGCATGGAGCCAAGTGTCACGATGAAGGCATCAACGCCAGTTTTCCACACGATCAGACCGTTGATGAACCCCAGTGTAATTCCCGTCAGCAGGGCCAGCAGCCATGAGACAGGGATCACCCAATTGCCAAGGCCCGCAAAGATCGGCCACGTCATGGAATCCAGTAAAATTATCCCCGACAGGGCAAAGATCGCCCCGACGCTCAGGTCGATGTTACCGTTGATCATGATAATGGTCATGCCAATCGCAATGATGCCGATGGGGGCAGATTGCTTTAGCAACAACAGCATGTTGTCGATATCCATGAACGCCTTGTCTGTGATCGACAGGAATTCGCCTGCAACGGAAAAGAAGATCAGTTCCAGCACGATGAAGCCCCAAATGGCGCCTTTGCTTAAATAGGTTGAGAGTTTTCCAGCTTGCATGTGTCCCGCCCCCCTAAGCGATCGTTGACCAGAACTTGCCGCGCTTGGCTGCTATATCGAGCCAGACTGCAAGGATGATGATGACCCACGTCACAACGAACTGGACGTAGAACTGAAGCCCCACGAGCAGCAGACCATTTTGGATAAACCCAAGGATCAACACCCCGATGAGCGTTTTGAAAATTGTACCGGACCCGCCAAGCAGGGACGCACCGCCAAGGATGACAGCCGCCAGAACTTCAAGTTCCAACCCCTGCCCAACAGTATTTTGTGACCCCATCGAACGGCTGGCTTGGATCAGTCCCGCCGTCGCGACGCAGGCCGCAGAGATGACGTAGCAATAAAATACAGTGCGCGCGCGCGGGATACCGGAGAACGTCGCCGCCGTGCCGTTGCCACCCACCGCATAGACTTTGCGCCCAAATGGGGTCCTCGCCAGCACCAAGCCCAGGAAGGCAGCCACCAATAGGAACATAATAATCGGCACCGGAATACCCAGCGCCGTGCCCTGCCCGAAGACGCTGAACCACGTGCCTTGTTTGTCGACAATATCCATATTTTTGCCACCCGAATAGGTCAGCGTAAGCCCGTGGATCGCCGACAACATGCCAAGCGTGACGATGAGTGAATTGAGCTTGAGGTAGCCGACAAGAAACCCGATCAGCGCCCCCAGCGCGATGGTCATAGCAAACATCAGCGGGATGGCGATTGCGGGGCCGACCTTGTCGTGCAAATCCAGCACAACGATGGTGGAAAAAGACATCATCGACCCGACGGACAGGTCCAGATTGCCGCTGATGACCACGAATGTAACCCCCAACGCCATGACGCCTAAAATTGCGGACGAACGCACGACGCTCAGCACGTTATCAGCGCTCAGGAATTTTTCGTTGGCCAGCGTGAAGCCAATGATAAAAAGTGCGAAGGCGATCAAGATACCTTGCCGCGCTAAGATGCCGCCAATCTGTGCTTTTGACATTCCGGCCATTGGTCCTCCCTTTCGCCTGCCTTAGCAGACGCCCCTTTGGGGTTGATGCGTAACGCTAAACCAGCGTCATGCCTCCGTCGATCATGATGATTTGGCCAGTCATATAGTCACTGTCTTTTGATGCCAGAAAAGTGGTTGTTCCGGTGATGTCATCTGGTGTGGCCACGCGGCCTTTCAGGATGTCGGTTGAGAATTCTTCCATCGCTTGGCCGGGGCGTTCAGACGCGCCGATTGCCATCAAATCTTGATCCACTTGGTCCCACATTTCGGTCGCCACGACGCCCGGTGCAAAGCCGGTGACGGTAATGGCATGCTTGGCCAGATCGCGCGCGCCCGATTGGGTCAACGACACGACGGCCCATTTACTGGCACAATACGGGGCGACGTTGTCGTATCCCTGACGGCTGGCGACGGAGGCGGTGTTAATGATCTTACCGCCATGCCCTTGGGCAATCATCTGACGAGCAGCTTCTTGCATGCCAATCAGCACACCAAGGCCATTGATATCCATAATGAACTTCCAGTTCGCCTCCGTCACATCAAGAAAATTCATTGGGCGGTTCACGCCCGCATTATTGAATTTGACATCCAGTTTGCCGAAGACTGACACAGTGTGGTCAATCATGGCACGGACTTGTTCGCGGTTGGCTACATCAACAGGGTAATGCGTGATCTTGGCGCCAGTATTGGCGGCGCGGGTTGCATTGGCTTCAACAACATCGCCCAACCGCTCCGCATTGATGTCGGCGAAACAAACGTCAGCGCCTTCATCTAAAAGCGACTCCCCGATGGCACGCCCGATACCTTGTGCGGCCCCTGTAACAATACAGGATCGGCCCGAAACACGCCCCATGGTGCCCCTCCCCATTCGAAAATAATTTTGTGGATTTTAGTCGCAATGCGCGGGGCGGGTGCCCGCCCCGCGCATTCAGTATGAGGCTCTTTTAGAATACAGGCTTGGTGTAATCGCCCATGTTGTCCTGCGTGATCTTCGGTGTGTCGAAGTAGTTCAGGAACGGCAGCTCTTCGCCTGCAAGGAGATCCAAAGCAGTTTTCAAAGCAGCTTCTGCGTCGTCAACTGGGGACTGATAGATCGAACCCCAATATTCGCCACGGCCCATGGCCTCGTAGCCGACTGCGAAGTTTGTAGCGCCCACAAACGTGATACCGTCTGTGCGGCCTGCCGCGTTTGCGGCATTCAATGCGCCTACGCCCATGTTGTCGTCACCAGCGTAAACGCCGTCGATGTCGTCATACTTCACAAGAAACGCTTCCATGACCTGCTGGGACTTTTCGCGGTTCCAATCGCCAGGCTGTGTTTCAACAAGCGTGACGTTCGGGCAAACTTCGGGAAGGCGATCTTCAAAGCCTTTGGCGCGCTCGATGGCCGTTGTGTAGCCAGGCTGACCAGAGATTTGCACAACGCGTGCGTCGCCTTGGATGCCGAGTGCAGTGAAACGCTCACACATTATCTCAGCTGAGCGTGAACCCTGCGTGATGTTGTCAGGGCCAGAGAAGGACGAGACAAATTCAAAGCCGGCTTCGGCGATGTTGGAATTCGTCACGACCACAGGGATACCCGCCTGAAACGCTTTGCGCACGGCTGGGATCACTGCTTCGCCGTTGGTTGGCCAGATGATGATCGCATCAACTTCTTGTTGGATCAGGTCTTCCATTTGGGCAATTTGGCGCGCCACGTCGCCGCCGGCATCCAAAACCACGACTTCAACATCAGGATTGGCTTCTGCAGCAGCGATAAACGACTGCTCATATGTTGTTTGGTAGCTGTCTACACCGACGTTGTTTTGGGTGATACCGATTGTCATCGTCTCCGCTGCGGCAGCGGTGCCAAGAAGCGCAGTTGTGCAGACGAGTGCTGCTTTTGTGGTGAAATTCATAGTGGGTCCTCCCAGACTCTTAAGTTGTAAGCGGTCGCCGCTGTCCTCACAGCCCAGAGAATCATTCTGGTGCAACCTACCCCACATCATCCCCTAATTTATCGGCCTCTTGATGCTGCACTTTACATCCATTTTGGATGTTTTAGTATCCAAAATGGATTTTTTCGCGGTACTCAACTTACTCCAAATTGAACATCTTAGGAGCGAAGCAATGCACAAAACGATTCCCGATACATCAAAAGCAAAGCGAACCAGGACTGTGAACATGGTAGCCCAAAACATTATCCATAATGGATACCGCGCTGGGGCAAAGCCCCGGGAAGCCGGACCTGCGGGTATGGCTGCGACGCTTGATCGGGTCGTCAGGTTCCTTGAAGAACTTATGTCTGAGATCGACAGCGGCGTCGAACCGCGCGCAACCAACCCCTACCTGAACATGAGCCTTCATCTGCTGCGCAGTCATGTTGAAGGGCGCATTGTCACTGCGTCCTCACTGGTCGACACATCTGGCGTGCCCTACGCGACCGCGATGCGCAAGCTGGCTGAGCTTGAAAAATCAGGATTGATTGAACAGCGACCGCGTACCAAGTCCGGCAAAAGTTTTTCGCTTCATCCCAGTGCTGACCTGATCGCAAATTGGAGCCAACTGGCAGATCGCATCCATCGACTTGGCGTCGGGGCCTTTGGCAACAAGGAAGAAGAATCTGACAACGACGACTACTATTTTGGCGGCTCTTACCAACATGGGCAGGCCACGATTGAACCGCCCAAAGCGCTGTCCACGCCATTAAAACTGCAAGGCGGCGTGCGTATTTTGGTGCACGGTGATCCGACCTTCATGGTAATGGACAACCTTAAACGGCAGTTCGAACAGCATGTCGGCACGCAAATTCATCAACGCGCATTTTCAATCGACCGCCTGCGCGAAGAGGCGTTGCGCAATGCCAAACGCGCCAACAGCCGCTACGATTTGATTGCAGTGGATCTACCGTGGATCGGCGAGTTTGTGAAACGTGGCGTATTGCGGCCACTAGATTCCATCATGGATACAGAGCGGCTTGACCCAAGTGATTTCCACACGGCAGGTTGGCAGGCAGCACATTGGAATGGGACGCCCTATGGTGTCCCAAGCCAGACAACCCCCGAGTTGATGTTTTACCGTAAGGATTGGTTTGCCGAGGCCGGATTGACGCCACCAGCGTCAGCCGACGCCGTTTTGAAGGCGGCCAAGGAACTGCACAACCCGCGCAGCGGGCGCTACGGCGTCGCATGGAATGCCGCACGCGGCACCGCACTTGGCCACACATTTATGACCACCTGCGCAGCCTTTGGTCAGCCGATCATTGACCTGCCGGAAATCGCCGGAGGGTTTGATGCCACAGGCCTGGACCGCAGCGATATTCGCCCAACCATCGACACACCAAGGGGCCTTGAAGCCGCTGAATACCTAATGGCGCTGCTTGAATTTTCGCCCCCCGATATCTTGTCGATGTCATGGTACGAACGCGTTCGCCCCTATGCGGCTGGTAAGGTGGCTATGGCCTACGGCTACACGTTACTGGCGCCGTACTTTGAACTCGACCAAAGTTCGCCAGCGTTTGGCAATACAGGTTACGTTCCACAGCCACACGGGCCGCACGGCGTACCGATTGCCCCCGTTGGTGGCTATGTTTTCGGCATCCCAACGAACCTGCCCGAAGACCGTGTACCCGATGCTGTCGAAGCCTTGATCGCGTTCACATCGCCAGAATCACAAAAACTTTTTGTGCAAAATGGCAGCCGCACAGCGCCACGCTATTCGGTCGGCGCGGATCCAGAAGTCCGCCGTCTATCCCCAATATTTGAGGCCGTGGATGCGATGTCTTGGCGCGATGAGTTGCAGTTTTGGCCCCGCCCACCGATCCCACAAATCTCGGAGATCATCCAGATTTGTGGTCAGGAATTTCACGATATGTTGCGCGGCGTAACCTGCCCGCAAGACGCGCTCGCGCGGGCTCAGTCCCGTGCCGAGGACGCACTACGACAACCGGTCACTTAGGGAGGAAACCATGGACCCCAATCGCCTTAAAGGTAAAAATATTCTCATAACGGGTGCTGCGCGCGGCATGGGTGAGGCCAATGCCATAAACTTTACCGCGCAAGGCGCCAACGTTTGTATCGGTGATCTGGATATCGAAACGGCGCAAAGCGTTGCCGATCAGATCAACGCCGCAGGCAACGGCAAAGCCATTGCAGTCAAAATGGATGTGACCAAACGTGAAGACAACAAGGCGGCAGTTGCTGCAACGGTCGCGGCGTTCGGGTCTATTAACGTCGGCGTCTTCAACGCTGGCCTAAACAAGCCTCGGTTCTTCATGGATATCGATGAAGACAATTGGGACATGATCATGAACGTCAACACCAAGGCGATGTGGCTTGGTATGCAAGAAACAGCAGCGCAGATGATCGAACAAGGTCCAATGGATGATCACCCCTACAAACTAATCAACGTCGGTTCCATCGCATCGCGCAAACCGCTGATTGATGTGACAGTCTACTGCACATCGAAATACGGCTGTTTGGCCCTGACCCATTGCGGAGCATTGGGGCTTGCAGAGCACAACATCACCGTAAACGGCTATGCGCCGGGAGTCGTTGACACCCCGCTGTGGGAGCAGCTCGACAAGGATCTGGTCGACATCGGTTTCAAGGAAAAAGCGGGCCAAGCCTTTGATGATATTGTTCAGAATGAATTGCAAATCAAACGTGTATCTTATCCAAGAGACATCGTCGGCACGGCTTCGTTCCTTGCGAGCGACGACAGCGATTACATGACGGGTCAGATGATCCACATCGATGGCGGGTGGTGCATTCAGTAGCTCAAAAGCTCTGCGCTCACATAATATACACTTTAAAGCATCTTTCGGGGTGCGAAGGAGGCTTTCATGGCTCAACCAAACACATCCGCACTGAACCCACGCATCTTGCAACCGGGTGATATCGACCCAAACTGGCGCTGGGACAAACACATCCCATCATCCGGTCACACGGCTGTCGACTTTGAACGTCGCGTTGATCACGATCGGCTGCGCCGCTATCGTCTGTCCCGCGCCAAAGATGCACTGAAAAAGTCTAACCTCGGATCAATGCTGATGTTTGACGTCAACAATATTCGGTATGTCTCTGGTACCAAAATTGGTGAGTGGGAACGCGACAAAATGTGCCGGTTCTGCCTTTTGGCTGGTGATGAAGAACCCTATGTCTGGGATTTCGGTTCTGCAGCAGTACACCACAAAGACTACTGCGATTGGCTTGACCCCGATCGGATGTTGCCCGGCGTAGTTGGCATGCGCGGCACTATCCCCCCCAGCTTTGGCCTAATGAAGCGGTACGCCGAAGAAATCGCTGGCCTGATTAAAAAGGCGGGGATGGCAGGAATGCCGGTTGGCGTGGACTATGCCGAAACAGCGATGTTCTTTGCCCTGCAGGACGCAGGCATAAACGTGGTTGACGGTCAGCAGGTCATGCTGAGCGCCCGAGAAATCAAAAACATCGACGAAATCCAGCTATTGAACCAAGCTGCAGCCATGGTCGACGGTGTCTACCATATGATTTACGAAGAACTAAAACCCGGTGTGCGTGAAAACGACATCGTGGCGATGTCAAACAAGATGCTCTACGAAATGGGCTCGGACGATGTTGAAGCGATCAACGCGATTTCCGGTGAGCGTTGCAATCCGCATCCGCACAACTTCACCGATCGCCTCATTCGGCCCGGTGATCAAGCATTCTTCGATATCCTGCAATCGTATCAAGGCTACCGGACCTGCTATTACCGGACCTTCAACGTGGGCTTCTCGACTCCGTGCCAGAACGACGCCTATGTCAAAGCACGCGAGTGGATTGACGCCTCGATTGCGGAGATCAAGCCTGGTGTGACCACTGATGTCGTCGCCAAATGCTGGCCAAAAGCCGAAGAGTTCGGCTTCCCTGATGAACTGTCGGCCTTTGGATTGCAGTTTGGTCATGGGCTTGGCCTAGCATTGCATGAACGTCCCATTATCAGCCGTGCGGTTTCGTTGGAAAACCCGATGGAGATCAAGACCGGCATGGTCTTCGCACTTGAGACGTATTGCCCGGCCACAGACGGCTATTCAGCGGCCCGCATCGAAGAAGAGGTCGTGGTGACCGACACCGGTTGCAAAGTGATCAGCCTTTTCCCAGCCCAAGACCTTCCAATAGCCAACCGTTACTAACCTCCCTGAACTGTCCGTCTTGGCTAAGGTGTCAAGGCGGACCCTTTTTCACGAGAGAACATCATGAGCGCCGCCAAAAAGACATCAAACACCGAAGACTATCTTCGTATGTACCGCCAGATGGTTCGCATCCGCACGTTTGAGGACAATGCAAACCAGCTTTACCTCAGCGCCAAAATGCCCGGACTGACGCATATGTATTCCGGCCAAGAAGCCGTTGCCGTCGGCATCTGCGAGGCGTTGAAAGTGAGCGATAAAATCACTTCGACCCACCGCGGCCACGGACATTGTGTCGCCAAAGGCGCGAACTTCAAAGAGATGTTCTGCGAGTTGTTGGGCAAAGAAGAAGGCTACTGTCGCGGCAAAGGTGGATCGATGCACATCGCCGATCAGTCCAACGGCAACCTCGGGGCAAATGCCATTGTTGGCGGGTCAATGGGAATTGCCACAGGGTCGGCGTTCACGGCCAAAATGCTCGGCAAAGATGACGTCACCGTCTGCTTCTTTGGCGACGGCGCAACGGCACAGGGGATTTTGTACGAGGTCATGAACATGGCCGCGCTTTGGAACCTCCCCGTCATTTATGCCTGCGAAAACAACGGTTATTCAGAATACACAAAGACCGCCGAAATCGCCGCAGGGTCGATCACCGCACGTGCCGAGGCTTTTGGTATCGAAGCGTTTCAGGTTGACGGGCAGGATGTCCTCGCCGTGAACGAGTTGACCGAAAAGCTCGTCGCGCGGTCACGCAAAGGCGAAGGTCCGTTCTTCATTGAATTGATGACCTATCGCTACCACGGCCACCACGTTGGTGACATCAATCGCGAATATTACCGTTCCAAAGACGAAGAAAAGCTTTGGAAAACCGAACGTGACCCAATCACAAAATTTGCCACTTGGTTGACCACAGAAGGCATCGCCAGCGACGCAGATCTGGCCGCGATGCAGGCTGAAATTTCGGCCGATGCAGCCGCCGCAGTCGAATACGCGCTCGCTGCGAAATACCCGGACGTATCTGAAGTCGACCAGCACGTTTTCGTGGCCTGAGGAGAGAGAGACTATGAGAGAGATCACCCTATCCCAAGCCGTCAACGAAGCCTTAGCCGAAGAGATGCGCCGCGATCCGACGACGTTCATCATCGGTGAAGACGTGGCAGAGGCTGGCACGCCGTTCAAGATCTTATCCGGTTTGGTCGAAGAATTCGGCACCGGACGGGTTGTGGATACACCCATCGGTGAACCTGGTTTCATGGGCCTCGCCGTGGGTGCGGCCATGACAGGCACCCGCCCAATAGTTGACTTGATGTTCGGTGATTTCATCTTTTTGATCATGGACCAACTGTGCAATCAGGCGGCCAAGACGCACTATATGTCGGGGGGCAAATTGACCGCCCCGTTGGTGTTGCGCACAAACCTCGGCGCGACCCGCCGCTCTGGCGCGCAGCACTCACAATCCCTGCACGCGCTAGTCGCCCATATTCCAGGCCTGAAGGTCGCCATGCCATCATCGGCTTATGAAGCAAAAGGCCTGCTCAAGACTGCGATCCGCGACAATAACCCTGTCGTGATCTTTGAAGACAAGCTGATGTATCAAGACAAGGCGGAGGTGCCTGAGGAGGAATATTTGATCCCCTTCGGCGTTGCCAACGTCAAAAGGGTCGGGTCCGACATCACCCTGATCGGCACCTCATCGATGGTGCAGGTGGCCGAAGCCGCCGCAGATATCCTAGCGCTCGAGGGCATCAGCGCTGAGGTCATCGACCCGCGCACTATCGTCCCACTGGACGAAGATACGTTGATAAAATCCGTCAAGAAAACCAGCCGCGCCATCGTCATTGACGAAGGCCATCAAAGCTACGGTATCACTGGCGAAATCGCGAGCCGTTTGAACGAAAAGGCATTCTATTATCTTGATGCACCAGTGTTGCGGATGGGCGCGATGGACGTGCCAATTCCATTCTCACCCGCGCTTGAGGACATTACTGTGCCGACGCCCGAAGGGGTGGCCGCCAACGCCCGCAAACTCTGCGCGGGGGAGATGATCCATGCAACGTGACGTGATCATGCCCGCCCTTGGCATGGCGCAGGACACTGGCAAAATCACCAGTTGGCTTAAAGCCGCAGGTGATGCTGTAGCCCCAGGGGACCCGTTATTTGAAGTCGAAACCGACAAGGCGACGATGGAGGTCGAGGCACAGATCGGTGGTTTTCTAACCAACGTCACAGCTGCCGCAGGTGACGATGTACCTGTTGGAAATGTCATCGCCTTAATCTCTGAAACAGCCGGCGAGACAGCGGTGAGTGTTGCCACGTCCCCTGCCGCCAACGAGCCAACTGATTCCCCTGACGACAGTCAGCTCCCCGATGGCACCAATATCATCATGCCCGTCCTTGGCATGGCGCAGGATTCTGGCAAACTGGTGTCTTGGAACAAAGCGCTTGGCGATGAAGTTGCCGCCGATGACGTGTTGTTCGAGGTCGAGACCGACAAGAGCACCATGGAAGTCCCCGCAGGCGCTGACGGATACCTTGCAGCGATCATGGCGGACGCGGGCGAAGATGTGCCCACCGGTCAAACAATCGCGATCATTACCGCCAACAAGCCAGATCAAACATTCAGTCAAAGCGCCACAAAGGCTGACGCTCCAACACCAGCGGCGCCTGCGCCAAAGGCTGTGGCCCCAATCCAAGCGGCTGCAATAAGCGTGCCCACTGTACCACGCAACGATGGTCGCATCCTCGCGTCGCCCAAAGCGCGGCGCTTAGCGTTAGCGGCGGGATTGGATCTTGCTCGACTGGTCTCAGCCGGACATCCCCAGCCTTATCATGCCGCCGATATAGACGTATTGCGCAACCTGCCCACCGAGGGCAGCAATGCAGTAAACTCCAGCGTTGCATCGCGCCAAATCACCGCACGTGTACCGAGCGCAGGCACGGACGACTTCATTGCGTGGATGCTGGAGGACGCTGGCATCACAGTCGCGCCTTCAGCGCTCTGGGCCAGCTTTGCATCAGGCGCATTGCGGGCAACAAACCTCGACATCACAGACCTTAACGTTCAAATCGCCCCCTTGAATGGCGACGCGACTACGCGGCTGAACCCCGATCAATCCCGCCTGTCAAACCAAATTGAAACGACGGATACGCCCAATCTTATTCTGCGCGATCTCACAGACAGCCACATTACCGGCCTCAATCTTGGCCCCGCTGACGCTCCCACCATAACAATCGCGCGCGACGGCGACACCTTGTGCCTGTCCTTGGACTTCACTGCCAATCAGCTGGACGACGCAGCCGCAATCGCGCTGATCACTGGCTTCGCCACCCGCCTCGCTGACCCCTTGTACCACCTGCTTTGAACCGATTGGACCTGACATGAAACATAACGATCTCTACATCAACGGCCAATGGAAATCTGGTAGCGCCAACGCGCGTTTTGACGTGTTCAACCCAGCCACGGAAGAACTGATCACAAGCGTAGCCTCCGCCGAAATCGCCGATGCAGATGCTACATTGGATGCTGCAGAAGCTGCGATGAAAGACTGGTCTGCACGCACCCCCCGCGCGCGTTCCGAAGTGTTGCGCAAAGCCTGGGAATTGATGACAGCCCGTCTCGAAGAGTTCGCCCATCTGATCACACTAGAAAACGGCAAGGCCCACGCAGATGCCTTTGGCGAAGCCACTTATGCCGCTGAATTCTTCCGCTGGTTCGCCGAAGAAGCCGTGCGCGCTGACGGTATGATCACCCATGCCCCCGCGTCTGGCGCGCGTATCATCGTGCAGCACAAACCCGCAGGGCTGGCGGTTCTGATCACACCATGGAACTACCCCGCAGCAATGGGTACCCGCAAAATCGCACCTGCGCTGGCTGCTGGCTGCGCCGTGATCATCAAACCCGCGTCGGAAACGCCTTTGACCATGCTGGCACTGATGCCGTTACTCGAAGAAGCGGGTGTGCCTGCAGGCTTGGTAAACGTGCTGCCGTCGCGTCAAACCGGTGCCCTCGTCGATCACATGTTGC
Source organism: Octadecabacter antarcticus 307 (assembly GCF_000155675.2). Lineage (GTDB taxonomy): Bacteria > Pseudomonadota > Alphaproteobacteria > Rhodobacterales > Rhodobacteraceae > Octadecabacter > Octadecabacter antarcticus. The sequence goes on from NC_020911.1 coordinate 3,444,972, forward strand.
ACGATCCGCGCGTGCGGGTTGTTAGCTTCACGGGCTCCACTGGTGTGGGCCGCAAATTGCTGCGCTCTGCCGCTGATCAGGTGTTGAAACCAGCAATGGAACTTGGCGGCAACGCGCCGTTGATCGTGTTTGAAGATGCCGATCTGGATGTTGCGGTTGAGGGCGCAATGCTCGCCAAGATGCGCAACTTGGGCGAGGCCTGCACCGCCGCAAATCGCATCTATGTTCATAAAGACATTGCCAAGGCCTTTACTGCCAAACTCACCGCCGCGATGCGCGCGCTTAAAGTCGGGGATGGCACAGACCCAAGCGTCGATGTCGGGCCGTTGGTCAATGCGGACACCCGTGATAAAGTTGCCGCCTTTGTTGCTGATGCCGTCGCAAAGGGTGCCAAAATCGAATGTGGTGGCACGATGCCCAACGGCAAAGGGTTTTTCTATCCGCCGACCGTTATGTCTAATGTGTCTGAGGACAGCGATTGTGTGCACGATGAAATCTTCGGCCCCGTTGCTGCGATCCAAACCTTCACCGACCAAGAAGACGTGATCGCCCGCGCCAATGACACCGAATACGGTCTGGTCGCCTATGTATTCAGCGAAGATATGAAGCGCGCGCTGCAGGTTTGCGAGCGGCTCGAATACGGCATGGTTGGCTTGAACCGTGGTTTGGTTAGTGACCCCGCTGCGCCTTTTGGTGGTGTAAAGCAATCTGGCTTGGGTCGTGAAGGCGGGCATGAAGGCATGCTTGAATTCATGGAAACCCAATATATCTCGGCAAGTTGGTGACGTGATGTCGGATGTTATCGCCAGCCCATCGGTGCGCAGGCTTGCTGGGCAAAAAGGCGTGGACCTAGCCAAACTCGCGCGCGATCTGGGTCGCCAAACAATCGCACGCGAAGATTTGGACGCGACGCCGAGGCCAGCGGCAGCTGCAGCTGCGGGCTGTTCTTATTGGGACGTGGATCATAGCCAATACGGGCCTGTTACCGAGGAACCGATGAGTCGCTTTGCACAGGTTGCCTCGCGCAATCTTACGGCGGCGCAGGCGCTTATCCCTGCGGTAACGCATCACGATCAGGCGGATATTTCCGCAGTGGAGGCATTTCGTGCATCCCTAAAGCCCAAAGCCCTCGCGCGTGGGGTCAAACTCACCACGCTCGCGTTTCACGTAAAAGCGCTGGCGCAGGTTTTGCACGAGTTCCCAAGGTTCAATGCGTCGCTGTCCGTTGACGGCGAAACCCTTATCCTCAAGAACTACATCCATATCGCAGTCGCTGTAGATACGGAATTTGGCTTAATGGTTCCCGTCATTCGCAACGCGGATCGTAAAGGACTGTGGCAGATTGCGGCGGAGATCTCAGACCTCGCCAAACGGGCCCAAAACCGCAAGGTTCGTCCAGATGAAATGGGCGGCGCCTCGATGACGATCACCAATTTGGGCGGCATTGGTGGCACGGCTTTTACGCCCATCGTGAACCCACCAGAAGTTGCCATCCTCGGGATCACCCGTACCCAAATAGCAACCATTTGGGACAGTGACATCCCCACTCCAAAGCCGATGGCACCGTTGGATTTAAGTTACGATCACCGCGTGATAAACGGTGCCGAGGCAGCGCGTTTCATGGTCCGATTTACAAAGCTTCTCACCGATCCCCGCAGGATGTTGACCTAAAATCGATGGCAAGTCTCAAAAGGTTCCACATGCTGAACGTGGCTTTTGGGACACGGACCTGCACGTGAGCCCTTCAAGTGGCAGCTCTCAGTCGACGAGAGGCGCTGACCTTCTTCGTCAACTTGGTCGCAGAGCATAGCTATTTCAAATTACACATAAGCGCGGGTGTGGATGCCCCAGGCCTGATTTGAGTATCGGTCGGCCTTGGAACTACTGATCAGGTGCAGTCAGGTGTCCGGCCTCGTAGTTGCCGCGACGGCGCTGTCAGACGAATGCGAACTCGTCTCAGTGTGGCTCATAATACCGGAACTTACATGGAACAAAGTTGGCGCCACTCAACAAGAGCGGCGGCTCGGTTCAGCTTGAAATTGTCTCTGCTGTAGTAGGCGCGCTCCAGATTGAAATGGCTGTGAACTGACGAATGCGCGGCGACGATTTTCTACAGACTCTGCATATTCCGAAAACGCAGCATGGCCCGTTCTCGTCGTCAGAAAGGCAGATGCGAATTCTCCGCCCGGTTGTTCAGCCAGCGGCCCGTCTCTTGCTTCATCGCGTTGCCGATTACCTTCATCGCCGCACCATAAGACCGAAGCTTGTCCGTGACTATGATTTCAGGCCGACCATGGCGTTTCATTGATTTCCTGAGGAATTTCAGTGCTGCTTTGCGGTCACAGCGCTTCGTCACATAAGATTCAAGCACCTCACCTTCGTTGTCCACAGCTCTCCACAGATAGTGCAGCTCGCCATTAATCTTCACAAAAACCTCGTCCAGGTGCCACTGCCAGTTCGAGTATGCGCGCAGTTTCTGAACACGTTTTCGGCGGATCTCAGATGCGAACGTCGGACCGAACCTGTTCCACCAGAACCGCACCGTCTCGTGGCTGATCTCTATGCCGCGCTCAAGTAGCAGGTCCTCAACATTTCGAAGTGAGAGCGGAAAACGGACATACATCATTACCGCCAAACGGATAACTTCGGGGGATGTCTTGAAGTAGCAAAAAGGTGAGCGTTTTGTCATCCCACTAGGCTAGATCGCCACCCTGCCCGCCTCAAGCCAGTTTCCTCTGACAGTGCAGGATCGAACGTTACGATCTCGAATTCAACGATTTGGGCAGGTCAGGCTCAGAAGACATCATCATCTTGAAATCTGCAAATTCGCAAGGGCGGAGCGGCGAGAGGTTGGAGTACAAGGATACTCCAGACACACTTCGTTACAGGGACGATTTGTGATCCATAAACGCTTGGCTGGGTGACGCCGATCTTGAAATCTTCGACCGTATCGATTTGCCTACAGACACTTCCTCTCGTCGCCTTGTAGGGGCGCAGGTCAATCCCCCAAACATACCGCTAGACCTTAGTTTGAGATCGTATGGCGGTGACTTTGGAAACTTAAGAAGAGGTGGTTACGGAAAGGGCGGTGTGTTAATCTCCCCACATATATGTGCCTATGTCGCGTATACTTTCGTTTTGCGCCATTAGCCAAATTTCATGGCTAACAGCGCTGTTTTAGCTTTTCACCAGAACAAACTAAATTCTAGAAGATAAAGTTATTAGCGTCGAGCATACCTGCGAGCGCAACTCCGTCTAAGGTAATTGTGTTGCCTGCGAGATCGTCAATTACCACATCCGCACCGATTTGATTTATGTGGTTATCTCTAAGGTCGACAAAATCTAAGATCACGGAAACAGCAGACAGGTCAATTCTTTCTAACAGATTGGTAACCTCAAAGTCTGTAATCTGGTCCGCGCCGAAGCTATCAGAAAAGATAAAAGTGTCGTTTCCAGATTGACCATGCATGACGTCCGCGCCACTGCCTCCAATCAATGTATCGTCGCCTCCGAGAGCAAAGATCGTTCCGCCGCCACCGCCAGAGTCGATCACATTAGCGCCATTGCTGCCGACAAGCGTGTCTTTATGTGCTGAACCTATCAGGTTTTCGACTGTGAAGATTTCATCGCCAGCAGCACCGCCCCATCCAACGAGGCCATCGCGACGCGCACCGACGCCAGTCGCAGAATCCGCATAGGTGACAGTGTCGTCTCCAGATTGACCATGCATGACGTCCGCACCGCTGCCTCCGATCAATGTATCGTCGCCGTTGCCGCCCTCAAGAACATTCGCGCCCGCGTCTCCAACAAGAAGGTCATCGCCACCAGACCCAATCAGGTTCTCGATGCCGTCAAATGTATCGCCCAGCGCATTGCCCGTGCTTCCGGTTCCATCAAGTCGAACTGTGAGGCCCGTCGCAGAGGTTGCATAGGATGCAATATCAATCCCCGACCCACCAAAAAGCGCGTCCGCTCCTGCTCCGCCGATAAGTGTATCATTTCCCGCACCGCCGATCAGATAATTGCCCTCGTCGTTGCCTGTCAGTGTATCCGCGTGATCTGAACCAACCACCCGCTCAAACCCTGAGATCACATCGCCCGTGGCATCGCCGCCCGAGGCTGATTGGAACCCAGATCCGTCCACGGTGAGATCAACCGTTACGCCTTCAGGTGAGCCAATGTACTGCACCCAGTCGACGCCTTCGCCACCATAAAGCGTATCCGCACCCGCACCACCGCGCAGGATATCGTTGCCATTCAGCCCCGAAAGTACATCGAGCTCTGAGGTTCCGATTAGAGTGTTATTTCCGGATGTACCGGTCAGAGTAACCCCATCATTTTCCGCTGTCACCGTCACCGTGATGACCTCGCCACGGGGCGTGGTGTTTTCAAAGTAGACCAACGTGCCGTTAGACTCTCCCACGACTATATCCAGATCGCCATCGCCATCCAGATCAACAAACGTCGGAGCGCTGAAGAAACCCAGATCAATGCCGTTGAGCGGATTGTCCGTGCCTGTGAGCGCGGCAAAGCTGGTGCTCAACGGCGCGTTCAACTGGGCACCCGCGCTGTCCACCACATTCAGCACCAGATCACGGCTGGCTGTTGGGGTGTCGCTGCTGTTGGCATAAGTCAGGTTCTGGATCAGCGCGTCGATCGCGGTGGAGGTTGCCGAAGCATTAAACGTGATCGTCAGGGTAGCCCCCGCGCCGCCCACAAGCGTACCAATGGTCACGCCGCCAAAGGTCACGTTGCCGCCAGACAATCCGATCTCGCCTGTACCCGTTCCCTGATTGCGGACCGAGGCCGTGTCTTCCGCCAGCAGGCCCGACAAAGACAGAGACCCGCCGTCGAAGTTACCATCTGCGTCGGTGAACGTAACATCTGTATCCAGCAGTTGCGGGCTGGCATTCACGGTGTTTTCAGCAAAGGTAACAGTCGGCGCAAAGCCGGTCAGGGTGGGTGCAGTCATTGTTTGAATTCCTAGGGTAAAACTTGCTAATGGACAATTTACAGATGAACCCCGGCGGCACCCAAACTAACAGCTACAACTTGGCAAAGGATTTTTTCGCAGATTGTCAATTTTTCGTGAACACATCCTCACATCCTCACATCATGAAGATGACGTTGCTTACGCTCCAGTCTTGGGGCAGAAATCTTGGGGCAGAAAAACCTAAATAACAGGGGTGGGGCGCAGCGAAGATGACAAAGTCTAAATCAGCGCAGATATCAAAGCCCACAACTCAAAGTGAAAGTCAGTCTCGTGTGATGTCATTTTTTTGTACAGGTGCACACAGCCGATCTTGTTGAAAAACACCGTATTGCTGTCGCAGAAAGTTGGGCGTCGAACAGGGCGCGAGCGCTTTTCCTATCACGCTTTGCGCATTTGCTGCGGTGCAGGAAGGATCTTGGCTAGTTTGCGGAGGTTTTGGGCGGTTGCGGCGAGAAGAAATTCATCATTTGCTCCACATGGTCCCCGCAGTCGGAGCCTTCCCAACCCGAGGATGCGTTTAAGGTGGGCGAAGAGCATCTCGAGCTTTTTCCTCAGTCGCATTGAAACGGCGTATTGTTTGGTTTTTGCAATGTCGCAGGCGACCTGTCGTGCGTCTTCGTGTTCTTCGCGTGTGATGGTACGGAAGTCAGCCTTCGGGCAGCAATTGGCTTTGGATGGGCAGGCCTGACAGATCAGCTTAAGCCCACGATATTTTGTCCTGCCCGTACTTGTTGGGCCTCGACTGGGGTCGGAGTAGTTGCGGCGAGATTGCTTGAGCGATTGACCTTCTGGGCAGATGTACTGGTCGCCCTTCGGGTCCCACTCAAAGTCTTCCCTACTCCAGGTGCCATCGGTGCGACTGGCTTTATCCCCTCTCGTGCATGCGAACATGCACTGCCGGGCAGTGAATGACAGGGATGTGCGGTGCGATGCCACGATCCACTAACCATCCCAGCATCGGGCCGGACCCGTAAGCGGTATCTGCGATGATGCGTTCAGGATCTAAATCAAACCTATCTTTGACGCGATCCAGCATCGTGCGCACGGACCCAACTTCGGCCTGCCGGATCGACCGCGTGGCCTCAACATCCATTGCCCGGCGGTCGTTTGCGCTGCAAACCATGAGAGGGGACAATCACGGCATTACCCGTGTCGATCAAGTAATTGGTTGAATAGGCAAAGAATGCAGGACCTTTGCGTGCTGCGGTCCACTGGCTGGCTGGGTCAGAATGCGATGTGAACTTGGGTTCCACTTCTGAGGCGGCACCAAATGCAGCGTCATCTAGAACGCCAAGATATTCCATCACAGCGCGCGGTGCTTGTGATGGGTCGATCGCGCTGTGATCCCAATCGGCCTTCGGTGTTGAGTTCTGCTTGTTAGCGTCAGCTTCGATCAAACTGGCATCTGCCGCAAAGCGCTGGCCACTCACCAAACCCTCCGCCATGCATCGCGCCACAGTCGTTTCAAACAAGTGACGCAGCAGATCGCTGTCGCGGAAACGACCGTGCACTGCCCGGCAGTGGTTTGCTTGCAAACCATGAGAGGGGCGGTTTTTGGAAAAGGTCGAATGATTGGGCACGTTGTCGCTCAGATCCAGTCGGCAGAACCAGCGGTAAGCAAGGTTCAGGTGAACCTCTTCACAGAGGCGACGTTCAGACCTGATGCCGAGGCAATATCCCACCAACAGCATGCGAATAAGCAGTTCCGGATCAATCGAAGGACGGCCTGTATGGCTGTAGAAATCGGTGAGATGTTGGCGAATGCCGGACAGGTCGATAAACCGCTCAATGGATCGCAGCAGATGATCTTGAGGAACGTGATCGTCGATCGAAAACTCATAAAACAACGCGCCTTGTGCCTCTTGTTTCGGTCCCAACATCGCAATTACCCCTTGTTGTCAGGAACAATTGAATCAGGGGCCAAGCCTCAAATCAACAAGAGTTTTTCAACAGAATACGCCATCAGCGGTCGTAAGGGAGGGCGACTTCCAGCTTGATCCGATAGCGGTTGCCATCAGGGAATTGGTTATAGCTCTGCCCCTGTCATGAGAAGTCAGCATACAGCTCGATCACGTGGCCAAAATCGACACCCATCAAGAAGGTTGGCCAGCAGTCCTCTTTGGCCACCGCACCGGCGTAATTGTCCGCCTAATTGTGTGCCTTCATCATGGTGTCGTCAAATTTGGACGTGCCGCGCGTGCCATGACCCGATTGCTTGGGCGCGTCTTTCGCAAGGAACATCTCAAGCGTGTTCTTATCTTTGGCATCTGGTGAAACGAATTGCTTGGCCTCAAGGATAAAGTGACCTTTCTCGTAAAGGTCGATGCGGCCATTCCGCTTGCGTCCGGTATGGGTCAGGGTCACGGGACGTTCAAAACGGTAGTCCAGGAAATCGCCGCCTTTGTCAGACACGTTCGGGCTCGGCACGCCTAGCAGTTCGGTCAACTCAATTGATACCCCTCCATCGCCGCCTCCAACGTGGGCGCGCCGAGTTGAGCCGCTTTCCCTGCCCCCCCGGCCCATCTCCAAGGCGAACCCGAGAGCCGTTTGGCGTGCGGCCTGTGCTGAGAGGATTGGAAACCGGCCAATCAGAATGCGCTTGGTCTGACCACCAACGTCCTTCTGAAAGTACCAGGTCTTTGAGCGCTTCCCCACGAAGAGCACCAATCCTTTGATCTCAGCATCCCAGTACTTATCCGTACCGGCCCGCGCATTAGGAAGTCTGCTCGCAAAAGTCTCAGAAAGCTTTGGTATTTTTTGTCTGCTTTTTGTCGGAAATGAACTGAATGTCGGCGATACTCAGTCCATCCAGACAATGATGTGTCCGCGACAAGTACCAGGTTCTCGCGGCTGAAGTCATCGACAACCGTCAGAATACGAAACCGGCGACCGTCAGTCAGCGCGTCAGACACAAAATCTAATGACCATCTCTGGTTAGGACCATCACAGGCAGCACCATCGGCTTCCGCGTGCCCAAAGCGCGCTTTCTACCGCCCCTACGACGCACTTGGAGCTTCTCTTCAGTGTAAATGCGTCTCACCTTTTTGTGGTTCACCGCAAAGCCTTCGCGCGCGATCATCACATGAACACGACGGCAACCAAACCGTCGCCGCTCCCTCGAAACCCGCTTGATGGCATCACGCAACTCAGCGTCATCGCCGCGGCGAGACGGATACCGCACCGTTGATCGATCAACTTGCAAGACATCGCACGCCCCTCTCGGCAGATTGCTTTGCAATCGCCTGCCGGGCAATGGTCGCTGGCTAACCTGATGAGTTTCCATCAAGTGAACCACAGCTTTAAGCTTCCCAACGGGCGTCACCATTTTTTTGAATTGATGTCTCGCAACATTGCATTGTCCCTCGCCTGACAGGGTATTGCGCAGCAATGTCCCGAGAAGGGAGCATCTGTTCCGCTAGCAGCTTCTTTAGCTTCCCGTTCTCGTCTTCCAAGGCCCGCAACCGCTTCGCGTCAGACGGCTCCATGCCTCCATACTTCGATGTGTATTTATAGAACGTCGCTGAACTGATCCCGTGCCGCCGAAATACATCAGCAGTCTTCTCACCAGATTCCTGTTCTTTGATAATTGCTATGATCTGTTCGTCTGTAAATCGTGCCTTCATTTGTCCGTCCTTTTGTTGGGCGGACTCTACACAAATCTGGAGGAGTTTTAGGGGCGCAGGTCATGCGCTCATTGTAAGTCAGCATCACGGCCTTCGCTTCGCGAACTGCACCGATGTAGGCTGCATCTTTTCTGATTTTACGCGACCCAATCTTACTGTCGGGCCTAGCGATAAGCACCCGAGACAGGAACCCCTGGTCCTTCATCATCGGGTCACCGACGACATCCTGAGCCACACCTGGTTGTATCATCAGATGCAGCGACACCCGCTTGCCGTAAAGCACGACTGGTTCAGACGATGCCCGAGCTTTACTGAATAATGTACCATCCCAAAACTTTGAAAACCCCGTGGCTGTTTTGAGCGCATTTTCCCGCTTCATACTGTGGCCACCGAAGAACTGGCCACCCTCATCGGCAATAACCGCGACAGACGGCGTTCCCGTCTCTAATCGTCGAAATACCCCTTCAATCGTCACGTCACTGATCAAGATGGTGGGAACAAGCGGTGGTTCAGGAGCCAAATCCACCTTTGGAGCTATGAACGCTCCTTCAATAACATCAGAGTCGTTGCTTCGTTTGCGTCTCTGACCTTTCTGAAACTTCAAAAGCTCAGCTTCAAACACGCGTTTACTCAGGCGGTGGTGACGTTCCCGCTCTTGATCGACCTCCTTGATTGCGGCCGTTGCCAGCCCATCACAGGCTGATTTGCGTTCTCCAGATTGCGCGACGGTGATTAGAAACAAACTTATCGGCACAGCCCCATGAAGGGCTTCCGCGTCCGCGAGCCCCTGAGTAGCAGTACTTACCACCGCCAATAGACTTTGCATCGCGATCGCATCCGGCGCTTGCGTCAAGGTAGAAATAGCCCTGACAGGTTCAGCCAAAGGACCAAGCGCCAGCCAAGGTATCGGTTGAGCTTGGGATAATTCCCCATAAAGCGGAGTTGGTTCTGATTCAGGGGTGGAGACACAGCTCTCCCCTTTGCTAGACTTTCTAGCCTCAAAGACTCTGCGCAGTCCTACTGCCAGCAAGGTTGCAAAAAGCGCGGCCGGCTCAGCACTGACGCAGGTCCAGAGCAAAAGTGGAGCCAATGAAGTCACAAGCAGAAAAGCAGCTAGCGCTGCTTCAAAAACGCTTCGGAGTCCAAATGCATCAAAAGCGGCCAAGTCTGCTGCGGGATCTGCATTGACCCAGCGGCCAGGCCGCAAGAGCTAAGTTGGCCCAAATAACAAAGCTGATTACGCCGAATAAATAGAACCACGAGAAGTAGCGCTTGGGTAGTATGGTAAGCTCCAGCCACGCTCGCCTTGCAATCGTGACACTGTCGCACCAGCGCAGAAGAGGTGGTCGCGGGAATTCGGACCATTAGTTAATGGTGGATCAACTTGTGAAAGAGATAATCCAAAATGACGAAACGAAAGAACCATTCGTCCCACTGCTCGGCAGTTGTTTGCTTGCAAACGATGAGAGGGGGATTTCAAGGCCAAGGTTGCGCTTGAAGCGATCCGCGAAGAAATGACAATGGCGGAGTTATCGAAAAAATACGGCGTGCATCTATTACCGGCAGGTGTTTGCTTGCAAACACTGAGAGACTACGCAGATTGGGACTTGGAAGCGCGCCGCGATTAAGAATATCGCTGCGGGGTTTTCTAAACGAGGCGGTGATCCAGCGCAGGTCGATGACGCCGCGATAGACAAACTTCATTCCACGATTGGTCAGTTGGTGGTGGAGCGCGATTTTTTGAAACGCGCCTGGGATCGTTGAGCAAGGATCGCAGGCAGATGTGCATTGAAAGAAACCATCCGAAGGTCAGCGTGCGACGGCAATGCCAGATGCTGTCGCTGGCACGTTCAAATCTGTATTACGCTCCAAAAGGCGAGAGTGCTGAGAACCTGCGGTTCATGGAATTGATCGACAAGCAGTTCTTAGAAACGCCATGGTATGGATCTCGGCAACCTCTCGGGACATTGCTGCGCAATACCCTGCCGGTCAATGAATGGCACGACACATGCAGCGTCATGGTCACACATGCGGTCGCCATCGCGTTCGCCGCCTGATGCGATTGGTTCCTATTTATCAGACGCCAAACACGAGCAAGAAACACCCCCAGCATAAGATTTATCCTTACCTGCTCCGGGGGCTGACGATTGATCGGCCAAATCAGGTCTGGTGCGTTGATATTACCTACATCCCCCCTCTCATTGATTGCTTTGCAATCAACTGCCGGGCAGCGAGGCGGCGCGGATTTCTGTATCTGGTCGCGATCCTTTGCCCGGCAGGCTTTTGCGTAGCAAACGCCGAGAGGAGTGGACTGGTTCAGCCGTAAAGTTATCAGTTGGCGTTTGTCAAACAGCATCCCTCTCACGGTTTGCTTTGCAAACCACTGCCGGGCAGTGGGAGGCTGACTTTTGCGTTGAAGCCCTGAAAGAGGCCATCGCAAAATATGGGAAACCAGCGATAATGAACAGCCCCTCTCGGGATCATGCTGCGCATAACCCTGCCGGGCAACGGATCAGGGCAGTCAGTTCACTGGCTTTGAATGGATAAATGCACTGAAGGATGCGGACGTAAGGATATCCCCTCTCACGCATGTAAACATGCGCTGCCGGGCAGTGCATGGACGGTAAAGGTCGCTGGCCCCCCTCTCATGGTTTGCGAGCAAACCACTGCCGGGCAACGGACAACCGGATGATCGAACGACTTTGGCGCTCCCTGAAATATGAATGCATCTATCTCAATGCATTTGAAACCGGTTCAGAAACACGCGCCTGGATTGAAAAATGGATTGCGTACTACAAAGCAGAACGGCCACATTCCACGCACGGAATATTGACCCCAGATGAAGCCTATGACAGAAAAATGGAACCAATGAGATCAGCAGCCTAAATGAAACCCTGATCCACCTTAAGTTGGCCGCAAAATGGTCGAATTACTGGGACCACCTCCCGTGACCGTATGCTCAAGGGCATCAACACGCTCGCTAATGCTGTCAAAGTCACCCTCGACCCCACAGGGCGCAATGTGATCATCGACAAGTTGTATGGCGCTCCTCGTATCACCAAAGACGGCGTCACCGTCGCCAAGGAAATTGAACTGTCTGATACGTTCGAAAACATGGGCGCACAGATGGTCCGTGAGGTCGCATCACGCACAAATGATGAGGCTGGAGACGGCACAACAACCGCAACTGTTCTGGCGCAAGCAATTGTTGTCGAGGGCATGAAATCGGTTGCCGCCGGCATGAACCCGATGGATCTGAAGCGCGGAATCGACAAAGCCGTCGCAGCCGTCGTGGCTGAGGTTAAGGCGATGTCACGCCCCGTCGGCGATACTGACGAGATCGCGAAAGTTGGCACCATTTCTGCCAACGGCGAAGTGGCGATTGGTCAGCAAATCGCTGATGCGATGGCAAAGGTTGGCAACGAAGGCGTCATCACAGTCGAAGAGAACAAGGGCTTGGAAACCGAGACCGAAGTGGTCGAGGGCATGCAATTTGATCGCGGATTCCTCAGTCCGTATTTTGTGACTGATCCTGCCAAGATGACGGCGAACTTGGAGGATTGCGTCATCCTGCTTCATGAAAAGAAACTTACGTCGCTGGCCCCGATGGTGCCGCTGCTTGAGGCGGTAATGCAGTCGGGCAAGCAGCTGTTGGTGATTGCCTAAGACATCGACGGCGAAGCGCTTGCGTCGCTTGTCGTGAACAAACTACGTGGTGGACTGAAGGTCGCTGGCGTCAAAGCGCCGGGGTTCGGGGATCGTCGCAAGGCGATGCTGCAAGACCTTGCGATCTTGACCGGTGGGCAGGTGATTTCCGAAGAGCTGGGCATCAAGCTTGAGAACGTCACGATGGACATGCTTGGTGATGCCAAGAAAATCACGATCACCAAAGACACCACGACTGTCATCGACGGGGCGGGCGACAAGGCCTTGATCGCGGCACGGGTCAGCCAGATCCGAGCGCAGATTGAGGACACGACGTCCGACTATGACAAGGAAAAACTGCAGGAACGTCTGGCGAAACTTGCGGGCGGTATTGCAGTGATCAAAGTTGGCGGCGCGACTGAAATCGAAGTGAAAGAGCGCAAAGACCGTGTTGATGACGCACTGAACGCTACACGCGCGGCTGTCCAAGAGGGCGTTGTTCCTCGCGGCGGCACCGCACTTTTGCATGCAGGCAAGGTTCTGAGCGGGATGAAGGGGGATAACGAGGATCAATCTGCAGGGATCAAGATTATCCGCAAAGCCCTCCAAGCTCCCCTTCGCCAGATCGCACAGAACGCTGGTGTTGATGGATCGGTCGTTGTGGGCAAGATCGTTGAGAACGACAGTAAGACGTTCGGTTATGATGCCCAGTTGGACACATACGGCGACATGCTAAAAACCGGTGTGCTTGACCCAACCAAGGTCGTTCGCATCGCGCTCGAATATGCTGCTTCCGTTGCAGGACTGCTGATCACGACCGAAGCGATGGTTGGCGAAAAGCCTGCGAAATCTAGTGGTGGAGGTATGCCTGGCATGGGCGGTATGATGTAAAAACCGTCCTAAGATAAGGCCCTCAGACCAATGTCCGAGGGCCTTATTTCTCAAACAGTTTGGAACTTCTTAGGGCCAATGGCTCGGATATTTTTCGCCTCGTCTACCAGCCATTATAAATTTGGCCAAAACGAGATCTCGATTAACAGCCCACCACCAATACAGCCCGCTTCTAAATGCAGAGATGCACAGCGGGCGCAAACATATGCGCGCAAATACCGAGACGGTAGCTGACAAAGCAGGAGAAATCGCCGCAGAGGTTGCGTTTGCTATTCTTGCGGTGATTGGTGTCGAACGAGATGGATACGTTGTCACGGAAGGGATTGCTGTGAAAGCATTGGCAGCAAAAAGCAGCGGATTAAATAGCAGTGAAACACTGATGCGCATTTTAAACGGGTGAGTGGTTAGAGCGGCAAAAGCGGTCTTTCGCTGCGGCGTGATCCAGGGCCTGCTAAGGCAGACAAAGTGCTTGCGCTGCATGCGCACCAATGGCCGCTTCATGGATTTTGGCTCATAATATCCCGGTCAAACCATCCTGCTTGAAACCATTGCATACCGATTCAATTCGGCGTGTATTAACACCGTTACTCAAATCTAGGAGAGTGAGATGTTAACTACCGTCGTGTTGCCGAGTGCCGTCTGGATGGAAATTTCTACATGAAGGGTTTTGATGCGCAGTACACCGATTTGCCAGACTATATCCTGAAATGCACCGCTATGATTTGGGAAGGTCGATCGATATCGGCGCTCAATTGGCACTACGGCGATGACCTGCTTGTGCGGACCCCTGCCGGTATCAGCCGTGGCAATGCCGCTGGTAAAGCCAACACGATGGCAACGCTGACTGAATTTCCAGACCGTCAATTGTTTGGCGAGGATGTCATCTGGTGCGGCGATGAAGATGCGGGATTTTTATCATCGCACCGCATCGTTTCAACTGCGACACACACGGGTGGCGCGTTTGGCCCCACAACTGGACGCAAGCTGACCTTTCGCACGATTGCCGATACATTTTGCCGTGATAATCGCGTTTGGGATGAATGGCTGATCCGTGACAATTCAGCGATTGCGGTTCAGTTGGGACAGACGGCCCAAGACGCCGCACGCGCATCCATCCTGCTGGGCGACAAAGCGATGCCGTTAACTCCGGAAACGGATATCGCTGGTCCCTATTTGAGCACAGGAAACGACAATGAATGGGGCGACAAACACGCCGACATTCTGCGTCGGATCATGGCAGCCGACTTTCCAGTCATTACTGAGCAATACGACCGCGCGTGCCACCTGTCTTTGCCAGGTAGCCAAGAAGTTCATGGTAGCGATGAAGCAGTTGGGTTTTGGTTGGGTTTGCGCAGTGCATTTCCGACTGCAGAGTTCAAGATTAACCACCAAATCGGGCGTACGGATTCAATGATGTCGCCGCGTAGTGCAATCCGGTGGTCCCTGACAGGTCGTCACGACGGTTGGGGGCGCTTTGGTCGGCCCACGGGTGCTCAGGTGCATGTTATGGGAGTTAGCCATGTTGAATTTGGCCCTTGGGGGCTTCGCCGCGAGGTAACTATTTTTGATGAAATCGCAATCTGGAAACAGATATTGCTGAACTCCAAACTGCTGAGTGAGAAGAGCCAAGAATGACTGAACAAACGCTTCCAGAAGACCTGCTCGATATGCTGCGTTCCGTTGATACGCCGACAGTTTGCAATGCGATCGAAGTTGCCCAAGGCAAACGTGGATTTAACAGGTTTACCCGTGGCTCAATGCTGCATTCGAAACCGGGCGATCCAGCGGTTGTCGGGTTCGCCCGCACTGCGCGCATTTCTGGCCTCGCCCCACCGAGCGAACCCACCAACGTCATCCGCGCCCGCCGCATGGCCTATTTCAGGTCAATGGCGGGCGGGATGGGCCCAACCGTCGCGGTGATCGAAGATGTGGATTATCCAAACTGCATTGCCGGATGGTGGGGCGAAGTTCATGTCGCCGTTCACAAAGGATTGGGCCTAAAAGGCGCGGTCACAAACGGGGTGATGCGGGACCTTGACGTGATCGACGATGGGTTTCCGATCCTTGCAGGGTCGATCGGACCCAGTCATGGCTATGTCCATGTCGTTGACGTTGGCACGCAAGTGAACATTTTCGGGATGCGCTTGGATGAAGGTGAACTTATTCATGCCGACCGTCATGGGTCAATTGTGATCCCGCACGAGGTCATTTCAACGCTCAAATCTGCCATTGAGAAGGTAGTTGAAATCGAAGCCATCGTATTGGGCCCAGCCCGAGCACCCGGTTTCGACATTCATAAGCTTGAAGAAG
Organism: Octadecabacter antarcticus 307; assembly: GCF_000155675.2. Lineage (GTDB taxonomy): Bacteria > Pseudomonadota > Alphaproteobacteria > Rhodobacterales > Rhodobacteraceae > Octadecabacter > Octadecabacter antarcticus. Next base: position 3,460,434 of record NC_020911.1, read on the forward strand.
TTTGGGCCGCCTTTGAAGCCGCACGAACATAATGACATCACAAATGATACTCTGAATGCGCCCCATATCATCTGGTCTATATGCGATGATTCGGGTCTGCGAGATACCGTGAAGGAGCAGAACTAGAAATTTCCAAAGACCACCAATGGCGATTGGCCAGACATTTTTACGGATTGCAAAGCGCCAAAAGCGGGGCCCGCCCTGTCACCCGCCAAAACAATCTACGCAGGCGGCGTATAATCCGTTCCCGCAATTGCAGCCATCCGCACAAGCACGTCATCACCTTGCTGGATGAGCCAATATAACATGTCGATAAACACCCAGTTTTCCGCCAGCTTGTCACCCTCACGGCGATAAATGTCGATCACGCGAAATTCGCAATCGTGTTCATTGCCCGCCATCCCCATAAAGCCACCACGGTGTTTGGCACTAAAGTTCGGCCAACCGAAAAACCCACCATAATGCCCCTCAGCAACCCGCGCCACGTGGCCAGTCGTGCCTCGGTCATAGAATGCTGCGCGAAATGGGCCGGAGTGTTGTTTGGCATAGCGTTCGATGGTGTAGGTCGCACCAATACCGGCAGGGCCCCACCAAATCATGTCATCATGCCATGTGCGCGCCAGTTCTTCTTCCAGCGGCAGCTTGTTCTGCCACGTTCCTAGATCGCCAATCATCGCGTTGATGACGGCCAGCGTCGCCTCACCCACCGCGGCAGGCTGGGCCGCGTGCAGCAGACCGCCGTGGGCCATTGGACCGGACTGCACCATGTGTGCGGCAGTTTGCGGTGGGAACGGGTTCTGCCCCGCTTGTGTCATCAGGTGTGGGATATCGACGTGCATCATGGTTTCAGCAATCTTGCCATCCACCACGCGGTTGAATTCACAATAGCGCAGAAACGCCATTTTGCGTGTCGGGACGATCCCCAACCAAGGCGCATCAAACAGCCCCATCAAATGTCCCATGGACACGACCCAGGTGCCCTCACCCACGGTGTTCTGCCCAGCAAAAAAGATATCCTCGCGCCGCTGGAGCCGTGTCAATGATCCCATCAAAGGCGTCCAGAACGCCGACGCAACATCGACAGCACCGTGTCGTTCATAAAACGGGTGCATACCACGCCAATGCCAATCGGGGGCTGTGTGGTCGCGAAGTGTCGTCGCGATCGTATCGGGCGTCGCAGTATTTATGGCTGCGTAAAGATCACGCACTATAGATTTTTCAGATTGAAACATTGGTTAGCCTTTCACAGCGCCTGCGGTCAAACCTGATACGATTTGGCGCTGGAAGAACAAAATCAACACAAACAATGGGGCGGTCGCGGAAATCACCGCAGCCACAGCAAACATCACATTGCCTTTGGTCTGCGTGGTCCCAAGGAACGATGCAATTTTAGGAATCATTGTCTGGTTATCCTTTTCCAGAAGCATCGCTGTCACAGCGAAATCATTGTAGGCCAGCAAGAAACTAAACAATCCCGTCGTGATCACCCCCGGCCACATCACCGGAATGATAACGTGGCGAAAGGCCTGAAACCGGTTGCAGCCATCGACCATAGCGCTTTCATCCAAATCCTTGGGAATATTGCGGAAAAACGATGTCAGCATCCACAGGCTGAACGGCTGGTTGATGGCAACCAAAACCACAATTGTCGTGCTTAACCTGCCCCAAAGGTTCCATTCGTAAAACGGCAGCAAATAGCCCGACACCAGCGTAATCGGCGGCATCGCGCGAAACATCAATGCGATGATCAGGAACCAGAAGGCGTAATTATAGGTTGATCGTGACAATGCGTAGCCGCCCAATGTGCTCAACGTCAGTGAAATTGTGACGACGCAGAAACACACAATTGTGGTGTTCAGTACAGAGCGCCAGAATTCCTCTTGGATCCACGCGCCCTCGTACCCCTCGCCGGTAAACGACCCGCCAGTTTCGACCTGCGTCAATTCCCCCGTCAGCGCCAAAGACCAGCTCGCCTTGGAAAAGAAATCACCCTCGACCTTGAACGATCCCCACAGGGTCCACAAAAAGGGGAAAGCCGCAAGAATGACCCAGAGCACGAGAAACGCCAGCAACAGGAACCGCAATGATCCGGGGAGTGCGCGTGCTTTCAATGTCATATCAAGCCCTCTTAAAATCGCGCCACGTCCGCACAAGAACGGGCGACAGCAGGATACCAACACAGATAATGGTCAGCACGGATGTGGCGGCAGCGGAGTTGAGCAAGCGCGTTTCACCGCCCAAATCGCTGTAGATGTAATAAGACAGCGACGTCGCATGCGCGCTTGCACTGAACGACACCAGCGGTTCGAACACGCGAAAATTATCCATGATCTGAATAAGCGCCACAAACGTCACCAGTGGCATAATATGTGGAATGGTGACATATCGCACGCGCTGCCAACGGTTCGCGCCATCAATCATCGCCGCCTCATTGGTGTCTTGGTTGACCGTTTGCAGGCCTGCATAGAAAACCACAAACGCAAAGGGCGCAGTGTGCCAGACACCGTACACCATTAACATAATCCACATCAGCGGCGTTGATGCCTTCACCGATAAATCAGGGTCCGCCACCAGCCATTGCAACCCGTGGCCCAAGACCCCGCGCGCATCAACCATCCAGAACAACACCAGTGACCCGACCAGCGGATTGATGATGAACGGCAACAGTGACACGAAAATCAACGGTCCGCGCAACACCTTGCTGGCGGAATTGACCGCGACGGCAATGGCGAAACCCAGCCCGATCGCCATCGGCGTGACGATGAACGTAAATGTCAGCGTGAATATGATGGCGCTGTAGAACGGCAGGTTCATGATCCGGTTGCCATAATCCCCCCAGCTATCAGACTCGCGCCACGCCTCCGCCACCTCATCAACGGCGAGGTGCCCACGGTTCAGATAATTTTCAAGGCCGACAAAACGCCCCAAGGGTTGCGCATCACGCAACTCCTGCGTTGCCTCCGTGTTCACAGCCGCTTCTTCGGTGCACCCGAACGGACCACAGTTTTCCACAATTTCAATGACTTGTTCGTGCTGTGCATACAGCGATTGTATGACAACCGATCCAATCGGCAAAGCAATCAACAACAGCATCGCAATCAGCGACGGCGCAATAAAAGTGAAAAACGTTGCGTGTCTCAAGGGTGGCCCCGTTTGCTCTGAGGGTAAAATCTGTCAAGAACCGGCGCAAAGTTTGCCCCGCGCCGGTCCAGTATTTTCAGATCATTCGGTGACGAAACCGCTCTCAATCGCAGCCGATGTATAGGCCGCTTCAACGTCTGCCAAGGCTTGCTCGGCGCTCTCATTGCCCTGCATAAAGTCCGACAATTCATTGGACAGCGCAGTGTGCAGCAGGCCTTGGAATGGCACCATGGGATATGGCTTGGAACCGGCGGCAACGGCGCCTAATACACCTTCGTTGACAGGCTGCGGCACAAAGCCATCAATCAGCCAAACCGCTTGCTCCATCGTCTCATCTGTCAACAGCACAGGGGACACCGCGTAGGTCATCGCGATGAACGTCGCAGTCGCGTCTTCGTCGCTGATGTTCTTGGCTACTGTCCAACCGTCCCACCACAGTGTCGTGGCTGGCACACCGCTGTCACCAACCGTCAAAGGTGCGGCGATCCGTGTATTGTCAGCAACCTGCGGCGTCGATCCTTCATCGTCCATCAGAACCTGCGCGCGTGATCCCCACATGTTCATCATGGCCACATTGCCCGCTTCCCATTCGGCACCAGCCGCGTTGGAATCGTGCGTCAGGAAGTCAGGGTTCATATATTCCGACAGCGCCTTCATCATCTCAAGCGCCTCGATACCCTCGGCGTTGTTGACTGTCACATTTGCGGTGCCTGCCTCAAAGAATTCACCTCCTGTACCGATGTACATATTGTTAAATTCTTGCGCGAGGTTCCATCCGGACGCGTATGCGCCGCTCAGCGGGTATTCCATGACGCCCGCATCGCGGATCGCTGCAGCAGCGACCAGCATGTCCTCGTAGGATGTCGGGATTTCGATGCCGAGGTCGTTCAAAATGTCTTCACGGTACATCAGCGTCTGCGCATTCGCCATGAATGCAACCGCCATAATTTTGCCGTCAACGGTAATCAATTGGGACGGTGAGATACCTGCGCCATATTCCGCTACCAAATCATCCAGCGGGCGGATGACGTCTTCATTGATTAGCGCCACAATAGATGAATTGGCAACAACAGCCGTTGTGTATTCAGCTGGGTTGCCTGACATGCCAGGAACATTCAGCGTCTGGTGATCGGCGGTCAGGTTCGCTTCACCTTCAATGCCGTCGCACGATTGCGCAAGCGCAGCGATAGATTGAATGGCAGGAAATTCATTGCCGATGATGTTCACCCGGCCATCGGCACGACAGCCGTGTCCGTCTGCATAGGCGGCAGTTCCCATCGCAGCAGCAACAGCCGTTGCCCCCAGGAATTTGGTCATCTTTGTCATTTTATAGTCTCCCATTGATACGCCGTCTGGCTGCGCACATTTGTGCAATCGCGGTGCATTCATTTTGGACACACCCAAATTCTCGAATCGGATGTCCCTTTGCATACGTTTGCAATGAAACGGCGGTATTGCTCACAATGCAAGAAAAAACGCTCCATAGACACAAAAGATTACAATGCTGCAATTGCGAACATAACAAGCAATAAAAAACTACTTGCCCCACCACTACAATCGGATTTACCATACTGCATACGTTTGCAAGAAAGGTGTCGAAATGGCTGAAATCCAGCTCAAGAACATTTCTAAAAGATGGGGCAGTTTTGTTGGTGTCAAAGATTTAAATCTTACAATTGCCGATCAGGAATTTCTAGTTCTGCTGGGTCCATCGGGCTGCGGCAAAACAACCACGATGCGGATGATTGCAGGCCTAGAAGACGTTACAATCGGCGATATTCTGGTGGACGGCAAACGAATCAACAACCTCGACCCAAAAGATCGCGACTGCGCCATGGTGTTCCAATCCTACGCACTTTACCCGAATTTGGACGTTTACGAAAACATCCGCTTCCCGTTGCGGATGCGCAAGATTCCCAACGCTGAACACGAAGAACGCGTGATGCGCGCCGCACAAATGGTTGAACTCGAAGACTTCCTGCACCGCAAACCTGCTGAATTGTCCGGTGGCCAGCGCCAACGCGTCGCCCTTGCCCGCGCAATCGTGCGCCAGCCCAATATTTTTCTTATGGATGAACCGCTCTCAAATTTGGATGCCAAATTGCGTGTCTCCACCCGCGCACAGATCAAAAACCTCAGCCACGAACTCAAGGTCACAACGATCTACGTGACCCATGACCAGATTGAGGCGATGACACTCGCCGACCGTGTCGTCGTCATGTCCGCAGGCGTCGTGCAACAGGTCGGCACACCAACAGATATCTACGACAACCCCGCCAACACGTTTGTCGCCAGCTTCATCGGCTCCCCGGCCATGAACCTTCTCGAAGGCCATATTGAAAACGGCACATTTACCGGCAAAGACGTGAAAATTAGCGGTATCGACAGCCCGCTAAATGGTCCAGTAACGCTCGGCTATCGCGCCGAAGATGCCACAGTGGGGGCTGAAAATCCGTCAATCAATGCGCCAGTCTATTCCATGGAACTGCTCGGCGATGCCACCATGGTCACCTTCCGCATCGGCGGCACCATCGCCATCGTCAAAGCCGGCAAAGACTTCCGCGCCAAAATAGGTGAAACCGTCACCGCCGCTATTCCCGCCAGCATCTGCCACCTGTTTGACGCCACAACAGGCGATCATCTATAGGCCAACCGCCTGCAAGGATCCGTAATGACCATCCGCCACCTAAAATCCGCTCGCTCCCTTGAAGCTCGCGCGCAAGATGATGCGAAGACACGCACCATTGTAGAAAGCACGCTGAAAGATATTGAACTGCGCGGTGACACTGCCGTGCGTGATCTGTCCGAAAAATTCGACAGCTACACGCCTGCGTCGTTCCGCCTGTCAGACAGCGATATTGACGGCTTAATGGCCAAAGTTACCTCACGCGAAATGGCTGATATCAAATTTGCACAGAAACAAGTGCGTAATTTTGCCCAGGCGCAAAGGGACAGCATGTTAGATATTGAGGTGGAAACCCTCCCCGGTGTTGTCCTCGGCCATAAAAACATTCCTGTGCAATCTGTCGGTTGCTATATTCCGGGCGGCAAATTCCCCATGGTCGCGTCTGCGCACATGTCCGTTGCGACTGCTTCTGTTGCGAAGGTCCCGCGTATTATTGCCGCTACGCCCCCCTTCAAAGGCGCGCCAAACCCAGCCGTGATCGCGGCGATGAAACTTGGCGGTGCGCATGAAATCTACGTCATGGGCGGCATTCAAGCGATCGGTGCCATGGCGCTGGGAACCGAAACAATAGACCCCGTCCACATGCTCGTCGGCCCCGGAAATGCCTTTGTCGCAGAGGCAAAGCGCCAACTGTTTGGACGTGTCGGGATTGATCTGTTCGCGGGCCCGACCGAAACCATGGTCATCGCGGATGACACCGTGGACGGCGAACTCTGCGCGACGGACCTGCTTGGGCAGGCTGAACATGGCTACAATTCGCCGTCAGTGCTGGTCACAAACTCCGAAAAACTCGCGCGCGACACATTGCTTGAAATTGACCGCCTGCTGAAAATCCTTCCCACCGCCGACACCGCTGGCAAAAGCTGGGAAGACTACGGCGAAGTGATCGTGTGTGACACCTACGACGAAATGCTCGCCGTAGCGGACGACATCGCGTCCGAACACGTTCAGGTCATGACAGATCGCGACGATTGGTTCCTCGAACACATGACATGCTACGGCGCACTATTCCTCGGTGCGCGCACCAATGTGTCCAATGGCGACAAGGTTATCGGCACCAACCACACACTACCCACCAAAAAGGCGGGCCGGTACACTGGTGGCCTATGGGTTGGAAAATTCCTCAAAACCCATAGCTATCAGCGTATCCTGACGGACGAAGCGGCCACAATGATCGGCGAATACGGATCACGCCTATGCATGCTCGAAGGCTTCGTCGGCCACGCTGAACAATGCAACATCCGCGTGCGCCGCTACGGCGGCATCAACGTCCCCTACGGTGAAGGCGCGCCATATCGAGACCACAAAGAATGAGCGCGCATCTCGCCTTAGCCCTGCTTCAAAAAGCTCTCGCCACGGCGACACCCGATGGTGTTCGCGTCGCAATAGCCCGAACCATCGCGCCCGATGCGACGATCAACATGTGCCACCCTTTCGGGGACATCACGGGCGCGAATGTTTTTGACACACTCTACGCCCCACTGCTCACCGCCATGCCAGACCTTGAACGCCGCGATATGATCGTGCTGAACGGCACAACGGCTGAGGGACAGACATGGGTCGGCTGCATGGGCAATTACATGGGCACCATGGTGCGACCATGGTTGAACATCCCACCCACCGGCCACCTGACCCACATGCGCTATCACGAGTTTTACAAACTCGACGGGGATCAAATCGTTGAGGCGCAGATCATCTGGGACATCCCCGAACTGATGATGCAAGCGCGCGCTTGGCCGATGGCCCCGCAACTTGGCAAATACCTGTGCACACCTGCCCCGATGACCCAAGATGGATTAACCGCATCCGGCGACGGATCAGCCACGCAAACTCACGTCCTGAACATGCTGACCGACCTGTGCAAACACCCGGCAAATGGTGGCCCTGAGGTGATGAACCTCGACACCTATTGGCACCCGCGTTTCAACTGGTACGGACCTGCAGGCATTGGCACCGGGCGCGGCATTGCGGGCTTCCGAAACTGGCATCAAATCCCATTCCTGCGCGCCATGCCTGACCGCAAACTCGACGCCATGGGCGATCTCACGTCACATTGGTTTGCTCAGGGCGACTACGTTTGCGAAACCGGCTGGCCAAATATGCGCCTCACGCTGACCAATGACGGATGGATGGGGATCGCGCCTGCTGGCCGCGAAGTCCTGCTGCGCTCCCTCGACTTCTGGCGCATGGAAAACGGGCTGATCCGCGAAAACTGGGTTCTCGTCGATCTCCTCGACCTTTACGCGCAATGCGATGTCGACGTCTTGGCGCGCATGGGTGAATTCAACGAAGCCCGCAATCTCGGCCCTATAACCCTCCCCGAAGGCCAATTCGAATGACGCGTCTGTCCAATGTCTTTGCTTGGAGAATATCTCAGGCTGGCCCCCTCCACGCCCGCCGCAGGCGCAAGGTAAACCATTTATGAGCCTCCCCCGCACACCCTCATTTGATCTCACAGGCAAACGCGCCCTCGTGACCGGCGCAACATCTGGCATCGGTGAAGGCTGCGCCGTGGCATTGGCCGAAGCAGGCGCGCATGTCACATTGGTTGCCAGAACAGCAACGAAACTAGACGCACAGGTCACAACGTTCGCGTCACATGGCTGGGATGCCAAGGCATTGCCGCTCAACATCGCGGACGTTGCCGCAACTGAAGCCGCGATAGCCGACGCTGGGCCGTTCGACATTCTGGTAAACGCGGCGGGCCTTGCCCGTCACGCCCCTGCCACCGAAACGGCCGAAACAGATTTCGATGCCGCCAGCGATCTTAACTTTAAGGCCGCATTCTTTCTGACCCGCGCTGTCGCCAAGGGGATGATTGCGAGCAGTAAATCCGGCTCCCTCATCAACATCTCCTCTCAGATGGGGCACGTCGGGGGCATCGACCGCGCGGTCTATGCAGCCACCAAACACGCCCTCGAAGGCATGACAAAATCTATGGCGATTGAATGGGGCCCTAACCAAATTCGTGTCAATACAATCTGCCCGACGTTCATCCGCACACCGCTCACTGAACAGACGTTCGCACACCCCGAACGTCGCGCCTGGATTGAGGAAAAAATCAAGCTCGGTCGCGTTGGCGAAGTCAGTGACATCATGGGCGCGGTCGCGTTCCTTGCATCAGACGCAGCGGCACTGATCACTGGCACATCGCTGTTGATTGACGGGGGGTGGACGGCAGACTGATGGGCCAAAAATTATCCACTAAAATTACCTCACTCGAAGTGGCAAAATTGGCTGGCGTCAGCCAATCGGCGGTCAGTCGCGTCTTTACCAAAGGCGCATCTGCCTCCGCCGCAACGGTGCAAAAAGTCAAAAAGGCCGCCGATAAACTGGGTTATCGGCCCAACGTGCTGGCCCGCGCCATGATTACCGGCAAAAGCCACATCATCGGGTTGGTCGTGGCCTATCTCGATAACCAGTTCTACCCCGAAGCCCTCGAACGCCTGTCCAACGCCCTACAGGCGAAGGGGTATCATATCCTAATTTTCACGGCCCCAAATTCTAGTGACGGTATCGAAAGCGTCGTGCGTGACTTGATGGATTACCAAGTTGACGGCATCATCGCCGCCTCGGTTTCGATGTCGTCCAGCCTTGCGGCGCTGTGTGCAAAGGCAGGCATCCCCGTCGTGCTCTTCAACCGCGGCCAACCGGGCAGCGGGCTGTCGGCGGTCACATCAGCCAATGTCAAAGGCGGCTACCGCGCGACGCAAGCGTTAATTGACGCAGGCCATAGCCGCATCGCCCATATCGCAGGCTGGAACGGATCGCTGACAGGGACAGATCGCCAGCAAGGGTTCGAAGATGCCATGGCCAACGCACAGCTGACACCATTTGCCATTGTGGACGGCATGTACAACCGTGACATCGCCGCCGCCGCTGCACGCCAATTGATGTCGGGCGCAACCAGTCCCGATGCGATCTTTGTTGGCAATGACCATATGGCCTTCGCCGTCATGGATACCATCCGCACCATGGGTTACGCGATCCCTAAAGACGTCAGTATCATTGGCTATGACGACGTGCCGCTTGCGGCGTGGGCGGCCTATGATCTCACCACGGTACGCCAACCGGTTAACCGCATGGTCGAAGCGACCATCACGACCCTGCTCAGCCAGATTGAGGGCACGGACACATACCTACAAACCATTGAAATCGACGGGCCGCTCATTCAACGCGGTTCCTCAAGACTGCCCAAAGGACAACTATAATGAAGGGTTTCTCAAACCGCTGGAAAGACTTCCCAGACTATATCATTGCCATCACCCGTGAGATTTGGGAGCAGCGTGGCGTCGGCACCCTGAACGACTATTACAGCGACGATATCGTCGTGCGGTCCCCGATGGGGATCCAGCGCGGCAACGTGGCGGTGATGGCCGCAACAATGGCAACGATCAACGAATTCCCAGACCGTGAATTGCTGGCCGATGACGTGATCTGGTCGGATGATCCTGAATTTGGCTTGCTGTCGTCACACCGCCTGAACACCCACGCCACCCACACGCGAGACGGGCAATTCGGCCCCGCAACGGGCAGAGCATGGAACGCGCGGGTGATTGCCGATTGCGCAGCCAAAGACGGAGTAATCTATGACGAATGGCTGATCCGCGATTACGGCGGCATCGTGCGCCAACTCGGGTTTGATCCCTCGGCATATGCAGCGGCACTGATCGACGCGGAAGGTGGGCCAAAAACCGCCTCGCGCCCCTTCACGCCAGACCAAGACATCGACGGCGGTTACAATTCTCGCGGCAATGACAACGCTTGGGGCCAGCGCTACGCTGACACCTTGCAACAGATCATGTCCTTGGACTTTCACGTCATCGCCAAAGATTATGACCGCGCCGTTGGCTGTCATTACGCAGGCGGAATTTCCGCCTATAGCCATGATACGGTTACTAAATTCTGGCTCGGCCTGCGGTCGTCGTTCCCCGACGCCAAGTTCAAAATCCACCACCAAATTGGCATGGATAGTGACATGCTTCCACCCCGCGCGTCGATCCGCTGGTCGCTTGACGGCACACACTCCGGCTGGGGGTCTTTCGGCAAACCAACAGGCGCGAACGTGCACGTCATGGGCATGTGTCACGCGGAATACGGCCCCTTCGTCAACAAAGACGGCCCGCAAGACGCCAGCATCCGGCGCGAATGCGCGCTCTATGATGAGGTCGCGATCTGGAAACAGATTTTGATGCAAAGTGGCCAGTGACGGATTTCCGTTTTTTTACCAAATGTCGAAAGACATGTCTTTCAACCGTGACGAACATGGGACACAGCGCCCGAAAGGAAACCACATGACTACTGCAGATATGGAACACCGCATCGTGCGCTACGGCGATCTGCAACCGTGCAAAACTGCCTTCATCGACGCCCACACACCGGGCAGTAACACGAAGGAAAACTTCACCATCATTGGGGGCGGCGTGTCGGAATCCCCAGATCAGCACGTCCACATTGCCATCTCCCACGGGTTCAACATTGGTGCGGCAGGCCAACCGCCTAAATGCCGAAACTCGCTGCATATCCACCGCACTGCCGAAGTATTTTTCGTCCTTTCGGGTCGCTGGCGTTTCTTTTGGGGCCGCTACGGTGACGCGGGTGAGGTGACGCTGGAAGAAGGTGACATCATCAACATCCCCACGGGCATTTTTCGCGGCTTTGAAAACATCTCCACCGATTACGGAATGATCATGGCGATCCTTGGTGGTGATGATGCGGGTGGCGGTGTTGTCTGGGCGCCGCAGGTCATCGAGGACGCGAAAGATCACGGGCTGGTGTTGGGTGACAATGGCAAACTTTATGACAGCAAATCGGGTGCCACTTTGCCCGATGGCGTCGCGCCGATGCCAGTCCTGAACGCCGAAGAACTCAAGGCATTCCCCGAACCAACAACCGCCGAAGTCGTCCCGCACTATGTTGCCCGATATTGGGACATGATGGCACTGGCCGATAGAACCCCAGCCAAAGTCATCGGGGAATCCGCCATGCTGCGTGACAAGCCGGGGTTTGAGGTCGATTTCATCACCCGCACAAGCGCGACCGCCGATATGCACAGCCACAAATTCCCGTCCGTCCTGATGCCCATGCGTGGTCATTGGCGCGTGACGTGGCAGGGCGGCTCAGCGACCCTCGCCCCCGGAGACACGATGTCGGTGCCTGAAAACCTCGCGCACTCAACCGTGCCATCAATGACGGGGGAATCCAGCCTTTACCGCGTCGTCGCGACCAGCGATCCAGCGGGCCTAACCTGGAAAGGTTAACGCCCGTCTTCTGCACACCTGTACATACAAGCTGTGTACAGGTGGTGTACGCAAAACATACCGCCTGAAAGGTCCCAAATGTCCAAGATCTTAACGTCCCACGTCGGCTCCCTTCCCCGCACCCAAGAGGTGGTGGATTTCATCTTCGCGCGCGAAAATAAAACGCCCTTTGAACAGGCTGATTTTGATGCCTGCATGACCCGCGCGGTCGGCGAAACCGTCGCCAAACAGGTGGCCGCTGGCGTCGATATTGTCAGCGACGGGGAGACCTCGAAAATCAGCTACGCCACCTACGTCAAAGACCGCTACACCGGATTTGACGGTGACAGCCCGCGAAATGCACCAGCCGATCTCAAACAGTTTCCAACCTACCTCAAACGCCTCGCAGATGACGGTGGAACACCGCAGTACGCACGCCCCATGTGCGTGGGTGCGGTCAAATCGAAGGGCCAAGGCGAGCTGGAAAAAGACATTGCCAATCTCAAGGCGGCGATGGGCGAACACGGGGTCGAACGCGGCTTTATGAACGCCGCCTCACCCGGTGTTATTTCGTTGTTTTTGCAAAATGATTTCTATGCAACGCGGGATGAATACCTTGCGGCGTTGGCAGACGCTATGCGGACCGAATATCGCACCATCGTGGACAGCGGCCTAATGCTGCAACTGGATTGCCCCGACCTCGCGCTGTCGCGCCACATGCTGTTCAACGATCTTTCCGACGACCAATTTCTCAAGGTCGCAGGCAGTCATGTCGAAGCCCTTAATCATGCGTTGGACGGCATAGACCCCGCCCGCGTCCGCGTCCACATTTGTTGGGGCAACTATGAAGGCCCGCACACCTGCGATATCCCGATGTCAAAGATGTTCGATACCCTCATGGCGACGCAGGCCGACCACCTGTTGTTCGAAACATCCAACCCGCGCCACGGCCACGAATGGGCGGTCTTCCGCGACCGTGCAGCGGATATCCCGGACACCAAAATTCTTGTCCCCGGTTGCGTCGATACGACCACCAACTTTGTCGAACATCCCGACCTCGTGCAACAACGCATCGAACGCTTCGTAGACATCGTCGGCTCCGATCGCGTCATCGCCGGAAGCGACTGCGGGTTTGGTACATTTGCAGGCTTTGGTGCCGTCGATCCAGAGATTGCCTATGCCAAGCTCAGCGCGCTATCCCAAGGTGCGTCACAGGTCAAATGACGCAGCCTAGTCCCCTTGTTTTACTGGCCGGAATGATGTGCGACGGGCGGCTTTTTAAACACATGCCCCCCCACATTTACCTCCCCATCACGGGCCATGACACCGTTGAAGCCATCGCCACGGATGTGTTGCAAAACGCCCCCGAAACCTTTGCGCTTGGGGGCTTATCTATGGGCGGCATCGTCGCGATGGAGGTCATCCGCCAAGCGCCTGATCGCATCACACACCTCGCGCTGATGGACACCAATTGTGAGGCCGAAAGCGATAGGGTCAAGGCGTTCCGCCAGCCACAAATTGAGCGTGCTCTTGGGGGCGGCCTGCAAAGCGTGATGCGCGATGAGATGAAGCCAAATTATCTCGCCGACGGGCCAAACCGTGCCAAGGTTTTGGACCTGTGCATGGACATGGCGATGATCCTTGGGCACGACGTTTTTGCGGCGCAATCAAACGCATTGCGCGATCGCCCGGATCAGAAAGACACGCTCAAAAATTGGTGCAAACCGACCCTAATCCTGTGCGGCGAGGATGACCGGATGTGCCCGCTGCATCGCCACACCCTGATGGCCGAACTGATGCCACAAGCGACGCTGACAGTGGTCCCGAACGCAGGCCACCTACCCCCCCTCGAACAACCTGACGTCACGCGTACCGCAATAGAACGCTGGCTTCATTGATTATCAATCGTTTCAAACGAGTGTTGTAGTGCATCGGGGACGAGGGCGCGGAACGGTGCTGTCAGACGAACGCGAACTCGTCTCAGTGTGGCTCTTAATACCAGAACTTACGTGGAACAAAGTTGGCGCCACTCAGCAAGAGCGGCGGCTATCCGGTAGGTGTCCAGCGGCTCATCACCCCAAGCTATCACTCTGGCTTCACAATATGAATCCCATCAATTCATTTTTGCAACAAACCCATGCTGTGGCACAAATTCTGACGCACCAATTAGCCAGCCACATTGGCTTTTTGTATAGGAGAAAGAGTTAGACGCCCGCCAGACGCACCAAGACGATTGCGGATGTGCCGATATGGACCAACGTCAGCACAACTGACGCACTATGCAGTACTTTAGACTGCCGCTTATGCCCTGCATCCGTTGCGGCATTGATCATTGGCATCAATATTTGGCGCGCAAAAACGGTGGATATGGCTATAAATAGCAACGCAGCACCTGACGTTAGATCGCCTGCAAACGCTGCCAATGCCGCTACAGTTGCTGTCACAAAGACAAAGGTGTAGAAATGAGGAAAGGCTTTTCGGATCAGTGGACTGGCGGTCTCTGCGGGTAGTGCAGTAAACAGGAACGCAGCAAAACCGAATGCGTATAACGTCATGCCACCAAACAAAAGTGCGGTGATGAGAAGAGCGAAAATCGTCATTTTGAGAACTCCGGTAGGCTGGCAAGGCCCATATAAATAATCGTTTTGAACGGCAACGGACCAAAAGTAAAATCACCACGACGATTGATGCCGCGTGGTCCCAACCCAGTTTGTGGACCAGAAACAAAGCCTGCCTTTGCAAGCGCATCACGCAGCTCTCTGGGCTTAATGAACATCTTGGGATCGTGCGTCCCCTGCGGCAAAAGACCAAGCACATCCTCGGCGACTGTGATGGTTGCCAACCGAGCGATGGGATTGCGGTTGATCGTATCGTACAAAAATAGCCCACCGGGTTTGAGCACCCGCGCAACTTCAGCCAAAACTTTGGTCAGATCAACGACATGTTCCAAAACATCAACGCAAACGACTGCATCGAAATGATCGTCCGGATAAGGCAGGTTCTCACCCACACCGATATCATATCGGATCACTTGATCCATCTGCTTTGCTCGTTTGGTCGCGACAGAAATGGCTTGCGCGGCGGGGTCAACCCCGGTGACATTTGCGCCTTTATCTGTCAGCGCCTCGGCCATGAACCCCCCGGCGCAGCCCAAATCAAGCACTGCTTTTGCCTCCCAATCGATGTGACGGCTGAACCACGCAAGCCTTGCAGGCACGAGATTTTTCAACGTTCGGACCCAGCGGATATCGTCTGACCACCAATCAGCAGCAACGTCATCGTAGATATCAAGGTTATTGCGCTGCTTATTCGTCATGATGCTTTACTCTGCGTAGGGTTGGGAATGCGTAAGGGACGCGGTGTTTGTAGGCCGCAAAACGATCGCCATAGCGTCGCGCGAACCGGCGTTCTTTCAATGTCGGTGCGACAAGACAGTAAAGTGTCAATCCCAATGCCAAGCCCAGTTGGTCGGGGGTCCACACCGGTACAGTCCATGTGGTCAACGCGAAGGCCACATAGATTGGCTGGCGGATTACGCGGAACAGACCACGGGTAGGCATATCGGGGAACACAGGCCGGATCTTTTGCATCAATGACATCCACCCTAACGCCCCCGATTGCACCTCGGCACCCGCATCGAAGCTGGCCCAGATCAGCAGGAGCCATGACAGAGTATAAATCGCACAGATCAGCACCAAACCGGTTCCCTCTGCGCGCCACCAAATGATCCCGCTTGGTGTCCAAAAAGCGAAAATCGCCAATAGTTGGATCGATGCAATGATAGCGTAAGTCGTGGTCAACAGTGTTTTCCCGTGCCCCATCGGTGCCAGCTTTGCAAGAAACCTGCTGCCATGAGATGATAGCAGCAACGAATGAACGGCAGGAAACTGCACGATCAACGCAATATTGGCGAGGACTGACCATGGCGCGGGGACACGGCCAAAGCTCTCACTCATCCCAAAGAACATCGCAGACATCATGGCCAGCACGGCAAGGCCGAACACGATATGACACAGTAGACCGTAGGCAAGCGCCAAAGCGATACGCGCGGCCCCCGGCGGTGGGCGCAGTGTCCCAAGGGCAAGTGTCCAAAGGCGGTTGAGAGGCGATGCCGGGGTTACGTTCATAAAGTCAAAAGTAGCGTTGAAAGGACTGTTAGAGGTGGGCAAGGACCTGCCTTATCGCCGTCGTCTGAAAACAGATCGACCGCTTCTCTTCATCCGTCCAAACCTGCGATGCCCCCAATCAGGATCGCCAGTATTTCGACTTCAGTGAGCGTGATTATGTCCATGACTGTCTAGCGCACCGGTATCTTCCCCAGACCGCAATTCCTGCCATGACTGAACCAGAATGAGCTGGGCGGACCGCAAGAAAAGCCCTGCCATGAATATCGCGACCACAAGGTCAGGCCATGCAGTGGCTGTCAGCCATACCGCCACACTCGCGATCAAGACAGCGACGTTGCCAATGGCATCATTGCGTGAACACAGCCAAACAGACCGGACATTTGCATCACCGTCTTTGTAGCGCATGAGCAGCAAGACACTGGCCACGTTTGCTGCAAAGGCGAGAAGGCCGATCAAACCCATAATCTCGGCCTTAGGCATTTCAAGAATAAGAAACTGGTAGACCGTTGAGCCAAAGACCCACAGCCCCATAAACAGCAAACTCAGACCCTTGAGCAGAGCAGCGATTGAACGGACCTTGAGACTCATACCGATGACGGCAAGGCTTAGACCATAGGTCAGCGCGTCACCTAGAAAGTCGAGGGCATCCGCCTGCAATGCCTGTGAACCCGCAAGCTTACCTGCGGACATTTCTACCACGAACATTACGGCGTTGATGAATATGACGACCCATAACACGCGCTTGTAGACTGGATCGACACCATCAAATTTTGGGTTGCCAGAGCATCCGCAGGCAGTGCCGGCCTTTTGGGCAGGCGATGTGGTTTTTTCATTTGTATTGCTCATTTGCAGACTTCCAAATTTGATTCTGCACAAATATAAAGCCTCTAGTAGCTATAGCTTCAAGGATTATTTTTGATGTTCTCAATCGGCCAACTTTCCAAGCGCACAGGCGTGAAAATTCCAACGATCCGTTACTATGAGCAGATGGGCTTGATTGATGCGCCAGAACGCTCAGAAGGCAATCAACGTCGATACACAAAGGACGGATTGGGACGTCTCTCATTTATCCGGCATTCCCGTGATCTGGGGTTCTCTGTCGAAGACATCAGGGGGTTGCTGGATTTAAGTCAGCATCCTGAAAAGCCATGCCAAGATGCGCACAGCATTGCCACTCAGCACCTCAAAGATGTGCAGACTAGAATTGCAAAGCTGCGGCGGTTGGAGCGTGAGCTGAAGCGCATCACCAAGTGCGACGCCGATAATGTAGCAGACTGCGCTGTTATCGAAACGCTTGCCGACCACGGGCTTTGTGAGACCGAACACTAGTGGATAAGTGAAGAATAGTTTTCCCAAAACGTTCTCTTCCGGAACATGCGCAAACAACCTCTTTTGCCGCTACCAAAATCCCCATTCGAAACCAAAATGATTACTAAAGGTTTTTCTATATCCCACGATAGCTGATGGGGTGGATGGCACCTACCAACGCAAGCGGCTTGAGAAGGCTTATCCCTTTTAGTCCGGTTGCCCCACATGTTGACGCGGCGCAGAACCTCGCCCTTGTGGCTTGAGAGGCGGATCGGATCAGTTTGTAACATCTGGTGGGTTTATGGGGCGTGGCTTTTGCCGTGAACAAGGGCCTTCAGGCGCGCTGTTCAACAAAATCACGATATGTCGCTGGGCCAATACCAACACCGATCCCCAGCAGCGTGTCGAAGGCGCTTCGCATGTGTCGCCGTCGGTTCCAGCGGAACACAAATTCGTCGAGATAGCGTTGCAGATGGCATTTTCTGAGGCCGTGGAAGACGCCTTTTGCCCACGTTTTTAGGTTGGAGAACACGCGGTGGACCCAGTGGAGTATGTCATGTGCCTTCTTGCCGCTGACGACCTTCGCCTCATGCGTGTTTGCAGGGGGATTTTCGTAACCTAGCCAGCCATCCGTGATGACGTGAGCGCCAGGCTCTACAGCCTGACCAATGAACCCGTGTAGCGTCTTTGATGCGCCGTCGGGAATGTGTTTCATCCTGATACGGCGCGGATGTCCGTCTCTTGATAACTCGACGGCGCAGACGACAAACATCTTTCCGACCGGGCTCCGCCCACCCTTTGGCCGGTCCTCGGGATCATGCCGGGACCGGAACGGAATCTCTGTTTCATCGATCTCGACAAGGTCTTTCAGGGGGTTGCGGTCAGGGTTGACCATCGACCGCCGCAGCTTTTGCAAGAGGAGCCACGCCGTCTTGTAGCTGCCAAGGCCAAGTTGCGCCTGAAGTTGCAGCGCTGACATGCCGTTGGAATGGCTGGTGATGATGTGCGCGGCAAGAAACCAAATTCGCAACGGCAAATGGCTGCTGTGCATCACCGTGCCAGCCGTCACGGATGTCTGCCGTGCGCAACCGGCACATTCCCAAGTCGCGCGATTTCGCTTTAACGGCCAGCCCTTGCAGGTGCCACAGGAAGGACACACAAAGCCCTCAGGCCAACGATGTTCCGCCAGATAATGCGAACACGCTTCCTCATCAGAAAACCTGGCGTCGAACGCCGGGCGGGACATGGGTTTGTCGTTTTTCCATCTGGCTGGCATGGGTAGAACAATACAAGAACATTGTAGATTGGCAAGCCGCTTCACACTACATCAGGTGCCGCCGGAGCAAAGGGGATAAGCCTTCGGCTTGAGATTGAGTGGTGCGAGAACCAAGCGGACCAGCATTTCATAGCAAAATTTGCGCACCTGCTCTAATTTCGAACCCCTCGGAGGCATTTCTCGTTGAATGATTGTTGGATCAACGACACAAATGAACTCCTGCTCGGAACGCTCTTTTGTGAGGTGTCAAAAGCACTGTAAGGCCGCTATCCCGTTCAAGGAACAGAAGTCAAAAAAATCAAAGGATGAATTTGTGACAGGAAATAGCGGTGGTGAGGGCTGGATAGTAGTGTTCGTTGTTGTTGGCCTCATTTACCTTCTGTTCAAAGGCTTGGAAGGTGACTTTTCTACGATTGCAATCGTTGTTGGAGTTTTGTTGGCGGTTGTTGCGTTGGGTGGGTATTATTCAGGGGGAAGTGAGAAAGCGCGCACGAAAGAAGCACATCGACAAATTAGAACGATCACCCAGAAGCACCAAGATGCCCTTGGTAAAATTTACCGCCAGAAAGTTTACGAAGGTCACTACGGTGAAAAAAAGTATGAGGCATTCGACAAGGAAGTCCTTTATTTCTATCAGAATATCATGCTCCCTGAGCTTAGCATTTCTGATGACCTGTTACTGGGACCCGAACTCTATGAATATGTCGTTGCCCAAGTCTACACGACAGCAGAGTCAGCTTTTCCGGGCGTTTCACTTGATACTATCCCCCACGACCCAATCGAATTTGAGCATTGGACTGCGAGCATGCTAAACATGCACGGCTGGGACGCTCAGGCAACCCAAGGAAGTGGCGATCAAGGTTCAGATGTTGTGGCCATTTATGGAAGCCACAAATGTATAATTCAATGCAAGTTGTATAAGAGCCCCGTCGGGAACAAGGCTGTGCAAGAAGTTAATGCTGCGAAGACGTTTTTTGATGGTGACAGCGCTGTAGTGGTTGGGAGGAGTGGGTATACACGATCCGCGAGGCAATTGGCCGAAAAGAATGGAGTTCGTCTCATTGATGTTTCTGAGCTTCCAAACCTATCAAATGCTCTGGGGCTACCAATCGTTGCCTAAACTGTCCGAGTTGCAAAAGTGGTCGGAGACGTCGGAACAGTCGGAACAAAATGAAAAACATCAAGACATCAGCCATTGTTCCGACCGATCCGACCGTTCCGACGTCGTCATTGCCTGTGCACTTTGCGGTATTTGACACTTTGAGCTCAAGCCAAAGATCCGGCTACCCTCGTGCGCAATCACGACTGCAGATCTTTAATTCCCGCCCTGTCAGTGTCAGTCGCAATGTTTGAATGGCTGCCAATGTCGGAGTTGGCACTTGATCATAGCTAAGCAGGCGCAGAAACTCGATCCAGGCGACCTCGTTGTCACTCAATTGGTGCATGGTGGGTTTTGCATGTCTGTGCATTGTCAGATCCTATTTTCCAAATATCGATAGAATGGTTGAGCGCGCACGCGTTGTAACTGCTGGGTCGCTGTTATCAGACGCCTCCCGTAGTAATGTGAGCCAACCGACCTCATGTTGTGAAACTACGGTGCCGAGCACCTCGTCATAAACACGAAGCATCGTCTCGTTTCCGTGCTGGGCCAGTGCCAGCCTGAGCATATATTTTGAATCAACCTCTAACGCGGCGGCAAGCGTTGCTACACGGTCAATTGGCAGCTTGCTGTGGCCTTGCTTAAGCATTGTTAGCATATTTGGATTTGTGAAACCCGCGGCGGTCGCAATCTCTCTTTGCGTCTTTTTATAGCGCAGTTCAAGAATGCGCCGGTCGATATAGACCGCAAGGCTGGAAGCTGCATGTGGGCCGAGTTTATTTGCCATAATCTTGTCGCTCCTGATGCTGACGTTGTGCTTACAAGAGTATTTATAGCGAAATTATAATGGGTTTCGCTTGGGTGTCAGTGGGTTGTCACCCCAACCGCAGCCGTGTGTTACGTATGATTTCAGCCCGCAAACGCAGTGCCGTCTAATTGGTGAACTCGACAGCGACTCTCACGGCACACCCTGTGCGTGTCCGGTCATTAGAACCTGGGTGGTGGTGCCACCAAATACCCAAGAGCCGCCCTGGCGGCCCCCTCAGGGCCTCTACGAGGACACTGTTGGCTTAGCTGATAATTAGTTCATCCATTGGTTCTGCATCCAAAGCAATCTGCTCCAGAGCAGCTTTACGAACGGGCCGCAAAGCACCCACGGTCCAGTCTATTGATTTTCCAGTTCGTTCACTTTTGAGATTCTTTATATCCGCAGCATGCAATTTCTGGATGAGTTGATTTAGGGTGAGATCACAAAAATCAGGATGCTGATTGAGAAACTGCTGAACCTTCCGAACCCGGCGATGGGCTCTATCCTGATTACCAAGTGCGCCCGCTCGAGTATTCTTTGGTTTAAACGCCTTCGATTTAGGTTTCTTGGCTGAAACTCCATTCCGCAGACGACTTTGCTTCCCATCAATGCGAAGTTGCTCGAGTTGCTCTTCAGCTTTCTGGACGAGTTCACAAAGGCGCTTTTTCGTAACACGACCTTCACCAACAACGAAGACCGGCGTCTTTCGCAAATCAATAAGATTGAGGTCTTTTACGCTCCGGCTGAGACGACTTGCATCTCGCACAAGGATCGGAAGACAGCGCTCCCGCGCCTCCTTCACAGTCAGCCTGAAATTCTGCCGTTCTGTCGACGTGCCGTGACCTTTTTCAACGCAAGGATACGGGATTTCGACAGTCGTTCCAAAAACCGTCGCATACTCATCAAGAAGCACCTTCTGTTGAGCGAGACTTTCTCCTTCATATGCTTGCTTGTCAGAGGAGACACGAACGAAGCCTATGAACCCAACTGCGTGCTTATGAACCATGTATCTACACCCTGTTTGACAGCTATACGAACTTGTCATCTACCTACACATGAAATGAGGTAAATGTCCATTGAGATCATACGTTTGTGCAAAGGACGTGGGGGTGTTGAAGGCGTGTGCATGAAACTCTGTTTTGGAGCTTAAAGCTGCAAATTGAACGGCCAAAAAAATTGCTTTGATCTTCAGATCAACGTGTGTCTGTTTTTGAAGATACCGAGTGGGATACGGCACAATCAGAG
The DNA here is from genome assembly GCF_000155675.2 of Octadecabacter antarcticus 307. Classification (GTDB taxonomy): domain Bacteria; phylum Pseudomonadota; class Alphaproteobacteria; order Rhodobacterales; family Rhodobacteraceae; genus Octadecabacter; species Octadecabacter antarcticus. The sequence continues at coordinate 3,482,363 of NC_020911.1, forward strand.
CAGATTTACAGCGAGGTTTCTTAGGGTGCAGCGACGTCTTCAGTGCCATAATTTTTGACCATTTCTTGGCCGGAAACGCGCTTAAACTGTCCGAGTTGCGTAAATGGTCGGAAACGTCGGAACAGTCGGAACAACATGAAAAAAACTGTGGTTAAGGGCACAACACACATTAATCCAAGCAAGTTTCGGCGCGCGCAGGTGGCACCCTCACGGCTCACCATTACGTTCTTACAGGCACAGTCAATATCGTTAGATCAACACACTGCACATGATCCGCGCACTCATTCAGTCAGGCCGTGAACTTATTGGTATATGTAGAATAACGATACACAAATTGGTCCTGAGCATGCTTCCTCGCAACATCACAATCGAAAGACTGCAAGAGGCGCGCATCAAGGTTGCGCAGCTGGTGTTGATTGATCGCGTCTATCTGCCGATCTTCGAACGATTGGAAAATGAGATTGCAACGCGGCATCATGAAGATGATCTTGTTGCGCGCGCCACGGCCATTGTAAATGGTTAGAGCGCCACCTTCGACACCACCTTCAGCATATGCTCCAGTGTAGCCCCTGCCCCATATCGCTCACGTTTTAACGCATGACCTAACAGATCGCGCCGGATACGCTCATCAACGCCAGCGGCTAATAACCGATCCTCGAAACTGTGCCGCAGGCTGTAGAGCGTATGCTCTGGCGTCTCGGTCAGGGCATTCTCGCGCAAAAACTTGTTCACCGTCGCAGACAGACTCGCGGATGACCCCCGATAGCGCGGGAAGCCGTCTGGGAGGCTCCGCAAAGCATCAAGTGACACGCCGGCCAAAGGGATAAAACGTCGCGCATTGGGGCTCTTAAGCTGGCGTCCTATTGGCTCAATAGAGATGTGTGGAACCGCACAGTCCAGCTTGATACAGTCGGAAGTCAAAGCCGCCAATTCCGAAGGCCGCGCACCGGTGTTTACCATCGCCAGCAAGATCGACCTCGCCTCAGGGTTCAATCCAGCCAAGGCGTCCCGTGCCAGTAGTTTTTCTTTGATCCACTTTGCCGTGAATGGTGGACGCGTTCCTGCCTCACCATTCCTGAACGACAGGTTAGATAACGGCAAAACTAGCCCTAGCCGCTTCATACGGTTCACTGTTTTCAGAACATCGCCAAAGTGTATCAAATCCTTATTAGCGGCATTGGTGCTAACCTCACCAGCGGCTATCCGCTCCATCCACCAGCCACGAAAATCAAGCATATCGTCGCCGGTAATTTCATTAATCGCCTTGTCACTTACAACAGATATGAAACTGCTTACCGCCTTGATCCTTGGATTTTTCCAGCGTCGCAACTGATCAGCAGATTTTCCCAACGTCTTGTCCGCTGCAAGGGTCCAATATAATTCAAGCGCAGCGCTGACCGTGATTGCGACACCAGACGCACCACCGAGAACGGCAGCGGCCTCAATACGATCCGGAATACCAGCATTTATCGGAATAGCCTCAACTCGGCTCAAGAAATCCTCAATCGGCAGATCGGCAACCCTGCCGACATCCATATATCGGAACCCGCGCACAGCGGCCAATTCCCGAGCTGCGTCAAAGCGTTTTAGTGCATCGGTTTGATCACCAGCCAACCGAGCCTCCCAAGCCTCTACCAATTGCGCCCAAGCACCAGTTGCCTTGTTCTGAGCTAGTGACTTCGAATCTGTATGCAGAGACAGCCAAACAAATGTTCGGCTTTCAACAGAGGCGTAGCGCCTAGGCACCCGCTTATAGAGCTGGAAAGAATTACCGCGCATTTTGATCATGACAAGCTCCCTAGCTTACTTGCCATGTATATCTAAATGTAGTGCGTAATGTATAGCAATAATTACGAGCGTCGAGCCCCTTAATTTAGAAATTATACAATAAGTTAACGATCACAGCTGCTTAAATCTTAACAGACACAATGTAACTGGCGGAGGCTCAGTCCGTATAAGTAATGCTCCACTACCATCTATAAACGTCTTATATATATCTGTTTATAGTAGGTAAATATAATTTAGCTTCCAGCTTATTCCTTTGCAAGCGTCTATCTTCCATGATATTTATGGGGACGAAAATGGGGACTTTTTAAAGGTAGAGTAACATGGCTGACAAAAAGAGCTTAACAGCGAACTTCATAAAGACAGTTAAAAAACCAGGCCGATACTACGACACCAACAGCACTGGCCTGCACCTTTACGTAAGAAAGACAGGTTCAAAATCTTGGGTTCAGCGGCTTACAGTTAATGGCAAAATTATCGACATTGGGCTTGGCAGCTCAGTCAAACTATTACTTTTGGAAGCCCGCACGGAATCATTGAAAAACTCAAAGCTTGCGAGCGAAGGCATCGACCCCCGCCAAACCAAGGTTAAGGGGACTGCTATCCCCACATTTCGTCAGGTTACGGACAGCTTTATCGAAAAGAAAAAAGGAGAATTAAGCAACGCAAAGCATCTTGCACAATGGAGGTCCACGCTCTCGAGTTATGCGCACCCAACAATGGGTAACCTACCTGTAAATGAAGTCACGATAGATCATATCTTCATGGCTTTGAAGCCAATTTGGCTGTCTAAAAATGAAACGGCACAAAGAACTCGTGGACGTATCGAAGGCGTTTTGAACTTCGCCACCACCAAAGGTTATAGGACAGGCTCAAATCCTGCGATCTGGAGAGGAAACCTCGAAAACCTATTGCCAAAGCCATCTAAAGTGCAAAATCGAAAAAAGATGCCAGCTTTACAGTTACTGGATATGCCTCGATGGTGGGCAGAATTAAAGCAACGTGATGGTACCGGTGCTAAAGCACTAATGTTTCTCACTTTAGTTGGATCGCGTTCTGGTGAAATCAGAGGAATGCGACATGGAGAAGTTGAATTTTTCACAAATGATGATGCTGCTGAAAAAGGGTATCTTGGATTGTGGACAATACCTGCATCGAGAATGAAAGCTAAAGTCGAACACTGCATACCAATAATTAGACCAGTTTATGAATTTTTAAGTGAAATTCCTCATCTAAGCGATTTTGTTTTTCCTTCGTCAAAAGGTGGAGAACTATCCGATATGACATTGTCTGCATTGATGAAGCGAATGCATAAAAGTGATAAAACTGGCTATTTTGATAAAAAAAGTGGTCAAATCGCTGTCCCACACGGCATTCGGTCTACATTTCGGGATTGGGCAGGAGAAAATGAACAACCCAGAGATGCTACTGAACTACAATTGGCACACAGGATTGGTAACAAGGTGGAACAAGCTTATTTTCGGGCTGATCTACTTAAAATTAGGGCTAAAATATTGATGGATTGGTATAAGTTCTTAGAAGGTCACAAATAAATTAAAATCACTGCAGATCAGCTGATTGATCGAAGGTCAAAAAAACGGATTAAAGCCTGCAACGGCTCGATGTCTGAACCATTCACAGTTCTCTTTGGAAGTTACGCTATTAATTTTGATGCTTCCGCACAAGTTTCTTGATGGTCATGGCCTCTTCATATGAACTGGTTGGATTAGACCATTTTCCGCTTATATCTGTGGCTTTCTGGGTATGTGCTTTTTGTGTATAAGCAGCTGCTGCTTTTAAGGCACGATAGACGCTGACCCTACTGATACCCATCTGGTTTGCGATCTTAGTGGGTCCAAGACCTTGAGCATGTAAGGCCATGATTTTGTCAGCATCGATGGATGCACGACGACCCCTGTAGATACCTTTTACTTTGGCCTTAGCGATGCCTTCAGCTTGTCGTTTTTTGATGAGTGTTCTTTCGAACTCCGCAAAAGCCCCCATCAAGTGTAGCTGTAGCTTCGCGAAGGGATCATTGGATGTTACTGAGAATTTTAAATTTTCAGACAGGAATGTGATGGATACGTTTTTGTCATTCAGTGTTTGAATGATAGTTTGAAGATCACGAAGGTCACGCGCCATACGGTCAATAGACCATACGATAACCTCATCTCCATCACGCGCAAAATTGATCATGCTTTGTAGTTCTGGTCGATCTTTAGCAGTTGCTGCAGATAGCTTCTCTTCGAATATTTTGTCGATGTTGCCTAAATCCTGACGGTCAAGATTCTGATCAACGGTAGAAACACGGCGGTAGCCTATCTTCATGTGTATTCCTTAGTTGTTTCATTTGGGTTTAAACCTCATGGTATATTGTAACAATATATAAAAAATTTACCCTAATGATACAATCATGTGTGACATTGATTTTGGATCATTAGCGTAAACTCATTTGTCACAAGGCAGAGAAGCTTCATAAAGTTGACAATCTTGAATACTGCCGATTTGTGGTGGTTTGTCGTTATCCCAGTTTTTACGATTGCTGCACTTTACCCCTTGGCCGACACCAATATTCCAAATCAGGTAACGACACCCTTTGCACTGCTTGATCAGCATGAATTTCTCATTTTTGATTTGTCGACCATTTTTACGACCTTTGCACTTTTCAAGTGTGTAGCGGGCTGCGTGTAACAAATCAGGTTGCTCATCATCAAATATTCACCAAACCTCAGACTCACCCACGATATCATATCGTGACCTGTAATGCCGCTCATCGACTTGAAGGTGTGTTATTCTCAAGAAAACCCAGTTGATCATCAGTTTTTTTGAGGATTTGTTTCATATGTTTCCAAAAGGCTTATCCCTTTTAGTCCGGTTGCCCCACATGTTGACGCGGCGCAGAACCTCGCCCTTGTGGCTTGAGAGGCGGATCGGATCAGTTTGTAACATCTGGTGGGTTTATGGGGCGTGGCTTTTGCCGTGAACAAGGGCCTTCAGGCGCGCTGTTCAACAAAATCACGATATGTCGCTGGGCCAATACCAACACCGATCCCCAGCAGCGTGTCGAAGGCGCTTCGCATGTGTCGCCGTCGGTTCCAGCGGAACACAAATTCGTCGAGATAGCGTTGCAGATGGCATTTTCTGAGGCCGTGGAAGACGCCTTTTGCCCACGTTTTTAGGTTGGAGAACACGCGGTGGACCCAGTGGAGTATGTCATGTGCCTTCTTGCCGCTGACGACCTTCGCCTCATGCGTGTTTGCAGGGGGATTTTCGTAACCTAGCCAGCCATCCGTGATGACGTGAGCGCCAGGCTCTACAGCCTGACCAATGAACCCGTGTAGCGTCTTTGATGCGCCGTCGGGAATGTGTTTCATCCTGATACGGCGCGGATGTCCGTCTCTTGATAACTCGACGGCGCAGACGACAAACATCTTTCCGACCGGGCTCCGCCCACCCTTTGGCCGGTCCTCGGGATCATGCCGGGACCGGAACGGAATCTCTGTTTCATCGATCTCGACAAGGTCTTTCAGGGGGTTGCGGTCAGGGTTGACCATCGACCGCCGCAGCTTTTGCAAGAGGAGCCACGCCGTCTTGTAGCTGCCAAGGCCAAGTTGCGCCTGAAGTTGCAGCGCTGACATGCCGTTGGAATGGCTGGTGATGATGTGCGCGGCAAGAAACCAAATTCGCAACGGCAAATGGCTGCTGTGCATCACCGTGCCAGCCGTCACGGATGTCTGCCGTGCGCAACCGGCACATTCCCAAGTCGCGCGATTTCGCTTTAACGGCCAGCCCTTGCAGGTGCCACAGGAAGGACACACAAAGCCCTCAGGCCAACGATGTTCCGCCAGATAATGCGAACACGCTTCCTCATCAGAAAACCTGGCGTCGAACGCCGGGCGGGACATGGGTTTGTCGTTTTTCCATCTGGCTGGCATGGGTAGAACAATACAAGAACATTGTAGATTGGCAAGCCGCTTCACACTACATCAGGTGCCGCCGGAGCAAAGGGGATAAGCCTTTGTTTCCAATCTTTAAGACAAAGATGTTGTTGCCGTTCTGATAACTTTCGTAGCCAATCAGCTTTGACAAAAATTTCATATAAATTCCTGATCGCTTTGCGTCAGTAACATTTACTTCGAAATATGGTAACTTTTTGAGATAAATAAACGATTTTATGATCTGCCAGACTTTACGTATCAGCCTTGTAGGATTGTTTGTATTACCTGTCAAAGCTGTAGATTTTATTATGATTCCCCAATGCAAAGCATCAGAAGTTTCAGTCCAGACAAAAAACTCTTTATGATCCCTAAAACCCACAATATAATAACGGCCTTCAAAGATGAAGCGCGAAATATCCATATAAACCTATTTTTAATTACGTTTAAGTATAGCAAAATAAAGGCTTATTAACCAGCACAATCCAGGTGATGTGACTTTTTGCGCCTTCGTAGGCTTAACAAGACTTAGCCTCAAGATTGAAGTGCGACCCTTACCGTCTTGGAGCTGCCAAGGCCAAGTTGCGCTTGAAGTTGCAGCACTGACATGATGTGGGAATGACTGGCGATGATGTGCGCGGCAAGAAACCAAATTTGCAACGGTAAATGGCTGCTGTGCATCATCGTGCTTGCCGTCACGGATGTCTGCCGTGCGCAACCGGCACATTCTCAAGTTGCGCGATTTCGCTTTAACGGCCAGCCTTTGCAGGTGCCACAACAGGGACACACGAAGCCCTCAGGCCACCGTCGTTCCGCCAGATAAAGCGCACACTCTTCTTCATCGGAAAAAAGCGCGTCGAAAGCTTGGCGCGACATGGGTTTGTCGTTTTTCCATCTGGCTGGCATGGATAGAACAATACCAGAACATCGTAGATTGGCAAGCCGCGTTACACTACATCAGGTGCCGCCGGAGCAAAGGGGACAATCCTTGATGAAGCGAATGCATAAAAGTGATAAAACTGGCTATTTTGATAAACAGAGCGGTCAAATCGCAGTCCCACACGTCATTTGGTCTACATTTCGGAATTGGGCAGGGGGAAATGAACGACCCAGAGATGCTACTGAACTGCAATTGGCACACAGGATTGGTAACAAGGTGGAACAAGCTTATTTTCGGGCTGATCTACTTAAAATTAGGGCTAAAATATTGATGAATTGGTATAGGTTCTTAGAAGGCTACAAGTAAACTAAAATCACTTCAGTTTAGCTGCTGAATAGAAGGTTGAAACAACACTTCAAAGAGTGCAACAGCTTGATGTCTAAGCCATACGCAAGCCTGTTTTAAGAGCATATAGTATTTGTGCGCTCGCGTCTCCGACCACTTCTATCGAACGGAATCTGGCCTTATTGCATTAATTTAAACTTACCACAGGGAAGAATGGACGATCTTTACTACCAATGCATTTAAAGAGCGTTCACGGGATTTAAGTAGGGCGCTTCGTGCCTGTAAAGACACTGTAACTTGTGCCTTCCCGATCTTCGCAGCAGCCTCCTTAATGGTGTAGCCAAGCGCAAGAAGACAGACGACTTCCACCTCCTTTGATGAAAACTGGGGATATTTATTCAAGATGCTTTGTTCTGAAACACCGCTACATAGTTTCATCACTCTTCCAGCAATAAAACTAGGCCCTCCTGCATAGAAAAAATGTCTTTTCAAAGCCAAATGCAGTGACTTGCCGCCCTCTAGTTCGACGCGGGAAGAGTACTGGCCATCCTTATCCAGAAAATAATTTATATCTTGTATTTTTACCGATAAGTCTTCGACATTCTGAATATTATCCAAATCTGGAAAACTTTTGGTTTCATCTAAGATGATTAGTTTTCCTGATTTGGGGGCGCATATTACAGGTGCATATGTCGGACTAGCAGGTTGGGCTAATTCAAAGGTCATTGGTAACATGCCAAACATGCCCAAATTTATTAAATCTCGCAAGGCCACCAGTCCACGGTTTTCAAGCGATTTTTCTGTGGTTTGAGCTACAGTTATACCCGTAGGGGTGTAGTTAAAAAAGTTATTTCCACTCTCATGGTCTGTATAGAATGTTAAATCTATTACATCACCTAAGGGCGAAACGGCGAAGTCGTGAAAGTATTGATTTTTTTCTATTTTATGCATGAGGGCATTGACAGCGCAGTGCTCACTAAATGCATTGGATAAAGTAAACCAACCAACTGCTTCTAGGCCATGCACGATATCTCGTAAATGAGCAGGAAGAGGGAATGGCTCAACTCCGTAAAGGTTCCACCACGATTGACTAATACTTATAACTCTTAAGTCTCTATCGGTGATTATCGACCCGCTGGAACGTCCAACATCTTGCTGTTTCAATGGCTGCAACATAGTGTTGGTAGCTTTAGCTTGAGATATGTTTCTTCGCTGAATTACTGAGCCTGCTTCTTCTATCTTGATGTGATCAGTTTTTTTTTGCATTTTGCAATATTTCCAGAAAAACAATAAATGATATGATTAATATAATATCTTGATACCGTTTACACAATCGAAGGTAGTAAGCTATTTACTTAAGTACAACCCAAGGTAGCGTCAATACTAGTAGTAAAACTTAATTTTTTTACTTAATTTGGCTTTAGAGCAATAACAGATTGTTGAATTCGAATCACGAATCCCGAGCGACAGATTGTGATCGGTAGAAATTTGTTTAGTCGCATCTTGGCTGCGATCCAGTGGTGGCGTGCGCCGACGGATACCTCATGACCGTCCAGCGATAAAAACTGAGCGAAAGCGGCTCCTCTGGTCTGACAAAATGCATGTCAAACAGGCCAATTCCACCCCGAGGTCATCCTAAAGTCCGGTGGCAGGTGCCCTTATCGCGCTGTTGCGAGCCAAACTGGTTTGATTTGGGCGCAAAACAACAAAACGCAAGGTAACGACCCTGAACATCACTGTGTTTCATATTTTACGATGGCTTCTTTTCAGGAGTTATTGTCAAATCTGGTGTTTGAGGTTTGTTGGTCATGCGGCGATCTGGTCTGGGTTTGTGGTTTCAATTCCGTCTTTGAACGAGACGCCTGTGATGACTTTCGAGAGGCAGTCAAAGCCGCGTAGCTTCCTCCAATTTTTCTCAGCACATTGCCCCAGTTTGAACATCATGTGCAGCATGCCATCGCGTGACAGGCAGCCCTTTGAACGCTTGGTACGATGCCGGATCGTCGCGAAGGCCGATTCAATTGGATTGCTAGTGCGGATGCTTTGCCAATGCTGCGCCGGGAAGTCGAAGAGTGCCATGAGTTCGTCGCGGTCCTTTTGCAAGCACAGAGCAACCTTGGGATACTTTGGCTCGTAGGTTGTGATGAACAAATCAAAAACCTTTTCAGCATCCGCTTTGGTTTCAGCCTGCCAGATATTGTGGATCGCGGCCTTGGCCTTTTGCTGAGAAAGCTTGGGTAGGCAATTCAGCACGTTCATCGTTTTGTGCTGCCAGCATCGCTGCTGGCGACTCTCAGGGTACACTTCCTCCAGCGCCGCCCAAAACCCATGGCACCGTCCACTGCCCGGCAGTCGCTGCTTGCAGCGATGAGAGGGGCCAATCGCCAGCTTGGGAGCATTCATGCCTCGGCTTTTGAGGCTAAGCAGGACCTCGCGCCAGCTCTGGGTGGACTCGCGTACTCCATCCTCAATTGCCAAGAACCGCTTCTTACCGCGCGCCGTTACCCCAATGATCACAAGGGCACACAGCTTGTTGTTCTCGCCCCGAAGGCCGCTATGGACGCAGTCAGCCCATATATAGACGATTGGCTCGTCATCCAAGGCAGCGTCTCTCCAGCTGTCGTACTCCTTGGCCCAATCGCGTTTCAGGCGCGACACAGTATTCGCCGACAATCCCGCCGCATCAGGCCCCAGAAGAACCTTCAGGGCCGCGCCCATTTCGCCGCTGGATACGCCTTTGAGATACAGCCAAGGCAAGGCCGCTTCCAACGTCTTGGTTCTGCGCACATAGGGCGGCATCAGGGCAGACCGTAACGTCACTGGGGTGCCATCCTTGGATCGAACCTTTGGTATCTGCACGCTCACAGGGCCAATACCCGTTTGGAATGGCCGGGCCGGATGATGACCATTGCGAACAACTGCCGCATGACCTGCCTCAGTGCGCAAGTCAGCAAATTGTGACATATATCCGGCAAACTCGGCCTCAACAGCGATCGCTATCAATTGCTGCGCTCCCGTTCACAACAAATCCGTCAGCGCGTCGCTTAACCCGTCTCAACCACTGCCGGCAGGCGATGCTTGCATCGCTGAGAGGGTGCCAAATCTACAATGTTAGTCGTTTCCATGGTGGCGTATTTCCTTTGGTTGGGCTGCTGTCTCGCAACAACAATTCAACCAGATACCCCGCCAACCTTCAAACCGCCCAGACACCAGATTCAGTCATAGCTCCCTAAAGTGTGACCTACCCGAAAGGATGTGTTGTATGACCGTTTACCTCGTTCGTACTTTGATCGTTCTAGTACATAGTTTGAGAAGAGTGATGTTCACTTATGATTGAGAACTCAACTTAGGGAATTTAGGATTCATTAATCAATAGATAATAAGGTAAAAATTATGAATACACTCAAAGCTTTGCCGCAATTATATCAAATTATTTACGTAAGTCACACCCAGGAGGATACAACAGTAAATGACATCGCCTGTATTCTTGAAACATCGAGGTATAACAATGCTCGTGACAACATAACTGGACTTCTTATTTACGATAAACAGGTATTTTTTCAGGCTCTTGAGGGAGGCCGCGACGCGGTAGAGCGTTGTTATGCTCGCATTTGTAGAGACGCTCGACACGGCTCGCCGTATATCGCGTGGCAAGGTGACGTAAGGAAACGCTCATTCACGTCATGGGAGATGGGCTACCGTACGCCATCTGATCTTGATAAAGATGACGAACAGTCCGTTCTTGCTCTGACTGATTTGATAGCGAAGGATGTAAAAAGTGAGGGAAGTGATTTACTCATTTCCGTGCTTATCCGTGTCTTATTTGATGGTCCCAAAGGGAGGGATTTAGGTGACGCCAACACGCTAAACCCGAATAATTCGATCAATCGTCACCGCCCGAAATAGGTAAGGTTAAAACGTTATTGGCCCTTTATTTTGTCTACTCACCAACGTAGAATTTAACACTTGGCCGGAGCTGACCCATTACAGTTTATTTTTTATATGTAACATCCCGTAAGATAGTAAGGCTGTTTTTTGAATATTTTTGACTTAACTTTGTGCTATTCCTTCATCGCTTGCAGGGGTGGCTTGCTGCCCAAGGCTGATTGTAGAAGCTGCTGGTTGTAGAGCCAAACGTAGCGATGCAGCGTGGTCTCTAATTCTTCCCCTGATCTGAAGTACTGGCTTTGCAGCACGTCCTCGATGCGGTCGTTGAAACGCTCGACCATGCCGTTGGTTTGTGATGATCTTGATGGGGTCAGTCGGTGTTCGATTTCCAGTGCTTCGGTAGCAAGGACCAAGCTGGACATGGCCTTTGTCAGCATGAAGTCGGCATCGTGAATGGTAGACGATCATTGGTTCTGTGTCATTTTGCCCTACATTTTTTATCTGGGTGATTTTCATTGACCAGAACCGCTTGGAGAGCAGCAGATTGCACTCCAGTCTCGCTCCATTTCGCAAAACGGATCATTGTGTGTCCTCATTTCACTAAAAACCGCAACAAGATAACTAAGACGTGCGATTAGTTCTCGACATGGCAAAATACTATCGTTTGTTAGCCGACCGATGTCTCTTTTGGTTATTGGTTTCTTCTGGCCTGTAATGCAGCACAATTGGCTCATCCAGATCAATAAAGTAGTCCAAAGCGTAGTTGCCTTCAGCACTCTGGCCAATATCCAGCAGACCGAACACCTTGATCTCAAATTCTGAATAAAACTGGTTTTGGTTTGTTTGAGTGATCTTTAGGCATGAGACTTCGTGGCAATTTCGCACATGATCATAAAGTGTCAATCGCAGAGTAAAATGGGACCTCTGTCGCGGGGTAAGAAGGGGCCATTTCGGGTGATGTTTGTGTGGCGCTTTGGTGGGCGTGCTTGTCATATAGCTAACGCGCGCCAAAGCGCATGTTGGCCCTAGGGCCACCATTGTTCTGATCTGGATGGGGCTTACTTTTGTTTGTTACGGCTGTGTTTGAGCCTGTAGCTTTCGCCGTTCATCTCAAGAATGTGGACGTGGTGGGTCAAACGGTCCAGTAACGCGCCTGTCAGGCGCTCAGAGCCAAAGACCTCGGTCCATTCATCGAAGGGCAGGTTCGAGGTTATGATGATGGACCCGCGTTCGTAGCATTGGGATATGACTTCAAAGAGCAATTCCGCGCCCGATTTGCTGAGGGGCACAAAGCCCAGTTCGTCAATGATCAACAGGTTCTGGCTTGTCAGATGTTTTTGAAGGCGCTGCAATCTCCGCTCATCTTGGGCTTCAATCAGGTCATGGACCAATGCTGCCGCCGTTGTGAAGCGAACCTTCAGTCCCCTCTGACACGCAGCCAACCCAAGTCCCAAAGCGATGTGCGTCTTGCCCGTGCCTGAGGGGCCAAGGGCGATGATATTCTCCCTGCGATCCACGTAGTCGCAACGCGCCAGATCCATCGTCAGCGGCTTGTTCAAGCTGGGCATGATCTTGAAGTCAAAGCTGTCCAAGCTTTTGGTGCTGGGGAACTTCGCCGCTTTGATCCGACGTTCAATCATCCGCCGTTCACGGTCGATCAACTCCATCTCACACAAGCGCGCCAAGTAGTGGATGTGGTCTTTGTTCTCTGCAGCACAGAGCTGCGCCTGTTTGGCATACTCGCCTTGGAACGTTGGCAGTCGCAGTTGTTTAAGATGATGCCGCAGAAGGATCTGAGGGGCTTCAGTCATGCCGCCGTCCTCCCCATCAGGCTCATGTAACTGGACGGGCGTGTTGTGCCGACATTGGCCTTGGGCAAGTAGGGATAGAAGTCCAAATCCAATCGCGGTGGCCGCTTCTCAACTCTGCACAGCACAAGATGTTTTACAGCGTCATACCCAATCGCGCCCAGATCAATGGCATGCTGGATCGCACCCTGCACAACATCCATTTCGAACGTCTCCAACAGACGAAGGACCTGAACATATTCCCGCTTGCCCGGCTTACCCATTCTGGCTTCAAGCAGCCGGTGCAGCGTGGCAAATACATCTGGCAAATTCCAACCCTGCAAAGGCGCGGCCTGATCCAAGGCACCCACCTTTTGTTCAAGCAGGGGCAAAAAGTGCAACGGGTCAAAGATCATATCCGCTGATGTGTAGGATCGTTTGTGCCGCGCAATAATCTCGTTGCCGCAGCCGATGATAACCTCATGCACAAACCCACGCACGTGAACGTCGTGGTGCGCATAGGCTACTGGCACCGAGTAATCATTGCTGCGATAGCGCACCATTGAGATTGACGTGGCCCGCGTGCTGACGTGATCGCAGGCTTCATATTCTGCGATGGGCAATCCCATCAGAGCATCCAAATCCGACATCAGGCGTGCGCCTATAGTTTGGGTGTGACCCCGCAACGTATCGCCCTGACGTGCTAAACACTTCTCTTCCAAATGTGTGTTCAGATCATCAAAGCTGTCATAACGAGGTGCGGGAACCATGAAGTTGCGGCGGGTGTATCCAACCATGCCCTCAACGTTGCCTTTATCGTTCCCTCGCGCGGGTCTGCCAAACTTGTCATCAAACAAGTAATGCGACTGCAGCTCCGTAAACCGACGTGTGCGGATGCGCGTTCTGTCCCCGAGTATCCGAGCCACGGCGATCTTGGTATTGTCGTAGAGAATGGATTGCGGAATGCCGCCAAAGAAAGCAAAGGCCGAGACATGGCCATCACAAAACGCCTCGGTTGTCTCAGCTGGATACCCCTTCACAAATACAGCATCAGAATGCGGCAGGCTCATCACGAAGAAGTGGATCTTACATTCTACGCCGCCAATCACGCCAAGGGTCTCGCCAAAATCGACCTGTGCATGGCCCGGACGATGCGACAGTGGCACAAACACCTCTTTGGTGCGCCGCTTTTGCTCCCGAACGTAATAAGTCACCGTCGTCAGGCTGCCAGCATACCGATGTTCGTCGCGCAGGCGTTCAAAAATACGCTTCGCTGTATGCCGCTGCTTTTTGATCAGGGCCTTATCTGTGCGCAGGATCTTGTCGATAACACCGACATAATCATCAAGCGTTGGGCGACGTGGCGCTTCTGAACGGCGGTAACCAGGTGGCAGTGCATGACGCAGCATCTTCGCGATCGTCTTACGGTCCTTGTTAAAATATCGAGCCGCTTCTCGGGCTGACATACCGTCCTTCAAACAAGCGCGGCGCACACGATTATAAATATCCACAGAATACATCTCCCGCCCTCCGAATAAACGAAGGGCACAAACTGGCGGAATTTTACTCCGCTACAACTGCGCTATGTCGCAGCCGTTTCTGTGGCCCATTATTGCTGTGCGTTTTACACAAGGCATAAATCCACCCCCTAAGCAGCGCCCGTGGAGGCCCCTGACGCACCTGCCTGTACGTCCTTGGACCCCAAGCGCACCTCAGGCAGTTAGCAAGCGCCTGAACCCCGATAACTTGCCCCGTGAAAGGCCAAAGCCCATGAAGGATATTGCGCATTTGCCGGACCTCACACCAGAACTAGCAGGGAAGGTTCTTCGCGAAGCTGGCGGCGCAGCTATCGCCATGTATCAGAACTTGGTGTCCCCCATAGAACAGTGCCGCTTCATCGCGACCCTCTACCTGATCCAGCAAGATGACCCCCCGGCAGAGGTGTGGAACGAGTGGCTTGAATTAGTGCGGCGCTACCGCAACCATTGATCAGGCGTGGATTCATTTAATTACATTGTCAAAAAATCATGATTGCTAACGTCTATTATGCTGAACGAATTCTGCCATTCTTTAAGATAGACTTAAGACTGTTTCCAACCCAAACTTGCCTTTCAGAAAGGCCATCAATTCCGCAGTGCGGCTTTCTCAATGTGGACATTAATCGAATTTGCAACATTTCAGAAGGTCCGAAGGCGCTTCAGCGCACAAAGCTCCGCATCAGATTACTGCTTAGTGGTAGATTCTTGCGGCCCTTAGTTGCCTTTTCTGGGATCTTGTTGATCAGCCGCTTGAGCAGTATTGATTGCTGGCTGCAAGTTTAGACGGTCGGCCATCCGGCTCGATCTAGCCGTCCCATCCCGTCGCATCCAGTCCCGCCGAGATGCCGTCCAGCGACCCTGCCAATGTGATCGTACGCCCGGCAGCACTGTCAAAGCTGATTGCAAGCAAAACGCCCAACCGCAGGGCCGTGATCTCGTCAGCGCTCAGCGTGTGTCCGGCAATACAGCCCGCAGTCACACACCGGACCAGGTCCAATGGTATTGTTTCGCCTTCGTCTATTGCAACGCGCACCCCTGCCGGAATCGAGAACCCCAACGGCAGCAGCGCCGACAGAACCATGCCACCATCAGCGTCAGGCGCGAGCCCTAGCCGTGCCACGGCCTGTCGCAGCTCGCCTGCCAGCATCGTCTGCGTCAACTGACATCGGCTTTGCGCCTCAGTGATGGCTGTACAGTCAAACCGCCAGTCCCCGAACACTTGCCCGGCACGTGGGGGGCCATCCTGTGCGCTGGCAGACCCCGCCAGCGTACAGCAGGCGGCGGCTACAAGAACCGCCGCCCGCGTATGTTTAGAAGCAAACATTGTAACCTGCTGTCAGTCCGTATCCAGAAACACCGTTGTCGCCAACCATACCCGAGATCCCGAAATTCATCGTTCCCGTCTCAAGGTCGATGTCGTAGCCGACCCCCAGTTCCAGCGCCGTAAAGTCAGTGGCCGCTGTCGCCGTGTTGCCTGTTGTCCCGAAGAAGGTCACGTTTGTACCATCATCGCTGACGTCGCGGCGCATAATCTCGGCCGATCCGGTCAACATGCCCATGCCAAGGGCCATCGACATATCCGCACCGATGGTGAAGTCCGACACGCTCACGTTGCGACTGCCAAAGGTCGCGGCAGCGTTGCCGCCTGTCTCGGTGTAGCCATCGACGCTCAACTGCGTAAAGCGGTAACCGACATAAGGCTGGATTGTCACCGCGCCGGACTGGACCGATGCCAAAGACAATTCAACGGACGGGCTGAAGAAGCTCGAGTCGTAATTGGCTAAGACGGTCGATACGCCACCAGGAGCCAAGTTGTCATTGACGCTGCGGATCCTTTCGTTCGACAGCAGACCAAAGGTTGCGCCAAACGTCAGTGATGCGCTGCCGATGGCGGTGTTGCCGTAGCCCCCGAGTACCACACCGTTGGTGTCAACGGTATCGTTCGCAAAGCCGTTATAAACCGAACCACGGGCGTTCATTGCGCTCAAAGTAACGCCGTAACCCAGACCATTTTGAAGTCCACCGACAATACCCGCCGTCAGGCTTGCCACGTCGACGTTCAGTTCGCGGCCCACAGCGTCATCGAGCTGACGCGACACGTAATCACCCTGCACGAAAGTGCTGATGCCAGCTCCGAACGTGGGCGTGGCGGCTTTTGCGTTCCGAGAGACCGTCGCGCCAGATGTCGGCGTGCCGTTCAGCACTGCGGCGACCGTACTGGCCCCCAAACCTGCCACATCGGCGGCAATTTGCCCAGAGAACGCCAGATTGGCAGGCTCGACTGTCGCGACAACATTGCCGCTTTGGTAAAGCGTCGGGCCGTTGGCATCGTCAAGGGTCACACTGCCGGGGATGTCAGTAAAGTCCCAATAGATTGATCCTGCCCCAGCAACAGATTCCACAGTCAGTTCGTCATTCTGCAAAGACAGTTCACCCGCAAAGAACGATTGCGTCGTGAACAACGCGGCGCCAGTGCCACTCGCGACCCGCACAGCAAAGGCGTCACCGCCATTTGCGGTCGATGCCATGACCGTTCCACTGTTGAACAGCGTGCCGTTCAGCGTGTCGATATCAATGCCGACGGCCTGCGACGTCGAAGGCGCGCTCGTGTTGTCGTTGTAGGCGTCTGCCTCGACCAAGATCGCGCCGGTGTTTGACACCGATCCCGTTGCATCGACGATGCCCATCTCCATGCCGTAGGCGTTCGCAGATCCCGCCGAAAACCCTGAGCCTGTGGCAACTGCCACCACCGCAATCGTGCCCCCGTTTGATACGGCCCCGTCGATGGTCACAGAGCCTCCGGAGGCATCCACTTTTATCCCTGCGGCGTAAGCAGAAATCGGTCCAAAGAGAGAGTTGCCAGAGGCCGTCGCGGACACCTCGATTGATCCATCATTGGTGACCGTACTGCCAGTCTGGACGCTGTCCGCCTCAATCCCGTACGCCAAGGCACTCAGGCCAGAGGGCGCGGAGCCATCAGCGGTCGCGGTGACCTCAATCGTACCATCATTGGAAATTGAGCCATACATGTCATCGGACCCAATTCCAAAGGCTAGTGCTTGCACTGTGGTCGCTGTGCCAGAGGCCATTGCGGCAACTGTGATCGTGCCGTCATTGGCAATCGAGCCGTCAACACGCACTTTGGCCACTTTGATTCCGAACCCTCGGGGAAAAAACCCTTCGCCGGGCGCGAAACCTGTCGCGGTCGCCGTGACCTCAATCGTACCATCGTTTGACACCGTGCCATCGACATTCCCGGCTTCAACACCGATGGCGCGGGCAGAAGCGTTGTCAGTGTTGGAATCAGCCGTCACTGTTGCACTGACGACGATCGAACCCGAATTGTCGATCGAGCCGGTTGTGCCCACAGTGCCGACTTGGATCCCGTCAGCGGTGACCTGGACTAGCGACCCTGAGCCTGCCAGCGTGACCGCCACATCGATCGACCCGTCATTTGTGATGCTGCCGCTGATGTTGCGACTCGATATACCGTAAACGGAGATATCAGTGTCCGCCGCTGTTGCGTTCACCACAACATCGATCGTGCCGGAGTTGAGGATCGATCCGCCCATATCCCGATCGACGAAGACCCCGTAGGCGTAAAGTTCGCCTCCCCACACCTCTTCGATATTGACATCGACGGTTATCGCGCCATCGTTGGTGAGTGTCCCGTCCATGTTGTCAACCCAGATGCCGGCAATGGTGCTGGTGACCGGCACATCTTCAGGCTGCACTGCGATTGTGATCGTGTCATTGTTGGTGATTGCGCCGTCAGCGCTGACGTCACCGGTATAAATACCCGCAGCAGAGTAATCATCGTTGCCAGAGATCGACATGATGTCAACGCTGATCAAACCGTCATTCGTGATCGTGCCGGACAGGGTGGAGGACACATAAATGCCGTAAGCCGACATGGTTTCGACGGTTACGCCTATGCCTATGGCGGCCACTCGGATCTCGCCCGTGTTTGTGATCTCACCCGCCGCATCGCCATCGACATAGATGCCGGATCCAGTGGCTGCGTAGGTCAAGCTTTCAGCTTCGACGTCGATCAAGCCGTTGTTAAGAATGCGTGCGCCAGCAACTAAACCCCCTTCAACCTCAATGCCATAAGCTTCAGCCGGGCCCTCGTCGAGCGTGAGTGCGCGGGCGGTGATCGTGCCGTTATTCTCAATCAATGCGGTGCCGGTAACGCCGTCTACATAAACACCCCAAGCGGTTGCACCTTCGGTAAAGGTGATCGCCTCAACCGCAATCATGCCGTCATTGCGGACCGTACCGGACAACGTACCAGACACATATACGCCGATAGCTGAGGCGTAATAATCAATGGCGGCAGCGTCGATCGCGATCGTGCCTTCATTGGTAATCGTGCCTGACACGTCGCCGCCAACGAAGATGCCGTTAAAAGAAACAGAGTTGCTATCAAGAACCTCGTAGACGGTGATGACCCCTTGGTTGGTGATCGTTCCCGACAAGTTGCCTGTCAGATAAAGACCTGCCGTGGAAGATGATCCATCGCCCCCGTGCACCCGGAGGGGCCCCTGCAACAAAACGTCCGAAGTGTAGTCGGCGACATTAATTTCGATTGCTGCCAGATTGTCTTCTGCTGCCAGATTGTCTTCGCCGACAAGACGAACCGATCCCGTCTCGGTGACGGTCACGTCTTCGTCAATAGCGATTACTTGTTGCGACGTCTCATCGGTCGAGATGACCGTCTGCGCGTGGGCCGGACCCGAAGACAGCGCGATGATTGACACTGAAACCAGTGCGGGCGCCATTGAGGCCACGCTGCCTTTCCACTTGGTCATCCGTCCGCCGTGAGAAACCTGTCGCATTGATTGCGTATTCATATCCGCCATCCCTAAATTTTTTGGTTTAAAACTCACTGGATAAGATACAAATTTGTGAACAAGTTTTTTGCGTATACATCTGCGCCTTCGTAGGTAAAGTAAACAAGTAATTATATCTTTTAATTTTTTGTGTCCTTGAATACTAATGTTTTTAATATTTTTTGTCCTTAGGGTGCGTATATCCTGCAAATCAGCTGATCGACCGGCAGCCTTTACGGCAGCAACCGCTTGGATTGTGGCCTAAGGTGTCAGGCCGTTCGGCATTAGGAAGGCCGTCCCATGACCCAACATTCCGCACAAAAAATGCAAGTCACCCCTGCGCAAGCGTTAGCGCAAGCCAGCAAGCATTATGCCGAGCGGCGGTTTGACGCCGCCGCACGAATTCTTGAGTCGTTCGTTACCGCACGGCCCACTGACGCCGACGCGCTCAACCTTGCGGCAGCAACTGAATTGGCACGCGGTCGAACTGACGTCGCTGTGGCGCTGATGGACCGCGCCGTGACCCTGCACCCCAAAAATGCCGTATTCCTTGCCAATCTCGCTGAGATGCGCCGTCGTGGCGGGGACGCAACCGGCGGGTTGGATGCCGCACGCCGCGCAGTCGCCGCCAACCCCGATATTGCAATTGCGCAGGCAAATCTGGGCATCGCACTTTACGATGCGGGTGATCTGGACGGCGCAGAGGCAGCGCAGAAGGCGGCGTTGGCGATCGATCCCAGACAGCCGCGCGCAGTCAATAACCTAGGCTCCATCGCGCGCGACCGTGGCGACCGCAAAGCGGCTGCTGATCTGTATCGTCGCGCGCTCCGCCTGTCGCCGTCGGATGATGAAATCGCGTCAAATCTTGGCACCGTGTTGGTCGAGGATGACCGCGAGGACGAGGCCCTGCGCATTCTTTTGCCGTACATTAACGTCCGCCCGAAAGTACCCGCAGAAATGCACGCCGTGATTGGCCGCGCGCATTTGCGCCGCGACGCGCTAGACGACGCTGAACGCGCCTTGCGCACAGCCATCAATATCGATCCCAAACACATCTCCGCTCATGTCGGGCTGAGCCAAGTCCTCCAGCAAAAGAACCACGCGGACAAAGCACTGGTCGTGGCAGCTGCGGCGGCGCGCATCGACCCTAACTCGGCAACGGCCCATCATCAGGCAGGCATATGTCTTGGTGAACTTGGTGCACCCGAAAAGGCGCGCGACGCCTACAACCGCGCGCTGGCGGCCGATACCGACTTTCACGCGGCCCTCATCTCGCTGGGATACCTTGCGATGGAGTTGGGGGACGCCGACGAAGCGCGCACCATGTTCGAGCGCGCCTTGGCGTTGAGCTCGGACGAGTTCGGCGGGCATCTGGGGCTCGTGCGATTGGGCCGCGTCGCGGCAGACCATCCCGCGATGATCGCACTGGAAGCGGCGGCGGAAGGGTTGGACACCATGCCACCCAAGCGCGCCGTCGCGCTGCACTACGCGCTTGGTAAAGGCTATGAGGACCAAAAGCGCTTCAGCGAGGCATGGCCACATTACGCCGCTGGCGCGACGCTCAAGCGAGCAGAGATCGACTATGATGCCGCACAGTTTGAGGACAGGGTTGATCACATCATTGAGGTGATGGACGCCGCAACTATCGAGCGTCTGCGCAGTTTTGCGATTTCATCAGACCGCGCGATATTTGTGCTGGGGATGCCGCGTTCGGGCACCACCCTGACCGAGGCGATCTTGGCCAGCCATCCGCAGGTGCACGGGGCCGGCGAACTTCATGACCTGCAACGCCTGCTGCCAATGGACAACGGCGACCCCGAAGCGCGCTATCCGCATGTGATCACACGCGGTGACGGCCCCGGCCTGACCCGCATCGTCGAAGCTTACGTCGAAAGCCTTGGCCAGCGCGCACCGGATAGCCTGCACGTCACGGACAAAATGCCAGCGAACTTCCTGTATCTGGGGCTGATCCACGCACTGATGCCGAACGCGCGGATCGTGCACACCATGCGCGATCCCGTCGACACTTGCGTTAGTTGCTATACGAGATTGTTCGATAGAGCACAGCTACACAGTTACGATCAGGTTGAGATGGCGCGTTATTACAACGCCTACCGCCGGATGATGGATCACTGGCGCGCAGTTCTGCCAGCGAGCGCGTTTTTGGACTCCGAATATGAAACGCTCGTTGGCGCGTTCGAACCGCGAGCACGGAGCTTCGTGGATTGGTGCGGACTGCCTTGGGACGATGCCTGCCTCGCGTTCCACGAAACGAAACGCTCAATCCGCACCGCATCGGTCACACAAGTGCGCCAACCCGTCTACACCTCCTCGGTGCGAAAATGGAAATCCTATGAAGACCACCTCGGCCCGATGCTCAAGACACTCGGCGCGAACTGCCAGTCAGAATGACCGGCCAGCGTCACGCGATCTCTCCCTCGAAGGCTGGACAGTATATTTGCAAGAGTCAGAGCCTCTGAGCTGGAGTGACCAAGCCGGGCTCAGTTTAATCGGATAGATAGCCAGCGCTTTGCGGTGCGCCGGCGGGTGGAGCCCCCTCCAAATAGCAGCCCTCTGTGCAGCTCGCATGGACTTGTCAAAATGAGATCACAGCCAACCTTCGCAATGTCTGCTCTCGACATTGTTGCACGACATCTTCGCAATAGCAGCGAAGGTCGGCTAACCGTCCTTTGTGACGCTCCGCTATGATAGGATCTTCTATAGTTAGCACTGCAAATTGTTCCGCGCCATTTTGGTAAGCTAAGTTGACAAGGCCCCTATGTCAGGTTCACGTTGAAGCCTTTGCAACGAACCGAGCGCGCTGACATTGCGCGCGACGTGGGCTTGGCGGAGATAGATGGGGAAATGCGGTCGTTCTTGGAGGCAGTGTTGGCAGCTTACGAGCGACATGGCGTGGACGAGTTAGCCTTGTCAAAGATAGGTGATTTTCTGCGCGTAAAATATGGTGGCACAAACGGAGCCAAACGAGTGTTAGGGGAAATTCCGACAATTAAGAAGGCGTTCACCGATATTCAGATGCACCTTTACCATCAGTAAGCGCCTAGAGACCCACTACAAACTCGTTTGTCTTATCATTTAAAAGGTCAGAAATAGCGCCGTTTTGTTGGTGCGGCCTATAAGATCAACCGCGCCTACGTCGTGTGAGGCCGGGGGGGGGGGGCGAGATTGTCGAATTTGATACTAATATTTCGTAACGACACAGTGCATGCCTGATCATCTTGGTTGGTCGAATGCTGCCTTGGCAACGTGGGCTTAATGTTCAACAATAAAATGCGGAGAAGCGTGAAGCAATTTAGTGTCCAGTTAGTGACTGACCCACCCAGGTACAAAATTAGGCAGTATTATCAATACTTTATGGCGGAGGCTCAGGGATTCGAACCCTGGGAGGACTTTCACCCTCGTCGGTTTTCAAGACCGGTGCATTCGACCACTCTGCCAAGCCTCCGCTGAAAAATACCTTTAAGCAGTGCCAATTGATTCTAAAAGGACCTAAACACCCTTTTGCCAAAGAGGAAATCCGCCGAAACCTCACCAAAGCCTTTTAAAGCTGCGCGCGCGCAGCTAATGTCCCACAGACGCCTGCCATTGCGGGCCAATCTGACTGAGCAGACCAAGTCCGCAAAGGGCACAGCGCCGCAAAATGTGGCGCAGATAAGAGGGCGAATAATGGCAAGAGATATTTCAGGCAAAATATTGGTATCAAAACAGAATTTCGGGATGGTACTCGCCATGACTTCGGTCATGGCGCTCAGCGCGTGTGACGAAAACGGTGAGTTTGCTCTGCCAACTTTGGGCGCGGGCACGGATAATGTCACCACCGTTGCAGCATCGCAAAGCGTGCAACTGGTGGAACGCGACGTTGAAGCGCCCGACGCATTTCAGGTCACAGAAGGCGGTTTATGGGACGGTCGCCCGTCGCTAGGCGGTGTTTGGGTCGCCCATCCCGACGTCACCGAGCCAGAGCGCGTGATCATCCGCAACCAAGCCAACGGCGCCTTCGTGATCGGGGCGTTGTTTCGTCGTGAACGCGACAATCCGGGTCCGTCATTGCAAGTTTCTTCCGATGCGGCTGCCGCGCTGGAAATGCTCGCAGGATCGCCAACGCAGTTGCAAGTGACCGCGCTGCGCCGCGAAGAAGTTGCCGATCCACCGCAAGCCATGCCGACTGCTGATTTTGAAGCCCCGTCAGACATTGCAGCAACGCCGATTGCCAGCACTTCATTGGACGGGGCTGACCCGATCGCAGCCGCGGCGGCAGCAATTGATGCCGCCGAAGCAGCGCCACCAATTCCCACCGCTGCGCTGCCCGTTCCATCACCGCGTCCCACCGCCGCCCCAACTGCGTCGGGCCTTGATCGCCCGTTCATCCAAATTGGTATATTTTCGGTCGAAGGCAACGCCAGCGGCACCGCTGACCGCTTGCGAGGCACCGGAATTGTGCCCACAGTGCTTGAACAAGCCAGCCAAGGCCGCACGTTCTGGCGCGTCATCGTAGGTCCCACCACATCTGAATCCGAACGCGCTGAGCTGCTGATTCAAGTCAAGGCACAAGGGTTCGAAGACGCCTATTTTGTCACCAACTAACCCCCCACCGAGAGGCCCCATGATCCGCCACATCGCTGCCCCTTTCGCCATACTTGCCCTGATTGCCGCCAGTGCTGCCCCGGTTTCCGCGCAGACGTTCGACACCCGCGCCGGTGCAGCCTATGTGCTGGATCATTCTACGGGCATCGTCTTGCTTGAAAAGAACGCGGACGACCCGCTGCCGCCCGCATCGATGTCCAAACTCATGACACTTTACATGGCGTTTGAGGCGGTAAACCCGTTAAACGGGCAGGACCCAATCCTGACGTTTGACGATGTATTGCCCGTGTCCCAGCACTGCATGGATTACACCGGATCGACGATGTTTCTCGACACAACCGACCGTGTGCGTGTTGAAGACCTGGTGCGCGGCATTATCGTTCTGTCGGGCAATGACGCGTCGTGCGTGATCGCAGAAGCTCTGTCGCGCGATGGCACCGAAGCGGGCTTTGCCCAGCAGATGACCGAGCGTGCCCAGCAGATTGGCATGATGAATTCCAGTTTTGCAAATTCCAACGGTTGGCCGGCCGCAGGTAACCGCGTGACGATGCGCGATCTTGGCACGCTCGCAGATCGATTGATCACCGATTATCCGACGTACTATCCGCTCTTTGCTGAGCGGGAATTTGACTATGACGGCGAACACCTTGCCAATATTCGAAACCGCAACCCCTTGTTGGCGTTGAACATTGGGGCTGACGGTCTGAAAACCGGCCACACACGCGAGGCCGGCTTTGGGCTCGTAGGGTCTGCAAAACAAGGTGATCGCCGCATCATCTTCGTCGTCACAGGGATCGAAACTGCACAAGAACGTGCCGCAGAAACGGAACGCATCGTAAATTGGGCGTTTCGCCAATTTACCCAGCGCGACATCGCCCGCGGCGGTACCCAGATCGCGCAAGCCGAAGTTTGGCGCGGCGAACAACCCGTCGTGGGGCTGTTGTTACAGGAAGATTTGTCCTTGTTGGTCCCAACATCAGGTAGCAGAGAAATCAGCGCAGAAGTTGTTTACACTGGTCCAATCCAAGCGCCGATCGTGCAAGGGGACGCGATTGCCGAATTGGTCATCCACCTCGAAAATCTGCCCGAAACGCGCGTGCCTTTGGTGGCAGACGCGTCAGTCGCATTGGGTGGGTTCAGTTCACGTCTGCGCACCGCAGCGGGTGTGCTAATTGAGCGCATAAACGCGCAGGATCCCGACCTCGTTGAGGCTGAGTGATCATGGTCAATCATGCCCACGTCACTGCACAAAGCAATGCCCACGGCGGGCCACCTCATGGGCTGTTTATCTCATTTGAGGGGATCGACGGATCCGGAAAATCCACCCAAACTAAATTGCTCAAAGACCGCTTTCCAGATGCTGTTCTGACCCGTGAACCGGGCGGCAGCGCAGGTGCTGAGGAAATCCGCGCGCTGCTGCTGACGGGCGATCCGGACCGATGGTCGGCAGAAACCGAAATTCTGTTGTTTACAGCCGCGCGTCGCGACCATCTGGAAAAGACGATCCTGCCGGCCTTGGCCGCTGGAAAAACCGTCATCTGTGATCGTTTTGCTGACAGTACCCGCGTCTATCAGGGTGCAACGCGCGGGGCGTTGCGCGGCGCGGTCGACACTTTGCACGACGTCATGATTGGCCGTGAACCGGACCTGACGTTCATTATTGATATGGACCCAGGCATTGCATTGTCGCGCGGCTTGGCGCGCGGGTCGGGCGAAGACCGGTTCGAGGACATGGGGCTGGCATTTCAGGAAACCCTGCGCCACGGCTTCCTCGCTCTCGCAAAAGCCAATCCAGACCGCTGCGTGTTGATCGACGGCAACCGTGATCCCGTTGCAGTGGCGGCTGAAATCGCCGTGCATGTTACCGACCGCGTGTCTGCGATCTGATGGCCATCGCGCCGCAAGACCGCCCGCGCCCTGACCAAATCGAAGGCGCGCCCCATCCGTCCCAAACAGCGATCCTGTTCGGCCAATCCCGCGCGGAAACTGATTTCCTAGACGCGTTTACCTCAGACCGCCTGCATTCCGGCTGGCTGATCACCGGTCCGCAGGGCGTCGGCAAAGCGACGCTTGCATGGCGCATGGCCGCGTTTTTGTTGTCCCAGCCCTTGGTGGCAGGCGATGACATGTTTAGTGCCCCGCCCCCGCCCACAAGTCTTGATGTGGATGATGATAATGGCGATCTGCGGCTGCTGCACGCCGGTGCACATCCACGATTATTCGTGGTTCGGCGCACAATGAATGTCACGGAAACTGGCTTGCAAGACCAAATCACCATGGCAGCGTTGCGCGGTCACAAAAGTGGCCCCAACAAGCTGATGGACTTCCTGCATCAAAGTGCCGCGGACGGTGGTCGCCGCGTGGTCATTATTGATTGCGCAGATGAAATGAACCCGTCGGTTGCCAACTCCATTCTCAAGGTTCTTGAAGAGCCACCAAAGAATACATTCTTTCTGCTGGTGTCGCATCAACCGTCTCGGCTGTTGCCAACGATCAGGTCGCGCTGCCGGATACTGCGTTGTGGATTGTTGGGCACAGATGATGTGACGGCAGCCCTTGCGCAGGCTGATATTATGGTTGATCGCGGCGATGCGTTGACTGCGCTTTCGGGTGGCTCTGTGGGTGAGGCGATCCGACTGACAAACCTCGACGGGCTTTCGCTGTATTCAGAATTAATTATCCTGTTCAATGGCTTGCCTAATTTTGATCGCCCTCGTGCCCTTAAACTTGCGGACAGTTGCATCGGCAAGGCGGGTGCGACGCGCTTTGCGCTCACCCTTGATCTGATCGACAAGTTTCTCGCACGTGCTGCCCGCGCTGGATTGGAAGGCCCACCGGCAATGCAGGCCGCAACAGGTGAGGCATTGTTGCTTGCCAAACTCTCTCCCCATGACGCCGCAGCGCGCGCTTGGGCTGCTTTGGCGCAAGAGGTCACTGATCGCACGCGTCATGGCAAAGCAGTCAATCTTGACCCTGCCGCCCTCATCCTTGATACGCTGTTTAAGATCGAAAAGGCTGCCGAAGGTGTGGCCCCTGTTTAAAGGTCGAAAATGTCCCCGTCTGATAACGCCCCCGCCCAAATCGTGCCGCAAATCGTCGACAGTCATTGCCACCTCGATTTTGCTGACTTCGATGCAGAACGCGCCGACGTGATTGGCCGCGCCGTTGATGCAGGTGTGTCGCGGATGGTCACGATCTGCACACGGCTGCGCCTTGAACCCCAGGTCCGCGCCATCGCACAAGACTTCGCACCAGTTTTCTACGCAGCCGGCACCCACCCGATGAGCGCGGCTGACGAACCGATGGCAACCGTGAACGAATTGATCGCACTGACAGCGCATCCAAAAATGGTCGGCATCGGCGAAAGCGGGTTGGATTATCACTACACAGCCGAAACAGCCGACGTGCAAAAACAATCCCTGCGCGTACACATTCAAGCGGCACAAGAAACCGGCCTGCCGCTGATCATCCACAACCGTGCGTCCGATGTTGATATGATCGACATCTTGGGCGCCACCTACAAACAAAAACCATTCACCTGCGTCATGCACTGCTTTTCGAGCAGCGCGGAACTGGCACGTGTGGCGATTGACCTTGGCTTTTATTTGTCGATGTCGGGCATCGCCGCGTTCCCAAAATCGCAAGAACTCCGCGATATTTTCGCCAGCGCACCCGTTGACCGCATTCTGGTCGAAACCGACAGCCCTTACCTTGCGCCACCGCCCCATCGCGGGCGTCGCAATGAACCAGCATACACAGCGCACACCGCCAAAGTCGGCGCCGAAGTTTTCGGGTTAAGCTACGAAGACTTCGCCGCCCAAACATCGGCCAATTTCGACCGCCTATTCGCCAAAGCAGCGGGGTGGAAACCATGACCATAGCCCTGCGCATCCTTGGCTGTGGATCATCGGGCGGCGTGCCGCGATTGGGCGGTCATTGGGGGGCCTGCGATCCGGCCAACCCCAAGAACAACCGCAAACGCTGCTCACTTTTGGTGACGCGAACAACGCCGTCCGGCGTGACCCGTGTTTTGATCGACACCTCCCCCGATCTACGCCAGCAATTGCTGGACGCGAATGTCGGCGAACTTGACGCGGTGATCTACACCCACGCCCACGCCGACCACGTGCACGGCCTCGATGATATTCGAATGATCGTCTACAACATGCGCCAACGGTTGCAGGTCTGGGCCGACGGCGACACAGGAAATCAACTGTTGGCACGCTTTGGCTATGCCTTTGTGCAGCCCAAAGGGTCAAATTACCCACCGATATGTGACCTCAACACGATTGACGGCGACGTGACGATTGACGGCGCGGGTGGCCCGATCACCTTCACCCCGTTTGAGGTCGAACATGGCAGCATCGACGCCTTGGGCTTTCGCATCAACAACGCCGCCTACCTGCCCGACGTGTCCGACATTCCCCATGATGTCTGGCCGCTGTTGGAAAACCTTGACCTGTGGATCGTCGATGCCCTGCGCCGTGATCCACACCCGACCCACGCACATCTGGCCAAGACGCTGGAATGGATCGACCTCGTTCAACCCAAACAGGCAGTTCTGACCAACATGCACATCGATCTGGACTACGCGACATTGGAGGCTGAAACGGCCGAAAATATCCAGCCAGCTTACGATGGCATGACCCTGACAATCGCCGACTAGCGCCATGTCAGATATCTTCACCATCGTCCTGCCAGTTTTCATCGTAATGGGGTTTGGCTACATCGCTGTATGGCGCGGATTATTTGCCGACAGCGCAGTCGACGGCTTGATGAAGTTCGCGCAAAATTTTGCTATTCCCTGTCTGCTGTTTCGCGCAATTTCGACGCTTGATCTGCAACAAAACTTCGACCTGCCACTTCTATTAAGTTTTTACAGCGGCGTCGTCGGGGCCTTTGCAGTCGGGCTGTTGGGGGCGCGTTTTCTGTTTAGACGCCCGTGGGAAGACTGCGTTGCAATCTCATTTTGCTGTTTGTTTTCAAATACTTTATTGCTGGGTTTGCCAATCACTGAACGCGCATATGGTGCGGATGCATTGCTTGGAAATTATACGATCATCGCGTTTCACGCACCTTTTGGCTACGCGCTCGGCATCACCGCAATGGAACTCGTGCGCGCCCAAGGAACACCGCTGCGCCATATTCCCGTGAAAGTCGGCAAGGCGATGTTTTCAAACGCATTGGTGCTGGGAATTGCGCTAGGGTTTGTCGTCAACCTGGGGAACATCCCGCTGCCCGTGGTCTTTACCGATGCGGTAGACCTAATGGTGCGCGCGGCACTGCCCGCAGCCTTGTTTGGTTTGGGCGGCGTGCTGTATCGCTATCGCCCCGAAGGTGACATGCGCACTATTTTGTTTGTCTGCGCGGTCTCGCTTGGTCTACATCCGGCGATTGTCTGGACGCTCGGCAGTGCAAATGATCTTTCGACAGATGCCTTCCGGTCTGCGGTCCTGACGGCATCCGTCGCACCGGGCATCAACGCCTATGTGTTTGCAAACATGTACGGCGTGGCCAAACGGGTGGCGGCATCGGCGGTGTTGGTTGGCACAGGGTTATCGATTGTGACAACCGCGCTCTGGCTTGGGGTTCTGCCATAGACGCTTCGTCACGTTGCCCGAAATGCTGCGCTCACTGTCTGAACCCAGCATCCTGACATGGGGTATCACCCTGCAAGCAGCGCACCCTGAACAGCCTCATCCCATCCTAGGTATAACGCGTCACCATCGCGGATCACCGGACGGGCCATCACCTTCGGCTTGGCCGCAATCTGCGCTTCGGCTTCGGAATTTTTCAGCCAGTCGTTAAGCGCGCGATAGTCGTTTGAACTGCGATCCACCAAGCGATCCCCAAACTCCACGATCAACTCTGCCAGTTCAGCCTCGTCCAGCGGATCGGCACGGATATCGCGAAAATCGACAACTTTGCCCGCAGATTCGAGGTCTTTGCGGGCGCGCTGGCAAACTGCGCAGGTGCTTAATCCATAGATAATCATGTCAAAATTCCCAATCCGATGATCCCGCACCTTTATGCATCAGCGCCCCCAACGCAACAGCCCCAAAGCAGCTGGCTAATCCAATTTAAAACCCAGACTGCGAATTTGATCGGTTCGACCTAGAATGCATCAATTTCAGGAACGCTCCCGAAGCGGGCTAGAAACGTTGGCATCCCAACCTCGCCGGATTCTTGATCTTCGATCACCATATAGGCGTCAGCACCGATACACGCGTCCGACTTGGATTCGCGTTCCGCGCGTTCTTGTGCGGGCGACGCTGACGTATACTGGAATTGTTTGCCGATCTGCATACTGGCCTGCCCGGCGCCTTTACCCGCCTTTGCAACGTATGTCTGGCAGATATAATGCATTTTCGGCGCGGTTTCACTGGAATCAGTCATATTCATCCCTCACTCTACAATTTAGAACAAAATAGGAACATTTATCAAACTTGGCAAGCCACTTTGGAGCGGCCGCAGTCCTAGGGCCAGAGTCTTAGGACCAGATGGTCACAATCTGCTTGGCTACAGATATGTCGGGTAGTCACTCACCAGCAGGTGGCTTGGTTTGGTGTCTTCTTCAATTGTCGAAAACCGCCCGATGTCCTCGCGAAAAATATTGTCGGTCTCGTCGTCGTTGACAGTGGAAACTTCCCCGATCAAAACATCACCGCCGTCCCCCCAAAAGGCGTGCCAATCACCCGGCATCAACGTCACGCTTTGACCCGGCTCAAGCATCAGTTTCGACCCTGGATCAAAAGGCGTCGCAATGCCATCACACATGACAGATCCACCACGGTCCTGCGCGAAATTTCCACTCTCATCAGAACCGTAGAGTTCGACCACCAGCGTCGCCCCGCCGCGATTGATGATGTCTTCTGCCTTGACAACATGGGTGTGCATCGGCGACAGTTGGTCCTGCTTGGAAATCAACAGCTTTTCCGCATAACACATGCCGCCGCCGCGTTGCAGATCGGCCAATCGACCATTGCGCAAGGTAAACAGAAATAACCCCATTTCGTCGTAACGACCCATACCATAGTCCGTGATGTCCCATCCGCAGCGCGCATCAATCAGGGCCTTGGCTTTGGCGGTATTGGCGACAAATTGATCGGCGGTCCAATAGGCAAAGGGCGGCAATCGAAACCCGAATGACTGAATCATGTCATCAGATTGCGCAATGATGTCGTTAATACGTGAGCGTTTCATGTGCTAAATTCCCTTTGCCGTAAGATTAATGTCTACTCGACATCGCACGCAGGCAAAATAAAAAAAATCTTAGTGCTGTGAAATTACACGTTAGGCATAAAGTCAGATGGTGCGGTCGAGTGGCCTCTTTATAATTTTATTGTTCAGCTAGTTAGGCCACATTGTGCGGAAAATATGTGTGATTAGTGAAGTGGCCCTGCTTTTCAGGACAGGTATGTGGCTTGGCTAAGATGCATCTGATTTATGTTCATGCCGCTTTTCGTATCTCCGCATGGCCAAAGTATGCGATGTCCGGTGTTCGCTTATCAAGGGCCGTGTGAGGGCGTTCTGAGTTGTAGAACCCAATCCATGTATCGATGATCCGTTTTGCTTGGAACCCATCGGTGATTTCATGCAAGTAAACGGCCTCCTGCTTCAGGGATCGCCACAGACGTTCGATGAAGATATTGTCGAGATAGCGGCCGCGTCCGTCCATTGATATTTTGATGTTGGCTTCGGTCAAAGTTGTGATCCAACCCGCGCCAGTGTATTGGCTGCCCTGGACGTGTTCATGATCTCTGGCTTGCCGTATCGGGCGATAGCCTCCTCCAGCGCCTCAACACAGAAGCTAGCATCCAGCGTATTTGAGAGCCGCCAAGTCAGCACTTTTCGCGTTGCCCAGTCCATGATCGCCACCAGATACAAAAAACCATTCTTGACGGGTATGTAGGTGATGTCGCTGCACCAGACCTGATTGGGTCGGGTGATTGCCAACTTTCTCAGCAGGTATGGATAAATGCGGTGCTGTGGGTGCTTCTTGCTGGTGTTCGGCCCCTTGTAGATGGCCTACAACCCCCTCTCAGCGATGCTTTGCATCGCCTGCCGGGCAAGGCATGATGTTCATCAGGCGACGAACACGATGCCGACCCGCAGAGAACCCTGACTGGGGCAAATAGGCTGCTATCTGTCGGCTGCCAAAGAATGGATATTTCGTAAATATCCGATCAATCTCATGCATCAGCTTAAGCGTCTCAGCATTCACCCCAACTGGTGTGTAATAGATCGACGAACGGCTGATCTTGAGCAGCTTACACTGGCGCGTCAGGCTCAGTTTTGTGTTCTCTTTGCGGACCATCTCGCGGCGTTTTGATGGGCTCACCCCGGTGAATTCGCTTTAGCGAAATAACCTGTCTTCAGCCCTTGTGACAAAAAAACGTTCTCCACCGCTAACTGACCAATCTTGGCGTGCAGCTCTTTAATCTCACCGGCCTTGTTCTGAGCCTTTTTGACCTTGTCGGTAAAAACCCCGGCCATGCCTTCGATCGCCTGTCGTTTCCATGTGCTCACCTGCGTTGGGTGGAGCTGCCGCTTGGCCGCAATCTCCTGAACCGTCTTGTCACCGCGCAGCGCCTCAAGCGCCACAGTAGCTTTAAAGTTGTCTGAAAAGTTCCGTCGCTTTGTCATCCTCGTATCCATTCGTTCGTGTTGGATACATCTTAGCACGCTGTCCAGTTTTGCCGGACCACTTCAATCGAATTTGGTGAACATCGTAGAACGCTTTTAGCCAGATTGAGAGCTGCTGGCGTCAAACCGTTTGCTCCACAAGGTGTGGATTTTGGCGCGCTTTACCTTCGCGACGACGTTGAGGTCGCCTTCCGCAAGGTTTGAGATCAGGCACATTGAGAGGGATTATGACCGTTGCATCCTCTCGGGGCTACGTACTGTCATTTGTAATATTGCTTATTTATAAGGCTTGAGTATCTGTCTTGATAAAGCCCCTTTTTTGACCCAATTTCGGTTTTCTTTGATGAGTATATTTGCAAGTTCTATGAGCTTGCGCATGAGCGTAGTAATCGCAACTTTTGGTGGTTTTCCTGCTTTCATCATGGCTTGGTATTTAGCCCTGAGGTCGGGGTTGAACCTCATGGCAACCAGTGCGGGCATGTAGAGGGCGTCCCTCACAACTCTCCTGCCACCGTGAATGAATGATTTTCCTCGCCATTGTCCAGATTGACGCGTCATGGGTGCTACACCAGTCAAGCTGGCGACCTGCTTTCGATCCATAGTTCCTATTTCTGGCATCTCGATCACAATGGTGGATGCACAAACCGCGCCAACGCCAGGAATCGAGAGCAGGATCTTCATTGAGCGCGCGAGCGTGTCGTCGGATTGAATAAGGCGGCCGATCTCACTGTTTATTTCAGCAATTTGTTTGTCAACTTGAGTTAGCCGCGCTTTGCCTTGACGGCAGGTGATGGGCAGCGTCTGGGTTTTCAATCGCGTTATAATGCGCGTTCTATCTTTGACCAAACCAGAACGGAATGCGCGCAATTCCTTCAAATCATGCTGCAATTTTCTCGCTGGAACATCCGGCTCAAGCGCAAATGCCATTCCCATCACCGCCAACATTTTTTGCGTCAACAGCGTCAGTTTTGGCCCGCACACCTTGTGCTTGGGCAAACCGGCGCGACTGCAAAGGATTCACCTTTACGAGTGGCAATACGGTTCCTAAAGCGCGTTCAAGCCCTTTGTGATAAGACCATGTTGCTTCGCAAACAACGCGTGTCACTACCGTCTCGGCGCAGAACCTGGCAAATTGCTTAAATCCTGCTGGGCAATTGCCAAACGACGCCATCTTCCCGTCGCTCAGCCGGGGAATGTCCAAAGTGGCTTTGGAAATGTCTACACCAATGGTATCATCCATCATCTTCATCATATCATACGTTTGTCCTAGAGGGCTACGTGCCGCTCTGTATCCGTTCAGGCCTTTGGCGAAGGTGGTGGCTGATCTTACTCCTTAACGGCCCT
Organism: Octadecabacter antarcticus 307; assembly: GCF_000155675.2. GTDB lineage: Bacteria > Pseudomonadota > Alphaproteobacteria > Rhodobacterales > Rhodobacteraceae > Octadecabacter > Octadecabacter antarcticus. The sequence goes on from NC_020911.1 coordinate 3,515,948, forward strand.
CAAAGACCAAGCATGCTACGATCCAACCACCACCACAGATCAGCATTTTAAAATGCTGATCTGTGGCTCTTGTTTCGCACAAAAGCTGGGACCTTCATAAGACAAGCATGCTATTGCTTTTTTTGCTCATGCTTTCCCTTTTTCTGACAGTCACTTAAAAGTTGGATGGTGAACCATGCGGGATTCGAACCTGCGACCTCTGCCTTCGGAGGGCAGCGCTCTATCCAGCTGAGCTAATGGTCCACTTTGGTCGCTATAGCGTCCCTTGCGTGGACGCGCAACGTTGATGTGCGCCCCCACGCGCAACGCCGATGTGCGCCTGCTACGCACACGGGGTCAGGCAAACAACCTATGGCACAATTCCAGCGCCTCGACCAAGGCATCGACATCCTCTTTGGTGTTGTACATTGCGAACGATGCCCGGCAGGTGGCGGTCTGGCCAAGATGGTCCATCAAGGGGCCCGTGCAATGTTGACCCGCGCGCACCGCAACGCCCTTTTTGTCCAGCACTGTTGAAATGTCATGGGCGTGGGCTGCACCTTCCAGCGTGAAGCTAAAGATCGCAGCCTTATCAGCGCTGGTGCCTTGCACGTTCAGCCAATTCAACCCTTCAAGCTTGTTGCGGGCATAATCGCGCAGCGTGCGTTCATGGGCGGCAATGTTGTCCATCCCCAACCCCATCATATACTCAAGCGCCACACCAAACCCGATGGTTTCCACAATGCCGGGCGTTCCAGCCTCAAATTTCATCGGCGCATCATTGTAGATCACCTCGGTCTTGTGGACCTCGCGGATCATATCGCCGCCCCCCATAAACGGGCGCATTTCAGCCATGCGTTCGGGGCGGACATAGATCGCGCCAGACCCTGATGGCCCGTATAGTTTATGACCTGTAATGGGGTAAAAATCGCAACCGATGTCTTCGACATTCACCGGCATATGCACCGCCGCCTGGGATCCATCAATCAGCGTCGCGACACCGCGTTCCCGCGCACCGTGGCAAATGGTTTTAACATCCACGACCGTGCCCAGGACGTTGGACAAATGCGTCACCGCGATCAACTTGGTGCGCGGCGTGATGGCATCCAACATCTTTTGTGGGTCCAGATCACCATTGGCATCGGTATCGACCCACACAAGTTTCACGCCCATGCGTGTCCGCAGGAAATGCCAGGGCACGATGTTGGCGTGGTGTTCCATGACCGACAGGATAATCTCATCCCCCTCGGTCATGACGTTCATCGCCCATGCGTAAGCCACCATATTGATGCCTTCGGTCGTGCCAGAATTCAGCACGATGGTGTTTCCATCCTGCGCACCAAGGAACTTGGCAACCGTAGCGCGCACGCCTTCATATTTCTCGGTTGCGACACTGCTAAGGTAGTGCAGCCCACGGTGCACATTGGCATATTCCTGCGAATAGGCCGTGTTGATCGCATCAATTACGCAGTTTGGCTTTTGCGCAGACGCACCAGAATCGAGGTACACCAACGGCTTGCCATTCACTTCACGCGACAGAATTGGAAAATCAGCGCGCACAGCGACCACATCAAAGCTCATTTCAATACTCCTACGGGTCCGATGCCCAGCACCGAAACAACTAAAAACGCCAATATGACCAAGGCCACGAACGACAGCGCAATCACGCCCGTCGATGTTCCCAAACTATTGAAACTGTGTCCAATATTGACCGCGTGACCCAAGCCACGAAAGAAGACATAGAGCCCGAAAACCAAAAGGCCAAACCCAAGCAACGGCATAAACAACAACGCCAAAGTCTGCGCCAGCAAGATCACCATCATCACCAACTGCAAAACTGCCGTCACAGCCATGATATCGGCCAGACCGCCCTGCCCGCCCATGCGTTTTCCAACCTGAAATATCGCAAATCCGAGCGCCAGTCCGGTGCCAACGGCATAGATGCCTTGGGCCAGCGGCCCGCTGCGGTCAAACATTACCGTCTGCCCGTCCGCCAGTAGGAATTCCACTGGCGGCGCGCCGCTCAGATAGTCCAGAATTCCTGACGACAAGCCAGACACGATACCCGCGAGCGCGATCATCATCATCGACACCCCAAGCGGCAATTTCGCCGCCTTCACCAGCGCTGACGCCGTCGCAGGTGCGCGCACTGTCAGTTTCGTCCATTCCCAAAGGCTTGTCAGTGTCAGGTCCATCAGATTTTTTTACTCGTCTCAATAAGGCCGTTGATCCAGAACCAGATCAACGCGGCCAGCCAAAGGGCGCCAACCAACGCGGTTCCGGGATGGTCCAGCCCGTTAAAGCCAACCAAAAGTCCATAAAACAACGCCAATGGCGTCGCCGCAAGCCAGCCCCAGAACACCGCAAGACGGGCACCATATACTGTCGCTGCGGGGCGCAGCAATCGCGTCACCCCGTATAGGATGAACGCGATAGCGTAAAACAGCAGTGGTGCGATGAACAGCAATGAAAAGAACGCATAGACAGTATCCCGCTGAAAATCCGTGCCCGTCTCAACCGCCATGCGTTGCAACGCTGGCAGCCGCGACAGGAACACCAAAAAGCAACCGATCATCAGCCACATGATCGCCCGATCCTCGCGCGGACCCATCGCATATAGCGCGCGCGTTACACGACGCGGGGCGCGGTACATGCGCATGATATCACGACTAACTGGCATCAGTGACCGTGACGCGCCAGCCAAGCCTCAAGACGTTCAAAGATGCCCTCGGCCAGCGTGGGATTTTCGATTTCGTCCAAGGCTTCAGCCAAAAACGCGAGAACAAGCAAGTCCGTCGCCTCGGCCTTCGGCACACCGCGCGACTGCAAATAAAACAACGAGTCCTCGTCGATCGCACCCGTGGTTGATCCGTGCGAACACGCGACATCATCAGCGTAAATCTCAAGCTCCGGCTTGGCGAGGAATTGACTGTCATCATCCAGCAAAAGCGCTTGACTGATCTGATAGCCATCGGTCTTTTGCGCGCCGTTTTTCACAAGGATTTTGCCTTGGAACACGCCCGTCGCACCGTTGCGCAGCACCTTTTTGAACACCTGACGGCTTTCGCAATTCAACGAATCATGGGTGATAAACACGGTGTCATCTTGATGGAAATCTTTACCATCACCGACGCAAGCACCCGCAACATGGGCCATGGCATTGTCGCCCGTTAATTCAATCACACATTCGTTGCGGGTTAGCACCCCGTTCATCGTCAGCGTAAACGATTTGAACGTGCTCTCATGGCCAAGGCGCGTGAAAATTCCAGTCACAGCGCGGCGATCGTGATCGCGTCCCTGCACACGAACGTGGTGGAACGTCGCCTTATCCGCGATCTCGACTTCCATGACTTTGTTAAGTCGCGCCGCCCCCGGTCCAGTTTCCAAAAGGGTCATTTCCGCGCCATTTTCGATCTTAATGCAGTGGTGCAAGATCACATCGGAACTCTCTGAATTATGGAGATAAATCAGGTTCACAGGCTTGCTCAATTTGCCCGTCACATGGATTAGCACACCATCCGTTGCAAACGCCGTGTTCAGCGCAGCCAAGGGGCGATCAACCGCGTCTTGACCACCGATTTCCAACACACCATACAGATCTTTCGCCCAATGGATGTCCTTGTCCGCGGCGTCCGACAGGCGTTCGATCGCCAGCCCTTCACCGGACAAATCATCAGATGCATCCGCATCGAAAACGCCATCCACAAAGACGATCTTTAGGCGATCAACGTCGGCCCATATCGCACCTTCATCGCTGTGAAACAGCGCCGCTTTCGGCGCATCAGGCTGCACAAAGGTATCGGGTTTGGTGAATTTCCAATACTCGTCACGCCCATGTGGCAGGCCCATCGCCTTCACCCGGTTCACCGCAGCTGTACGCGCCTCGGTGATCCAAGCCGCGCCATCGGGCAGATCAAACTGCGCAAGCCGCACATCGGTTGCGTCCTGCTTCACTTGCATTATTTTTTCTGGCAGTGCCATTAGGCCACCTCTGCGAGGATGTCGCCGTAGCCGTTGTGTTCGATTTCAAGCGCCAGCTCAGGTCCGCCAGTTTTGACGATGCGACCATCGGACATGATGTGCACGACGTCGGGTTTGATATGATCCAGAAGCCGTTGATAATGCGTGATAACCAAAAATCCACGGCCCTCACTGCGCAGCGCATTCACGCCCTCAGCGACCAGTTTCATCGCATCTACATCAAGGCCAGAATCGGTTTCATCCAAGATGCACATCTTTGGTTCCAGCATCGCCATTTGCAGGATCTCGTTGCGCTTCTTTTCGCCGCCCGAAAAGCCTACATTGACCGGACGCTTCAGCATTTCAGCATCAATCTTCAGCGACTTCGCCTTTTCGCGGATCACCTTAAGGAATTCACCCGCAGACATTTCATCCTCACCGCGCGCTTTGCGCTGCGCGTTCACGGCGGTGCGCAGGAACGTCATGTTGCCAACACCGGGGATTTCAACGGGGTACTGAAACGCCAGGAACAAACCAGCTGCGGCGCGTTCCTCAGCTTCCATATCCAACAGTTCTTCGCCTTCAAGCGTGGCGGAGCCTTGCGTGACTTCATAGCCGCCCTTGCCGGACAAGACATAAGACAGCGTCGATTTTCCGGATCCGTTCGGCCCCATAATTGCGTGTACAGAACCTGGCTCAACTGTCAGGTTCACACCCTTCAGAATCTGCTTGTCTTCTTCTTCAAGTTTGACGTGTAGGTCTTTGATTATAAGCATTTTAGTCTCTTTCCATAGCAGAACAGAGGACCCGCGAAACCGCGGTCCTCTGCATAAGATTAATCGTAAATTTCGGTATCAGGTCAGCAGTAAAGCGCTCGCCATCGTGTCGACGATCCACCACTGCGGATAAAAGTGGGCGTAGACTGCGGGCGCCAGCACCACCAGATCGCCCTCGAACAACATCGCGCCCACGAAACCTGCCATTTGCAATGGCGCGGTTTGCTTTGATCGCAGGCGCAGCACGAACATCGCGACGATGCTGATCACCATCGCAAGGCTGAGAGCGGTTGGAACAGAACCAATGATCGACGCGCCGTCCACACCCTTTCGCGCGGCGAACGCCAGCGCGGTATCCAGATAGGTAAAGTCGATCCAACGGGCCGCAATCACGCTCACGGCACCGGCAACCAACGCCAGAAGAAACATGAACGGGTTGACACGTTTGTGCGTCGATCGCGCCGCTATTTTGTGGCCTGACTTGCGCAAAAAGCTGCGCTCGTCGCCCGCACTCGCAAGGCCCTGTCCCGGAACAGTCCAAGACGTGGTTTTGCCAGACTTGATCTTGTCCATCCGCTGCGCAAATGTCGTCGAACTGACTGCCATTGTGATCAATCCTTGCTTGACTAAACGATAGCGATAACAGCCCTGCTGAGCCGAAATAGGGCAACGCGCGGGCAGCACGGTGGCAAAAAGGTTCAAACATCGACATCCGCGCCCCTTATTCCACAAGGTCTTGCGCGGGTTGATCCGCCAAGACATCCGCTGGCAATCGCCGGTAATACTGACGTGTGGCAGTGCGTGGCACGGCCTCGCATGTCTTCAACGCTTCGAGGCAATACGCACATAAATCATAACTTTGCACGACGACATCGGCCGCCAGTGCAGACGCCTTGAGCTGGTACGTACTCAACCCTTTACCAAGATAAGTGGCAGCCGACGCGCAGAACTTAAACACGGATGACAAGCTGCCAACATGATGGACATAAAACGCGGCAGGGCAAAGCTTACCAACCGCGTAGGGGTACACCGACAGATTCTCACCGGCGGCAGTTTTTAATTCCTCAAACGCTATGAACTCGGGTTCAAACCCGTGCAAATGCGCGACACCGCAATCCAACCGCGGCCTATAGACAGGCACCTCTCTGGTAATCCGCGCGCCGATATCCGCGATCTGAAGCGGTTGTTCACATGCCAGAATTTCGATCAGCCATTTGGCTCGTGCGGTTGCATTATTAGGGGCCATTACGCAGCCACCTGTTGTTTGAGACCAGTCGGGAAGCTCGCATACAAAGCCTCCTGCGCTTGCGCAATCCCGTCGGCGTAGCCCAGCGCGCCCGTTGCTGCCGTGCGTGCAACCTGTGCAATATCGCTCGGCTCAATCGGATTTCCCATCGCGCGGCCAATGCCAGCGGCGTAGTCATGAAATTTCAACATCGCACTGCCGTGGATACCAAGCGGGTCAAGCCATGTGTTGGGAATACCGAACGCGTCCGCAGTGACCAACCCATGCAAAGACTGACTGATAACATGGCTGCACCCTGCGATTTGGGCGACAACTTTGTGGGCATCTGGATCACGCACATCGATCAGCTTGATGCGCGGATTATCGGCGGCTATTTTGATAAACCGTGGGTCATCGGCGAAATGCATATGCGGTACCAACCCGACGACGTCTTCGCGATCAGGTCGCTCCCCGAGTGCGTCGGCAATCAACATCCCTGCATCGCCAAACACACGGTCATCGCGCTGTAGCAGCGCCGCCGTGATCGGCCCACGCAGCAACGCCACACGCACGTTTTTCAGGAACTTAAGGTCCGCCAACCCTGACATCGCCCCCGCCCCCCATATGAACGGCTTGCGGCCCTTTTCACGCGGGACACCCTGATGGTTGCACACCGTTTTAATCAAAGAACCCAGCGCATACATTTCACATCTGTGATGCGCCGACCACGTCACGTCACGCCCCGACACATGGGACACAATCGTGCGACTGATCGCATCGCCAAAGTTCTGTTCCTTCTTGTACCAGAACAGACGCAGGGGGGCTGAGTAGGTCATTAGCGCAGCGCCAAACGCGCGACGTCTGTCGGTCTGATCTCGCGACAGCTCATCCCAAATCGCCCTTACCAGTGCTTTTCAAGGCGTTCGCAAAATCAGCGCCGTTTTGGGCTTTCTGCGCCTCGGCTTCTTCAAGTGCCGCTACATTCCGGCGCAGTTCAGCGGCCCGCATAATCAGACGGGCCGCAATCCAGCCAATTCCAGCGCCGAGAACCGACCACACGAACGGTGGCCCGCCCGCGATTGGCGCGACCGCGAGGCGGCCAACAATGGCCCCCAAAAAGGCACAGCCAATTCTGATCACATCATGGCGCACGCCGGGTGTCATCCAACTGAGCCTTCAAGCGAAATCGCCACCAATGCCTGTGCTTCCATCGCAAATTCCATCGGCAGTGCTTGCAGCACTTCCTTGCAGAACCCGTTAACGACCAAGGCCACTGCCTCTTCTTCGTCCATCCCGCGTGATCGGCAATAGAACAACTGATCGTCGTCCACTTTGCTGGTCGTCGCTTCATGCTCAACACGCGACGAGTTATTCTTCACCTCGATGTAGGGCACCGTGTGCGCACCGCATTTGTCACCGATCAACAGCGAATCGCACTGCGTATAATTCCGGCTTTCTTTCGCCTTGGGGTGCATCGACACCAGACCACGATACGTGTTCTGTGCCTTGCCTGCTGAAATCCCCTTGGACACGATGCGCGACTTGGTGCGCTTACCAAGATGGACCATCTTTGTGCCAGTGTCGGCCTGCTGCATGTTGTTGGCAATGGCGATCGAATAAAATTCGCCTTGGCTGTCATCGCCGCGCAGGATGCAACTTGGGTATTTCCATGTCACCGCAGACCCTGTCTCGACTTGGGTCCACATCACCTTGGATCGATCTCCACGGCAATCGGCGCGCTTGGTCACAAAGTTATAGATCCCGCCAACGCCGTTCTCATCCCCGGGGAACCAGTTCTGCACGGTGGAATACTTGATCTCGGCGTCGTCCATCAAGATCAGCTCAACGCAAGCCGCGTGAAGCTGCGCGATGTCACGCTTTGGTGCTGTGCAGCCCTCAAGGTAGGACACAGACGATCCCTCGTCCGCGATAATCAGCGTGCGTTCAAATTGGCCGGTATTTTCAGCGTTGATGCGGAAATAGGTCGACAATTCCATCGGGCATTTGGTGCCTTTCGGGATGTACACAAACGATCCGTCAGAAAACACTGCCGCGTTTAGGCAGGCATAATAGTTGTCCGTCGCCGGAATCACGGTGCCAAGATATTTGCGCACCAGTTCAGGATGGTCCTTGATCGCCTCGGAAATCGAACAAAAGATCACGCCAGCCTTTGCCAGCTCGTCCTTGAACGTCGTCCCCAAGGATACGCTGTCAAACACCGCATCGACGGCGACCTTGCGCGGGGCGTCTGTCAGATCCTCAGCACCCTCAACTCCCGCAAGGATCATCTGTTCCTTAAGCGGGATACCCAGCTTTTCGTAAGTCGCCAGCAATTTCGGATCAACCTCATCCAACGACTTCGGCTTTACTTCCATGCTCTTCGGTCGCGCGTAGTAATACTGGTCCTGAAAATCGATCTTTGGATAATCAACCATCGCCCAATCAGGCTCTTGCATGGTCAACCAGCGCGCATAGGCAGCCAGACGCCAGTCCAACATCCACTGTGGCTCTTCGTTCTTTTCAGAAATTAGCCGCACGATGTCCTCGGACAGACCCAAGGGCGCATATTCCATCTCAATGTCGGTATTCCAGCCGTGCTTATACGTACCAGACAGCGCCTGAACCGCATCCACCGTGTCCTGATCAACACCGTCTTTTACGTCACTGGCTTTTACGTCACCGGCCTTGACCGCTACATGATCCATAACATCCATCTGCTTCATCCTTGTCTCAGGCCGACCGTTTCCGGTGGCGTTCTAGTTTATCTGTCCAGACATCCACAAACCGCGTAACGTCTTCCTCGGCACTCTCTGGCCCCAGCGACACGCGTATGGCGCTCGCTGCGTCGTCTGGTCCGTATCCCATGGCCATCAACACACGGCTGGCCTTCACTTTACCGCTGGAACAGGCTGATCCGGCGGAAATTGCGAACCCCGCAAGGTCCATCGCCATCACCTGCGTTTCACCCTTCCAACCTGGTGTCAGCAAGCAAGATGTGTTTGCGATCCTTGCTGTGTCTTTCCCAACTAAAATAGTCTCCTTTGACGCAACCTCAACCCCAGTTTCTAGAATAATTCTAAGTTTCTCAACATGGTCCCAAACACCGCGGTCCAGATCGCGCATCGCTGCGTCAATCGCGGCGCCCATACCAGCGATCCCGATGATGTTCTCCGTGCCGGAACGGCGGCCCATTTCCTGGCCTCCCCCCACGCTCAGCGCTTCAATATCAACGTTGTCGCGCACGATAAGCACGCCAACCCCCTTGGGTCCGCCAAATTTATGGCCGGACAACACGGCGAAATCTGCACCCGACCACGAAAACGCGAACGGTATACGGCCCACAGCCTGCGTGACATCCAGCATCAGCCAATCAGCGCGGGCATTGCCCAAGGGCCACTTGCCATCGACCTTTTCTGGTGCAGGCGTGATTACCCCTGTCTCGCCATTTGCCAAACCCATCGCCAGTGTGTGCCCACCATTGGGGGACCCACCTGATCCAGACATCCGAACATGCGCCCAAAGCGCGTCATGGGATGCCGCGTCAACCAACACATCCGCGCCAGCCGTCAGCCGCCCCAACATCGACGCCGCTTCAGTCGCACCACTGGTAAACACCACCTCTGCGCGATTGCAGCCAACAGCCGCCGCGACCTGTGCACGGGCGCGTTCAACAATTGCTTTGGTCGCGCGCCCCTCGCCGTGCACCGATGACGGATTACCAACGACATCCATCGCCGCAATCATCGCGTCGCGCGCCTCAACCCGCAGCGGGGCAGTTGCGTTATGATCCAAATACACCCGCATCACAGATCACCCCTCATGCGCATCTTTGTTTCAAAATTATCCCGGGGGGAGTCCGCAGAACGGGGGGCTGGCCCGCCTGTTTGCGCATGGTCGGCGTCACGCCAAAGGCGCGCTTCAGACATGAACACTCTCTTCGTCCACAACCTCAAACAAGGATGGCACCGCAGGACACGGCACCAACCCATTGCTCACCACGTCAGTTAACCGCGTCTGGTGCAGGTACACATAAACATGCGCGCTTAACCCCTCCCACAACCGGTTGGTCATCGACTGCGCCCGCGACCCCGACGATCCACCAGACACGCCGGCCCCTTGGTGCATCGCGCTCACCGTCTCATCAACGGCCGCCAATATTTCGACAACTCTTATATCTGATGCTCCCTTCGCCAGTCGATACCCGCCACCCGGTCCACGCACGCTTTCAACAAGTCCAGCGCGGCGCAGCTTTACGAACAACTGCTCCAGATAGGGCAACGACAAGCCTTGACGACGCGACAATTCCCCAAGGCTGACCAGCGTCTCAGCGGGCTGCAACGCGATATCGGCCAGTGCGACCATCGCATAACGGCCTTTTGTGCTTAATTTCATCGGATTTCCCCCTCGCGGTGCAGCGCTTGGGCGTTGACGCGGCCCCATCACCCTATTAACTCAAACACATCGCGTGGGATCACAAAGGTCCCATACACTGTTTAGAATCTTTCTAAGGTGCCTGAGCGTTTTCGTCAAGATTAGCGCGACCCAAAGCACCCAAAAAAGCAAACACCAGACAACGAACGGACAAAAATGCCCGAAGTCATCTTCCCCGGACCCGAAGGCCGCCTTGAAGGCCGCTACCACCCGCAAAAACAAAGAGATGCGCCAATTGCCATTGTGCTGCATCCGCACCCGCAGTTCGGCGGCACGATGAACAACAAGGTGGTCTATAACCTGCACTACGCCTTTTATCAGATGGGCTTTACGGTATTGCGGTTCAACTTTCGCGGTGTTGGCCGCTCTCAGGGTGAATACGATCAAGGCATCGGTGAATTGTCCGATGCGGCCTCCGCACTCGATTACTTGCAATCGATGAACAACAATTCCAAACATTGCTGGGTCGCTGGTTTCTCGTTTGGCGCCTGGATCGGCATGCAACTGCTTATGCGTCGCCCCGAAATCACCGGCTTCATCTCTGTGTCGCCGCCCGCCAACATGTATGACTTCAGCTTCTTGGCCCCTTGCCCAAGCTCCGGTCTGGTCATCAACGGTGCGGCTGACCGCGTGGCCCCGCCGGCAGACACAGTGACCTTGGTCAACAAACTGCACGAACAAAAAGGCATCACAGTCACCCACGAAGAAACCCCCGGCGCGGGCCACTTCTTTGAAGAACCGCACATGGATCCGATGATTGATACTGTGCAAAACTACGTGCGCCGTCGCATGACCGAAACAACCCGTTGATGGCTAATAAAACATGGCGTTAACCGAAGACATGGCCGACGAAATTGCGCAGCTCGCCCTCGCGGATGAGCTGCGCACAGGCGACGAAGACATCATTCAAAAAGTCGCAGAGATCCTCGGCTCGTCCAGCCAAACCCTGCAAGAAGCGTTCCTGACGTCGATCCGCGTGCGCCGCGCCGAAAAACGCGCCCGCGACATGCTGGCGGAACGCGCCGCGAAAGACTGATCCATGCAGACCGCCGATCACGTCCTGATCCCTTTGCTAACCGGCTCCTTTGCGCTGGCGCAGGTGGCACGGATCGAAGGCGACAGATTACTGCTGTATCTCACCGGAACCCAAACACCGCGCAGCGCGACACCCATCCCGCTGATCGACGCACAGATCATCGCAGCTTTGTGCCTTGATGTGGCGATGCTTCCTACCGACCATTGGTCCGTGATCGGCTATGAGGCGGTGCCGCGGATCGCGCCGTTTTATGACAAGCCACTGATATTTAGTGACCCAGTCGACCCCGCCATCCTAGAAGCCTTCGCCAACGCGATCCACGGGCTTTACCCATGGGACGGCTTTCCAGATGCAGCACTGTTCACCTACATGCTGCGGACACCATCGGTCCTACCGACTGGGGCCCGCATGACTGCTGATTTTCCAAAACCAGAAAGCCCCTAATGCCAGTACTTCAGACAGCCAATCGCATAGCCGCACAATTGGCTTTTCTGATCGAAACAGACAAACTCAAATCCATCACCCGCGCCAATGTGCTGGCCGATGGGTCCCGCTTTGAAAACACGGCAGAACATTCATGGCATGTCTGCCTTTGGGCGCTGGTGTTTGCGGACCAGTCCGGCGGCGCCAATATTCCCCGCGTAATCCAGATGCTGCTGCTTCATGATATCGTGGAAATTGATGCGGGCGATCATCCGATCCACCTGCCGCATGACCCCGACGTGATCGCCGCAAAAGAATCCACTGCCGCGACCCGCATTTTTGGCCTGTTGCCCCCTGACCAAGCCATCGCGTACCGCCAGCTCTGGGAAGAATTTGAGATCGGCAAAACCACCGACGCGCAGTACGCAAAGATGATCGACAAAGCCGCGCCGATGTTTTTAGAACTGTCCAATCCGGTGCAGACCCAGAACGAACACGACATCCTGCGCTCTATCCTCGAAACAGGGCGCTTTGGCGATCTACATGACGACTGGCCAGAGCTTTATGAACACGCATCAAACCTGTTGAACAAACGCCGCCTGACGCCGATGGAACCGATGGCGTCGCGGTTGCGGTTCGTGATGGAAGCTGACCAGCTAAAATCTGTTCTGCGCGGCACGACGCTGTGTGACGGATCGCGGCGCGAAAATTCTGGCGAACATTCTTGGCATATTATGCTCTGGGCGATGACGCTGGCTGAACATACCGCCGCGCCTGCGCGCATGGACAATGTGCTGCTGATGCTGCTGCTCCATGATATTGTCGAAATCGACGCTGGCGATAACCCGATTCACGGTGATTTTGATGTCGCGGCTGTCGAAGCCCAAGAACAAGCTGCCGCAACCCGTCTGTTCGGTATGCTGCCTGATTTTCAAGAAAACGAATTTCGCACGATTTGGCAAACCTTTGAGTCCGCCGCAACGCCAGACGCGATTTTCGCCAAAGCCGTGGATCGCGCACAGCCGCTGATCTGCAACCTGCAATCGGGCGGTGGATCATGGCGGGTCTACAACGTCACCCGCGCCCAGATCGACAGTCGCGTCGGGGTCAAAGTCCAGCGCGGCGCACCCGCACTCTGGGCCGCCCTCGCGCCACAAATCGACGCGTGGTTCGCGACCAACACGTAAACCTTCTTACTTTCTACGTCGTCTTGGTTTCAAAAATATCCCCGCCGAAAACTCCGCTGCCGCAGGCGATCCATCAAACCCGCTGCGGGCGATCCGCAAAAGTGTGCATACAACTTGTGTACAGCCTGTGTACGCCGCGTGTATGCCTGTCACAGCACCATAGTTACACACCTCCAAAACCCGTATACAACGGCATACAGGGGTTTTCACCAGCGCGAACATGCGCTATCGCATCGCCAATTCCGCACCCAGCATAAGGACATCCACCGATGGATAAGATCAAAGTAGCCAACCCGATCGTCGAAATGGACGGCGATGAAATGACCCGCATCATCTGGGCCTTCATCAAAGAAAAACTGATCCTGCCCTACCTCGACATTGATCTGTTGTACTACGATCTTGGCATGGAAAGCCGCGATGCAACGAACGACCAGATAACCATCGATGCCGCTGAAAAGACTAAAGAAGTTGGCGTCGCGGTGAAATGCGCGACGATCACACCGGACGAAGCCCGCGTAGAAGAATTCGGCCTCAAGAAGATGTGGCGTTCGCCCAACGGTACGATCCGCAACATCCTTGGCGGCGTTGTGTTTCGTGAACCGATCATCTGTTCCAACGTGCCGCGCCTTGTGCCCGGCTGGACCCAGCCCATCGTCATTGGCCGCCACGCCTACGGCGACCAATACCGCGCCACGGACATGAAATTCCCCGGCCCCGGTAAATTGTCGATGAAATGGGTCGGTGAAGACGGTCAGGTCATGGAAGAAGAAGTCTTCAACGCCCCGGCATCTGGCGTCTACATGGCGATGTACAACCTTGATAAGTCTATCGAAGATTTTGCCCGCGCGTCTTTTGAATACGGCCTCAAACGCAACTACCCGGTATACTTATCGACCAAAAATACGATCCTGAAACAGTATGACGGCCAATTCCTGCTGATTTTCCAGCGCATCTTTGACGCGGAATACGCTGAACAATTCGCCAAAGCAGGCCTTACCTACGAACACCGTCTGATCGACGACATGGTAGCATCGGCAATGAAATGGTCCGGCGGCTATGTCTGGGCTTGTAAAAACTACGATGGCGATGTGCAGTCGGATACGGTTGCCCAAGGGTTCGGTTCGCTCGGCCTAATGACGTCCCAGTTAATGACGCCCGACGGCAAAATCGTCGAAGCCGAAGCAGCACACGGCACTGTGACGCGCCACTACCGCCAGCACCAAAAGGGCGAAGCGACGTCTACCAACTCGATTGCGTCGATCTTTGCGTGGACCGGCGGGTTGCGTCACCGTGCCAAGCTGGACGATAATACGGCACTGATGACATTCGCTGAAACGCTTGAAAAAGTCATCGTTGATACAGTTGAATCCGGATCTATGACCAAGGACCTCGCGCTTCTTGTTGGTCCAGATCAGCAATGGCTGACAACCGAGGGTTTCCTTGAGAAGATCAACGAAAACCTGAGCGCCGCATTGAACTAACGTTCAAACACACGACATAAATTCAAAGGGCTGCTCGGATGATATACATCGTGGGTGGCCCTTTTTTCTGGACGTGAACCGGGCCGCCACATACCCCTGCGCCATGTTAGATACAGATCGCATCCCCCCGAAAAACCGCCCCCGCCGCCACAGCTTCGTTGAAGACGCGCAGGGCCTTTTGACGGGCACCACCATGGCAGCTACGGGCCTCGTCATCTTGACGCATCTTGGCTTGGTCACAGGACAGACAGCGGGGCTGGCATTGTTGTTGTCCTATGCAACGGGCTTTTCATTCGCGCTGATGTTTTTTGTCGTGAACCTGCCGTTCTACTGGCTGGGCTACAAACGCATCGGTCCCCGATTTGTGTTCAAAACTGTAATCGCAGTTATCCTCGTGTCGGCATTCTCGATCTGGTTTCCAGATCTTATCAGCTTTGAAACCCTCAACCCCGTCTATGGCGTGGCGTTGTTTGGCGTTCTCACAGGTGCTGGTTTGCTGGCGATCTTTCGCCATGGCGCATCCTTGGGCGGCGTTGGTATCCTTGCGATTTATATTCAAGAAGCCACAGGTTTTCGTGCAGGATTTACGCAGCTGCTTTTTGACGTTTGCATCTTTGCCGCCGCGTTCTTCATTCTCGACACGCGCGCAGTTCTGCTGTCGATGCTGGGCGCGTTCATCGTCAATATGATCATCACATTCAATCACCGCAAAGACTGGTACGTTGCGACCTAATAATTGCCCCCCGCAGAAAAGCACAAACATGCCCGCACATTTCATCACCCTTATCGTCGCCGTTATCTTTGAAACCATCGGAACCACGGCCCTGCAAGCCAGCCAACAGTTCACCAAACTGGGGCCGTCTGTCATCGTCGTGATCGCCTATTCCATCGCGTTTTACCTCTTGGCCCTGACGTTAAAATCCATGCCCGTTGGCATCATGTATGCGATCTGGTCAGGATCGGGCATTGTGTTGATCGCGCTGATTGGCTGGGTGGTGTTTCGCCAAACGCTGGACTGGCCCGCCATCCTTGGCATGACGTTGATTCTTGTGGGGATTATCATCATCCAGCTGTTCTCAAAATCGGCGACCCACTAACCCTGCGCCGATTTTGGTCAATACCCCCTATCCTTTCTAGCTAAGGCGCGGTATTGCCCGCGCAACATCTTCTGCGGGACGCATTTGCGCCCGCTTTTATGCTTTCTTAAGGACTTCCAATGGACATGCGTAACATCGCTATTATCGCCCACGTTGACCACGGCAAGACCACACTTGTGGACGAACTGTTGAAGCAATCAGGCACCTACCGCGACAACCAAGCCACGACCGAACGGGCGATGGATTCCAACGATCTGGAACGCGAACGCGGCATCACGATTCTTGCCAAGGCCACATCCGTGGAGTGGAGAGGCCTGCGCATCAATATCGTCGACACACCTGGTCACGCCGACTTTGGCGGTGAAGTGGAACGCATTCTGTCCATGGTTGACGGTGTTGTCCTGCTGGTTGACGCGGCCGAAGGCCCAATGCCACAGACAAAATTTGTGACCTCCAAGGCGCTTGCCCTTGGCCTGCGCCCCATCGTTGTGCTCAACAAGGTCGATAAGCCCGACGCCGAGCCTGATCGCGCGTTGGATGAATGTTTTGATCTGTTTGCCAATCTGGACGCCACCGAAGAACAGCTTGATTTCCCGCATCTTTATGCCTCCGGTCGGTCCGGTTGGTGTGATGCCGAACTTGATGGTCCACGTGAAAACCTGGATGCCTTGTTCGACATGGTCGTTAAGCACGTTCCGGCCCCTGCACAAATTGCTGCGCGCGACGAACCCTTTCGCATGCTTGCCACCACGCTCAGCGCTGATCCCTTTATCGGCCGTATCCTGACGGGCCGTGTCGAATCTGGCACCTTGAAAGCTGGCGAGACCGTCAAAGCGCTCCATGCGGATGGTGCGCTGATCGAAACCTTCCGCTGTACAAAAATCCTCGCGTTTCGTGGGCTTGGTCAGCAACCGATTGAACTGGCAGAAGCGGGTGATATCGTTACGCTGGCCGGTATGACAAAGGCGACCGTGGCCGACAGCATCGTCGCCATTTCAGTGACCGAGGCCCTGCCCGCGCAGCCGATTGACCCGCCAACCATCACTGTCACCTTCGGCATCAACGACAGCCCGCTTGCGGGACGTGACGGCAAAAAGGTTCAGTCGCGGGTCATTCGCGAACGCCTGATGAAAGAAGCCGAATCAAACGTTGCAATCAAAATCACCGACACGCCGGGCGGTGAAGCGTTCGAAGTTGCGGGTCGCGGCGAATTGCAGATGGGCGTTTTGATCGAAAACATGCGCCGCGAAGGGTTCGAATTGTCGGTCTCCCGTCCGCAGGTTTTGTTCCAATCGATTGATGGCAAACGTTGCGAACCTATCGAAGAAGTCACAATCGACGTGGATGACGAATATTCCGGCGCCGTGATTGAAAAAATGACCGGCACCCGCAAAGGTGAGCTGGTTGAGATGAAGCAGAACAGCGGTAAGACGCGTATCGTGGCCCATGTGCCATCGCGCGGCTTGATCGGCTATCACGGCGAATTCCTGACCGACACGCGCGGCACGGGTGTGATGAACCGCGTGTTCCACGAATGGGCACCGCACAAAGGCCCGATTCCAGGCCGTCGCGCTGGCGTTCTGATCTCAATGGAAAACGGCACATCCGTGTCCTACGCGTTGTGGAAGCTGGAAGATCGCGGCAAGTTCTTCATCGGCGCACAAGAAGCCGTCTATCAGGGCATGATTATTGGTGAACACGCCCGTGAAAACGACCTTGAAGTGAACCCGCTGAAGGGCAAGCAACTGACCAACGTTCGCGCATCCGGCACCGACGAAGCCGTGCGTCTTACAACTCCGGTCACTCTGACCCTGGAACAGGCGATTGCCTACATCGACGATGACGAGCTTGTAGAAGTCACGCCGCTGGTTGTGCGCATGCGCAAGCGTCACCTTGACCCGATTGAACGTAAGCGGAATGCCAAAAAGAACTAAGATTCTGATTTAGAGACTAAAAAAGGCCCTCGCTTCTATGTGAAGCGAGGGCCTTTTTGTTTGGGGAATAGTAGAAAAATGGGGCGCCTCCCCCAGTTCGCAAGCTCACCTCCCCCGGGATATTTTCAAGACAAAAACATGCGGAAGACAGAAAGTACTAAGAAAGAATGACCGCTTCGGCAGCTTTGATTGCCGCCTCTGCATTGCTGGCATCTTTGCCACCACCCTGCGCCATATCAGGGCGACCGCCGCCACCTTTGCCACCCAGTTTGGCCACAGCCGCGCGGACCAAATCAACCGCACTGATTTTGTCGACCAGATCAGCCGTAACACCTGCAGCAACCGCTGCCTTGCCGTCACCTTCCGCGATCAGCAAGACCGCACCGCTGCCCATGGCCGATTTCATGTCATCGATCATCGCTGGTAAATCCTTACCGGTGACGCCCTGCATCACTTGCGCTTTGAACGCTACCCCATTGATATCCTTATCTTGTGTGCCTTCATCTTTGGCACCGCCGCCCATCGCCACCTCACGGCGCAACTGTGCCACTTCGTTGGCCAGCGCGCGACGTTCATCCATCAACGCTTTGACACGGGTCGCAACATCTGTGCCCTTTGACTTGAGCATGCCCTCGACATCAGCCAAAGTTTCGTCGCGTGTCCGCAAGTAACGCCGCGCGGTTTGACCCGTCAGCGCTTCGATGCGTCGCACGCCATCCGAAGAGGCCCGCTCAGACGTCAACGCAAACATGCCGATGTCGCCCGTGCGCGCCACATGGGTGCCACCGCACAGTTCCAGCGAATAGGTCTGCCTGTCAACACCCTTGCCCGTATTCGCGCGCCCCATGGACACAACGCGAACTTCGTCGCCGTATTTTTCGCCGAACTGTGCCTGAGCGCCAAGTGCGCGGGCGTCATCCGGTGTCATGATCCGCGTGGAAACGGTAGTATTTTGTTGGACGTAATGGTTGACGTCGTGTTCAACTTGCGCCAACTCCACAGCCGTCATGCAGCTGGTATGGGTGAAATCAAACCGCAAACGATCCGCAGCATTCAGCGATCCACGCTGGACCACATGATCGCCAAGTGCGACCCTTAAGGCTTCGTTCAGCAAATGCGTGGCGGAATGGTTGGCGCGGATCGCAGAGCGCTGCGCGTGATCGACGACCAGTTCGCTGCCTTGGCCCGTGGTGATCGCTCCGGCCGTGACCTCGGCCATATGCAAGAACAGACCGGCCACCTTTTTGGTGTCGGTGACGCGGGCGGTTCCAGTGTCTGTTTTAACCGTGCCTTGGTCACCCTCTTGCCCGCCGCTTTCGCCGTAAAACGGGGTCTGGTTAAAGATCAGCGCGACGCAATCACCTGTGTTAGCACTGTTAACGGGGTCGGTATCTGACACGATTGCCAGCAACTGGCCTTGTGCGGTTTCGGTCTCATATCCCAAAAATTCCGTGACGCCGTGCGCATCCACAATATCAAACCAGATTGCCGCATCCGCGGACGCGCCTGTGCCCGTCCAAGCCGCGCGCGCCTTGGCCTTTTGCGCATCCATCGCCGCCTTGAACCCGTCAGTGTCCACGCCGCGACCCTTTTCGCGTAGCGCATCCTGCGTGAGATCCAGCGGAAACCCAAACGTATCATAAAGCTTGAACGCCGTCGCACCGGACAGATCAGACCCCTCGGGCACATCGACAAGCGCGTCGTCCAGCAGTTTCAAACCACGGTCCAGTGTTGTTTTGAACCGGATCTCTTCGTTAAGCAGCGTGTCTTCGATCAGCGTTTGGCCCTGCCCCAATTCAGGATAGGCCGCGCCCATCTGTTGGATCAAGGCCGACACCAACCTGTGCATCACCGGATCCTGCGCCCCAAGCAAATGCGCGTGACGCATGGCGCGGCGCATAATCCGGCGCAGCACATAACCGCGCCCTTCGTTTGATGGCAAGACGCCCTCAGCGATCAGAAAAGAAGTGGATCGCAGATGGTCGGCAATGACACGGTGGTGCACGTTGCCATCCCCATCGGGGGCACCGTCGGTGGCATTCGCTGACGCTTCGATCAAGGCGCGCATCAGGTCGGTGTTGTAGTTGTCATGATGCCCCTGAAGCAGCGCACCAATGCGTTCCAGCCCCATGCCCGTGTCGATGCTTTGCATTTCCAGCAGCTTCATGGTTCCGTCATCGAACTGTTCATTCTGCATGAACACGATGTTCCAGATTTCAATAAACCGGTCGCCATCTTCGTCTGGTGATCCAGGGGGGCCACCCCAAATATGATCGCCGTGGTCATAGAAAATTTCAGTACACGGACCACAGGGGCCGGTTGGCCCCATGCGCCAGAAATTATCGTCCGTTGCAATGCGGATAATACGGTCTTCCGGCACGCCGATCTTTTTCCAAAGATCATAGGCTTCGTCGTCGGTGTGGTAGACTGTCACCAGCAGCTTGGATTTATCGATGCCAAAATCTTTTGTCAGCAGGTTCCATGCGAACGGAATGGCTTCGGATTTGAAGTAATCTCCAAAACTGAAATTCCCGAGCATTTCAAAGAACGTATGGTGGCGCGCAGTATAGCCAACGTTATCCAGATCGTTGTGCTTGCCGCCTGCGCGCACGCATTTTTGCGACGTGGTGGCGCGTTGATAGTTTCCTGATTCAACACCTGTAAAGCGATTCTTGAACTGCACCATGCCACAGTTGGTGAACATCAACGTCGGGTCATTGCGCGGCACCAACGGGCTGGAGGCCACGACCTTGTGACCATTACGCGCGTAGTAATCAAGGAAGGTGGATCGGATGTCGGACAGGCTGGTCATGGGTTTGGCTTTCCGTCAGGGTCAATCAATGCTGTCGTGAAATAGCCCCGCACCCGACGCAAGTCCACAGCGCAACACGAAAAGGGCGCAAGGTTTCCCCTGCGCCCCAAATCTAACTGCAAACCAGTTTAGTCTTCGAGCAGTGCGTCGTCTTCTTTGCCAGGCTTCTTGGGTGCGCCGTCAAAATCAAGCCCGTGCGCTGCGCGGATTTTGTCCTCAATCTCGATTGCAAAATGTTGGTTTTCTCGCAGGAATGTTTTGGCGTTTTCACGGCCCTGTCCGATGCGTTCATCACCATATGAGAACCATGAGCCGGACTTTTCAACAATGCCGGCTTTGACACCCATATCGACCAGTTCGCCCAACTTGGAAATGCCTTCGCCATACATGATGTCAAATTCTACCACCTTGAACGGTGGCGCGACCTTGTTTTTGACAACTTTTACTCTGGTGCTGTTGCCAACGATCTCATCGCGATCCTTAACAGACCCGATGCGGCGAATATCCAGACGGACGGAAGAATAGAATTTCAGCGCGTTACCACCGGTCGTCGTCTCCGGAGAGCCGAACATAACCCCGATTTTCATCCGGATTTGGTTGATGAAGATAACTGTACACTTGGTGCGGCTGATAGATCCAGTCAGCTTGCGCATCGCCTGGCTCATCAGTCGGGCGTGAACGCCGACAGAATGATCACCCATGTCGCCTTCAAGTTCGGATTTCGGCGTCAGGGCAGCAACAGAATCGACCACAATCATTGATATCGCGCCAGAGCGTACCAACGTGTCGACAATCTCTAAGGCCTGCTCGCCAGTGTCGGGTTGCGAAATCAGTAGATCATCAAGGTTAACGCCAAGCTTTTTGGCATAGCCCGGGTCCAGCGCGTGCTCTGCGTCGATAAAGGCGCATACCCCACCTTTTTTCTGCTCTTCTGCAAGGCAATGCAGCGTTAGCGTGGTTTTACCAGACGATTCCGGCCCGTAAATTTCAACGACGCGTCCCTTCGGGATGCCCCCAATACCAAGCGCTATGTCCAATCCAAGCGAGCCCGTTGACGTGCTTTCGATCTCTTGCACGGCACTGCCGCCCAACGTCATGATCGACCCCTTGCCGAACTGACGTTCGATCTGTGCCAGCGCCGAATCGAGCGCCTTTTGCTTGTCTGCTGATTTCTTGTCTGTCATCTTTAATAGCTCTGCCGTTGCCATGATTTTTGTCCTTATTCCATGCCCCTGCAAGGGTAGCAATTGATGCTTTGTTCACCTCTTGTTCTCGCCCTTATGAGATCAAAACAAGAACACTTCAACTAAAATCGTTCACAACTCATCTTTCCCGCAGAGGTATTAAGGAGTAGTTTACAGCATAGTTATCAACAGGAGTGGTATGTAAATGCTTGTATTTGCGAAGGAAAGATTGGTGTTTTTGGCGATGCCGAAAACGGGAACATCCGCGCTAGAGGCAGCATTAGCTCCACGTTCGGACATGGTGATACGCAATCCACCGATTCTAAAACATACGCCAGCCTACCGATATAACCGCCTTCTAAAGCCCTATCTTGAAAAATGCGGGCTGGAGGACATGAAGCTGATCTGTGTTGTGCGCCACCCGATTGGTTGGCTGGGCAGTTGGTATCGTTATCGTCAACGCGCCGACGTGGATGGCCTTTCCCACAGCACCAAGACCGTCGCTTTTGACGATTTTGTGAACGAATATGCCAAGGGAGAACCGGCTGTATGGGCAAACGTCGGCAGTCCAACAAAGTTTCTGCGTCGCGGCAGCGGTGAGATGATCGTCGACCACCTGTTCCAATACGAACAGATGGATAAACTGATTGCGTTCTTAGAGGATCGGTTGGCGTTCGAAATTACGCTCAAGCGCCGCAATGTGTCCCCTGAAGGCGACCTGACGCTCAGCGAAAAAACCGAAGCGAAACTGCTGCGCAAAAGGCCAGACATGTATTCGGACTGGAACACTGCAAAACGCTAGATATGGTTGCTCGATTGACATGACGCGCGCGGCGCCGCTTTGACCCTCATCTGACACTTTAACTGCACAGCGTCCGGCCAAGTGCCGAGCGCTTTTGTTGTTTAGAGCCCGCAGCGACCGGTGCTGCGTTACTGGCTTTTCTTTTGGCGCAACCTGACTATCCTGATCGGTAATATGAATATGAACAGACGCCATTTCCTTGCCACATGCGCCACGTTGAGCATGGCGGCCTGTGCGGGCAATGCCCCGACAGCGCAGCTAATCACTGCGCAAGATTTGCCCGCCGACCTCCGCCCCGCGCAGAACGCAGGATTCATCGACTGGGTTGCGCGGTTCAAATCGCGCGCAGGTTCTGCGGGCATATCGTCAGCAACGATAGACGCGGCATTCGCAGACGCGGGCTACCTTCGCGGCGTCGTTGCCCGCGACGGCAGCCAAATCCAGACCCGCCGCACGCTAGAAGAATACCTGTCAATCGCGACATCAGATGAACGCATCCGAAAGGGACGCGCGGCGTTCTCACGCCATGCAACGACGTTCAGCGCGATTGAAACCCAATACGGCGTTGATGCGTATATCGTTGCTGCAATCTGGGGCATGGAAAGCCAGTACGGGGAAAAACGCGGGCAAATCCCGGTCATCTCAGCGACGGCAACACTGGCTTTTGATGGGCGTCGCGGTAATTTCTACGAAAGCCAATTATTGGCCGCCCTGCGCATCCTGCAACGCGGCGACACCACGCCTGCACAATTGGTCGGAAGCTGGGCGGGTGCGATGGGACACACACAATTCATCCCGACGTCCTATCAGGCATTCGCCGTTGACTTCACCGGTGACGGGCGACGCGATATTTGGGGGGACGACCCCGCAGACGCGCTGGCCTCCACCGCGAGCTATTTGGCCCGAAACGGTTGGCGCAGCGGATTGAAATGGGGTGCTGAGGCTGGCACTGATGGCCCATCAGGGCGCACGATCCAACCGCAAAGCGGCGGTGTGCGCTTTACGGTGACGCGCAACTTTGATGTCGTAAAAACCTATAACAATTCCGACCTGTATGCGCTTGGCGTGGGATACTTGGCCGACCGCATCGCGGGTGCGGGTCCGTTGCAAGGCAGCTTTCCACCCGACGCTAACGGCTTGACCCGAACAGACCGGATTGATCTGCAACGTCGTCTTGCGGCTCGGGGCTACGATATCGGGACAATCGATGGGGTTGTCGGCGCCAAGACAGAAGCCGCAATTCGCGATTTTCAGCGACGACAGCGATTGGCAGTGACTGGCATTGCAACGGCTGACGTGCTTGTCGCGCTGCGCTAATTGCCCGACGCGAACCAGTTTCTTTGTGCTAACACATGCCAAGTTCTAACTGGGGCCTAAACAGTGCAAAGGTGAACATCATGCCCACACCGACCCTTCTGCAATTCGTCTTTGGCGCTTATGTCGTCGTCGTTTCGATCTTTCTGATCTCCGAAAACCGCGCGCCAAAATCCTCATTCGCTTGGATGCTGCTTTTCATCATATTGCCAGGCTTGGGATTGGTCATCTATTTGTTCGTTGGGCGCGGCTACAAGGCTTTTGTACGTAAGTTTCAGGTAAAAGAGCAGGACGCGCCAGCACAGATACACGGGCTGTTGCAAGACGTGCGCGATCAACATGACGCAGCACTCACCCGTCTGAACGCGGAAAACCCCACGACTGCGCGGGTCGCGACGCTGGTCCATTCCAATGCAAATTCACGCATTACCACATCAAACCAGATCACAGTTCTACAGGATGCGACACAAACCTATCCGGCCCTTATTGCGGCGATGAAACAGGCCACGTCGTCGATCCACCTAAGCTATTATATCTGGAACGGTGACGCATTTGGGGATCGCCTGCTGGCCGTCTTGACCAAGAAAGTGTCGCAAGGCGTCGCCGTTCGTATCCTGTACGATTCGGTTGGCAGCTTTCCGGGTCTAGGCTGGCGCTATCTGCTCAAGGCGCGCGCGGCGGGGATTGAGATACGCCCGTTCTCCGCGCTGTGGCGCATCCACACAATATCTTATCGAAATCACCGCAAGATTGCTGTGATCGACGGCATCACCGGATTTACGGGCGGTCTGAACATCGGGGACGAGCACCTTGATCCACCAACCGGTTTTGCGCGGTGGCGCGACACACATATACAGCTAACCGGCAGCGTTGTGTGGTCTTTGCAATCGGTCTTCCTGATCGATTGGGCCAATGCAACCGACGAGATCCTTGATCTGGGCCCCCTCTTTCCCGCAGTCACGCAGAACGATAACGCAGCCAACTTGCCAATCCAGATTTGCCTGTCTGGCCCTGACACCGAATACGCCGCGATCAGGCAGCTTTATTTCGAACTGATCGTCTCTGCCAAAACGCAGGTCTTGATCCAGTCACCGTTTTTCATTCTGGATGAAACATTGGCCGAGGCGCTAAAGCTCAAGGCGCGGTCAGGTGTCGATGTGCAGGTGATGATTTCACCAAAAGGTCCAGGGCAGTTTTTGCCGTATTGGGCTGCGAATACCTATGCCATCGAAGTGGCGCGTGCGGGGGTCAAAGTGCACCATTACACGTCCGGGTTCCTGCACGCCAAAACGGTCTGTGTCGATGGTGAAGTCAGTTCAATCGGGTCGGCAAATTGGGACATTAGATCGTTTAGTATTAATTACGAACTCACAGCCGTGATTTATGACAAACACGTGGCGCAGCAACTGGTTGTCGCATTTCACAATGATCTCGCTGATTGTGTGGCCTTTGACGTGACCCAGTATAAGCGCCGTGGCCGATTGTTACGGTTTCGCGACAGTCTGGCGCGGCTTGCGTCCCCCTTGCTTTAGCGAAATGCGAACGTCGCCGAGA